>CAMWJF010000010.1 GCA_947174505.1 uncultured Lachnospiraceae bacterium
GCACAGGATGTCCGTCCTGCTCCTGCTGCTCCAGCCGCTCATCCCGCGTGTCGATCTCGGATCACCCCTAATCATAAAAAAAAAAAACGTTTTCCTCTTCCAGAATCTCCTTCACCATCGGATTCACTGGCTCCACCACCGCCAGCGACACACCCGAGGTCTCCACAATCGCGCTGTAAGTTTCCTGCGCACCGGTAAACCCTGTGCGCTCCGCAAACACAGCAAAAGAAAAGCTGCAGCTGCTCATGAAAAAGACAGCCACAAAAACCATGCTGGCGTAACGCTTTCCATTGGTCTGAAAATGCATACCCATATAATAGAAAGCAAGTGCCACAGATATACCTGCCAGACAGGGGTATTTCAGCAGTCTGCTTTTTTTTGCCGTATCGGTAAAGTATGTTATTGTTTTTTGTCGAAAAGTATTTTCCATTCCGTCCTCAAATCCTGTCGCCTTCAATTCTGTCATATATCATAACACATAAAATTTATTTGTACACCCCTTTTTTATGTAAATCTGTCAAATTTCTCTCTTTTTTTTATCTCTTTCCCCTTCGATTTGATTTTTCCTGACATCTCTCCCATACCGTATCCCGCACACCGTTTTTTTTCTTCCTTCTTTCCCGTAACCCGGCTCTTGCTTTTTAAACAGAATATGATATGCTGAATACGGGCAAAAACGTGTTTTTCTCCATACATATTATGTGCTATTCGTTTTTCCGCACATATTGGCGGCACGGCTGCTGCTCCGATCGTATTTCATTGTACATTTTATATTTCATGTGCAATTTAATTATGCAGGATATCCTGCATGCTGTTTTCAGAAAACTTCAAATCACTCAAGAAAGGATCAGACAATGGCAGGTTCAACACTGGGAATTATCTATCAAATCACTACCTGGGGCGAATCCCACGGCGCCGGACTCGGCGTTGTCGTAGATGGATGCCCCGCCGGATTACCACTAACTGTAAACGATATCCAATCACATCTGGACAGACGAAAACCCGGACAGAGCAGGATTACCACCTCCCGCAGGGAAGCGGATGCCGTGGAAATCCTCTCCGGCATTTTTGAGGGAAAAACAACGGGAACCCCTATTTCCCTGCTGATACGAAACACTTCACAGCGTTCCGGGGACTATACGGATATTGCCGCGTGCTACCGTCCCGGCCACGCCGACTATACGTTTGATCAGAAATACGGCTTCCGCGACTACCGGGGCGGCGGCCGATCCTCCGGGCGGGAGACCATCGGCCGTGTTGCCGCCGGGGCTATTGCCGCAAAGGCTCTCTCCGAGTTCGGAATCCGTCTTACGGCCTACACGAAATCCATCGGCCCCATAAGCATTGACCCGTCCGCCTTTGATCCGGCCGCTATCAGGGAAACTCCTACTTCCATGCCGGACCGGAACGCTTCTGCCCGCGCCGAAAAATATCTGTTGGACTGCATGAGTCATTATGATTCTGCCGGCGGGGTCATCGAGTGCGTGATAGACGGCGTACCGGCAGGGCTGGGAGATCCCGTTTTTGAGAAGCTGGACGCCAATCTGGCAAAGGCTGTCATGTCCATAGGCGCAGTCAAGGCCGTGGAAATCGGCGACGGCATCGAGGTTTCCACCCGCAACGGCTCTTCCAACAACGATCCCTTCCGCATAAAGGACGGCCGGATCGTGAAAACCTCCAACCATGCCGGCGGCATTCTCGGCGGCATCAGCGACGGTTCTCAGATCGTGCTGCGCGCCCATATAAAGCCTACCCCCTCTATCTTCTCCCCACAGGATACCGTAAACAGGCAGAATGAGGAGGTGTGTATTTCCATCAAAGGGCGGCACGACCCGGTGATCGTTCCACGGGCCGTCGTTGTGGTGGAATCCATGGCCGCCATCACTCTTTTAGATGCGCTTCTGGTGAATGCCGGTGCCAGAATGGATCATCTGAAAGCCATCTACAAAAATTAAATCAACAAGAAAAACGGCGTATATATTAAAATAAAATTTAATATATGCGCCGTTTTTGTTTTTTTCTCTTCTGCCGCAGATAAAGTGTCCCAACTTAAGTTAACCACTTCGTTTCCGTCTTCTCTGCCGCAATATCACATGGTAACATTTGCTATTTTCGTTATATCATCCGTTATTTTCCCGTATCACAATCTCACCCGAGCATTCCATAACGGGAGTTTCTCTTATAATTTCCCCCACGCTGTCCACCGTGATGATCCCCGATCTCGGATTTTTGATAGAAATCACATGTCCCTTCACATCCGCCACCACATCCGAATACTCAAAGGACAGATCCGTATCCTCCATGGTACAGTTGACAAGCTTCAAATTTTTACAGTAACACAGCGGCTGGGTTCCGATAATCTTACAGTCGATCAGGGTCAGTCCGTCGGAAAACCATGCAAGATATTCCCCTTTTACCACAGAATTTCTGACCGTCACATTCTCACTGTGCCAGAAAGCATCTTTGGTATCCAGCACACAATCCGTAATTTCCAGATTTTTCATATACTGAAAGGAATATTTCCCTTTCATTTTCACACGATCCAGCTTTACGTCCCTGCTGTCAAAAAACAGATACTCCGACTCAATCTCCGAATCTGTCAGTGTAACCTCTGCTGATTTCCAGCCAAACTCCTGCGATACGATATGGCAGTCCTCCAGCCGAATCCGTTCACACTCCCTGACCGCCTTGATACCGCCCAGCGTGGAATTTCGTATCACGCCGTCCGACGCATACCAGATCGCCGCCCTCGTCAGCTCATCCATGGTCGAATGCTCCATGGTAAACTTTTTCACATGCCACAGGGGATATCGCAAAGAAAAGGTACAGTCTGCCAGATTTACATCCCTGGATTCCTTCAGTACCGACTCTCCATCCGCCGGACCTGCAAACACACAATTCTTTACATCCGCTTCCTGTAAATGATATAACGCCCGTTCTTCATCGAACTGGCTGTCAGCAACCGTTGTTCTCATGTGGTTCCTCCTATCTGTTATGATTATCGTAGTGCAATTGTCGCGGTGAGCAGGCTTCCCGCTCCGCTTATCCGGCTGGATGCGCGCTACTCATTGCCTTCGCGAAGATAGCTGGTTATGGCATAGACTGTCTGTCCGTTGTATGAAAGCCTCGACCAGCCGTAATCTTCATTAATTCCTGTCCTTGTGGCGTACTCTCCACTGTGCAGAACCGCAACGACTACGGCATCCGGATTGGTCACGCTGGGAAGCGCCCGCAAATTCACTTCGATCTTCGCTGTCACCTGCTCATTGCGCTCCGCAAATTTTGTCTTTAACCCATCACCACTGCCCGCGCCCTCCTGCATCCCTGTCTTCGGCGCCTGATAGGCAAGATCCGTGGTCAGATAGCTGCTCACCGCGTAGACTGTCTGCCCGTTATAGGAAAGTCTTGACCAGCCGCTGTCGCTCACGCCCGTTCTCTTAACCGTCTCTCCGTTTTTCAGGGTATACACCACCGTACTGTCTTCCCCCTGACTGGGAATATTGCGCAGATTGGTAGAATCCTTGGCTGTCACCTCCTCATCTACCGCGGTAAACGGCATCAGCGCCTCCACATCCGCGCTGGCCTCCTCCGGCGTTTCCTCATTCTGCGCACCGGCTGTTCCTTCATAGCCAAAATAAGCAATATTCACGTCCACCGGCTGGCTGATGCCGGCGACGGTTCCCCGGTTGGTGTACTGCCACATGGCATGTACGCCGCCGTAGGAAGACTTTTCTGTCTGGGGATAGGGTGCCGCGGGATACTGGGACACCCAGATCCGATAGCTTTTCTCAATCCGGGAAGTCTCCCACTTCGCATCGCCTGTCAGCTCATGCATGGAGGAATAGAACATGGGCGTATAACCTCTCTCATAAATTCTATTCAGAAAGGCAATGGCTATGTCTGTTCTCTGCGCGGCAGACAGACCGTACTGCGCGCTGTCCGCCCGCTCAAACCCTTCGCAGTCAAAAGCCACGGGATAAGTAATCTGATACTGTGAAATATAATCGGCCGTCCAGTCAGCCTCCGCCCTCGCTTCCTCCTCACTGACAGCGGTCGAAAAGAAATACGCGCCGAGCTTAATGCCGTTTTTCTGCGCTTCCTGCATATTGTACCGGGCATTGCTGTCGGCAATGATCTCCCGGCTTTCGTTCATGCGGTATCCCACCCGCACCATGGCGAAGTCAACGCCGGAGGCTGCCACCTGTGCCCAGTCAATCGTTCCCTGATATCTGGCCACGTCGATTCCGAAAGTGATCTCATCCGTCTCCGCCGCCGCTTCGGAGGAAAGAAGCTCGCTCACATCCACCTCCGTGCCCTGCTCGGTACTCATCGTCTCCGTCTCCAGGTCCTGTTCTTCCTGCGCCGGTTTCCCGTTGTCCCCGTCCGCTGCGTCTCCTCCATCCGAAAAGTCCTCAGCTTCTTCCGTCTGTGCAGATCCCGCCTGCGTCCCCTGCTCCTCTTCCGGCCCGTCGTCTGCCTCCGTTTCCTCCTGCGGCTCTGTAAGCTTCACGGCTGCCGGGACCGTTTCTTCCGTTTTCTCTCTTCCCCGGAACAGAAAAACGGCAGCCACCACAACAATCACAGCAACAATTGCTATCACAGAAGGAAACAGCACTCTGTGTACAAACCAGCGCGTCTTCTCATCCAGCTCCTCGTCAAACGCCTCGTCATCGTCATCCTCCGCCACCTCTGGCGGACCATATTCCTCATCGTCCAGATCCACAAACTCCAGATCGTTATCCTTATGCGATTTCACAGCACACCTCTCCTATATTTTCGTGAATTGCCCTGTTTCTTCTCTCATACCCAATAACATATCATTCGTTATTTAATTAAAAGCTCTCCAGAAGTTCCAGATAAAATTCGTAATAATCCTTTCTGTTCTCCTTCATAAACTGGATCGCAGACTTCGGATGCTGGTTCAGAAGGCCGGTCAGAAGATAGGGCACATCATATCCCCATGTCACACCGGATTCCTTCAGCGGGTTGATCTCCCTCTCAATAAAACGAAGAATCGGATTAACATTATACTTCGGATTTTTTAAAAAGCCAAGAAGCAATTCACTGGGGCAGTTTCCACAGCCCCGTCCCATGCCGTTCACTGTGGCATCCAGATAGCTTACGCCCATGATGACAACCTCTGTCGTGTTGGCAAAAGCAAGCTGCTGGTTGTTATGCGCATGAATCCCGACCTTTTTCCCGTACTTGGCCGCCACCTCCAGATACTTATCTGCAAGCCGCCTTGCCTGCTCCGGGTACAGAGAGCCATAGCTGTCCACCAGATAAATCGTACCCACGCTGCTTTGCCCAAGCAGATCAAGCGCTGCGTCAAGATCCGTCTCGTTGCCTTTGGAGATCGCCATGATATTAACGGTAGTCTCATAGCCCTTCTTCGTGCAGTCCTCGATCATTTCAACGGCCGCCGGTATGGTATTGATATAAGTTGCCACCCGCACCAGGTCGATCGGACTGTCCTTCTTATTCAGAATATCCTTTCTGAAATCGCACCGTCCCACATCCGCCATCACGGCAATCTTCATATCCGTCTTGTTGTCGCCCACAACGGCCCGGATATCCTTGTCATCACAGAACTTCCATTTGCCGAACTTATTTACATCAAACATCTCCTTGGAAGCCTTGTACCCAAACTCCATGTAATCCACGCCTGCCTTGATATTCGCGCGGTACAGTCCTTTGACAAACTCATCCGTAAAATAAAAGTCATTTACCAGTCCGCCGTCCCGCAGCGTACAGTCCACCACCTTAATATCCGGCGCGTAAGACATAAGTGTTCTGCCCTTTGCCCTCTTTTCCATCACTCATCCACCCTTTCTTTTCTTATACGGCTTATTTGTAACAACCGCTATTTCTATTAGTCTTCCCGCTTCCTACTCCGCCAGAATTTTCTTAAAGCTCTTTTTGCCCTTCTTCACGATAAACTCCTCAGCCGCAATTTCCTCTCTCGTGTAACAGGTCTTTACATCCGTCACTTTCCCGCCTTTCACGGTCACGCCGCCCTGTTCTACCGCCCTGCGGGCCTCGGAACGGGATGCCGCAAGCCCGGCCGCCACCAAAACGCCCTGAATGTCTATTTTTCCATCCTTATAATCTTCTGCTTTCAAGGTTACTGTCGGCATATTCTCTGAACTGCCGCCGCCCGCAAAAAGTGCTTTTGACGCCTCCTTCGCCTTTCCGGCCTCCTCCTCGCCGTGTACCAGATTGGTCAGCTCATAGGCCAGAATCTCCTTCGCCTCGTTCAACTGGCTGCCCTCCCAGCGGTCCATCTCCTCGATCTGCGAAAGGGGCAGGACGGTAAGCATCCGCAGACATTTGAGTACGTCGGCGTCATCCACATTGCGCCAGTACTGGTAGAACTCAAAAGGCGTTGTCTTGTTGGGATCAAGCCAAACCGCGCCCTTCTGGGTCTTGCCCATCTTCTTGCCTTCAGAGTTCATAAGGAGGGTAATGGTCATGGCGTAGGCATCCTTGGAAAGCTTCCTGCGGATCAGGTCCGTGCCGCCCAGCATGTTGCTCCACTGGTCGTCGCCGCCAAACTGCATGTTACAGCCGTATCTCTTGTAAAGCTCCAGAAAATCGTAGCTCTGCATAATCATGTAATTAAACTCGAGAAAGCTCAATCCCTTCTCCATCCGCTGCTTATAGCACTCCGCCCGCAGCATGTTGTTCACGGAGAAGCAGGCTCCCACTTCCCTGATAAACTCCACATAATTCAGGTCAAGCAACCAGTCCGCGTTGTTCACCATCAGCGCCTTCCCCTCGGAAAAGTCGATAAAACGGCTCATCTGCTTTTTAAAACACTCGCAGTTGTGCTCAATGGTTTCCTTCGTCATCATGGATCGCATGTCCGTCCTGCCGGAAGGGTCACCGATCATGGCCGTTCCGCCGCCGATCAGCGCGATAGGCTTATTGCCCGCCTCCTGTAATCTCTTCATCAGACATAACGCCATAAAGTGCCCTACATGCAGGCTGTCCGCCGTGGGATCGAACCCGATATAAAAGGTCGCCTTTCCGTTATTGATCAGATCGCGGATCTCCTCCGCGTCTGTGAGCTGCGCAAGAAGCCCTCTCGCCTGTAATTCTTCGTAGATTCCCATCGTGATTGTCTCCTTTCCTTCTGTCCCTGTCGTCTTCTGACTCTGCTTCATCAGCAGACTCGAAATGCTTCGCATTTCCCGTCCGCACAAAATACCCCCGTCCCGATTATCAGGACGAGGGTTAAACTCGTGTTACCACCTAATTTCACAGACGGCTCGCACCGACTGCCTCACTGAGTACGATCATAAAAAATCGGGCGCCCGCGCGCTCGATTCAGAGAATGCTCCGCATTCTCCTTGAATGGTTTACGCTGTCGCAATTTCCTATAGAAATAAAATAGCGTCCGCTACCTTTCTAACGATACTCTCCTGCTGTAACGTGCATTCCTCCGTCGCGGCCTACTAAGCGCAAATACTGCCATTCTGCCGTGAAGCTCCGAGATGTATTCATGGTAAAGTTCCCGCGCGCCTCTCATCCGCCGGCTGCTTTCTGTCCGTTTCCTGAACCACTACTTGTTCTCTTCAACGCCTGTCTTATTGTGTTATACTGTTTTACTGCCTTATAATTTAAACGAAAAGAAATTGTTTGTCAACTGTTTTTTTTCGAGGTATTTTGCATTGGACGCGCCTTTTAATGGAGTCCTAAGTCCTCCCCGCCCATCGTACCGATCCCGGCCTTTTCCAGAACCTCCGCCAGTCCGTCCGTATCCGACACACGGAAAATCATGCACGCCTGCCCATCCTTCTGTCCGAATACGGAGTACATGTACTCCACGTCCATTCCCGCGTCGGAAATCACGCCAAGCACCTTGCTTAAGCCGCCGGGCGTATCAGGAACCGCCACACCCACCACCGGCGTCATAGTCAGGATAAAGCCGCGTTCCAGAAGAATGGTGGAAGCCTTTGAAGCGTCATCCACGATCAGCCGCAAAACGCCGTAATCCGCTGTCTCCGCAATATTGAGCGCCCGCATATTCACCTGGTTCTCCGAGAGAATCCTTGTAATATCCGCAAGCTGTCCCGCTTTATTTTCCAGAAATACAGATATCTGAGGTATTGTCATAGTTTTCTCCATTTCTGCGCTGCTTTCTGCGCATAAACGAGTTTGTGGCAAGCAACGCGCAGACACAAATCTCGCGATTGAAAATTTTCATTTTCAATCTTATCTCCTCTCTTACTCTTCAGTCATCCCTTCAACCTTCACCGGCACAGATCTTAAATTTTCCGCTTGTCAATGACGCGCACGGCCTTACCCTCGCTTCTCGTGATGGACTTTGGCGCCACCAGACGCACCTTGGCATAGATGCCCAGCATCGCCTTGAGAGCCGATACCAGTCCCTTCTCCATCTCTGTGATCTTACCGAGATTATCAGAGAAGTTCTCAGGCGTCATCTCCACCATGACCTCGATCGTATCGGAATTGTTGACACGGTCCACAATAATCTGATAGTTGGCAGGATAGCCCTGCTCCAGAAGCACCGTCTCGATCTGGGACGGGAATACGTTGACGCCCTTGACAATCAGCATATCGTCACTTCTGCCCATAGGTTTACTCATCTTCACATGCGTGCGGCCGCAGGAACACTTCTTCCTTGTAAGCACACAGATATCCCTGGTGCGGTAACGGAGCAGCGGAAACGCCTCCTTCGTAATAGCCGTAAACACCAGCTCGCCCTTGCTGCCCTCGGGGAGCACCTCCCCCGTATCCGGATCAATGATCTCGGCAATGAAATGGTCTTCATTGATATGCATCCCGGTCTGCTCGCTGCACTCGAAGCTGACGCCCGGGCCGCTTGTCTCCGTGAGACCGTAGATATCGTACGCCTTAATACCCAGTTTATTCTGAATATCCTGACGCATCTCCTCACTCCATGCCTCTGCGCCGAAGATACCCGCCTTTAACTTAATCTGATCCCGCAGTCCCCGCTCATGGATGCTCTCCGCCAGAAATGCGGCGTAGGAAGGCGTACAGCAGAGAATCGTCGCCTCCAGATCCACCATAAACTGTAACTGTCTGTCCGTATTCCCGGAGGACATGGGAAGCGTCAGACATCCTACCTTATGGCTGCCGCCGTTGAGTCCCGGCCCTCCTGTGAACAGACCGTACCCATAGCTGACATGACAGACGTCCTCGTCGGTGCCGCCTGCCGCCATAATGGCGCGGGCACAGCAGTCCTCCCACAAATCAATATCATGCTGGGTGTAGAACGCCACTACCCTGCGGCCCGTGGTGCCGGATGTGGACTGGATGCGGACACAGTCCTTAAGAGGCTTCGCCAGAAGACCATAGGGATAAGCCTCACGCAGATCGTCCTTTGTCAGGAAGGGCAGCTTATGTAAGTCCTCCACGCCCTGAATATCCTCAGGCGCAACCCCCTTCTCCTCCATCTTTTTGCGGTAGTAGGGCACATTGTCCCACACATGACGCACCTGTTTCACAAGGCGCTCATTCTGCCATGCGAGAATCTGCTCTCTGTCCGCAGTCTCGATTTCTTTCTGATAGTACCGTTCCATACCTTCCTCCTTCATAATTTGTGCCAAACATTCGTATTCGTTTCGCACGCTTCCCACACGTTCAGGCGCTGCGGCCTGATTCAAATGCCTTCTTATTCATCTCCAGAAATTTCGGCGGTACGCTGTGCTCAATCGCATCCATCCACTCCTCGTCCGTAAAGTCAAAGTGTTTGGCAAGCCTGCCCATAAGCACCAGATTTACCGCCTTGCTGCTCCCCGCTTCCTCCGCCAGGGAAAGCGCGTCAAAGGCATCCACCCTGGCATCCAGAGACGCCAGCTTCTCCACCAGCTTCTCCGGATAGACCGCCGCACCCGCAATCACAGGCATGGGATTGATCTGCTGGCTGTTCACGATGATCCTGCCGCCCGGCTTTAAATATTCTGTATAACGGGCAGCCTCCAGCAGCTCGAAAGAGAGGATGCAGTCCGCCTGCCCTTTGTCTATAATAGGCGAGCAGACCCTGTCGCCCCAGCGCACATAAGTGACCACGCTGCCGCCGCGCTGGCTCATACCGTGCACCTCGCTGACCTTTACATCAAATCCCTTTCCCAGAAGAAGCCGGCCCAAGAGCTTACTGGCAAGCAGCGTGCCCTGTCCGCCCACTCCCACAATCATGATATTTTTTGTATCCATACTTATCTCCATTCCTGCCGTGCCCTCAATCCTGTTACGGCCATTTTACCTCTCCGTTTCCTCTGCGTCTTGTAAAATATCTTCATTGTTATGCGCATTTTGTAACTGATCCGCTCCCCGGTTATTTCCCTTCACACAAGGCGCCGAATTTACAGAGCTGTTCACAGACCCCGCAGCCCACGCAGAGCGTCTCGTCGATGACCGCTCTGCCGTCCACCATACTGATCGCCGGACAGCCGATGCTCATACACGCCTTACAGCCCTTGCACTTCTCGGGATCGGCGCAGATCGGCCCCGGATGCTTTACATATTTAAGCAGGGCGCAGGGACGGCGGGAAATGATAACCGACGGCTCCTTCGCCGCAAGTTCTTCTTTGATAACTGTCTGACAGGTTTCCATATCATAGGGATCAACCACTCTCACCCGCCTGATGCCGACAGCGCGGCACAGGCTCTCCAGATCAATCTTCGTGCAGGGATCCCCCTTCAGGTTATAGCCGGTCGTCGGATTCTGCTGGTGTCCCGTCATGCCCGTAATGGAATTATCCAGTATAATCACCGTGGAATCGGATTCGTTATAGGCAATATTAATCAGCCCCGTAACGCCGGAATGGATAAAGGTGGAATCGCCGATCACCGCCACCGTCCTTCCCGCGCAGGCCTCGTCGCCCGCCTTCACAAAACCGTGAAGCCCTGAGACAGACGCACCCATACAGACCGTGGTGTCAATCGCATTCAGGGGCGCCACCGCTCCCAATGTATAACACCCGATATCTCCAAGTACCGTCAGATTTAATTTCTTAAGCACATAAAAGAGACTTCTGTGCGGGCATCCCGCACACATCACGGGCGGTCTTGCCGGAATGTCTTCTTCCAGCAGCGCGCCTGCCTGTACGCTTCCTCCCAGCTTCTCCTTCACCATGTTCTGGCTCAGCTCGCCAATCCCGGTAAACAGCTCCTTACCGGTCACCGTCAGGCCCAAATTTTTACAGTGGGTCTCGATAAAACTGTCCAATTCCTCCACCACAACCAGTTTATCGACGGAAGCGGCAAAGTCACGAATCTTCTGTTCCGGCATAGGCCAGATCATGCCCAGCTTCAAAACAGGGTATGTATCGGCAAAAGCCTCCTTTACATACTGGTAACAGGTGGACGAAGTGATAATACCCACAGACTTATCCTGCCCCGGCTCAATTCGGTTGATTTCGGCCTTTTCCGCCCAGGCCGCCAGCTCCCTTGTGCGCTCCTCCACCGCCGGATGGCGCTTCTTCGCGTTGGCCGGCATCATAATATATTTCGCGGGGTTCTTCTCATACGCCTTCTGCTCCGGCACGGCCCGCTCCCCCGTCTCCACAACGCTCTGGGAATGGCTGACGCGGGTACACATCTTCATAAGAACCGCCGTATCAAATTTCTCCGAAAGCTCATAGGCAAGTTTTGTAAAAGCAAGCGCCTCCGCAGAATCGGAAGGCTCCAGCATGGGAATCTTAGCCGCCCGCGCATAATGACGGGAATCCTGCTCATTCTGGGAGCTGTGCATACCGGCGTCATCGGCCACGCCGATGATCAGTCCCGCGTTTACGCCGGTGTAGGAAATCGTAAACAGCGGATCTGCCGCCACGTTTAAGCCCACATGCTTCATGGCACAAAAACTGCGCAGTCCGCGCACGGAAGCGCCAAACGCCGCTTCGAGAGCCACTTTTTCATTGGGCGCCCACTCCGCGTAAACCTCGTCATACTTCGCCACGCACTCGGTAATCTCCGTGCTGGGCGTTCCCGGATAGCTGGACACAAAGCTGCAGCCCGCCTCATACAGGCCTCTGGCAACCGCCTCGTTGCCAAGCATCAACATCTTCATCAAATTAACCACCCTTCTTCTTCTGTTGCGGAGAATGCCGCATTTTGCATTCTCCTGCTCGAAACGACAGAACTTCTTGGCGTCCCGTCCGATGGCGGGACGTCTTTAGAAGTTCTTTTCGAGCTAATCTCCGATAGAATCCTTCACAGAGACGGTTACTTTCTGATCGTAGCAGGAGAATACCTCCTCCAGTTTTTTCTCCCCTGGCGCCTTCGTCGCCACGCTCACCACAGGCACAATCACAAGTCCGGCCAGCATACAGAATGCACCGGCATTGATCGGGGACTGTAAATAGGCCGGGAACGACGGGCGAAAGAAAATATTCGCCAGCATCACAATTGTGGAAAACAAAAAGCTCACCCAGCAGGCTGCCTTTGTCGTCCGTTTCCAATATAAGCCATAGAGGAACGGCGCCAGAAAGGCTCCCGCAAGCGCGCCCCAGCTCACACCCATGAGCTGCGCAATAAAAGTAACGTTGGAGCGGTACTGGATCAGTGCAAGCACCACGGAAATCACGATAAACACCACCAGAAGCCCCCGCATCCATTTCACCTGTTTTTTCTCGTCCATCTCTTTAATAATATTACCTTTAATAAAGTCCAACGTCAAGGTAGAGCTGGATGCCAAAACAAGGGACGACAGGGTAGACATGGAAGCGGAAAGCACCAGAATCACCACCACCGCAATCAGAATCGTGGGGAGGCCGCTCAACATGGTGGGCACCACCGAATCGTATCCGTTCGCCGCAATGTCAATCTTATCACTGAACAGACGGCCAAAACCGCCGAGGAAATAACAGCCGCCGGAGACAATGGTCGCGAAGACAGTGGAGATCACCATGCCCTTGTTGATCGCGCTCTCACTCTTGATGGCATAAAACTTCTGCACCATCTGGGGCAGTCCCCAGGTGCCAAGACTGGTGAGGATCACCACGCCTAAAAGCCCCGCCGGGTCCGGCCCAAAGAAGGAATTAAATACACCCGGCGCGGCGGAAACTGTCTCGTCGCTCACCGCGGACAGCTTGTCAAGCGCCGCAAGGAAACCGCCCTGACTGTTCAGCACCGCAAGAATCACAGCTACAATGCCGAAAATCATAATAATACCCTGAATAAAATCATTGATGGCCGTCGCCATATAGCCGCCCGCAATGACATAAATACCCGTGAGCACCGCCATAACAACCACGCACACGCTGTAATCAATATCAAAGGCCATACCGAACAGCCGGCTTAAACCGTTATAAAGGCTGGCCGTATAAGGAATCAGAAAGATAAAAATGATCGCCGAAGCCGCCAGCTTTAAGGGCCTGCTCTCAAACCGCTGTCCAAAAAATTCCGGCATGGTTGCGCTGTTTAAATGCTGCGTCATAATACGGGTACGTCGTCCCAGCACAGCCCACGCGAGCAACGACCCTAAAAAGGCGTTTCCCAGCCCCGCCCAGGTAGCCGCTATGCCGTACTTCCATCCAAACTGTCCCGCATATCCCACGAAAACCACCGCCGAAAAATAGCTCGTTCCGTAGGCGAAAGCGGTAAGCCAGGGGCCAACACTTCTTCCGCCCAGCACAAACCCGTTCACATCCGTGGCATGCTTACGGCAGTAAAGCCCGATACCGATCATCACCCCAAAGAAAATAACAAGCATAACTAATTTAATAAACAAATCCATCTCCGTGTTCTCCTTTATCGTTAATTCGACAGAAAATAAAACCGCATCCGCCGCCATACTCCAATATCCATCCGTCTTTGCCGACGCCTAGTTTCTGATCTGCGCCTCCACCAGACTGCCGTGGCAGTACTTCTCCCTGAGCACGGGTTTTTCGATCTTACCTGTCGGGTTTCTGGGCACCTTGTCAAAAATAACCTTTCTAGGCCGTTTGTAGCGGGGCAGATCCTTGCAGAATGCATCAATCTCCTCCTCCGTACAGCTTACTCCCTCCTTGGTTTCAATGATGGCCGCCGCAATCTCACCAAGTCTGGCGTCAGGCAGACCGATCACCGCCACATCCTTGATCTTATCGTTTCTTCGCAGGAAATCCTCGATCTGTACCGGATAGAGATTTTCTCCGCCGGAAATAATGACATCCTTCTTCCGATCCACCAGATAGATAAATCCGTCCTCATCCATACGTGCCATATCTCCCGTATACAGCCACCCGTCTTTCAGGATTTCCTCCGTTGCCTCAGTGTTCTTGTAATAACAGAGCATAACGCCGGGTCCGTGAACAATCAGTTCGCCCACCTCGCCCTGCGAAACCTCTTTTCCCTGCTCGCCTACAATCTTTGCCTCCCAGTGATAGCCCGGTTTTCCGATGGCTCCCACCTTATGTATGTTGTCCACACCCAGATGCACACAGCCGGGGCCAATGGATTCGCTCAGGCCGTAATTGGTATCGTACTGATGATGGGGGAAATGCTTTTTCCACCGCTGGATCAGGCTGGGCGGAACGGGCTGCGCCCCGATATGCATCAGCCGCCACTGTTCCAGCAGATAATGCGTCATATCCACCTGCCCAGAGTCAATGGCGTCCAGAAGATCCTGCGCCCAGGGCACCAGCAGCCACACGATGGTGCACTGCTCCTCCGTCACCGCCCGAAGAATCCACTCTGGCTTTACGCCGCGCAGAAGCACCGCCTTGCCTGCCGTAAGCAGGGAACCGAACCAGTGCATTTTCGCCCCCGTATGATAAAGCGGCGGAATGCAGAGGAATACATCCTCTTTGGTCTGTCCGTGGTGGTTCTGCTCAGTCTCACAGGAGGAACGGAGCGCACGGTGATTGTGCAGAATTGCTTTCGGGAAGCCTGTTGTGCCGGAGGAAAAATAAATCGCCGCGTAGTCTTCCTCGCACAAGGCAACCGGCGGTGCGCTGGAAGAACAGAAGCCCATCAGCTTCAGGCAGTCCTCCGTATAGTCCGGTCCGCCCGGCCCCGGGAAAAACATCATCCCGATTCCCGGCAGATCATCCGCTATGCTGTCCATACGTTCGATAAACTCCGGCCCGAAAATTAGCACCTCCACATCCGCAAGTTCCAGACAATACTTGATTTCCTCCGCAGAATAGCGGAAATTCAAAGGCACAGCCACACCGCCCGCCTTCAGAATGCCAAAATAAACGGGCAGCCACTCCAGACAGTTCATCATCAGAATGCCCACCTTTGTCTCCCGCTCCATCCCACGGCTAAGGAGCAGATTCGCAAAGCGGTTCGCACGCCTGTCAAAATCTGTCCAGCTTAATTCTCTCCGATAGGGCGCGCCGTTTCCCGCGCTCTCAATCAGACTGGCCTCCCGCCATGTCACCGCGCTGTCCCTTTCCTGTGAGGGGTTCAGCTCCACAAGAGCCGTATCTGAGCCATAGAGCCGGGCGTTACGCTCCAAAAACTCCGTAATTACCATTCCACTTCCTCCTTCTCTGTACCTTTGTATAACGTTCGTTATCTTTTGACAGATTTCCATTTACCGGTTTATTTTTCCATCCTGCCCCGCGCGGGAACTCCGCCGTTCATCCCAGCACATAGCCGTTTATTGTCCCGTGCGCCACATAAGTTCCCAGCTCGTCCCGCACATCCACCGTATAGAGCGTGGTGGTACGTCCGTCCCGCAGGGAGGCGGCCTCCGCAATCAGACGCTTTCCCTTCGCCGGGGCCAGGAACGTGATGGATGCGTGCTGGCTGACCGTCTTCTTCTCCGAATACCCGTTAGCTGCGATCGCACAGGTAAAATCTGCCAGTGTAAAAACAGCGCCGCCCATAGGCACATGGTTCTCATTCATATGCCGCTCCTCCAGCGTCAGGGAGCATACCGCCTTCCCCGGCTCGGCGGAATCAATCACAATTCCCGCCGCGTCCGTAGCAAAATGATCATTTTTAAACCGATTCCGAATCTCCTCTAAAGCTGACATTCCTGTTCTCCCTTCCACTATTGCATGCCCATACACACGGTCTTTGCTATTATATTTTCAGTTTCCTAATAATTGTAAAACTACATTCAACACTTTAACACTTTTACTCGTTAAAGTCAAGATAATCATTGAAAGCAATCAGGAGCATTCCCGTTATTAGGATGCTCCTGATTATCCTGTTCTATTTGCCTTTTAGTAGATGGCTTTCTTGCCGATTGCAAACTTAACCGTCACACTGCCGCCATACCTTCCGGCTCCGCTGGCCGTCACGCTGCCTTTGTTATTGCCCGCCGCTGTGTTCGCCCCGTAGCTTAAGGTATAGTCGCCCGCCGCCAGCTTCGTAAGCTTATATTTCCCGGACTGTGCAGTCAATGCCGCTTCATCCCTCACTTTATCCTGCTTCGCCGCGCTGACAGCCTTCTGGTCCCCATAGTATACCGCCGCTTCCGGCGTAAGCTGTCTGCCGGTGTAAGTGGTCTGCTCCGGCGCTTCGGACACCACCACATAGGTATTTTTTCCGGTCAGCTTTTCCGCATAGATATATTTCCCGAGCGGTACCGTCACCTCCCCGGTATAGGCGCCCCGTCCTATTACCTTCACCGCGGGCTCCTGCTGCTGTGATGCCTCTCCGCCCTCCACTGCCTCCGCGTAGGCTTTGATTATGTCGGGCGTACAGTTCGTCCCGTCAACCACATAGTCCTTATTTTCGCCCACGCTAAGCGCTTTCTTCCCTTCCGCGAGCTTCAGCTTGAAATCCTTGAGATTCATGCTGTCTTTCTTCTGCACCCTGACGCACGATACAGATACCGTCTTTTCGTCGACTGCCGTCCCGATGGATACTGGGGTAATAGCAAAGGGCACTTCCACTGTTCCTGTATAGTTCCCCTTCCCCGTAACCGTCATAAGCGGCCTTTTGTTCCCGGGTGTCTGCGCTGTGGTCACCGCGCTGTTGTTCTTATATTTCACGGTGTAATCCACGCCCTCGCGCAGTACCGTCCCCGCTTCATTTTTTATTACAAAGGGAAGCTTCGCCCCGTTTTTGGAATAGGGCACACCACTTTGCGCCTGTGTCTCCACCATCAGCCCGTCCTCCGACAGAGTCTGCGGCGTAATTTTGAAGGTTTTCTGAAAGCTCCCGGTATACCCCGACTCCGGCTTTGCCGTGAAAATCATGGTGGCCGTGCCTTTTTTCACGTTATTCTTATAGGTGATGGTATAATGCTCACCGTAGGTAAGCTTCTGCGCCGTATTGTTATCCCCCGTCGCCTTCGCCGTCAGCATAACCTTATTCTGGGTTAGCGCCTTCCCGGTATAGGTCATGGAGTCCTTCCAGCCATCCGGGCGGTCTGTGCCGTAAGAGCCCACTTCCACCGTGCTTCCGCTAAAAGCTGCGCCGGTGATCTTGAAGGTAACACTCTTCGTACCGACATAGCCGTCCTTTCCCGTAAGTGTCATGGTGGCCGTGCCTACTGCCTGGTTCGTACCCCCGTAGCCGATGGTGTATTTGTCCTCAGAAACTTCCTGCCCGCCGATCTTAACCCTGACGTCCGTCTGCCCGATCCCTTTGGAAAGCGCCTCCGCGCTTTCCGCCTTAACCGTCTTCGCATAAGTCACGGAAGCGTTCTTCATCAGCCTCTGCTTTTCGGCTACATACAGCCTCCTACTGACTGTACCCGTATAGTTTCCTTTACCCGTGACATTCATTGTATAAACCCCTGCGTCCAGCGGGAGCTTTCCCTGTGCCAGCGACACATTTTTTCCCGCCTCATCTGTCACGCTGACCGTATAGTCCTGATCCGCCTTCAATGCCTTCTTATGTTTAAAGGCAGTTATGATCTTTGCCGTTTTGCCTTTCTTCGTCTCAAACTGGTCCGTGTATTTCAGGGTAAAGCCCGGTGCAAGGGGTGTGCTGCCTGCACTTTGTACGGAATCCGCCTCTTCCGCTGCTATATCCGCAGGCAGGATCAGGAAATTCCTATAAATAGTCTCCGCATAGTTGCCTTTCCCCGTGATAATCACATAAGGAATTTCCCTGCTGAACTTCCCGCTGATGTCCGTGAACTTCTCAGTATTTTTCCCAGGGTTCTCCACCTTGACAGTACCGCCCGTCTCATCCGGCCTCCCGTCCTCACCGACTGCCACCGCGTCGGTATTGTTGGCATATTTCACAGTGTAATCCTTCCCCGCCCTTAAGAGGGTTTTGCCGTCGCTGTCATATACGGTCACCGCCGGTTTCTGGGCGCTGCCCGTATAAGTCAGGTTCGGGATCTCCTGTATGCACAGCTTCAGGCCGTTCCCGTCCGCCGCTGCCGCAGTCAGCCAGCAGGCATACAGAGTCACGTCTGACTGTACCGTGTCCGCGTCAAAATCCCACTCTTTTTCTTTGGCAAAACTCTTATCCTTATACCAGCCCGCAAACACATATCCCGGCTCTTGCGCCACCGGCGTCCGCTCGCTGTCCGTAAGCTCTAAAAGGCTGCCCGCCCTGATACCGCTCTTCGTGACCGTGCTGCAATGCCCCATGCCGTCAAGCGTAGCCTTATACGCCACCCGCTCCTCGGACACCGTAAGGATACCGTATCGGTAGGAAATGTGATAGTTCATCCCCGCATCCGCGCCCGACGGATGGATGTAGTATGTCCCCTCCTTTGTCCTGTCAATGGCTGTCACGATTTCCATTCCCGCCTCATCCTTTGTCACGGTATAGGAGGGCTCTTTCACCAACGCATCTGCAGCCAGCAGCCCTGCCACGGTATACCCGAAGTCACATTCCGCCGCCGGAATCGTGCTGCTGCCTTCCTGACCTGCCTCCTTCGTCGGCACGTTCAGGTCATCCGCCCTCACAACGGCCTCCGTCTGTTGGATTTGGAAGTGGTATTCCGCAGTTCCCGTATAATCGGCGTCTTTTTCGTCAACCGATACAGTCAGTATATAGTTCCCCGCGTTCACCGGCGCGGCCTCCGCAGTCCCTTCTTTCTCAGGATAAGGCTTATCGTCCGCCGTTGTCCCGCTGTAGCCAAAAACAAGGCTTACCTTTCCCGTCAGGTCTGTGCCGTCCTCTGCCTTTACGGAAACGGTTCCGCTGTAGGAGACCGGCTCGCCGTTATACGCCCTGTCCTCTATCGTGATCCCGGAAATGAGCGCCGCTTTCTTTGCCGCCATGGTGATCTGTACGGTCAGTTCCGCATCCTTATAATTTTGGAAGGATACTTTTATCTTTATGGACGCCGTTGTCCCTTCTTCCGACACATTCGTGCCATATGTCAGGACGCCGTTTCTGATATCCGCCGTGGCAGGCGTTTTGGAGAAGATGTTATTTACGTCTTCCACACTTATGACCTCATAGTCGGTCTTTTTCCCATAAGACACAAAGCTTGTGGAAAGGTCTATGGTGCGTCCCTCTTTTGCCTGCGTGCACTGTGCGGCGATCACGCTTTTTGTCTCCGCCACCGGCGCAGCCGCCTTCCCGATGGGGAAGGTCTTTGTGACCGTGCCGCTGTAGCTGCCCGTACCCTTGATGATGACCGCAGGTGTGGCTGCTCCCGTTCCCGCCTCATTTGCGTTTACGTTGTTGCGGTAGGATACGGTGTAGTCCGTCCCCTCTGTCATCGATACGCTATTATCAGCCGCAATTTTATAGAAAACCACCGGTTTCGGCGTCTTGGGAGTGCCGTCATAGACATAGCTGCCAGCCTCCGTCGACAGAGTAATATCCACCGTCGTCGTCTTTAGTATATAGGACACCGTCAGATTAATCTGTGCCGTTAAGCTTATTCCGTCTTTCTCATAATTTACAGTCAGCATCCTTTCCCCGGGTTTGGACGTGTCAATTTCATCCGCATTTGTCTTGTATTCCGATGCGGCTAAATGTCTGACGCTGCCGTCCGCCCCATAATAGGAGACAACCAAATCAGTCGTGTTAACCGTCTCACCGCAGGCATATACGGTCTTGCCCTTCTTCGCCGTAATACGGGTGGCAATTCCATCGGGCTGCCTATTTCTGGTCAACAGAACGCTGTGATCGAGACCCTCCGGCACAGTTTCGACCTCCACATACTTTTCGCCGTCCCTCCGATACCACACATCGCTGGTCTTGTCCTGCGGAAGCTTAATTCCAACGCCTGCCTTCACTTGGTAGGGGGTATAGATCTCAGTCAGATTTTTGCAGGAAGAAAACATCGACGATGCTCCGTTTGATATATTGCTGAAATTGAAGTTACTCAAATCCAAACTGGTCAGGCTGATACAATAGTAAAACATACTTCCCACATTCACCGAGCCATAAGGTTTCATTTCAAAACTGCTCAAATCAATACTTCCTAAATTATCACATCTGGAGAACATATTACTCATATCAGTAACTTTTTTTGTATTAAAATTACTCACATCCAGATCAGCTAATCCTATGTTGAGCTGGAACATATAAGACATATTTGTTACATTGGCAGTGTCGAAGCTGCTCAGATCAAGTGCCTTCAATTTGTGGCATCCACTGAACATAGCTTTCATGTTTGTTACTGCCGCTGTATCAAACCCGCCAAGATCCAGCCGCTCCAGCTTAGAGCAACCCGAAAACATATAACTCATGTTCTTCACTGCTGAAGTGTCAAAGTGGTGCAGATCCAGTTTCGTCAGCGAAGAACAGCCTTCAAACATATTCTGCATTTCAGACACTTCCGCCGTGTCGAATCCGCTCAAATCCAAACTTGTCAGACTGCTGCACTTTTGAAACATACCAAACATTCGCCACACTTTGGAAGTGTCAAAACCGCTGATATTCAGTTGAGCTAACTTGGTGCAGTCTGCAAACATAACATCCATTTCCGTAACATTCGATGTATCAAACGTATGCAGATCCAAACTCTTCAAACTGCTGCAGCCGCCAAACATACGTCTCATGTCCTCGACGTTTTTCGTATTAAATTTGCTTACATCCAGACTGGTTAAGTCCTTACAGCCGTCAAACATGTTCGACATATCTCTGACGTTACTCGTATCAAAATCGCTCACATCCACGCCGGTCAGTGCTTTACAATTTGTAAACATACCGGCCATAGTGGTGACCTTTCCCGTGTTGAAGCGCCCCCGCTTCAAACTTTTCAGGTTCGTACACCCGCCGAACATGTTTTCCATGTTTTCCACGCTGCCCGTATTAAAGTTTCGTATGTCCAATTCTGTCAGCTTATTACAACTGTTAAACATAAAGTACATGTCTGTTACTTTTGCGGTGTCAAAACTGCTTACGTCCAAGTTAGTCAGATTAGGGCAGCTCCAAAACATCGCATTCATATTCGTCACGTTTCGGGTATCGAAGCTTCTTAAATCCAGGCTCTCCATCCCGCATCCGGAAAACATCATTTCCATATTGGTAACGGTGCCGGTATCAAATCCGCTCAGATCCACGCTCTTCAGATTAGAGCAGCCCCAAAACATACGGGAAGCGTCTGTCATTCCCTTCACATTCACAGCTGCGGACTTCACGGATAACCTATTGGCATACCAAGGCGCCCTTCCGCTATCCGCTCCAACGCTGTGCGGCGCCGCGAAGTCCCCCGTCCCTTCCACCGTCAACTTTCCGTTCGCATCAATCACCCACGTAATATTTTGATAAGTGCCGCTGGCGATCGCGTCCGCAGTCGCTGCCAGCGCGTACACTTCCACATCATTCTCCGACACGGAATCCGCATCCTTCACGTCATTCTCCGATACGGAATCCGGTTCTTCCTCAACGGACGCATCCGGCTTCTCTGCCGGATCATCTGCCACGCCGCCCTCTTCGCCGGGTTTGGGCGCATCGTCCCCATCATTTCCTTCACCGGAACCGGGCGCATGATCCCCACCATTCCCTTCGTCTGGATTGGAAACATCGTTCTCTTCGTTTCCTTCGCCGGAATCGGACGCATGATCCCCACCATTCCCTTCGTCTGGATTGGAAGCATCATCCCCTTCGTTACTCTCGCCGGAACCGGGCGCATGATCTCCCGCATTCCCTTCCTCGGGGTTCTGTGTCTGACTGCCGTCGTTTCCTCCGCTGGGATTGGAAGCATCGTCCCCATCACTTTCCCCGCCGGGACTCTGCACTGTCCCATCCTGTTTCCCGCCGTCAGGGCTCTGCACTTCCCCCATGCCCTCTGCGCCGGACTCCTGTATCTGCCCCGCCTCTGCGGCAGGCTCCTTCGCCCAAGCCGGAACCGCTGACGCCAGATCAGCCGCAAACAGGCTGATACAGAATAACCCTGCCATCAGCCTGCGCCTTACTTGTCCTCTTTTCATTGTCTGCTGCATTCTCTTTCCCTCTCATTTCCTTTCTGAAATTGATATAATCGAATAGTGCGCGTTTCCCACCATTTTCCATTCTACCCCCCCCCCACGCAAATCTGTCAAGAAGCAGCCAGCTATAATCGAGTCTGTACGATTGCGGGATCCGCTTCGCGGACCTGAAACCCGCCGGAAAATTTCCTTTACAATACAGCAAAAAACAGCCTCAAGTTTCCTCTTGGCTGTTTTTTCATAAGTTAATGTCTCTTCCAATTTTTATAAGCACTGGAGCCGCAACTCACCGGTTCACCATCAGTTTCATCATCGCCTGATTTAAGCCGTCAACGGTCAGCTTATACATCGGAAAAATGCCCTTGATCGCCGTCTCCGCCTCCCGCCAGGGCGCGTGTCCAGGCGCCATCTTGGGGTTGAGCCACACAATCTTTTTATAATGCTGTTTCATCAGAAGCAGCCAGTCCATCCCGGAAAGCCCGCCGTTTGGTCCTCTGTAATTGCCGGTGGTCGAATAAAGCTCCTCCGGCGCCATGGCCGCGTCCCCCACGATAATCACTTTATAATCGCTGTCCAGATTGCGGAACATCCACTCCGTCTCAATCCACTCGCCGTTCTCACACTCCGGTGTCGTGTAGAGGTTGGAATAAATGCAGTTATGGAAAAAGTAAGTCTTTACGTCCTTATAATGGTTGGACTTATGCACGGACTGGAACAGCTCGCTAAGGAGCGTGGTGTACGGAATCATGGTGCCGCCCGAGTCCATCAGAAGCAACAGCTTCACCGCATTTTTCCGGGGCTTCTCCATCACGATCTGCAGACAGCCGCCGTTATTGCATGTGGCGTCCACGGTACCGTTAATGTCAAGCTCCGTCTCCGGGATATCCAGCTTCGTGGAAAACTGTCTGAGCTTGCGAAGGGCCATCTGGAACTGCCTGTTGTCCAGCACCTTGTCATTGCGGAAATCCCGGTACTTTCTGGCGCCCACCACCTGAAAGGCGGACTGGTAGCCCGTGGTGCCGCCCACCCGGATACCGCCCATGTTACCGCCCATATTCCCAAAGGACGTCTTTCCCATGGTGCCGATCCAGTAGCTGCCGCCGTTGTGCTCCTCGTTCTGGTCCCGCAGCCTGTCCTTAAACTTATTCTCAATATCGTCCTTGTCCAGGGTAATCACTTCCTGATTCATCTCATGGCGCATCTCCTCGAAGACGTCCTGCATCTCCGGCTTATCCAGCCAGCGCAGCAGATTTTTGCCCACCTCGTTCTCAGACATAATACCCTTGAACACCTCGTCAAAGGCCATGTCGAACTTGTCAAACTCTGTCTCCGACTTCACAAGAATCATCCGTGCCAAATAATAAAATTCCGTCAGACTGCTGTGGCAGAGTCCCTGCTGCAGGGCGTCCTGCAAGGTCAGCCACTCGCTTAAGGACACTTCCAGCCCCTTGTCCTTTAAGGTATAAAAAAATTTACTGAACATAGAATCTCCATTCTGAAACATTCCTGCCAGGACGTAACTTTCAAATCACATCCGTCCTGTTCTGACAGCGAATTTAATAACAGCTGTTGCTAAAAGTCGGTTTTGTTCTTCACCGTCTCCAGATCCTCGTCTTTCTTCACTACCACCCCGATAAACGGCAGCTCCTGCCGCAGCCTGTCCGTGGGAATCCCGCCGATCTGTAAAGCGTTGATCCAGTCGATCAGCTCCGAAGTGCTCGGCTTTTTACGGATATCCTTCATGGAACGGATCCAGTAAAATACCTCCATGGCATCCTTTAACAGCTTATCCTCCACATCGGGATAATGGGTTCTCACAATCTCCTCCATCAGCTCCTGATCCGGGAAATCAATATAGTGGAAGATGCATCTGCGCAGGAACGCGTCCGGCAGCTCCTTCTCCGCATTGGATGTGATAATCACGATGGGTCTGTGCTTCGCCTTTACGGTCCGCTTCGTCTCATGAATATAAAACTCCATCTGGTCAAGCTCCCAGAGCAGGTCGTTCGGAAACTCCAGATCCGCCTTGTCGATCTCATCGATCAGAAGAATCACCTGCTCGTCAGCCTCAAACGCCTCTCCAAGCTTGCCCAGCTTGATATAATGGGCGATATCATCCACGCCCTCCTCACCGAACTGCCCGTCGTAAAGTCTCTGGATCGTATCGTACATATAAAGCCCGTCCTGCGCTTTTGTGGTAGACTTGATGTTCCAGATAATCAATTTTTTGCCGAGTGACTCCGCCACTGCCTGCGCCAGCATCGTCTTACCCGTGCCCGGCTCTCCCTTGATCAAAAGGGGCTTCTGCAGGGCGATTGCCACGTTTACGCTTGCCAGAAGCTGCTCAGACGCCACATATTGGGCGGTGCTCTCAAATTTCGTATTTGCCATATTTACCTCCATGTCGGAGCATATTTTGCGAAGGACGCGAGCCAAATCTCCAATTTGGCTCTGCGATTCCGAGTTTGTGGCTCCGACGCAAACTCGTGATTGAAAAATCAGCACATCAGTGTGATTTTTCAATCTTGTCTCCATCCCGTTTTGCGGATTTAGGTGATTGCATACATTATAAATTTATGTTACGATATTTCAGATGTAAAAGCAAGGAATTGTTTCTTCACAGGCATACTAAAATCAAGTGCACGGAAGAAAAAAGCAAGTAGAAAGGAAACCATGCCATGTCACAGAATACAAACCTCTCCTTCGAGGTTTTTCCCCCGAAAAAGGAAGAAGAATTTGAGAACATATTTGATTTTCTGAGAGAAGCCGCGAAGCTGCATCCCGATTTTATAAGCTGTACATACGGCGCAGGCGGTTCCCGCGCGGGAAAAACCATCGAGATCGCCTCTTTTATCCAGAAAGAGCTTGGCATCGACGCCATCGCTCACATCACCTGTGTCGGCTTCACCAAAGCGGATCTTGAGAAAAACTGTGAAGCGCTCGCATCCGCGGGCGTAAACCATGTACTTGCCCTGCGCGGGGACAGACCCCAGCATATGACGGATGAACAGTTCAACAGCCGGGAATTTTTCTACGCAACGGATCTGGTGCGCCACTTAAAAGCGCATACTTCCCTGCAGATATCGGGGGCCTGCTATCCTGAAAAGCATTTTGAAGCTCCCAGTCTGGAAGAAGATTTAGCGCATTTAAAAGAAAAGGTGGACGCGGGTGTCACCTCTCTGGTAACCCAGATGTTTTTTGATAACGCCTGTTTTTACCGTTTTATGGAGCTGGTGCGCGCCAAGGGCATCACGGTTCCCGTCCATGCTGGCATCATGCCCATCACCACGGCGAAGCAGCTTGGCACCACTGTCTCGCTCTCCGGCTCCTCCGTCCCCAAAGAACTGGCGGATCTGATTGCCACTTACGGGGAAAACAAGGAGGACATGCGCAAGGCCGGGATCGACTACGCAGTGCGCCAGATCCTTGATCTGAAGAAGCACGGGGTGGACGGCATTCATATCTATTCTATGAACAAGCTGAGGACGACTACGGAAATCTGCGGACTGATCTGAGCCTGCATAAAGCCCGGATTCCTGTCCGCCCGAAAACCAACTGTTTATAACCTGAATATGCATCACGCAAAAACAGCGGTGGTATCGCAGACCAACCGCTGTTTTTTCATATCTGTACACGATTTTTCCTATGCCAGAAGTACGTCCTTCACCCTCTCCAGCGTGTCCCTGATCTGAATGTGCTGGGGACATGCCTCCTCGCATTTCCCGCATTTGACACAATCGCCGGCGGATTTCTGTCCATGGCCGCCCACAAGCCACCCCTCCTGATGCCTTGCCCTTTCAATATCGCTGTAAAGCGTCAGGTAGTTCATGGCCGTGAAAGAACCGGAAATACCGATATTCATCGGGCAGACCTTCGCGCAGTAGTTGCAGGAAGTACATGGGATGAGCGGAATCTTTTTCAGCTCCTCCTGCGCCTTTTTCAGCGTCTCCCGCTGGCTTTCGGAAAGCCCCGTGAAGGATTTCATGTAAGACAGATTGTCCTTCATCTGCTCCACTGTACTCATCCCGGAAAGAACCGTAATCACGCCCTCTAAACCAGCCGCAAAGCGTACTGCCCAGGAGGCAGTGGAGCTGTCCGGCTCCGCCTCCTTCATTATTTTCTCCACGGACGGCGGCGGAGTCGCAAGCATCCCGCCCTTGACAGGCTCCATAATCACGACCGGTTTTCCATACTTTCTCGCCACTTCGTAGCAGTGTCCCGACTGCACCGCCGGATTGTCCCAGTCCGCATAGTTGACCTGAAGCTGTACAAATTCCATCTCCGGGTGCGCCTGCAGGATCGCCTCTAATTCCTCCGGCGTGGAATGAAAAGAAAAGCCCACATGCTTAACCAGCCCCTCCTTCTTCTTTTCCAGCAACCAGTTCCACATGTCAAAGTCATCAAAATAGCGCGATCTGCTTTCTCCCAGATTGTGTAGCAGATAGAAATCAAAATATCCCGCTCCAGTCTGCTTTAACGATGTGTCAAACTGGGCGTAAGCCTCCTCCCTGGTTTTGCAGTTAATCCACGCCGCATTTTTGGTGGCAAGCTGATAGCTCTCTCTCGGATAGCGCTCCACCAGCGCCTGTCTGATCGCATCCTCACTCCCCGCATAGGCCCACGCCGTGTCAAAATAGGTAAAACCGGCCTCCATAAAAAGGTCTACCATATCCTTTACCTGCTCCACGTCAATCACACCATCCTTTTGCGGCAGGCGCATCAGGCCGAATCCCAGCTTTTTGATTTCCTCACCAAGATATCCCATATTTTTCTCTCTCCTTTTCCTATGTTGCCAAAATGCTTTTCCTGTATTATGATGAGTATACTTGCTTCGTGTAACTCGAAGTCAATACCCTTTTTCAAATTTTGATGAAAAAGACATATGAGGAGGACTGAAAAGTGGAAAGAGAAAAATTCGGCTCACGGATGGGCTTTATCCTGTTATCGGCGGGATGTGCGATCGGTATCGGCAACGTGTGGAGGTTTCCGTATATTGCCGGCATGTACGGCGGCGGCATGTTTGTGCTGTTCTATCTGTTCTTCCTGATCGCCATGGGCGTGCCTGTCATGACTATGGAGTTTGCCGTAGGGCGCGCCAGCAGAAAAAGTGTAATCAAAAGCTTCACGGAACTGGAAAGGCCCGGACAGAAATGGCACCTGCACGGCTATCTTGGCATGGCGGGCAATTATCTGCTGATGATGTTCTACACCACCGTGGCCGGATGGATGCTGTATTATTTCTATCAGATGCTTTCCGGCAAGTTTGTCGGAAAAGACACCGCTCAGGTGGCGGACATGTTTCAGGGCATGCTGGAAAATCCCCTGGTACTGACTACGGTAATGGTCATCATCGTGGCATCCGGCATTCTGGTATGCTCACTCGGCCTGCAGAAGGGCGTTGAGAAAATTACCAAGATTATGATGACGCTGCTCCTTTTTATTATTGTAATACTTGCCGTGCGCGGCATGACACTGCCTGGCGGCATGGAGGGAATGAAATTTTATCTTCTGCCCGATGTGCAGAGAATGCAGGATGTAGGCATTGTGGAAACTGTCATCGCGGCCATGAATCAGGCATTTTTCACCCTCAGTCTGGGAATCGGTTCCATGGCCATATTCGGAAGCTATATTGGTAAAAGCCGTACGCTGTTTGGCGAGTCAGTCAATATCGCCATTCTGGATACTTTTGTGGCGCTCGTATCGGGACTCATCATTTTTCCGACCTGCTTCTCCTTTGATATCAGCCCGGATATGGGACCCAGTCTGATCTTCATCACACTGCCCAATATTTTTAACCATATGGCAGGCGGACGGGTATGGGGAACGCTTTTCTTTGTATTTATGACGTTTGCGGCGTTCTCCACAATCCTGGCGGTGTTTGAGAACATCATATCGTGCGGGATGGATCTATTTGGCTGGAGCAGGAAAAAATCCTGTATGGTCAATCTTGCCGCCCTTACCGTGCTCTCCCTGCCCTGTGTGTTCGGATATAATATATGGTCGGCATTCCAGCCTCTTGGAGCGGGGAGTACGGTTCTTGATCTGGAAGATTTTATCGTCAGCAATATACTCCTGCCGGTGGGCGCACTCGTCTATCTGCTGTTCTGCGTAACCAGGTACGGCTGGGGATTTGAGAATTACCTGAAAGAGACCAATACTGGCGAGGGTCTGAAAATGCCGAAAGGAATCCGCATCTATGTGACTTACATCCTGCCGGTGCTGCTTCTCTTCCTGATCGTGAAGGGGTGGATTGGCTGATGCCGGAAGGAGATGTTTACATGACCTATACCGTCAAAGAATTTGCGGAAATGTTTCACGCGACGGAACATACGGTGCGCTACTACACAGATATCGGTCTGCTGCCCTGTCAGAGGGACGGCGGAAACCATCGGCTGTTCGATGAATCCGCCGTCAACTGGATGCGTGGAATCACATATCTGAAAAGCTGTGGCATGCCGATTAAGGAAATCAAAAGATACTTTGATTTATGTCAGATGGAAGAATCTGAAGAAAACCTGCTGGCAAGATATAAGATCATCGCCAGACAGCGGGAGGCCGCCCATCAAAAAGCAGCGGAGGCAAAAGCCACCGCTGACTATATGGATCACAAATGCAGACACTATGAAGAAATTCTGGCAGGCCGTATCCCCGATGACACCAATCCGGCCAACTGGTCGGATTAGGCTGATGCCAATCACATTTCAGCCTCACCCTTCCTCCCACGGAATCAGCGGATTTTCAATCTTCTTGTCCCGCAGCATCAGGTTTTTCACCGCCTCGTCCACGGGCATTCCGTCAAACAATACTGCGTTCACCTGCTCGATAATGGGAAGCTGCACCCCGTACTTCTCCGCAAGCCCCATAGCCGCCTTGGCAGAGTAAACGCCTTCCACCACCATCTTCACCTCATCCATGGCCTGCTCCATGGTATATCCCTTGCCGATCAGAATACCGGCCCGGCGGTTTCTGGAGTGCATGGAGGCACAAGTCACGATCAGGTCACCGATGCCGGTAAGCCCGCTGAAGGTCTCAATCCTGCCTCCCATGGCAAGCCCAAGCCTTGCGATCTCCGCAATTCCTCTGGTGATTAACGCCGCCTTCGTGTTATCTCCGTAGCCGAGACCGTCAGCGATTCCCGCCGCCAGCGCCACCACGTTCTTAAGCGCCGCGCCAAGCTCCACCCCAAGCACATCCGGCGTAATATAAACGCGGAACACTTCGTTCATAAAAATATTCTGGAGATATTCTGCCGTGGCCTTCTTCTCCGCCCCCACTACAATTGTTGTGGGAATGCCTCTGCCCACCTCCTCCGCGTGGGACGGGCCTGACAGTACCGCCACCTCCGCCTGGGGAATCTCTTCCTCTACGATCTGCGACAGTGTCAAAAGGGTCTTTTCCTCTATCCCCTTCGCCACATTGACGATGATCTGCCCCTCGCTCACATAGGGCTGCATCGAATGGGAAGTGGTTCTGGTATAAGGCGAGGGAACCGCCAGCACAAGCACATCCTTATTCCGGACGGCTGTCTCCAGATCGGTGGTAAATATCATGTCCTCCGGCAGTTTGACGCCCGGCAGCTTATCCTTATGCTCACGCTCCTTTTGCAGCATTGCAATCTCCGGCTCCATAATCGACCAGACCGTGATATTATGTCCGTTTTTGTGGAGAAGAACCGCTAACGCCGTCCCCCAGCTTCCTGCGCCAATAATACTGATATCCGACATATGATACTCCTTTCCTGTTTTTCCTGCCGCTTCCTCTTCTTTGCATACTTCCTGCATCTCTGCTGCCGCTGCTTTCCGGCTGCCGCTCCTTACATCTTTACAGCCTGACGCCGCGCACGTTCAGTTTTGCACGGATTTACCTTCTGCCGTTTCCTCCGCCCCTGTGTTTTTGTGGGTCAGGTAGGTTTTACGCTCCGTACCGCTTACAAGCCGCCTGATGTTCTCCCTGTGTTTCCAGTACGCCATAACCGTCAGAAGCCCCGCTATGACATACATCTCAATCAACAGCGCCTGCGACATACCGAATATCCCCATCTGCCCCAAAATAATCAGTTCAACCAGAAATCCCGCGTACACCAGAAGTGATCCCAGAGACACATAATGGGTGATGAAAAATGCACCGAAAAATAATATAACTCCCATCGGAATCAGGTACGGGTGAAAAGAAAGAATCAGTCCCGCCGTAGCCGCAATGCCTTTTCCGCCTTTAAATTTGAGGTAAAAGGGGAAGTTATGTCCGATAATCGCCCCCGCCGCCGTATACATTTTCAGCAGATAGACCATGTCCGGGTGGCTGCCGCCGAAGATAACACCTGTAATCACTACTGCCAGAATGCATTTCATAATGTCTCCCAGCAGCACCAGAAGACCGGCCTTCGTCCCAAATACCCGGAGCGTATTCGTCGTACCCGCATTGCCGCTCCCGTAATTTCTGATATCAATACCGTGCAGTCTCCCATAAATATAAGCTGTCTGGAAAAGTCCAAACACGTAGCCGATCAGTAAGCAAAAGATCCGTTCCACTTTTATCTGTTATCCTTTCTCTCCCTGACAAAAAACTTCAGGGGCGTTCCCACGAAGCCGAAAGTATCCCGAATCTGATTTTCCAGATACCGCAGATAGGAAAAGTGCATCAGCTCCTTGTCGTTTACGAAAATGACAAAGGTAGGCGGCTTCACCGCAACCTGCGTCGTATAATAGATGCGCAGACGCTTTCCCTTGTCCGCCGGGGGCTGCTGCAGCGCTACCGCCTCTGTCACAATCTCGTTTAACACACCTGTCGCCACGCGCATGGAATGATTCTCATTTACCGCGTCTATCACGTCATAAAGCTTCATAAGCCGCTGTCCGCTCACAGCCGAGATAAACATGATCTCCGCGTAGGACATAAAAGATAACACCTGTCTTATTTTCTGCGTATGTTCCTTTACCGTCTGGTTGTCCTTCTCTACGGCGTCCCATTTATTGACCGCAATAATCACGGCTTTTCCCCTGTCATGGGCAATCCCGGCGATCTTGGCGTCCTGCTCCGTCACCCCTTCCAGGGCGTCTATGATAAGCACGGCAATATCCGCCCGCTCCACCGCCGATACCGTACGGATAATCATGTAGCGTTCCAGCTCTTCTTTTATTTTATTTTTTCTCCGAAGCCCCGCCGTATCGATAAAGACATATTCTTTCCCGTTATGGGTGATCTCTGTGTCTACCGCGTCTCTTGTCGTTCCGGCTATGTCCGAAACAATCAGACGGTTTTCCCCGATCAGACGGTTAATGATGGAGGATTTCCCTACATTCGGTTTCCCGATAATTGCCACCTTGATGCGGTCGTCTTCCTCCTCTTCCTCAGCCTCCTGCCCGAAATGGGCAATCACCTCATCCAGAAGCTCCCCGAAACCAAGACGGTTGGTGGAAGATATGGGGTAAGGCTCCCCGATTCCCAGATTATAAAACTCATAGACATCCGCCATATATTTCTTAAAGTCATCCACCTTATTGACCGCAAGAATCACAGGCTTATGGGACCGTCTGAGCATATCGGCCACCTTGGAATCCGCGTCCTGCAGCCCCTGCTTCACGTCTACCAGAAAAATAATCACATCCGCCGTATCTATGGCAATCTGCGCCTGCTCCCGCATCTGGGACAGAATAATATCCTTGCTCTCCGGCTCGATACCGCCCGTATCAATCAGTGTAAAATTCCGGTCAAGCCAGGAAACATCCGCGTAAATCCTGTCTCTGGTAATGCCCGGCGTATCTTTCACAATTGCGATCTTTTGACCCGCCAGCGCGTTAAACAGGGTGGATTTTCCAACATTTGGCCTTCCCACCACTGCCACAATCGGCTTGGTTCTTTTCTTACTCATGTCATACTCTCCATTTTGCCTCGGAAAACAAAGTGCCACCGTTTACCCGCACAGCCCTTCTTTCCCACTGGACCAATAAGTCATATACCGCTTGATTTTACATCATCTTGGCTCTCTTGTAAAGCCAAACCCGCTTTTATTTTGGGTACATTTGATGCCGTGCCCACCGAATACTCTTGACATGTCCCCTCCACAAATGTTATAAAATTTTTGTAAGCAATCATTACCATGCGTATAAACTTGATAAGTGGAGAAAGATCGAGAGAAAATCTTTCAGCCTTGACCCATGGAGACAAAAATGCCTAATACAGAACAGCTTGAACATTCTATGCCGGTAGCTGCCATGAAGCTTCTCGCTCCGAAGGCGGCCCTTCCTCTGGCAGAAAAAGTAAACAGTCATCTGGTGGAATACCGCCGCGACCTGCAGAACAAGGTCAAAAACGATCCGGCCTTCCACGGTTATATGGAAGACAATTATCTGATGGAGGTGGCGTGTCCCCGCTTCGGAACCGGAGAAGGCAAGGCCGTATTATATGATTCCGTAAGAGGCAAGGACGTCTTCCTGCTGACTGATGTCTGTAACCACAGCATCACCTATCATATGAACGGTTTCACGAACCATATGTCTCCCGATGACCACTATCAGGACTTAAAACGGGTCATTTCTGCCATAAACGGCAAAGCGCACCGTATCAATGTGATCATGCCCTTCCTCTACGAGGGGCGGCAGCACAAAAGAAACGGCAGGGAATCGCTTGACTGCGCTTATGCCATCAAAGAGCTGATGGATATGGGCGTATCCAATTTTATTACCTTTGACGCCCATGATCCCCGGGTACAGAATTCCGTACCCATCAAGGGTTTCGATAATTTCATGCCCCCCTACCAGTTTATCCGGGCGCTGCTTCGCATGGAAAAAAATCTGATAATAGACAAGTATCATACCATTGTCATCAGCCCCGATGAGGGCGCGCTGGACAGGGCCGTATATCTGGCCAACGTTCTCGGCGTAGACACGGGCATGTTTTATAAGCGCCGGGATTACTCCACGATTGTAAACGGGAAAAATCCCATTGTAGCGCATGAATTTCTGGGAGAAAATATTGACGGTAAGGATGTCATCGTCATCGACGACATGATCTCCTCCGGCGGCAGTATGATTGACACCGCCAGACAGTTAAAGAAAATGAACGCCAAGCGTGTCTTCATCTGCTGTACGTTCGGGCTGTTCACGGACGGACTCTCCGCCTTTGACGCCGCCTACGAGAAATGCCACTTTGATCGGATTGTTACCACGAACCTCTGCTATCAGCCACCGGAGCTTAAAGAAAAGCCGTACTACATAGAAGCGGATATGAGTAAGTTCATCGCATCCATCATCGACTTTATGAACCACGATGCGTCCATGGCAAATATCTACACGCCTACAGACAAGATCCATCAGGTTCTTGCAAAGTATAATAACCGCGAGGTGAGCGGACTGGATATCTGAGGCTTCTGATAATCGTAAAAACTGCCGCCCTGCTTTACACAGGTGCGGCAGTTTTCTGCTTTCTGAATTTCAGGCAGGAAACTTCGGCTGCTTACTGCCTTTTGTCTTCACTGCAAAGAAGTTCATACTTTTTTTTGATCTCTTCAAAATCTTCCAGCGTTTTACAGCTCTGCAGATCATTGTTAATCCGTTCCCGTTCCAATTGACGCGCAAGTTTTTCAATCACTTCTGCATTTGTCGGCATATTATCACCTGCTTTCAAAAACATAGGTTATCGCTGCTACAATAATTATACAAGCCGGAAAGAAAGAACGCAAGTAACTATTTCATACAAGCCGAAGCATGTACAGTTGAAACAGTGAAAGGATCTGAACTGTTACGTTGAAACCGAAACCGGGAATGTCAGATGTACCTTAAACAGATCCCCGTCCAGCTCGATCTCAAAGCTTCCCCTCTGGGCTATGGTCAGATTCTGCGCTATGGAAAGACCAAGACCGCTGCCCTCCGTTGTTCTGGACTCGTCGCCCCTGATAAACCGCTCCGTCAGTTCTTCTGGTTTACATAACAACGGATTCTCCGAGATATTTTTGATCGTCACCTGAATTCTGTCCTCTTCCTCCTCCGCGCCGGGCACCGCCTTTTCCAGCGTCACATACACACGCGTGCCGGGCATGGCGTATTTGTAGACATTGTTGAACAAATTCTCCATCACCCGCCAGATTCTGCGGCTGTCAGCCTCGATCACCGCCTCCCTGATATTCACATTCATCACCGTGGTAAGGTTTTTCGTGTCAAACTTCTCTGAAAACTCCCCGATCGTCTGGTTCATCAGCTCCGTAAGGTTAATCCGCTCGAAATGCAGGCTGATGTTTCCCGAAGTGATCTTGCTGGCTTCCACCAGATCATCCGTAAGCTGCTTCAGGCGCTGGGATTTTTCATCCAGTACGCGGATATAATTCTGTACCTTCTCGTTGTCCACCTGCTCTCTCTTAATCAGATCTACATAGTTTATAATGGAGGTGAGCGGTGTCTTGATATCGTGGGACACGTTGGTGATCAGATCCGCCTTCATTCGTTCGTCCTTCATGCTGATCTCCACGGCCTCCTTGATGCCTTTGCCGATACTGTTGACAGAATGGGCCAGCGTCCTGTTGTCCCCGTGCAGCTCCTCCGTATCGATCTGATGATCCACCTGGCCCCCGGTAATGATCTCTATGCCCTCCACGATGCCCTGCCGCTCTTTCACGTCCTTATAGAGAAGAATACCCACAATCAAATCAATCGCACCGGCAAACAACACCAGAAGCGGGTTCCCTACCTCTACAGCCCACAAAAGCAGCACCAGATTAACCGCCAGAAAGACGCCATAAGGCACCCATGTGCGCAGAACAACACCGCCGTTGTCATACACCTTCCATGCAAATTTCATCAGCCGTTTCGCCAGACGATACAGCCACGAATTTTTCCAGAGCGTCCACGCCTTGATCCTTCTGACCAGACTGTAGAAGAAAAAGGTAAACAGCACATCCGCCACAAAAACACCGATAAACAAAAACACCTTAAACCAGTCCTCATGAACCGCTTCCCGGTAAAAGTCAATATCGGTGGGGTCAATATCCGCAAGCGCCGTAAGCACAACAGCCATCCAGAGCGCCATAAGCACAGACCCCACAGCAATGAGAAGAGCCCCTTCCGTCGGAATCTTATCAAAAGCAGTCAGTCTGATCCGCTTCTCGCCGGTCTCGTCATACACCCTTCCCGTCATCACCGTCTGGCAGACGAAGAGAATCAAATACAATATTCCCGCCAGAAAAGCCGCCGCCACCCAGAGCCAGAGATTGGGCAGATATCTGGCTCCCTGGGTAAATACGTCCTGCGCAGGATAACTCCTGTCCACACCGATCCAGATTCTGACAGACTCCGGATAGGCATAATCATAGCTTTGGAGCATCTGCCTTACCGTCTCCTCCGCAATCGTTGTGTTTGTCCGGTAAACCATATCAGCAGGACTGTAGTAAACAAATTTCTCTGCGGTAATATCCGTCTCCGCCTTTCCCGACGCCAGCGTATCCATCATCTGCATAACAAGCTTCCTGTAAGAGCCACCTTCCTCCATGTTGCTGTAATACTGCGTCTCCCCGCCCACCGTCTTCTCGATCAGGAAGCGCACATTGGAATTTTTGACATCGTAAAATTCACCGTACGCCGCGTATTCATTATAATTGTAGGTAAGGCTTTCCGCTGCTTTCTGCACGTTATAGCACAGATCATAATACTGTTCCCAGTCAGACACATACTCCTCCAGATTTTTGCCCTCCGCCGTCTTATAACGGTTGACCAGAACCGAGTATTCGTACACCCCCGCTTCATCCGCATCATATACCTTCACTGACGGACTCGCCTCTATCAAAGTCGGCGTATCCGCCTCTTCGGCATGATCTCCCAGCGCACCTGCCGGCTGATATCCGGAAACAAAGCCGGAATTCTCATCCGCGCCCACAACCTCCACGACCCGTTCGCCGGTTTCTTCCCCTGCCGCCATACCACTGACAACGGTATAATCCTTTACGTCAGACTTTAAATAGCTGGCGTCAGTGGTGTTCTGGTATCCGCTCTTAGGATCAATCGTCGTCACCTGCGTGGTATCCGCAAGAAATGCCGACGCTTCCGCCCCTGTCATCTCTACTTCATTGTAGATAAAACCGTAGCTCTGCCATTTGAGCAGATCCTCCAGCCTGTAAATTACTGTCACATATTCATCCGGCAGTCCGCTGTTGCGGTAATTGTAGGCCGTTACATCCACCAGCTTGTTTCCGTCGAAGGCTTCCTTCGTCTCCATCTGGCTGCTCACCACACCGAAGCGGATCACATCCGCCACCGCATAGCCGAAGATATAGTTGAATGCATCCGACTCCTCAAAAGGCGTCCCCGGATCGGCGCTTCTGATATAACTGTAGCTGCTCTTCGAATGCACTCCCTCAATCCGCACCGTCGTGCAAACCGTCACCACAATCACGGCAAACACCATGATCGCCAGCGCCGCGTGCTGTAAAAGCAGAAGCAGCGCCTTCAGTCCGTTCCTGTTTTTCCCGACTCTTTTCTTATTTTGATTCTTTCCGGCTGAATGATTATCCTGCTGTCCCTCCTTCGCTGCCACACCCTCTCCTGCCGTCCCTATAACCTCCGGGATTCCCCCGCGCTCTGTGTTTTCCATCCACATATCCTTTCTTCTGTGATGCCGGCTTTACACATCCTTCTCCACCTTGTAACCGACGCCCCAAACTACTTTGAGGTATCTCGGCTCCTTGGGGTTAATCTCGATCTTCTCCCTGATATGCCTGATATGTACCGCCACCGTATTGTCCGCGCCGATCGCCTCTTCGTTCCAGATGCTCTCATAGATCTGGTCTATGGAGAAAACACGGCCACAGTTCTTCACAAGGAGAAGCAGAATATTATATTCGATAGGCGTCAGCTTCACGCTGTCCCCGTCCACCGTCACTTCCTTGGTATCGTCGTTGATACACAGACCGCCCACCTGGAAAAGCGCATTGTTCTCCGTGTTGAGGTTTCCAAGCATCGTATATCTGCGGAGATTGGATTTCACCCTCGCCACCAGCTCCAGCGGATTAAAGGGCTTCGTGATATAGTCGTCCGCCCCGATATTCAGCCCCAGAATCTTATCAGAATCCTCCGACTTCGCCGACAGGAAAATGATGGGGATGCTGGAATACTCCCTGATCTTCAGAGTGGCGTGAATACCGTCCAGCTTCGGCATCATAATATCAATGAGAAGCAGATGGATCTGCTGCTCCTTCAGTACACGGATTGCCTCCTGCCCGTCGTACGCTTTAAAAATCGTGTAGCCTTCCTGCAGGAGATAAATCTCTATCGCATCCACAATCTCCCTGTCGTCGTCGCATACCAGAATATTAGCCATTGTTTTCTCCTCTTTCGTAAACCGGTTTATGATATCATTAAAACATGGAATCATAAAGGAATAGCTGGGAATTTCTTTAATACTTTCTTAATTTGCCGCAAGCCCCAAAAACGCGCCCAGATTTCCACGCTGCCCCCTGCTTGCGCGGTGCGAAAATAAATAACAATCGTTATGGCATGTGCACAGATCGGTTATCTGAATGTTATCCCACGGAATCCCCGCTTCGGTCAGCACAATCTCGTTTGCCCGCCAGAGATCAAGCTGATATTTACCGCCGCCCTTCGGAAGCAGTATCTCCCGCTCCTGTCCGGGCTTATGAAAGGCCGCCGCAAAAGCCTCCGCCACATCCCCGCTGACCTCATAACATTCCTGACAGATGGAAGGCCCGACCGCCGCCACCAGATCAGCCGGGTCTGTGCCGTAAGCTTCCCGCATCTTTTCCACCACGCACTGCCCCATACGGGCCACAGTCCCCCGCCAGCCGGAATGCGCCAGCGCAATCGCTTTTCTCTTCGTATCCACAAAATACAGGGGCACGCAGTCCGCGAAAAAGGTAGCCAGATATACGCCCGGTTCGTCCGTCAGAAGACCATCCACATCGCCGTAGTCCTTCTCTCTGGTAATCCCCTTTCCACCGTCCGCCTTTCCCACGATCCGCAGATTTGTGGTGTGGGTCTGGTCGGAGCAGACCATATCCTCCACGCTGCAGCCAAGCACAGCCGCTATGCGCCTGTAGTTTTCATCTACGGCCTCTTTCCGGTCTCCTCTTGTATAGCTTAAATTCATGGAACTGTAAATCCCCTCGCTGACGCCGCCCATCCTTGTAGAAAACAGATGCTTTACCGCTCCCGTTCCTTCCAGAATGGGAAAAGTGAGGTACACAAGCTCCCCCGCCCGGTTCACACGCATATGTCTGCTGTTTTCATGTCTGTACCATTCCATCATTATATCCTTTCTTTTATACAGATCCGCCTGCCAACTACTGCCAAATCCCTGTCAGCGGCAGCACGGCACATCATCTTATATAGTCAAACGCATCCTTGATCCAATTCACATGTTCCCCGTCCAACGCCACCACATCGAAACGGATCGGCGTATCCTCCGGACAGCGGTGAAGCGCCCGGTAGTAGTCCGCCACCCGGCAGATTTTCCTCTGCTTGGCATAGCCCACGGCCTCCGCTGCACTGCCCTTACTGTTCCCAGATCGGTATTTCACCTCAAAAAAGACAAGGTACTCCCTGTCATATCCTATGATATCTATTTCTCCCTGCCGGTTACGGAAATTCCGCTCCACAATTTTCACGCCCTCTGAAAGCAAACGGGCACAGACCTGCGCTTCCTTCTGTGCCCCTTTTTCTCTCTTATTCATCCTCATGTGCCTTTCGCCAGTTTGGCCTTCACCTTATCCATGGAATCCACAAAGATCAGGATTTCCGCCACCACCTCATACAGCTCCGGCGGAATCATATCCCCAATCTCCAGACGGGAAAGCGTATCCGCCAGCTTATCATCCCGGTGGACCGGCACATCCGCCTCCTTCGCCTTCTCAATGATACGTTCCGCCAAGGCGCCCCTGCCGGAGGCAATGACGCGCGGCGCCTCGTCATCAGGATCATATTCCAGTGCAATCGCCTGCTTAACTTTTTCCTTCTCCTGCTTCTTCTCTGCCATCCCAACACCTCTTTTCCCCTCTACATCACAATCTCACCCTACCCGCATGGTGAATGCCGCTTTCCAAACATCTCCTTACCCGCGCGAAGAATGCCTCTTTCACAACATCTCCTTACCCGCACGGAGAATACCGCTTTCCCAACATCTCCTTACCCGTGTGGAGAATGCCTCTTTTCAGGCATTCTCCCGAGTGAAACGGAGTTGCGGCGCAACTCCTAGAACTTCTCCACGAAACAGCCTTTGCTGTGAGTGGCTAGAAGTTCTTTTCACTCTAGGCCCTCATATCAAAGGACGTCCTGCTGAGTACCGAAATATTTTTCTGCTGGCTCAGCAGCGTCTGCATAATCGCGTTATCTTCCTCATCTTCCCCGTCCGCTTCCTTCACATGCATCTGTGCTTTCAGGGAATACCCCCTGCCTTCCAGTCTCTGGTCAAGGATATCTATATGCTTCTCAATCAAATCTAAAATGTTTTCATCCGACACTGTAAAATTCGTAGCCACCTGTTTATCCTTCATCGTCACATAGACGTCTAACGGCCCCAGATGCTCCATATCCAGATGCAGAAGGGCGCTCACCTGCCCATCTCTGGCCGCCAGATTCTTTTTGTTGGTATAAACATAGAGATCGCCGTGCGCATTGTTCCCTAACATCTTTAGAGGCAGCTGCACATACGTGTAAAGATGATTCATCTGGTTCATAAAATCCACATTGTTCTGCAGGTTCTGCACGCTTCTCGCCACAGGCGTATCTCCCCGGCCCGCAGTCTCCAGCGCCTGGGACAGCCTTGCGGTCTGCTCCCTGATCCGCTCGTAAAGCTGTTCGACCTGTTTTTTATCCGCCACATCCTGCGGTTCCATCATCCACTGGCGGCCAATCTGTTCCTTTAATAACGCCTGAAATTCTTTTCCGCCAAGCAACCGCTGCAAAGCCTGTTCCGGCACATCTCCCCGAAGCGCCTTCGGCATAAGCTCTTTGATAAACTGCAGTACATCTTTCAGGGGAAGCGTACCGTTCTTCACCTGTGCCGCCGTTTCCTCGTTCATGCCAAGCTCACGCAGGGCATTTCCAAGCCGCTCCCACTGACCCTGACTCAATGCGGAAGACCTGCCTTCGTCCGTCGTTCCTGCCTGTGGCAATTCCTCCACGGGAACGCCGGCAGGCTGTCCCTTCGGCGCTGCTTCTTCCGTCTGCCCAGGCTGTCCGGCCGTCTCCGCGGACGCGGCGTTCTGTGTCTGTCCGCCGTTTTCCGCTGTCTGTGCGCCCTCCTGAACAGCCTCTGCATTCCCCTGCTGCGCCCCGGCTTCGCCGCCCTGCACGACTACAGTGCCGTCCTGCCCGGCTCCGTCTTCCGTAAAAATATCGATAACCGCCTGATAAAAAGCGTATGCCTTCTCTCCCTGTCCACTGTTTAGCAGCTCCGTAAACGCCTTTGGCAGCTCCTCCATAATCGTCTCCGCGCTCCCCAGAATCTGATGGTTTGCCGCCTTATACTGCTCAAACTGCTCGATATTTGTCTCTGTCACTGGCAGCCCCAGTCTCGTCATCTGTATAATGGATGTAGGATTATTTCCGGGATACTCCATAAGTAATCTGCTCATATTAAGGATCGACTCCTTATCTATGGGCATCCCTTCCTCCATCATTTTGACCACCATCTCTATATTCTCAGCGGTTTCCGGCAGGCCTGCCGCCGCCAAGGCGCGCAGAATCGTAGCGGTGTTCGCCGTATTGGTGTAGAGAGGCGCAAGGGACATAAAGGAGCTGCTGTTGGCCTTAACCTCAAAGCTCATCATCTGTCCCAGAGCCAGACTCACGCTCTTGTCAATCTTGGCATTAATGGCAAAGTCCTGGGCAAGCTCAATCTGCACGGAATTGCCTTCCCTGCTCACAACCGTCCCCTGCAGCGTCTGTCCCGGCTTTAAAGCACGCACTTCATTCTGCAGGCGCATAAGCCGTTCTCCCTTGCTGACGGCATCAGACGCCCTTACCGTATCGTTTGCCCTCACCCTCTGATTTTCTTTTTTAAATATGCTTCCCAGATTCAATCTTACACCTCACAAAAATTTTTGATAAAGGTTTTTCTGTGTATGGGACACGGCCCGTACTGCTTCAGCGCGTCAATATGTGCCTGCGCCCCATATCCCTTGTTGGAGGCAAACCCGTACACCGGATATGCCTCGTCATACCGCACCATCAGGCGATCCCTTGTCACCTTCGCCACGATGCTCGCCGCGCCAATCGAAATGCTCTTGGCGTCCCCCTTAATAATAGGCACCTGACGTATCCCGACCTCTGGTATGGTTACCGCATCATTTAATAAAATATCAGGTGTTACCGATAGCTTTCCAATCGCTTCCCGCATAGCCTCGTAGGTAGCCTGCAGAATATTGATCTCATCGATCCGCTCCGGCGTGCTGTAACCTAAGCCTACCGCCACCGCCTTTTCCATGATGGTTTCATATAACTCCTCTCTCTTTTTTTCGGAGAGTTTCTTGGAATCATTGATATATAAAATATCACAATCTTTCGGCAATATGACCGCTCCGGCCACCACCGGTCCGGCAAGCGGGCCTCTTCCCACCTCGTCAACGCCGCAGATATGCGCATAAACAGCATATTCCCGCTCATAGCGCATCAGCATTTCCGTCCTCTTTACCTCTTTTTCGTAAGAAAGAATCCGTTTTTTCGCTTTGGCAATTTCAGCCTGCACGCCCGCCCTTTCGTCCGCTTCATATGCCGAAAACAAAACAGGCAGCTCCCCAATAGCCGCCGCCTGTAATTTTTTCCTGATTATACTGATATTCTCCGCCATCTCTTCCTCCATGCCAAAGCATTTTTGCGAAGGCCGCGAGCCACGCCATAAAGCAGGCTCTGCGGTTTTGCTCCCGTAAAGCGCCGCATCAGCGGTGCTTCACGAATCCAAACTTGTTAAGCGGCCAGATCCGCAACCACGCCCTGCCGATAATATTCTCCCTTCTGATGTTGCCCACGGAAGGATCTCTGCCGTCGGTGCTGTTATTTCTGTTATCCCCCAGAACGAAGTATTCGTCCTGCCCCAGCTCAACAGGCTCATAAGCCCTGCCAGGATTGGCGATCACTTCCTTGCCGTAGGATTCCTCCAGCACCTCGCCGTCCACATAAATATTTCCCTCCTCGTCAATCTGCACCGTCTCGCCCGGCAGCCCGATAATCCGTTTAATATAGAAGGTTTCCTCCGTCTGCAAAAAGACGATTATATCATAACGCTCCGGATCGCGAAACCGGTAACTCAGCTTATCCACAATCAGATTGTCTTCCGCGCTGAGTGTCGCTTCCATGGAACTTCCCTGAACCTGTGTTCTCTGTCCCACAAAATGAATCACCAGATATACGAGACACAAAACGCCCAGCAGATACAGACTGGTATTTAAAATCTCACGCAGTACCTTCTTCACTTTGCTCTTCCTCCTGCATTTCCCCACACGTTTCCAATGTAATTCTGCCTATCCTGCCGCTTCTGAAATCATCCATCAAAAGAGCCGCCGCCTTCTCATAATCCGGCTCCTGCCCCTTTTTATAGCACTTGCGGTTCTCACAGATATGCGACATCGCCTGTACCGGCGTAAACGGCCCGCCCGCCTCTTCCATCTGGTAGCGTTCAAACAGCGGCTCCCTGTAATGCTCCAGAAGATAAGCCAGAAGCTCCTGCGCAAGCTCTGTCATCTGCAATATCTCGTCATTCATGGAACCGATCATGGCAAGGCGTTTTCCGACTTCCTCACTCTCAAACTTCGGCCAGAGAATACCCGGCGTATCTAAAAGCTCCAGCTCCTTATTGAGTCTGATCCACTGCTTGCCCTTAGTCACACCCGGCCTATTTCCCGTCTTTGTACACGCTTTCCCCGCAAAAGAATTGATAAACGTGGATTTCCCCACATTAGGTATACCCACTACAATCGCCCTGACAGGACGGTTCCTGATTCCCCTCTTTTTGTCCCTCTCGATCTTCTCGCGGCAAGCCTCCTTCACCTTAGGCTGGATCGCCTTAAGCCCCTGTCCTGTCTTAGCATTGACCTCCAGGACATGGAAGCCGCGCTCTCTAAAATACGCCATCCAGCGTTTATTCTCTGTCGGATCTGCCAGATCTGATTTATTCAGAAGAATCAGCCGGGATTTGTTTTTTCCCAGCTCATCAATATCCGGATTTCTGCTGGAAAGCGGAACCCGCGCATCCACCAGCTCGATCACCAGGTCGATCAGACTGATATTTTCCTGCATCATGCGCTTTGCCTTCGTCATATGCCCCGGATACCACTGATAATTCATTCTGTAACCATACTCCTTTCCCGGCATGCGAATTTTTGCTCCGCATCTATTCTATCAGCCCCATGGCCTCATCCTCTACCGCCATATGGAACCACGCCTTACCGATAATATTATCTTTCCTGACCGCGCCGATATTTCCCGAGCGGCTGTCCTCGCTGCTGTTACGGTTATCCCCCAGCACAAAAAACTCATCGCTCGCAAGAACCAGCTCATTGCGCGCGATGCCTGCATCTATGATCTTGTCAAACTGCTCGCTCTCCGGAAGAAGCGCCCCGTCTATGTACACATTTCCCTCTCTGATCTGCACCGTCTCACCTGGAAGCCCCACAACCCGCTTCACATAATAGTGGGAATTTTTATTGCCGTTTGGCAGAAAAACAATCACATCACCGCGCTTGGGCGTAGATATGCGGTAAAGAATCCGGTTCATCAGAATTTCCTGTCCGTTGTGCAGGGCAGGCTCCATGGAATCACCGATCACACTGGTGCGCATTCCCACGGAAAAGATAAGGACAAAAGCCAGGAAGACGGCGACCGCGCCGCCCACAAGCAGCTCCACCATGTCCTTTAAGAGCTTCGGATCAAGCCTTTTCTTTTTCTGATAAAAGGTTAAGCCTTTTCTTCTCGCCATCTTATGCACTCCACTGTCTTCTGTCTCTGCTTCTCGCGGAAATAACAAACAGATACCCCGAATTACTCTGAGGTATCTGTTCCATCATCACTTCCGCTTATTTAACCAATTCTTTAACCTTAGCTTTCTTACCGACGCGATCTCTCAGGTAATTCAGTTTAGCACGTCTCACCTTACCTCTTCTGACAACCTCAACCTTTTCCACATTCGGGGAATGCATCGGCCATGTCTTCTCAACGCCCACGCCGTTAGATACCTTACGCACCGTGAAAGTCGTTCTGTTGCCGCCGCCCTGAATCTTCAGAACGGTTCCCTCGAACACCTGGATTCTCTCGCGGTTACCCTCCTTGATCTTACCGTACACCTTAACGGTGTCGCCCACATGGAAGTCGCCCACGTTCTCTTTTAACTGTTCCGCTTCGATTTCTCTGATGATGTCGTTCATAATTCTCCTCCTGATATGCTCCGGATGTTCTTAATACGTCTGTAGCAGAGGACCATCCTTCTTCACAACATTTATAATTTACCATACTACGGGCGCAAATGCAAGCCCCAGTTTTCGTTTTTAACGTTTCCGCTGCCTCTTCTCCACAGGCGGATGTGCCTCCATATATTTCTCGTAGAGATCCGGCCTTCTCTCCTTTGTCCGAAGGAGCGCCTGCTCCAGTCTCCATGCGTCCACCTTCGCGTGATCGCCCGAAAGCAGGATCTCCGGCACCCGTTTCCCGTGCCAGGTCTCCGGCCGGGAATACTGGGGATATTCCAGCAGGCCGTCCCCAAAAGACTCCGTTTCCGCCGACTCCCCGTTGTGCAGGACGCCCGGCACCAGTCTGGCAATGGCATCCACCATGACCATAGCCGCCAGTTCTCCGCCGGTGAGTACATAATCTCCCAGCGAAATCTCATCCGTGACGATCTCCTCCAGTACCCGCTCGTCAATCCCCTCATAATGGCCGCAGAGAAAGATCAGCTCCTCCTCCCCGGCAAGCTCCTTTGCCATCTCCTGATGAAACGGTTTCCCCTGTGGGGTGACATAGATCACACGCCGCGGTCTTTCATGACCAATTTGGTCAACAACGGACTGGTATGCATCATAAACCGGCTGCGCCTGCATCAGCATCCCCGCGCCGCCCCCATAAGTGTAGTCATCCACCTTGCCGTGCTTATCTGTCGTAAAATCCCGTATATTGACCGCCTCTATCGCGATATTGCCGCGGCTCACCGCCCTGCCCAGAATGCTGGTGTGCAGTCCCTGCATAACCATCTCGGGAAACAGCGTCAGTATATGGAAATTCAGCATCACATATCCTCCAAAGTAATGCGATACCCGCGCCATCCAAAACACGCGCATATCGCGTCTCCCGTTATTTACAATAACCCGTCCATGACGTGGATTTCCATCACATGCCCGTCCATATCTATGTTTTTAATGCACTCTCTGATCGCCGGAAGAAGGACTTCCACGGCATCCTCCCTGCTCACCACATAGACGTCGTTTGCCCCGGTTGCAAGCACTTCCTTCAAAATACCAAAGTCCTCCCCCGTATCCGTAACGACCCGCATACCGATCATATCCGCCACAAAGTACTCATCCTTCTTTAATCTGACCGCCTGATCGCGGGTAACCAGAAGCTTTCCCTGTTTATATTTCTCCACATCGTTGATGGAATCATATCCCCTGAATTTCAGGATCACAAACTGCTTAAAGAACTTGACCCCCTCAATCTCCATGGTAAGACGCTCTCTCCCCGTGTCCAGTATGACCTCTTTCAGCTTCTTGAAACGGTTCGCGTCGTCCGTGGTGGGAAATACCTTCACCTCGCCCCGGATTCCGTGGGTCTGCGTGATGACCCCCACCTGTAACTCTTCATTTCTTTCTGTTGCCACAATCAATTACTCCCTGTTTGTCGTGCAGAAGGCCCCACAGGGAAATCCATGGGGCCTTTTGTCAGATGATCTCTACATCCACTCTTTTATTGTCCTTAGATGATGCCGCCTTGACAACAGAGCGGATCGCCTTTGCGATACGTCCCTGTTTGCCGATAACTTTTCCCATATCAGAGGGCGCCACATGGAGCTCCACGGTAATGTTCTTACCTTCCTCCTTCTGTGTCACCACCACCTCATCCGGGTTTTCCACAAGAGCTTTCGCGATCACTTCAACCAATTCTTTCATAGTCCACCTCCAAAAGCGACCTGAAACTTCATAACTGTTCAGTTACGCAAACGCCCCTACTTTGTCACGCCTACCGTCTTGAAGATTCTGCTCACGATTTCTGTGGGCTGTGCGCCGTTGGCAAGCCACTTCTTTGCCTCCTCCTCATTTACCTTGTAGGTGCTGGGATCTGTGTTGGGATCGTAAGTGCCGATCTCCGCGATACATCTACCGTCTCTGGGGGATCTGGAATCCGCCACAACAATTCTGTAGAAAGGATGCTTCTTCTGTCCCATTCTTCTCAATCTGATCTTAACTGCCATTTTTTTGCCTCCTGTAAAAAAATTTGTTTTATTTTGAAACCCTAAAATGGGAATTTCATACCACCCAAACCACCGAACATACCGCGGCCTTTCTTACCGCCCATCATGCCCGGTATCTGCTTCATCATCTTCTGCGACTGTTCAAACTGCTTGATGAAGCGGTTGACCACCGCAATGTCCACCCCGGCTCCTTTGGCAATGCGCCCTTTCCTGCTGGGATTTAAGAGCTTGGGATTGTGCCGCTCCTCCGGCGTCATGGAAAGAACAATCGCCTCCATGCGGGCAAGCTGTTTCTCATCCACCGCCGACTCGATATCGGCCATCTGCTTTCCCATGCCGGGCATCATACTTAAAATCCCGGAAAGACCGCCCATATTGCGCATCTGCTTCATGCTCTCCAGATAGTCGTCGAAATCGAACTTGCCCTTTTTCATGCGGGCAGCCATCTCTTTTTCTTTATCCTCGTCTATGTCGAGATTCTGCTGGGCCTTCTCAATCAGGGTGAGCACATCGCCCATACCCAGAATCCGGTTCGCCATACGGTCCGGGTAAAACTGCTCCAAGTCGGAAAGCTTCTCTCCCATACCGATAAAGAGAATTGGCTTACCCGTAACGGCCTTGACGGAAAGCGCCGCACCGCCTCTGGAATCGCCGTCCATCTTCGACAGAATCACCCCGTCTACGCCGACTTTTTCATCAAATTCCTTTGCCACGTTGACAGCGTCCTGACCAGTCATGGCGTCCACCACCAGAAGGGTCTGGTGCACATCCACGTTCTCTTTAATCTCTATCAGCTCCGCCATCATCTCTTCGTCTATATGCAGACGGCCCGCCGTATCTAAAATCACCACGTTATGGCCGTTCTTCTGCGCGTGCTCGACCGCCGCTTTTGCAATGTTGACCGGCTTGTGGTTTTCCCCCATGGAGAAAACGTCCACCTGCTGTTTTTCCCCGTTTACCTGTAATTGCTTAATGGCCGCCGGACGGTACACATCACAGGCCGCAAGAAGAGGCTTTTTCCCCTTTAATTTGAGCTTTCCCGCGATCTTTGCCGTAGTAGTGGTTTTACCCGCACCCTGCAGACCGCACATCATAATGACCGTGATGGCCTTTCCCGGCTGCATGGTAATCTCCGTGGTTTCGGAACCCATCAGGGACACCATTTCCTCATTCACGATCTTAATCACCATCTGCCCGGGATTCAAACCGTTCAGCACATCCGCGCCGACAGCCCGCTCTTCCACGGACTTCACAAACTGTTTGACCACCTTAAAGTTGACGTCGGCCTCCAAAAGCGCCATCTTCACCTCTTTTAAAGCGGTTTTGACATCCTCCTCCGTGAGACGGCCCTTACTTCTCAGGTTCTTAAACACATTCTGCAGTTTATCCGTCAGACTCTCAAACGCCATCTGTCCCTATGCCTTTCTCCATGGTACCGGCATGCCGTTACCATGTGCTATAATTCCTGCATAATCCTTTCCGACAATTCCCGGATCTGCGAACCGTAGGATGCCGGATCCGTCAGCTCCCCGCTCTCATACTGCTCGGAAAGACTGTTGATCTGCGCGATCTTTTCCTTAATGTTTGTAAACCGCTCCACCAGCCTGAGCTTCTTCTCATATCCGAGAAGCGTCTTATCGCAGCGCTTTACAATATCATGCACCGCCTGCCTGCTGACGCCCTGCGCCTCCGCAATCTCCCCGAGGGAAAGATTTTCATACACGACGCTCTCGTAAATCTCCTGCTGGTGCCCGGTCAGCAGCTCTCCATAGAAATCATACAATAACCCCTGTTCTACGATCTTTTCCATGTCTTCACCACTTCTGCGCTGTTTTATCCCGATTTTTCGGGACGGCACATCAGCGAGTTTGTGGCAAACAATCGCCGACTTTTGCATTTTACTATAAGGGAAAAGGCGTGTCAAGTATTTTTTCTTGACAGACCTGTGTTTGTGTTGTTTTGTCTTGTGTTATCACCGCTTATTTCCTCACTTTTCCATAATTGGGTACTTTTATCATAGCTTGTCTTTTTGCGAAGTTTTTTCTTTACATTATCAATTTTTCCCTTTCCTTTATCAAGGTTATCATTGACTCTCTCTGACATTTGGAGTATTCTTGTATTATAGACAGGAGGTACATATATGGGAAACGCACAAAAAATAAAAATGGCACTAGCATATAAAGGTATGAGCGAATCCGAACTTGCAAAATCTCTAGGTAAAACTCCCCAAGCCTTTAACCAACGAATGAAAACCGATAAGTTTTCGATGGAGGAACTCTCCAAAATTGCAAAGATAATGGGGGCTTCCTATATTTCAGAATTTTCTTTCCCTGATGGAACTAAAATATAAAGCAGGAGATGACCCTATGGATAAAACGAATACGTCATACATAACCACATATAATAACCACGAAAGGAAGTGCATTCTATGAGCAACCGTGAATTAGCCAAACAACTGATCGACCAGATATCAGATGCCAAACTGCTCTATGTTATCCCATATTTACAGGGAGCCGCAATCCCTGAAGAAATCCCAAATGCGGAAACCATTGCCTCAATAGAGGAATTAGAAAGCGGTGGCGGCACCCTATTTACCGGCAGCACCGAAGCCCTGTTTGCTGAACTGATGGAGGAATAGCCATGCTCAATGTACGATATTCCACCAGATTCAAAAAAGACTTTAAAACCTGTGTAAAGCGCGGCTATAAAATGTCCTTACTGCAACAGGCGATTGATATACTCCGTGTCCCCGAACCACTGCCGCCCCAAAACAGAGATCATAATCTAAGCGGCAATTACTCCGGGTATAGAGAGTGTCACATAGAACCAGACTGGCTACTCATATACAAACAGACAGATAATGAGTTAAGGTTAGACCGAACCGGCACCCATGCCGATCTCTTTGACAAGTGATCACAATGCGATAATGACCGCCGTTGGTTAGCGCACCCCGGAAAGGCTCTATCTGGCCCATATTTAGCGGCGAAATGTATTTAAGATTAAACAGGAAATGCTTGTTTATCTTTTCTTTATTCTTCGGCCGGCTATAATGAGCCGGTCTAAAAGCCGGGCTGTTTTGCCCAATAATCACGCTCTGCAAATAATCCCCATTTTTCATATCCAATGGTTTGCAATTCTCTAAGATGCGAATAGTCATTCAGCCGAACCAATTGATATGTATGGCTTTCTTTTTCCAGAATAAGTTCTGTCAACGCAGTATTCTCCATCCAATTTAAAAAATTGATATCTTCGTCCGGACGTTTTAAGAGAAAGTTTGTTAATATTCTTAATGTAATGCCGTGGGAAACAATGATTATGTTTTTTTCATCTGCCTCTTTTTCCAAATACTTTTCTGCGAATATTTTACACCGATTCTTTACATCCTGAAAAGATTCCCCACAGGGAGCCTGAAGCAGCGACAGCTTTTTATCCAAATCTACTTCTGGATATTTCTGTCGCCGTTCTTCCCAAGTCATTCCTTCAAGCAGTCCCAGATCCATTTCTTTTAAGGAATCCGTTTCTGTAATCTCAGCATTCTCTTGTCCAATGCAGCGCAGAATCTCTACGAGTGTCTGTCGGGCTCTGGCAAGTGAACTACAGTAGGCTGATATCGGTTCTTCTTTCAATTCTGGATAAATTTTTTGTCCGATCCGTTGTGATTGCGCTATCCCCTTTTCTGTCAGTTCAAAATCTGTGGTGGATATTATTTTTCCCTTTATATTTCCATAACTTTCTGCGTGACGTATTAAATAAAGCTTCACTTCTTACCTCCTCTGGAAATCGGCAGTTCTCTTAAAATGTTTTCTTAAGCTGCTTACAATAAAGAATCTTCATCTGAACCGTTCAGAAATATATCGGTGATACGAACCGGCACAAACTTCCTACAGCATCGTATCGTCCCGCAAAACCTTCGCAAGATCGATTTTCCGCATCTTACGCCAACTGAGACAATAGGCAGAAGCCACCGTGACGCCGACTGCCAGCATAAACGCGCCTACCGGAAAGAAAGGCGCCTCGGCCAGAAATTCCGCCGCGCCCATATAACTTGCCCTCAACATGGCTCCCACGGCAAAAAAGGCCACAGCCGCCGCCAGCAGCATCGGGCGGCCCGCAAGCACAAACGCCTCTATGCAGAACATTTTCCGCAGTTCCTCCGGCGTCATGCCCACCGACAGATATCTGGCAAACTCTCTTTTCCTCTGCCGCACAAAACCGAGCGTATTGGAAAACACATCGCCCACGCCAATCAGGGCAAGCAAAACACAAAAACTCCCCAACACGATCATCATTCCCTGTATTTTCTGGTCATTCGTCTCGTATTCCCGGATGCGGTTCTCACTCTCTGTCGTATAAGCTCCCGCAAGGCTTTTGTCGACTTCACCCTGTATCGTCTCCAGTTCCCTGAGCGTTACCCCTTTCCTGCCCAGTATCCGTATCAGGGTATCATTCTCCGCACCGCCTACCTGATCTTCCATTTTCTTCCACAAGGATGCAGATACAAAATGTACCAGTTCATACTTGTCGAGCGTGGCGTACTCCTCTCTTATCACAGGCACTTTTTCCGTACATGCCAGAACCGGAATTTCCACTGTCTCCGCCCTGCCCGTCTGCGGCGAGAGATTCGTCGTGCCGCCATCCTTGATATAAGGCATATACTGCGGATGCCTGAAATCCGGATTGGTCACATCGCGGATTCTGTTCCAGATCACGGCGCCGTCCGTCCGCGGCGAAATACCGATCTGTTCACAGTATACCAGAAAGCTCGCATCATCCAATACCATAACCGGCGCATTCACCCAGAAACCGTCACCCTCCTGTGTCACATACTTCCCGGAGTCATGGGAGAATCCCCCGTTCGCCTTCAGCTCCTCACTCATTCTTTCCTCCGTGATACAGCTTTTCGCCTGTGCCTTCTGGTATGCAGTCACGTCTTCCACCCCGGGAATGTCGCGAAGCTTTCCGGCTTCTCCGAAGGCGCCTATCCCCGTATCCTTCACCGTAACCATAATATCCCAGACGTCCTGATACCTTTCAAAATAGGTTTCCCGCGTACTGATATCCGAGAGGGTAAAAAAGCACTGCATAAGCGTAAAGGCCGTCATGGAAAGCAGCAGGGATACCGAGGCAGTCCGAAGCGCTTTCCGCTGTGCCCTGAGCGCATTTCCGGCCAGCTCCCCCTCCACACCGAACATCAGGGAAAGCACCGGGGAATGCTTCCGTCTCTTTAAATGCAGCTCCCCCGTGTTTTTGATAGCTTCCAGCGGTGTCATCACGCTTAGTTTCCGGGCAGGCAGCCAGACAGATATCCCTATGGTGACCCCCGTTACCAGAAGCGTAAACGCCAGAATCAGCGGATGGTAGCCAAAAACCCCCGGCCTTCTGCCTTCCATATCCCGCATCAGCGTCTCCAACAGGGCAAGGAGCCCCATACTCCCCGCAATGCCAAACACGGTTCCCAAAAAAACCGGCGCTGCGCAGAGATAAACAGCCTCCTGCAAAAGGCATGCCCGTATCTGTTTCGGTGTTGCGCCGATGCTGGCTAAAATGCCAAACTGGTGGATTCTCGCCTGCATGGACACCGCAAAGGCATTGTGGATGATTATAATCAGTGAAAACGACGCCAGTCCCATAATCAGAAGAAACAGCGGGAACACAAGTCTCGGCGCCTCATCATTCGCGTCGCGCACCAGATACATGGCCATAAGCGCATACTGATCCCCCTCCGCCCGGAGCCGCTCCACCTCATACTTCCACATATTGTAAAAAAGACTGCTTAACAACGACAAAAGCAAAGACGAGATAAAGGCCGCCGTCATAACGGAGACGGACGCGGCACGGTTGTTTTTCAGATAACCCGACGAATATTCTCTCCACATCTTCCCTACCCCCTTCTCTCATCGCTGACAATGCGACCGTCTTCAATCGTTATGATTCTGTCCGCTTCCAGGGCGATCTTCTCATCGTGGGTTATCAGCAGAATCGTCTGCTTTAAGTTCCGGTTGGAAAGCTTGAGCATATCCATGATTTCTCCGGAATTTTTCTGATCCAGATTCCCTGTCGGCTCATCCGCCAGAAGCAGGGCCGGACGATAAATCAGGGAGCGGGCAATGGCGACCCTCTGCTGCTGCCCGCCCGACAGCTGGTTCGGCAAGGCCTCCAGCCGGTCGGAAATACCGAGCACATTTACCACCTCTTCAAAGTGCGCCTCGTTTGGCTTTTTTTTATCCAGCGTAAGCGGCATCAGTATGTTTTTGCGCACTGTCAGCGTAGGGATCAGATTATAAAACTGGTATACCAGCCCTACCTTTCTGCGCCTGAAAATCGCCGCCTGCGTCTGATTCAGCCCGGAGAGATCCGTCCCCTCCACGGTAACCCGGCCGGCTGTCGGCTTGTCCACGCTTCCCAGAATATGCAGCAGAGTGGATTTACCCGAGCCCGACGCCCCGGTAATCGCCACAAATTCTCCCCTGTCAACCGTCAGGTCAATGCCGGAAAGCGCAGCTACCCGATTATCCCCGGCGCCATATACCTTGCTGACTCCCTCACATGTTAAAATGTTCATCTGCCTGTTTCCTCCTGTCAAAAATTATCGCACGGCGTCGGTTCCAGGAATGCCTCACCTTCTCCCCAAACGCTTCGCCGCTGCCTTCCCTCTCATCATAACAGGCAAAAATGACAGCTCAGTGACAGTAAAACCGAAGTGCAAAGCAGGCGCCGCCCTCCGGCAGATTCTTCGCGCGGATAGTGCCGTTCTGCCGTTCGACCATCTCCTTGGCCAGCGCCAGTCCGATACCGATGCCGCCCCCTCCCGCATTTTTCCCCCTGTAAAACCGTTCAAAAAGATGAGGGATCTCTTTCCTGTCAAATCCCGTCCCTTCATCCCAGATCAGAATTTCCGTATACAGGGGATTCTGCCCATAGGAGCAGTGAACGCATCCCCCCGCATTGTGCTCCGCACAGTTTTTCATCAGGTTCATCACCGCCTCCATGGTCCAGTCCAGATCCACCTTTACCGTCATTTCCTCAAGCTCTGGAATATCGACGGATACCTCCGCCTGTGCGAAAATCTCCTGCAGATTATCCGCCGCAAGCATAAGCAGGGTATAGACATCCGTCTCCTCCCTCTTTAAAACCAACGTACCGGCATCCAGACGGGCTAAAACAAGCAGGGCTTCTTCCAGATGCGTGAGCCTCACAAGCTGTCTGTGCATCTGCTCCCGCCCTTCCATCCCCGCTTCTCCTCCCATGGTCTGTATACACAGGGAAATGGCCGTGATCGGCGTCTTGATCTGATGCGCAATATTGGACAGGTTCTGCGCAAACTCTTTTTTAGCCCGCACAGCCTCCTCCCTTGTCTGATACAGGTACGTCACCGTCTTATAGATTTCGTCCTCCAGTTTGGAATATCCATCCTCGCCCAGCGCGGAAAGGACCGCTGCATTTCCTGCGTTGGCCTGCTCCAGATAATCCGTCAGCGCCTGTATGCGCAGGCTCTCCCCTTTCTTTTGACATAAAATTCCGGCTGCCAGAAGACACGCGCCAAAAAAACGCCATCCAAAGCTGCCGCCAGCCAGCATAACCACAACGCCGAAACCAATCATGCTCGCTGACAGGTCATTTCTCCGGGCCGCCCTCCTGATTTTTACTTCACGCATATTCATCCATGTCCTCCATCCGGTACCCCACGCTTCTGACCGTTTTCAGACAGACCGGCTGGTGCAGTTTATCCCGCAGACGTTTGACCGTAACAGTCAGCGTATTGTCGTTCACATAGTTTCCGTTTACATCCCACACCTGTTCCAACAGCTTCTCTCTGGTCATTATTCTTCCCTTATTTCTCATCAGACATAAAAGCACCTGATACTCCACTGCGCTTAAAGTAATCTCCTCCGCCCTACATCTGACCAGCATGCGGTTTAAATCCATTGTGATTTCGCCGCAGGACAGATACTGCCCGCCCATGTTCCCGCTTCTCCTGAGAAGCGACTTCACTCTGGCATACAGTACCTCCAGCGCGAAGGGCTTCACCACATAGTCATCCGCACCGTTCTCAAATCCCGAAACAATATCCGTGCTGTCACCCCGCACGGTGAGGAAAATAACCGGCAGCTCCTTCCAGTTTTTGCGAATCCACCGGCACAGGCCGTCCCCACGTCCGTCCGGCATATTCCAGTCAAGCAGCACCATCGCAGGCAGACACTTTGTCAGCGCCTGCCCCAGATCCGCAAGCGTACCGTATACCGACACTTTTATGTCTTTCCGCGCCAGATATTCTTTCACCGTACCCGCAATACCCGGATCATCCTCCGCATAATATATTTCTGTCATCCCTCTGTCCCGCCTTTGTAGTTTTTATTCTATATTATACCATACAAAAAGATAGGCATTTCCACAAAAACATGCTATAATAGATACAGTAATGTGGAAGGAAGGAGAATTGACATGAAACTCTCAGATTTTATGGATCTGTCGCAATTGCAGAAAATTCAGGATGCTTTTTCTGCCGCTACCGGTCTTGCTGCCGTTGCCATTGACACCGAAGGCAACTATCTGACAAAGGGAAGCGGTTTTACAGAATTTTGCATGAAACACACAAGAGGCTGCGCGGAAGGCGCGAAACGCTGTCAGAAGTGCGACACTGCCGGAAAAGGCGTCTATGAATGTCATGCGGGATTAATGGATTTCTCTATCGATATTATTATGAACGGTGAAAAGCTCGGCGCGGTCATCGGCGGACAGGTTCTGCCCCACGAACCTGACGAAGAAAAATTTAGACAGATTGCCGAAGAACTTGGCATCAACCCGGAATCCTATGTCCGTGCCGTCCATAAAGTGCCCGTTCGCTCCGAAAAGTCGATCAACGCTGCCGCCTCTCTTCTGGGCGACGTTGTAAACCGCATGGTTCTTCAGGAATATATGAACGCCACAGAGTATAAAAAAATTCATGTATGGGAAGAGGAAATCGCAAACGCCACAGAAACCGTGACACGGATCAAAGAAAATACCAAGGAGCTTGAGGCCATCGCATCCAAGCAGACAATCATGGCGTTAAACGCCTCCATCGAGACCGCCAGGGTCGGTGCGGCAGGCGCAGGCTTCGGTATCATCGCGAAGCAGATGGGCGCCTTCTCCAAGCAGTCCACGGAGATCTATAAAAAGATCACACAGGACGCCAACAGCATCGCCGAATCCATACATAAAATGAACGAAACCTGATCTGGTTTTCATATAAGCATATAGCAAAAGCTGTCTCCTGTTTTGCAGAGGACAGCTTTTTCATTTCTATAGGAAATTGCGACAGCGTAAACCATTCAAGGAGAATGCGAAGCATTCTCTGAATCGTCGCTGCCGAGCGACGATTTTTTATATATGGAATATCCGCCGTTTGCACACGTTGCATCCCGGCCTGCGGCTTCCCTGTAGCGACTACACAATAATCTCCAGATATCCCACCATCTTCGCCAGATCAAACTCCTTGATCACGCCCAGATTGGGGTCATAATACTTTCCCTCATACCCCACCAGATAATGGCTGTATCTGCCCATACGCTCCATGATAATCGTGCATTTCGGCAGCTCCACACTCTTTCCCAGCGTATACACAATCTTATCCGCATGGCGGATGCCCAGATACTCCAGCGTCGCGATCATCTTGCTCATGTTCGCCTGCCACTCCCTGCACTTCATAATATCGCAGGCCTCATCCAGCGTAGTTCCCGCGATCATGGCAATACAGGACTGGCCGCACAGGCCGTCCCAGGGCTGTGTTACGAGCTCCACCCCATCAATTTTGCGGATCGGATGCTCCACACTGTAAGGACTGTCGCCGCCACCGCCCAGCACATTGCCCACAATCTCAATGGAAATCAGGTATTTCTTTCCAAGCTCCACCTTGGACAGTGTATCCTGACTGACAGGAATGTCATAATATCCCTGCCCTTTCGGCAGAAGGTCGCAGATAAAGCACACGTCGTCAAAGCAGACACGTACCGGCGCGTCCCCCACCTTCTCACATACCTCCCAGACATTGAAGGGCACGGAGATGGCATTTTCATTCTCCCGAAATTCTACAGTACCTTCAAATTCGTATTTCATGTCGTAACCCTGCCTTTCTTTTTTTGTATATTGGTAACCACTCAGTGCTTTCATAATTACAGGCATCAGACCATGCCTAACTGCTTCGTGGCCGGACCGCCGCCCTTACGTATCATCATCCCCGCCATCTTCCTTTGGCGCCTCAAAGCTGATATTCAAATCCACGTCGCCCTTGATGCCGGACACCTTTCCCTTGTTGGTGTACTGCCAGATCTTAAAGTCATAAGGAAAATAATATATGTCGTCATAATAGGCAAACCACTTGTCATATTCCTCCAGCTCCTCTATGTCCAAAAGCAGCATAAAGGTCTTTAAATTGCCGTAAATCATGGGCGTATAACCGGCCTCTTTGATCTTTTCACAAAAGGCGATACAGTATTTTGTCCGTTCCCCGCTGGTCAGGTCATTGCTCCTGGCTTTCGTGCTCGTCACCGCCTCCACGTCAATAACCACGGGGTATGTCACCTTATACGGCGCAATGGACTCAATCACAAACTCGGCCTCCTCCTCGGCTTCCTCCTCGCTCATGGCCTGCGTAAAAAAGTAAACGCCCACATCAATATCATTCTTTAGCGCACCGTTGATATTGGTCTGAAAAGTTTCGTCCTCCAGAATCTCGCCCTCCGTATACCCCCGGATACCCAGACGGATGAAGGCGTAATCCACTTCGTCTGCCGCCACTTTCTCCCAGTCGATTTTGTCCTGATATCTGGAAACATCTATGCCCTTGCGGGAAGCCCGCTCCCCATCCACATAATAGTGCATGACACCGTCCCCGTCCGCCATAAAGGCTTCAGGATCGTATGTATTCTTGGCTAACGCTTCCAGAATCGGGAAGAAATAATATTGCCCGGAGTCCGCCACCACGATCTCATCCGGGAAAAAATCCCGGAGCATTGCTGTCGTTCCCAACCCGGAAGTCATGAATTCCTTCATGCGGTCAAGGAATTTCCCGCTCACCTCTTCCCCGGTTTTCTCCTTAGCCTCCTCCACCGCGCTCTCAATCATGGCGTCCACTTCCGCCTGATTGTAGGCAGCCTCCTCTCTCAGTCGGATGGCTTCCAGCTCGCCCATAACTGCCGTGTTCTTCTGCTGGACCGCCCGGTACTGGAAGACCATTACCAGGCAGATCGTTACCGCCGTTAAAGTGACGATACATAGGAGAATGGAACCTGCGAGGATGCTGTTCTCACTTCTCCTTCGTTTCTTCCTGCTGCGCTTTCCCTGCGAATGATTCTCCTGCATAAACTCTCCTTTTATATGCGCGTGCGTTACACGCGCTCACTAAAGTAGCTTTTGTACCCTTCTCCGAACACCTCGGTCGCGCTCGTGATAATCATAAAGGAATCCGGATCTTCCTGTTTTACAATCTCCTCCGCTCTGGGCGATACATGCTTTTTCACCACACACATAATCACCCTCTTGTTATCTCCACTATATGCGCCCTGCCCTTTTATATATGTCACGCCGATATCAAGATCCGACAAAAGCCGCCCCGCAATTTCCTCCGCCCTGCCGCTGATAATATACAACAGCTTCGCCTCATCCCTGCCGTAGAGCACAATATCCATCACCACAGAGGTACAGATGGCGGAAATCGCCGCATACAGCGCGGCATTCAGGTCCCGGAATACGATGCCGGAAAGAGTCACCACCAGCGCGTCCGCAATAAAAAATATTTTTCCCGTCTTCAGATGCGGAAAGCGGAGCCTGAGCGCCTTGACGATAATATCCATGCCGCCTGTGGTGGCTCCCACGCGCATGATCACGCCGACTGATACGGCTGTCAGGCTGCCGCCCACAAGCGCCGCCAGAAGGATATCGTCCGTAGCCGCCCCAAACGGCTCCAACCATGTTGTGAGAATCGAAATCTGCATCGTGGCATAAATGGTGGACACCGTCAGCTCATGCCCGAATTTCCAGACCGCAAAAATCAGGATCGGCACATTGATCAGAAAAATAAGTATACCTGTGCTGACCGGCAGAAATCTGCTTAAAATAATGGAAATACCTGTCACGCCGCCCGGCGCCATATTATTGGGGTCCGTGAAAAGACTGACCCCGACGGCATAGACAAGTGCCGCTACCGTAATAATAACATATTTCTTTACTTTCTGCATGAATATGAGTCCTGCCTTTTCTTTTTATCATATCCATTTGGAATTATATCATCCGCAGTGCACGCTCGGAAAATCTGCGGTTTTCCGAGCTCGCGGGCTTCGCCCTATGCATCCATCCGAATAATCACTTCGGTGAGCAAGCTCCCCGCCGCGTTTATTCGTCTGTCTGCGCACTGCTCATTGCCATCGCGAATATCATATCCCTCTTACCCGCTACACGCTCGCCCGCACGAGCTTGGGCTGGTAGCCGTTGTCCTCAAGGGCCTTGATGATCTGGTTTTTGTGTTCCGTGCCGTAGGCCTCCAGCGTAATCCGAAGCTCCACCGCCGCATTGCGGTTGATGGAGACGAACTGGTTATGCTCCAGCTTGATGACATTGCCGCTCTGCTTCGCAATCACATCCGATACCCGGGAAAGCTCTCCCGGCTTGTCCGGCAGGAGCACCGACACGGTAAATATCCTGTCGCGCAGCACAAGCCCCTGCTGCACTACAGAGGACATGGTGATCACGTCCATATTGCCGCCGCTTAAGATGGAAACGATCTTTTTGTGCTTCACATCCAGATGCTTTAAGGCCGCCACTGTGAGAAGCCCGGAATTTTCCACTACCATCTTATGGTTTTCCACCATATCCAGAAATGCCACCACCAGCTCCTCATCCTCCACGGTGATGATAGCATCCAGATTTTTGCTCACATAAGGGAAAATCTTTTCGCCCGGCGTTTTCACCGCCGTGCCGTCCGCGATGGTATTGACCTGCGCCATGGTCTGCACTTTCCCCTCCCTGATGGATGCCTGCATACAGGCGGCGCCCGCGGGTTCCACGCCGATCACGTTAATTTTCGGATTCAGAAGCTTCGCCAGCGTAGATACGCCAGTTGCAAGGCCGCCGCCGCCGATCGGCACAAGAATATAGTCCACCAGAGGGAGCTCTTTTATAATCTCCATGGCAATGGTTCCCTGTCCCGTAGCCACATCCAGATCGTCGAAGGGATGCACAAAAGTATAGCCGTTCTTTTCAGCCAGCTCCAGCGCGTGGGCACAGGCCTCATCATACACATCCCCGTACAGAATCACCTCCGCCCCATAGCTTTTGGTGCGGTTGACTTTAATTAACGGGGTTGTGGTAGGCATCACGATCACCGCCTTCACCCCATAGCATTTGGCCGCGTAAGCAACGCCCTGGGCATGGTTCCCAGCGGAAGCCGTAATCAGACCCTTGGCCCGCTCTTCCTCCGTCAGGGTACTGATTTTATAGTAAGCCCCCCTGAGCTTATACGCTCCCGTAAGCTGCATGTTCTCCGGTTTCAGATAAACCTTGTTCCCGGTCTGCGCGCTGAAATAATCACTGTACACAAGCTTCGTCTCCGAGGCTACCTCCTTCACGACCTCATAGGCTTCCTCAAACTGGTCTAACGTCAATGCATCCATCCCCACCGTGCCTCCTTACTCTTCCTCTTTCACATCAAAAAGCGCGTCCACAAACTGTCTCGCATCAAACTTCTGTAAATCCTCTATGGACTCTCCCACGCCAATGTACTTCACCGGGAGCTGTAATTCCGACTGGATCGCCACCGCGATACCGCCCTTTGCCGTTCCGTCCAGCTTCGTCAGGACAATGCCTGTCAAATCCGCCACCTCGCCGAACTCTTTCGCCTGCTGCAGGGCGTTCTGCCCGGTGGTACCGTCCAATACAACCAGATTCTCCCTGTGGGCGTCCGAAAACTCCCTGTCGATAATGCGGTTGATCTTTTTCAGCTCTTCCATCAGATTCTTTTTGTTATGGAGCCGTCCCGCCGTATCACATAAAAGCACATCCACGTTTCTGGCCTTCGCCGCGCTCACCGCATCGAATATTACACTGGCCGGATCTGCGCCTTCCGTGCCGCCGATCATATCCACTCCGGCACGGGCCGCCCACTCCGACAGCTGCTCTCCCGCCGCCGCCCGGAACGTATCCGCCGCCGCGATCAGTACCTTTTTCCCCTGTCCTTTGAGCTGTGCCGCAAGTTTTCCCACCGTGGTGGTTTTTCCCACGCCGTTGACGCCTATGATCATCACCACCGACCGCTCCTTCTCAAAATCGTAGGCGGTCTCTCCCACTTCCATCTGCTCGCTGATACTGTTAATCAGATGTTCTCTACAGGCTGCAGGCTCCTTAATATGGTTCTCCCGGACCTGTTTTTTCAGCCGCTCCAGAATCTCTTCGGTGGCATTGACACCGATGTCCCCCATAATGAGGATTTCCTCCAGCTCCTCATAGAAATCGTCGTCGATACTGGAAAATCCGCCAAACACGGAGTCCATGCCGTGTACAATATTGTCTCTTGTCTTGGTCAGGCCCGCTTTCAGCCTGCCAAAGAAACCCTTCTTCTCTTCTCCCATATCTTATCGCTCCTCAATCCCGGAGAATGCTATTTTGCGTTCTCCCACGTGAGATATAGTACTTCTTGGCGCCCGTCCACTGGCGGGACGTCTTTAGAAATACTTCTCACGTTAGTCTTCGAGTTCTTTGTCTATCAGGTTGACGCTCACCAGCGTGGAGATCCCCTTCTCCTGCATGGTAATTCCGTAAAGTCTGTCCGCTTTCTCCATCGTACCCCGCCTGTGGGTAATCACAATAAACTGGGTGCTCTTCGTCAGCTTGTGCAGATACTTGGCAAACCGCGTCACATTGTTTTCATCAAGCGCCGCCTCGATCTCGTCCAAAAGGCAGAACGGCGAAGGCTTCAGGTTCTGGATCGCAAAGAGCAGGCAGATCGCCGTCAGGGACTTTTCGCCGCCGGACATCTGCATCATATTGACCAGCTTCTTTCCAGGCGGCTGTGCAATCACCAGAATGCCCGCCTCCAGCACATCCTCATCCTCAATCAGTTCAAGCGCGCCCTTTCCGCCGCCGAAAAGCTCTTTGAATACCTTGTCAAACTCCCGGTTGATCTGGGCAAATTTTTCGTTAAACTGTTTCCTCATGGAAGTGTCCAGCTCCTCAATAATGCCGAGCAGCGTTTTCTCCGCCTCCACCAGATCGTCATGCTGCGTCTTTAAAAAAGTGTAACGCTCCATCAGATTCCGGTAATCCTCGATGGCGTTTACGTTCACATCGCCAAGTTTTCTGATCGCGTACTTTAAACTGCTGATTTCCCGCTTCATGGCCGGCAGATCGGTCATTTCTTCATTCTTTAAGCCTTCCGCGTCGGAGAGGGTGATCTCATACTCATCCCACATGTAATTGATCTGGGACTCGATCGATTCCTCCATCCGCTCCTTCTGCGCATTTAAACGGTATACTTCCTTATCCAGCGCCGTCATACGCTGGGAAAGCTCTTCTCTCGTACCAAAGAAGTTTTTCTGTTTCCCTGAAAGCGCTTCCTTTGTCTCCACATCCTCTTTCAGTTTTTTCTCCGCATCTGTCTGCGCCGTGTGGGATGCTTCGATGGTTCTTTCAATCTCGAGAATACTCTCCTTTTTGCGCTCTACTTCCTCCTTGCCCAGATGCAGACCTTCCTTCACCTCGTTAAGCTCTGTCCGGTAACGTTCTCTCTCTCCGTCCACACGCTCCAGATTCTGCTGTTTGAAGTCGGCGTTCTGGCGCATTTTTTCTACTTCGACGTCCCATTCCCCCATCTGCGCTGACTGCTCGGACTCCAGCGCACGCTTTTCCTCCAGTTGTGCCTGAAACGCGGCGATCTGGGTTTCCACGCTCTTTTCCAGCGCCTCGGAGTCAGCCAGCTCCTTTGCCGCCTCCTCCTTGCCTGTCCGGATCTCGCCGATCTGGGTTTCGATATCCTGCTCCTCCGTCTTTAATTCTCCGAAGCCCTCCGTGGTCTCGCTCTTCTTTTCCTCCGCCTGCATCACATTCATTCTGGCGGTATTCTGCTCGATAAATTTCCGCTGGATCTGTCCCTTGATATCCTCGATCTCAAGACGCATTTTATTGCGGCCGCGCTTTGTCTCCTCGATCTCATTTAAGATCTGGTCGATCTCCTTCACATACTGCTTTACCTTTTTCTCCAGTTCCTCCATCTCCCTGCGCCTGCCGAGCAGATTGGAGTTATTCTTAAACGCGCCGCCGCTGATGGCGCCGCCGGGCACGAGAAGCTCGCCCTCCAGCGTAACCATGCGGATGCCGTAATCAAACTTTCTGGCGATTTTTACCGCGTTGTCTACATTGTCTACCACCATAATACGCCCAAGCATAGCCCTGGCTACGTTCTGGTATTTCTTCTCGATTTTTACAAGCTTATCCGCCATTCCCACCACGCCCGGCTCTTTCAGCGCCTCCTTATTTTTAAACTCCTGCGGATGGGTAATGCTTGTAAGCGGCAGGAACGTGGCCCGCCCGGCCCTGGCTTTTTTTAAGAAGCCGATCATCCGCTTGGCGGTCTCCTCATCCTCCGTCACAATATTCTGGATATTGCCGCCCAGCGCCGTCTCTATGGCCGTCTCATACTTTGCTTCCGCCTGAATGATATCCGCCACAACGCCGATGATGCCCTTTTCCGTATCCTTTTTCTCCATGACAGCCTTGACACTGCCGCCGTACCCCTCGTAGCGCTCTGTCAGATTGGAGAGCGCCTCCAGCTTGGACTTCTGCTGGTGATACAGCACCTGTGTATCCCGCAGCTTCTGATCCTTTCCGGCCAGTTCATCCCTCACACCGGCAAGGCGCTCCTCCATAAGCTCCTGCTGCTCCGTCAGCTCCTTGATGGACGTGGTGATGGCCGCAAACTCCTCCTCCAGCTTTTTGATCGTCTCCGTCTGTTCCGCCTCGTCGGACTTAGCCCGGAGAAGTCTGGAGTTAAGCTCTGCCTTCCGGATGTTCACCTGCTCCAGCATGGTATCAAAACGCCCCAGCCTGGATTTGATCGTAGCCCGGTTATTGAGTGCCTCTATAATCGTATTCTTTCCGCTTTCAATATGATTATTTAAAGTTTCTATCTCGCTCTGGGTTTTTTCCAGAAGCTCTCTGGCCTGCGTCCGCTCCTCCTCCAGCGCTGCCAGCTTTTCATCAATCTCCTGTTTCTCCCCGAGAATGGCTTCTCTCTCTTTGTCCCTCTCGGCGAGCTGCTCACTGATGCTGTTGATACGTGTCTGCAGATGCTCCTCGTTTCCCTCCGCGGAGTGAATCTGTTCCTTTAAGACATTGATCTCACCCTCCAGCTTGGAACGCATCACGCCTGTGTCCGTAAGCGTAGCCCTCGCCGCCTCGATCTCCGCATCCAGCTGCTCGATACGGCTCTGAATCTGCTCATACTCCTCCTTAATAGACTCGTATTTTTCGGTGGTCTCCTGCAGGTCCCCGCCCGCAATGCGCAGCTTCTCATCCACATCCTTCAGCTGCTCCGTAATCCTTACGTTTTCAAGCAGGAAAACATTGACGTCAAGGGTCTTTAATTCTTCTTTCCTGCGAAGATAAATCCTTGCCTTCTCCGCCTGCTTTTCTAACGGCCCCGTCTGCTTTTCAAGCTCCGCCAGAATATCGTTCACACGCAGCAGATTCTGTTTTTCCGTCTCCAGCTTTTTCTGCGCCGCATACTTTCTTCTCTTGAATTTCACAATGCCGGCCGCCTCGTCAAAAAGCTCCCTGCGCTCCTCCGGCTTGCCGCTTAAGATTTTCTCAATCTGGCCCTGCCCGATAATGGAATAGCCTTCCTTACCGATACCGGTATCGTAAAACAGTTCGTTGACGTCTTTCAGACGGCAGGGCGTGCCGTTTAACATATACTCGCTCTCCCCGGAGCGGTACAGTCTTCGCGACACCGTTACCTCATCAAAATCAATCGGGAGCTGGTGGTCGGCATTGTCCAGTGTAATCGCCACATAGGCGTAGCCCAGCGGTTTTCTCAACTCTGTCCCGGAAAAGATTACATCCTGCATGGACACGCCGCGAAGCTGTTTGATGCGCTGCTCTCCCAGCACCCACCTGACCGCGTCTGCCACATTGCTCTTCCCGGAACCGTTCGGCCCCACAATGCCCGTGATCCCGTTGTGAAATTTGAAGTTAATTTTATTTGCAAAGGATTTAAACCCGTGTACTTCTATACTTTTTAAATACATATATACCTCTCGCCTGTATCCGAAACCGCATCACTCTTCTTTTCTCGCCAAAAGGGCCTGATATGCCGCCTGCTGCTGTGCCGCCTTCTTGGAATGGCCGGTTCCCCATCCCACCTTTTTTTCTCCCACATAGGCCTCCACCTCAAAAATCTTATTGTGCTGCGGCCCTTCCTCTTTTACAAGCTCATAGCGAAGCGCGCCCTCACTCCCCTGCTGCACAAGCTCCTGCAGGATCGTCTTGGCATCGTAAAAAAGCTGCTTATGTTCCAGATCCGAAAGAACAAAACGGTGAATGAAAGCGGAAGCCTCCGCCAATCCGCCGTCCAGATAAATCGCGCCGATTACCGCTTCCATCACATCCGAGACAATGGAGTCCCTGCTTCTTCCCCCGGTGGCCTCCTCTCCCTTTCCCAGAAGAATATGCTGCTCCAGCGAAAAATCCCTTGCACAGTAAGCGAGCGCCGGCTCACAAACCATGGATGCCCGCATCTTGGTCAGTTCCCCTTCTGATGTCTCCTCCCGTTCCCGGAAAAGAAAATCGCTGCTCACAAGCTCCAGCACGGCGTCTCCCAGAAATTCCAGCCGTTCATAGTCGTCGTATCTGTTGATCTTCATTTCGTTGGCATAAGAGCTGTGGGTCAGCGCCCGCCGCAAAAGTTTTTTGTCCCGAAATCGATATGCAATTTTTTCTTCCAACGCGTCAAACGTTTCGTCCGCCATAAAAACCTCCGCATGGAAAAGCCCCTTCCTCATCAGAAAGGGCCAACCGCTTACTCCCTGCTGCTCTTAATCAGTTCTACCGCCTGTCCCACCGTAGTGATGCGCTCCGCCTTTCCGGCAGGTATTTCAATCTGAAAGGCATCCTCAATTCCCATGATAATCTGGTATACATCCAGAGAATCCGCTCCCAGATCCTCCAAAAAGGTGGTCTCTTCCGTGATCTCCTTAGGGTCTACGCTTAAAACCCCCGCTATCACTTCCCGTAATTTTTTAAGCTCCATCGCCAAACAAACCTCTCCGCTTTCTAAAGCGTCGTCCGCTATCGGTATCTTATCGCTGCTACGCTAGCCCTCATTTTCCTGCGCCGTTACCTTCTCCCGTATCTTTTCGCTGATCTGCTGCTCCGTAAAGGCAATGCACTGTAAAATAGAATTTTTTATCTCATTCGCCTTTGAGCTGCCGTGGGTTTTCACAACCAGCCCCTTAAGTCCCAAAAGCGGCGCGCCGCCGTACTGCTCCAGATCAAAGGCTTTCAAAGTCGTTTTCAGCGCGGGCTTCACTAAAAGCGCGCCGATCTTACTGCGCAGAGAGGTCATCATGCCCTCCTTCACTTTGGAGATCAGCGTCAGTCCCACACCCTCATAAGTTTTCAAAATCACGTTCCCCACAAAAGCTTCGCAGACTATCACGTCCGCCGCTCCCGCCGGAATATCCCTTGCCTCCACGCTGCCGATAAAGTTGATGTCCGGGCAGTTCTTAAGCAGGGGAAAGGTTTCCTTCACCAGGGCGTTTCCCTTTTCCTCCTCGGCGCCGATATTCACAATACCGACCTTCGGATTTTTCACACCCATCACATATTCCATATATACCGAGCCCATCTTCGCAAACTGCACCAGATGGGAAGGCCTGGCGTCCACATTGGCACCGCAGTCAATCAGAAGGGAGCATCCCGTCGCCGTAGGAATGAGCGGTGCAAGCGGCGGCCTCTCCACGCCCTTAATCCTGCCAACAATCACCTGTCCGCCCACCAGCGTCGCCCCGGTACTTCCCGCGGATACATAAGCGTCACAGGTGCCGTCCTTCACAAGATTGAGCGCCTTCACAAGCGAAGAATCTTTTTTCCTGCGGATCGCCATCACCGGCGGCTCCGCCGTCTCGATGATCTCGGAGGCATGTACCACCTCAATCTGCTGCCCCGGATATGTATATCCGGAGAGCTCTTTTTCCAGAACATCCTGCTTTCCCACCAGATATACCTTGATCTTACCGCTCGCGTTTACCGCCTCCACAGCGCCCTTTACCGTCTCCACAGGGGCGTTGTCACCGCCCATGGCATCCACAGCCACCTTAATCCATTCGCTCATACGCAACCTTCCGTTTCTCTTAAGCCTGCCATACAGCCCGTATTTGAATAGTTATAATATACTAAATCCGCCCATAAAAATCAAGGCTCTTCGGGAGGTTCCCGAAAAGCCCGACACATCGATCAATCAACTGCGATGATTTCTTTTTTGTTGTATGTTCCACATTTCTTACATACTCTGTGGGGCACCATCAGCGCGCCGCACTTACTGCATTTTACTAATGTAGGAGCAGTCATTTTCCAGTTTGCTCTTCTCTTATCTCTTCTAGCTTTAGAAGATTTGTTTTTAGGACAAATAGACATCGTTACACCTCCTTATCCGCTTCAAAAATATCTTTGATCGCCGCCATCCTGGGATCGGGAACAAAAGTGTCACAACTGCATGTCCCCGTATTCAGATCCCTGCCACATGTGGGGCAGATCCCCTTACAATCCGGCTTACACAGGATCTTCATAGGCCAGCTTGTTACTATCTCACTGAGGAGTAAGTCCTCTACGTCCAACTGAAAGCCATCCATGAAAGGCTGTTCCTCATACACCGAGGGTTCAGCCGCCATATCCGGCGCCCACACTTCTCTGGTAAAGCAGACCTCCCTCTTCTCTTCCACCGGCTTCAGACATCTGTCACAGCCCGCGGAGAAGACAAACGCCGCTTTTCCTTCGATCCGTGCCCTGCCCTTACCTGTGTTTGTAAAAACAAAGCCCACCGGTGATGAAGCAAGCACCGGATACTTCTCCCCACCGACAGAAACCTCCGTAAACTGCGTTTCCGCCTGCATGGAGACAACTCTGTCCTCATTTATCAACACTTCTGTCAGGTTCACGAACATAGCAGACTCCTATCCACACTCAAACAATTATACATAGGGCATCCCGGTTTGTCAACCGATAATTTAACGTATGTAATGAGCCGTGCGGAACACCGGCGGTATCAGCCGTTGGGAGCCGGCTCACAAAAGGCTGTATATCGGCAGCTCAGACGGAGAACTGCTCCACACCGCCTACCAGATGGTCCACATCGCCCTTCAGGTCTTCCACCATTTCCTTTGATCTTACCACGATCTGACCAAGCTCCTCCGTCATGGCGGAAGTCTCCTCGGAGGATGCCGCATTGTCCTGTGCCAGACTGTTTAACGTATCCAGCACCGTGGTAATGCCCTGCCGCTGCCTCTCGATCTCCTCCGTCATTTCTTCAATGCTCACGATAGACGCCATGCACTGATCCAGGTTCGCGTACAGATCCTTGAAAATGCTCTGGGTAGCGTTTAACACATCCACCTGATGCTCCACCGTCCCGTTCACCTTCTCCATAATCTGCAGGGACTGTACGGACTTATTTACCAGGTCATTGATAATATGGGAGATTTCACCTACTGCCTGCGTTGACTGGTTGGCCAGTGCGCCGATCTCTGTGGCTACCACTGCAAAGCCCTTGCCGCTCTCCCCGGCACGGGCCGCCTCGATGGACGCATTCAGCGCCAGCAGATTGGTCTGGTCCGCGATCGCGTCAATCAGCCCTGCCGCCTGCTTGATCGCGTCTGCCGCCTCGTTGGTGGCCTCCGCCTGCGTCTGCATACTCACCACGTCTTCCTTTGTGCGCATATTTGCCTGCACCAGCTCCTGCAGCTTATCGGAGCAGTCCTGACTCAGCCTCTTCATGACATCGGAGTTGTCGCGCAGATCTGCCACTTCCTTCGTTGTTCTGTCAATTCCTTCTGCAATTTTATTGACCTCGCCGGTAGCATCCGATGTGGAGGCCGCCTGCGCGGTAATATTTTTTGCAATCTCCTCCACCGCTATATCCACTTCCCCGATGGATTTTTCCATCTGCCGGAAGCTCTCATCAAACTCTACCGTCATTTCCTCTACCTTATGGGCTGTCCCCGAAATAGACATGATGAGACCGTGAATCTTTTCTCTGGCCGTATTTAAGCTGTCCGCCGCCACACCCATCTCGTTTCTCTGTTTTACCTCCACACCCGCCGTCAGGTCTCCCTCGGAAATGCTGACTGCAAAGTCCTTTACCCGGCGAAGCGGAACCACCAGGAACTCGCCCACTATGCAGGATACCACCACCGTGATAATCAGCAGGACAACACAGCAGCCTGCCATAAGGACACAGGAATTGTTAAACTCCCTGACAATCGAATCCTTGATCCCCTGCATCTCCATCTCCATGTCATCCACATAATTTCCCGTGGACACTGCCCAGCCCCATGGCTCAAAATAGCCGGAATAGGCCACCTTGGGCGCCACAGTCACACCGTCCGCCTTCGTAAAATAGAATTGATTATAGCCGCCCTTGTCCGCAGACTGGCATACCTTCATGATTTCCTGTATAATCATAATGCCGTTCTGGTCCTCCAGACCATAACGGTTATTCCCCTCCTGCTCCGGAAGAATCGGATGCATGATCAGCATGTAATCCTTGTCGTCTATCCAGAAATAGCCGCTGTCGTCATCCCTGTAACGCATGGCGCGCACAATTTCCGCCGCCTCCGCCTTCGCCTCTTCCTCCGTCAGCGTCCCTGCCGCCGACTTGTCATACTCCGCCTGCAGGATCGCCAGCACACTCTGCACCTGAGACTTAATCTCCGTCCGGTACCCGTCATCCATCGCCTTCGCGTACTCGTCGTATGCGCCGTTGGAAATATTCCGAATCGTCAGAACGCCGATCATGCCGACCGCCACCCCGATGACAATCCCCAGCGCTGCGCAGACGAAGACAAGCGTTGTCTTCAGACTCTTGGTTCTACCCCGTTTCTTCTCCACTTTCTCCACTTCCTTCCCCATAAGTTTATACTTCTCTTAAAATGATATTATACACCTGTCTTCCCTGTCTTTCAAGCACTGCAAGTTGATCCGGCGCTCTCCTTTCCCGTATCACCTGAAGTTTCAAAAATAGCTGTAAAATATTTTCCCTGCCGTCTGTGTTTGTGCTATACTTTATGATATAATGATCGCAGAAAAATAGCAAACGCTATCTATTTTCAATGTTATAGGGAGGATTTCAGCTATGTATCATTTTACTGATGACTGCCTGATCGGTGTGGAAGAAATCGACAACGAACACAGGGAGCTTTTCCGTATCATAAACGAGACGCAGGAATTGCTGGACAATCAGATCTTAAACGACAAATACGACCGTATCATGGAGATGGTGGAACGTCTGGAACAATATGCGGAAGAGCATTTCCGGCATGAGGAGGCTTACATGGAGAGCATCCGCCACCCGGAGCTCTCTCTGCAGAAGAAACAGCACCTCTTCTTTTGCGACAAAATCAATGGCATCACAAATTCCTTCTCCTCTGACCATGCACAGCAGGAAGTGTTAGACGATCTGCTGCGCTATCTTGTGACCTGGCTCTACCGCCACATTATCAGCTCAGACCTGATGATCGGCAAGTTAAAACCCTCGGAAGAACGGACCGCACCGGCGTTTAACGATACCTATCTGACCGGTATCCCGCTGATCGACAAGGAACACAGGGAGCTGTTCCGCATCATCGGGGATGTGTACCGCGTGATGACAGACGAACTTGCTTTTGACAAATACGACGAGATTGTGCGTCTTCTGGAAGAACTGCGGGATTACACGAAATTCCATTTTCAGGACGAAGAAATGTATATGGAAAGCATCCATTATGAAGGGCTGGACGCCCAGAGACGGGCGCACGAGGCCTTTGTATCGAGACTGGAAGAAATGGATCTGAATCACATTGACGAGAACCAGCAGGAGACGCTGGAAGATCTCATGGAATTTCTGACAGAATGGCTGGTAAACCACATTTTACATACCGACAAAAAAATACCGGCGGGGCATTAATCTGGCGCCCCGCCAAACAAATACCGGTATTTTCTCCGCTGCATGCGAATCAGTTCCCCGACTCTTTTCTTAATCTCCGCCGGATACTCAGGCTCCTTCTCCAAAAGTATTTCCACATCCCTGTTGGTAAACCGGAATTGTAAATGCTGACCGAATAAGTTCTCCACAACATCCAGCTGTTCATCGAAGTCCCGGCAGAACGTTTTCGCTTTCGGCTTTTCATACAGCTTATCTAAAGGCGTCTCCAGCGGATAGTCCATTTTCGTGTCCGCCATCAGCGACGCGCCGTGGTCAAATGCCGGGCAGTAATGATACTTCCCGAACGCATCCCTAAGAACCGCTATATTGTGCGTATGCCTGTCCTCATTTAAAAAGAGGGCGTCTATTGTCAGAAGAATACTTAAGTATTTCCCAAATTCTTTCAGTCCTGTCAGGTTTTCTGTCTGCTCCACCAGAAACACCGCTCTGTTTTCCGGCTCCCTGATCCGAAATATGCTCTCGTAAAGACTTTCCCCGTAGTGCTGGAAGAACAGTCTCTCCAGCGTAATCAAATGCCAGCCGGGCGGCTGGAAATGATCGCTTTCACATCCCAGAAAGACCGCTTCACCATACCGGATTTTTACCGTATCATACAGCAGAAATGTCTCTCTGTCCATCGTGGACATCTGCAGCAGACGGGAAACCATATACTCCGCGAGCCCTTCATAGCCTGTATAATCCGCTTTATACCATTTTTCTCCGCTGTACCATTTCAACTGATTTCCTTTGGAGGACTGTCTGCGCGTTTCCCCAGCATACCCTTCAAACAAAGTTACCATATTTCGTTCCTCTCCACACGGAGCCAGAAGTCGTCATCCGCCATCCTGCCCTCCGTCTTTTCTATGATCATCAGGGGATCATAAAAGGGCAGATCCAGCTCCTCCAGCATCAGTTTCATCTTATCCCTGCTTCCCGGAAAACAGCGGGATTCCAGAAACGCCTCGTACTGTTCGTAGGTGGGCTCTTCTATTTTCCCGAAAGCGCGGCACATAAGGTCTTTCGTATAATTACATATCTTTACCCGCCTCTGTGGCGGCGACACATCCATAATCGTACAGATATCTTCTTCCCTTCCATACCAGAGACGCAGCGCCGCATGGCATTCCGGCACACGGAATCGCTCGATACATCCGGGATCCTCCCGGATCAGTCTGCACAGCGTGACAATTTCACCCCTGATTGGCGTTTTCTGTATTTCCCACCGCTCTATCGTCTTTACGGAGACATTGACAAACCGTGCAAACTCCGCCTGCGTCAGTTCCAGTGATTTTCGCAGGCACTTTATTTCCTGTCCGTTTATCGTATCCGCGATCGCGTATCGCTTCCGCTGCTGATCCACACCTCTCACCGCCTTCCCTTTATCTCTGGTTTTACCTTATCACACGCAAACCCTTAAATCAAGTAGTAATCCACTCGTTATACTACTCAAAATGATACACACACAAAAGGAAGCAGCCAAACGACTGCTTCCCCATCCATATCATTTCTTCTACTCAGCCGTTGCAGGCTCCAGCTTAGAATCATCCACAAAAGCCCAGAACGCAGGCTTTACCTGATAATCCTTATCAAAAAGTAACGGACACTGCACCCTTGTGCCGTCGGCCGAACCGCCTGCGGCATTCGCACTCTGCAGCCAGGAGTGCCGGTCGTCCGTTCCCCAGAATACGATGGCCGTGATCGACACACCTTCCTGTTTCAGGCTTTTCACCGCGTCATACAGGGATTTATATACATCCGCCTGTTTTCGGTATTCCTCCTCCGTATCGGTTCCGTCAAAGCCCGCGCTCGCTTTCAGGTCAAGCTCCGTGATCTGGATTTCATCCACCAATGCCGCGTATTTTCTGGCGCTCTCCTCAAATTCTGCCGCGGAAAAGTTCATATCATAGTGTCCCTGCATGCCCATACCGTCAATCCGCGCATCCGGGTTGGCCTTAATCTTTTCGATCAGTCTACAGATACCGTCCGCCTTTTTCGCATTGGTGTCATTATAGTCGTTGTAAAAGAGCTTTACGTATGTCGGCGCATACTGATTGGCGTACACAAACGCCCACTCCACGTAATCGAAGTTGTAAAACACCCGAAACCATGAAGAGTCGGTGCGCATACCGCCGTCAGTATCATTGACCGCCTCATTCACCACGTCCCACGCATAGATCATGCCTTTATATTCGCTGTCCTCGCCCTCGTAGTGCTCCATCACCTGTCTGATGTAATTCTCCATACGGGCAAGCATGGTCTGCTTATCCACATAGGGCTTATCCACATTGTAATCCTCATGGAAAAACCACTCCGGCGTCTGGGAATGCCATACCAGCACATGACCCCTGACCATGATCTTTCTCCCGTCTTTGCCCACAGTGTCGTTATAGGCCCTGATTTCCTTCAGCATCATATCGGGAACCGTAAATCCAAGAACCGGGAACCCATCCTCCCCGATTTTAGGCTTATTCCCCAGAAGGGTATCCGGCTTCATTTCATTTTCCATGGTAACACTGTTAAACTGACCTTTTACAATCTCCATTCTCGCCTCGTCTGAGAGGGCTGCCATCGGCACGCAGACACCGGCTCTGCCGCCAAACTCTTTCGCGAACGCATACCGCAGTGTCTGCCCGTCCTCCGCATCCCACTCCCACTCCTGTGGATTGCCATCCAGTTCCTGCGGTTTCTGCCCTTCTTCCTGCGGCTGCTCCGTTTCCTGCATCTGCTCCGTCCTCTCCGCCTCTGCGGTTGTCACCGTCTCTGCACTGTCCTTCTGCACACCGCTGCCCGCACCACAGCCTGCAGCGCCCAAAACCATACCCGCCAGCGCCAGCTTTATTAACCAGTCTTTTATCCGTCCGCCTTTTCCCATTTCCTGCCTCCTTCAGCCCTGTATTTGGATTGCCGTGCCCGCGCACGCACCACTACTTATGACTGTAAGGCAAAAAGGGGCTACCTTCTTTACAAATGTTGCCCTGATACCGCCACTTATTGCTTTATCATCCCTGTTCCCGTCCGCTGGTACTCCTTAAGCTTTCGGTTCAGGTTCTCGGATTCTCTTTTATGCAGTCCCCAGATCACAGAGGAAACCGCCACAAAGACAACCGCTATTCCCAAAACCATCACCGCCAGCATAAAGAGATTCCCTATATCCATCCACGCAAACAGATAACCGCTGCCAATCACCACCACATTAATATACAGATAATGCAATACCTTATTGACCACCGCGCGTCTGCGGCTGATTTCCCGGTAGGGATGAATAAAGTTGCCCAGACTGCACACAAGCGCCAGCGCCAGAAGCTGCCAGAGAATATCCGACTCCAGAAACGTACCCTGCGGCCAGAATACATTATTATAGACCGCGCAGACAAAGACGCTGCCCGTCGTGACCATGCAGAAGGTCAACAGCAGTTCCGTAATTCTTTTTTTCATACTTTCTGTCATATGATCCCTCGTTTCCGCACACATCTGCGCGTTTTTCCGTTTTACCGTCTCAGTTTCCCTTACATACCGAGTCTCTTTTTAAGCACAGGCACATACTGCCTGGATATCATAAGCCGCTCCCCGTTCATCATCTGCGCCTCAAACCGTCCGCCGAAGTCCGGCGCGAACTGCTTTACCTTGGCCAGATTGATAATCACCGATTTGGACGCCCTGAAAAAATCCGTATTGGCATACGTCTCCTCGATCTCATACAGCTTATATCTGACCTCGTACACGTCCTGTTCCAGATAGAGAAAAACCTTATTGTCCACAGCCTCAAAATAATAGATCTCTCCCGCGTCAATCTGCCTGATCTTGTCGTTGTCCGTAACCGTAAATTTTCCGCGCCTTGTCTTTAACTCGTGAATCATGCGGAGCAGGGCCTCGTCTAAATCCCTGCACCTCACAATGATCTCTTCCTCTTCCCCGGGCGCAATATCCTGTATTGTTATCTTCATATTTCCTTCCATTCCATCGACAGACTTATATTTCTCTCTTCCCACGTCAGAGCCATTAGCCTTCCCTACATGAAACTATTTTCCTCTCGCCACTCTTGCCGGATACCACCTCTGAAACCATGCCGTAAAAATTCCCATAAAGACAGGAAGCACAGAATTGATTAGCCCTGACAGACTGCTTACCGCCGACCGCATCAGAAACCAGCTGAAAACTGCCGTAACCAGATACAGGATACCCCAGAGTATGGTCAGAATCCGGTTTGTCTTTATAAAAAGCAGATTTTTCAAGGCGGATTCACCCCCATAATCGTTCATGGAATAATGGGCCGTAAGAGGCACCCGTTTCCCCGGACAGGACGCCAGCCACATAACGCCGAATGCCAGATAGGAAACCGGCAGCATCAGTTTTTCGGACGCGCCAGCCAGCATCAAAACGGAAAATCCCGTCACCAGCGCGCCGCTGATCACATCGTACACCGTTTTCTTATGCCGGTAATAAAGAAGCGGCACAAGCGCACATGCCGCAATGCTGAGCAGGCATCCGGGCTGTCTGCTGATGGAGACAGCCACCCAGAATACAATCCACGGAATCAGCATGATATTCATATCGGTATTCCTCTGAGCCGACCCCTCTTCCATCCGTTTTTCCTGTGGATGGGAGCTGCTGAAATAATCATCCCATTTCAGCAGCAGGTTAAAGTCTCCCTTCACATGATAAAGCCCCTGCATCATGGCCTCATCTCCCCGGATTTCTCCAACTGCAATCGAACGCCATACGGTGACCGGCGTCTCAATCCTTGTGTCGGCAGAAAGGGAGCCGTCCGTGTAGACATGGCTGCCATCCTTTCCCAACAGAATCTGATAGCATTCCTCCACGTCCGTGTAGCACATCTCCAGCACGGTATCCCTGCCGGACCAGCTCTCCTTCCGATAAAGCGCCGCCATCTGTCTGGTAAAAACCAGCGTGTCAGTCTCTTTGTCTGCACCGCTGTTTTTTCCCGTTCCGGCATCCCCCTTTTCTATCCCCCAGCTTGCGTCCGCACATGCCTCAAAGGTTTCCCTCGGCAGCAGAAGCTGTGCGAGCCGCTCCCGGCTCTCAGCCGAGATACCGCCATTTATATACTCCCTTCCCGCCTGCTCCACGCAGGAAAGATATTCCCCGGTAAGCGCGGACAGCTCCGACACCCGGAACAGTTCCCCCTGCCCGCAGAAAATCGCCGTATAATTGTCCCGCCCGCAGATATGGTCAAAAAGACTGTACACACCGTCATAATTCCCTTCTGCCGTGTAGAAGCCACAGGTAGAAACCACCACCGTCCTTTTCCCGGTCATGTCATAACGGGAAGGATGTCCGCCGCTCCCGATCTGCCCTTCCCGCTCTTCCATGAAGGGAAGCAGCATGGGAAGCTGGCGGTCTATCAGATTTTTCAGACTACCCGGCACTGTAAAATAATACAGCGGGAAGCTCCATACTGTGATATCCGCCCAGAGCAGATCCTGAATGATCTGTCCCATATCGTCCTCTATGCAGCATTTGCCGGGCGTGCGGTTCCAGCAGGAGAAGCATCCCAGACAGGGTTTGATATCCATCTGACAGACCGTGCGTTCCCGGATCTGCGCCTCCCCGGTCTCCTGCTTTATCCCTTTTAAAAATGCGCCTGTCAACCGCCAGGTATTACTTTTTGCCCCCTTCGGGCTTCCGTTTATCACCAGAATATTCACATCCATCCGCCTCCTTTTTCTTCTGGGCACATGGTAACGCCAAACATTTTTTCTGGCAATAAAAGGGACGGTAAGTGGTTTATTTATGATGGTAAGATGCACGGCAAATGCCGTAATGACATAATAAATCCCTCAATTCATGCAGTTTCTTATCTGCTCAAATTGAGGAATTTATGAAATATCCCATTTTCGGACTATATATACTTTTCTATCTCGGCTTTCGGCAACGGTAAATCATCTTTGATCGTATCCCATACAATATTCATGTTCACGCTGGAATAGCCATGAACAATCCGATTCCGCATACCATAAAGCTGTTTCCATGGTATCGTTCTGACATTCTCCTTAAACTCATCCGTCATAGATACCTTTGCGAGTTCACCAATTTGCATAAGATTAAACACACACGCCTCAACCCTCATGGAGTCCATTTGGAATGACTTAAGATCTTTACAGTCTTCACAGTATTTTAAAACAGAAACTATATGATTATATATTTTCTCTAAAACCTGCCTATCCTTCCTGTCCATAAATCACCACTCCATTTTTTTTAATCTCCTCACCAACCAGTGAATCTGATGTAAGCTGTGAAACATCAAGTAAATCGACATTCTTCCCAAGTGCTGTCACAATATCCTCAAGCAGCCCGAAAAAAGACAGCCCTCTTAATCCACTATCAACCAAAATATCAACATCGCTGTTCTTCTTTGCCTTCCCTTTTGCATAGGAGCCAAAAAGAATTGCCTTCTTAATTTTATGATCTGCAAATACAGGCTGCAAAATCGTTTGAATCTGCAATGACGTATAAATAATCTCACACATACTCGCCAGTCCTTCCAGATTATTTCACCAATGCTGCCGTCTCCCTCGCAATCGCAAGCTCCTCATTGGTAGGAACTACAAGCACTTTCACTTTTGAATCAGGTGTACTGATCTCCCGGTCCTCCCCGCGCACTTCATTTTTCTCCTGATCCAGAGTAATCCCCAGATACCCAAGTCTGTCACAGACAAGTCTTCTGACCAAAGGATTGTTCTCCCCTACGCCTGCGGTAAAGCAGATCGCATCCACACCGTTCATGGCCGCCGTGTATGCACCGATATATTTCGTCACACGGTATGCGAAGGTTCGGATCGTGCGAAGGCCTCTGTCCTCTCCTGCCACATAAGATTTCTCCAAGTCCCTGAAATCCGATGACAGATTATCGGAAAGACCGAGCACGCCGGACTTCTTGTTGAGAACGGTCATCATCTCGTCGATGCTCTTATTCTCCTTGTGGGCAATATACTCAATGATCGCCGGGTCAATGTCACCGGAGCGGGTACCCATGATCAGTCCCTCAAGGGGCGTCAGCCCCATGGAAGTATCCACGCACTCACCGTTCTTTACCGCAGAAATGCTCGCGCCGTTTCCCAGATGGCAGACAATGATCTTCATATCCTCATACTTCTTCCCCAAAAGCTCCGCGGCTCTCTTCGACACATAGGAGTGGCTTGTGCCGTGGAACCCGTATCTTCTCACCTGATATTTTTCGTAATATTCATAAGGCAGGCCGTAAAGATACGCTTCACTGGGCATGGTCTGGTGGAAAGCCGTGTCGAACACACCAACCATCGGGGTATTCGGCATCAGTTTTTTACAGGCGTCAATGCCGATCAGGTTGGCCGGATTATGTAAGGGCGCCAGATCGTTGCAGTCTCTGATCGCCTCGACCACCTCATCGGTAATGATCGTGGATGACGCAAACTTTTCCCCGCCATGCACAATACGGTGGCCAACCGCACCGATTTCATCCAGAGATTTCACCACGCCCGCCTTTTCGTTCATCAGCGCGTTTAACACCAGCTCGATGGCCTTGGTGTGATCGGGCATGGGCGTTACGGTCTCTTCCTTTTCTCCGCCCGCAGGCTGATAGACAAGCTGGCTGCCGTCAATGCCGATGCGCTCGCAAAGGCCTTTCGCGATCTGCTTCTCCGTCTCCGCGTCGATGAGCTGGAATTTTAAGGAGGAGCTGCCGCAGTTGATCACAAGTATATTCATAAGTTTACCTTCTTTCTATTCTTTCAATAATTTACCCCGCAGTGCCGCTCGATTCCGCTTCGCTTCATCTCGCTCGCGGGCTTCGCCCTATGCATCCGCAATCTGATAAGCTGACACGTCACCCCGCAGTGCCGCTCGATTCCGCTCCGCTTCATCTCGCTCGCGGGCTTCGCCCTATGCATCCGCAATCTGATAAGCTGACACGTCACCCCGCAGTGCCGCTCGATTCCGCTCCGCTTCATCTCGCTCGCGGGCTTCGCCCTATGCATCCGCAATCTGAAAAAATTGTCAGCAAGCTGCCATTTTTTCATCTTACGTCTGCGCACTGCTCATTGCCATCACGCAAGCTGTGCCTGCACTGCGGTCAGGGCTACCACGCCTACGATATCCTGCCAGGAGCAGCCGCGGGAGAGGTCGTTTACGGGCTTGGAAATGCCCTGTAGCATGGGGCCGTAGGCTTCTGCCTTGCCGAGTCTCTGCACCAGTTTATAGCCGATATTGCCGCAGTCCAGATTGGGAAATATCAGCACGTTGGCCTTACCCGCCACCTCGCTGCCGGGCGCTTTGGATTTGGCCACCTGGGGCACCAGCGCGGCGTCGGACTGCAGTTCACCGTCGATGGTGAGATGGGGATACTGCTCGTGTGCGATCCGCGTCGCCTCCACCATCTTGTCCACCAGCGGATGCTTGGCGCTTCCCTTGGTGGAGTGGGACAACATGGCGATAATCGGTTTCGCCCCCACAAGGCTCTTAAAGCTCTTGGCGGAAGTGTCCGCAATGGCCGCCAGTTCCTCCGCCGTAGGATCCTGATTCAGGCCACAGTCCGCAAAGATAAATGTGCCGTTCTCACCGAACTCACAGTCCGGCACATCGAGAATAAAAAAGCCCGATACAAGCTTCACGCCGGGCGCAGTCTTTAAAATCTGCAGCGCCGGACGCAGCGTATCCGCCGTAGCATGGCAGGCTCCCGCCACCATACCGTCCGCATCGTTGGCCTTAACCATCACCACGCCGAAGGTCAGATAATCCTTAAGCAGCGTCTCCCTTGCCTTCTCCGGCGTCATTCCCTTATTCTTTCTGATCTCGTACAGCAGCTCCACATACTCGTCCAGCTTTTCCGTTTTTTCGGGATCAATGATCTGCACGCCGTCCAGCTCCACTTCCAGCCAGCCCGCACCGTCCATGATCTTCTCCTCATTCCCCACCATGATGATATCGGCGATCCCTTCCTTTAGAATATTGGCCGCAGCGATCAGAGTCCTTTTATCATTGGTCTCCGGCAGAACAATTGTCTTTTTATCGCTTCTGGCCTTCTCCTTCATCAGATCAATATAAGACATAGCCATACCCTCCTTCTTTCTATGATTACATGATACCTAATTCCGCTTTCTTAGACAAGTAATTTTCTGATCTGTTTGAAAGAAAAAACAATACAAATTCGCCGCGTTGTGATAAACTGGAAACAGGGAATACATACACTTCGGGAGAAACGGAAAAGCCATGAAAACGGTCGGAATTATTGCAGAATATAATCCTCTACATAACGGACATGCCTATCACATCAGAAAGGCCAAAGAGCTTACACATGCAGATTACTGTGTTGTGGTTATGAGCGGCGACTTTGTCCAGCGCGGCGCGCCCGCCCTGATGGATAAATATCTGCGTGCCGAAAGTGCGCTGAGAAACGGTGCGGACCTGGTACTGGAGCTGCCTGTCTGCTATTCCATCAGCAGCGCCGAGCATTTTGCGCGCAGCGCAGTGGCGCTCCTTGATAAACTGGGCGTCGTTGATTTCCTCTGCTTTGGCAGCGAATGCGGCGATATCCGTCTTCTGACGGACTTTGCAAACGCGCTCTTAAATGAAACCCCTGTCTTTAAGGAAACGCTGGACAGGGCGCTTCGTACGGGGCACACCTATCCGCAGGCAAGGAACGCTGCCCTGGAGGCCTCCGCACCCCATCTGACGTCCCATATCAACATACTGACAAGCCCAAACAACATTCTCGGAATCGAATACTGCAAAGCGCTTCTCTTCTGGGAAAGCGCGATTGTGCCATATACCATAAAACGTGCCGGCTCATCCTACCACGATAACAGTCTGAATACCGGCTTCTGCTCCGCGCTGGCTATCCGGGAATCCCTTCGGCATGCAGGCCCCTCCGAGGGACTTGCAAGGCAGATTCCCACAGCTTCCTTACCGCTGCTGGAAGATGCCTACCTGAAATCTTTCCCTGTTTTTGCGGATGATTTTTCCCTGCTTATGCAGTACAGTCTGCTCACAGGGGGAAGTCCCGGTTTTACGGACTACCCTGATATAGACAGGGAGCTTTCAGACCGCATTCTCAAGCTTTTGCCGAAATACCGCGATTTTCGCTCTTTCTGCGACCTGTTGAAATCGAAAAACCGCACTTACGTGAGAATATCCAGAAGCCTTCTCCATATTCTGCTGAACATCCGCAAGGAGGATCTGCACCGTTATGGACAGGAGGGCTGGGTTTTTTATGCCCGTATGCTGGGCTTTTGTGAAAGCGCCTCCCCGCTTCTTTCCGCTATCAAGAACAGATCCGGGATTCCCCTTCTTTCGAAGCTTGCGGACGCAGAAAAACAGCTTGCACCGACGGCCCTTTCCATGCTGGAAAAGGACATCTATGCAAGCCACGTTTATCAGAGTGTTGTCCGCCATAAATTCCCGGAAGGGAATCCCCTGACGGAAATCAACGAATACAGACAACCTATCATTAAACTGTAATTTCCCTATGCAGGGCTGACAACTTCGCTGATTCTGCTTGTGATTCTGTCTTTTACCATCTCCGCGATCTGCGTTGTTGTCATGCCCTTATATTCTTCGTAAGGGATTGCTTTTAGAAAATGCACCTGTGTCTCCACCTTTCGCAGCGTCCACTCCTCGAACACTCTGTAAGAATCGATCAGCGCCACGGGCACGATCGGCACCCTGGCCTTTACCGCGCTCTTAAAGCATCCTGGCTTAAACTCTCCCACCGTATTGTGATTATGAAAATAACCGCCCTCCGGAAAAATGATGAACCGCCGCCCCTTTCTGGTGTCCTCCGCCAGTTCCCTGATAATCCCTATGGACTGTCTGGCATCATCCTTTTTCAGACGCTTTCCCTGCACCAGATCAATAAACTGCTTGACCAAAAGCCCGTGGGACTTGGCGTCGTCAATCACTACCGAGCAGGGCTTGTCATGGGATATCATAATCCCCAGCGCGTCATATTTCCCCTGATGGTTCGGGCACAGGAGATAGCCGCCTTCCTGCGGAAGGTTCTCCGCACCGAAGCGCTTCGTGTAGATGCGCCCCGCCCGCATCATTCGCCGGATGGCCAGCCTTGCATAAGCGTAGCAGGCCTCCTCGCCGTATCGCTCCTTATGTCTGGCCTTGTACGCCATTTTGGGTATCATGTAGATTCTCGGCAGATTCCACACGATCACCTTGAAAAACCGTATCATAAATCCATCTCCATTTTCTTTTTCGCACATTACAAGTCTGTGTCAGGCAATGCGCAGACGCAAATCCCGCAATTAAAAATTTTAATTTTCAGTCCGCTTACATCAAAGGTGAGAACAATTTTAACAGCGGACCGACCACATTTGTTTTCACAAACTTCTCCCGGCACCATGATAACGTGATTTCCTCGCAGACCGCGAAAGTATTCTCCATGTCCTTTTTTAACTCCTCCACAGCCTGCGCCCGGTAAAGATACACGCCGCATTCAAAATGATGGTAGAAGCTTCTGTAATCAAAATTAACCGTACCTACCGTAGCCGACCCGTCGTCCGAAAGCACACACTTGGCATGGATAAAACCCGGCCTGTACTGGAAGATCCTGACGCCCGCCTCGATCAGATTCTGGTAATTGGACTGTGTCAGCCAGTATACAAATTTCTTATCCGGCACGCCGGGCGTCACAATCCGCACATCCACACCCCGCTTCGCCGCCAGCTTAAGGGCCGTAATCATTTCATTGTCCGTAACCAGATAGGGTGTGTAAATCCAGATATAACGCTCTGCGGCGCTGATCATGTTCAGGTACACATTCTCACCCAGCGTCTCGTCGTCAAAGGGCGTATCCATATATGGCTGCACATAGCCTTCCGCCCCCGGCAGCTTTTCAAAGGGAACATAATATCTGCTGTAGTCTTCCTCCGTATAGCGGGACATATTCCACATCTGTAAAAACATGACCGTAAAGTTCCAGACAGCTTTTCCCTCAATGCGGATTCCGGTGTCCTTCCAGTGGTCTCCATAAGGATGCTCATAATTGATATACTCGTCCGACAGATTAATTCCGCCCGTATATGCCGTCTTTCCGTCGATAACCACAATCTTCCTGTGATCCCTGTTATTCAGCACCAGAGACAGAAACGGCACGAGCCTGTTAAACGCCACGCACTTGATTCCCTTTTTCTCGATGATCCTGTCATAATACTTCGGCAGAAGGAACACACATCCCACATCGTCGTAGATCAGCCTGACCTCCACCCCGGCCTTTGCTTTCCGCTCCAGAATATCCAGAATCGCATCCCACATCTTTCCCTCTTTGATGATAAAAAATTCCAGAAAAATGAAATGCTCCGCCTTCTCCAGATCATCAAGCAGCCGCTCCCACCACGGCCGCCCGTCTGCAAAAAACACCGAAGCAGTCTGATCCCACACCGGTGTAGCCGCATAGGAATAAATATATCTGCTCTGGTTCGCCGCCGCCATATCTTCCCTTTTCAGATCTTTCAGCGTCTTTTTATCCTGCACCAGACTCTTTCTTACCAGTTTGTCCGTCCGCTCCATGCTGTCGCGCAGCTTTTTCGGCACGATCACATGGCCGTAGCACAGATACAGCACACCGCCCAACAGCGGAAAAGTCAATATCGGCACCACCCATGCCAGTTTTACGGCAGGGTTGTTTGGCTTCCATATAATATAAATCACAGCCCAGAAGGTGATAAAGCGAAGCACCAGGGAGAACCAGACGTAATAGCTGCCCCATTGCAGAAGCACAACCAGAAAAAAGGCGATCTGCAAAAGTACCAGAAGCGCTGTAATCACCACCCGGTTCAAAGCGTACTGCAAAAACTTCCTCATTTCAAAAATCCCTTTACAATCTGCTCTTCGGCCTCTTTCTCCGTAAGTCCGAGCGTCATGAGTTTAATCAGCTGTTCTCCCGCGATCTTCCCAATTGCCGCTTCATGGATCAGGTTCGCGTCAATGTGGTTTGCCGTCAGCTCCGGAATCGCGCTGACGCTGGCTTCATCCATAATGATGGCGTCGCATTCACTGTGCCCGTGACAGCTTGCATCGCCCACAATCCTGCTGCGGAACACCTGTCTGGAACGCTCCTTCGCCACCGATCTGGAAATCAGGTTCACACTGGAATCCGCCCCCGCCATATTCACGGTAAAATCGGTTCCGGCATACTGCTTTCCGTGGGTCATAATCTTTTCCTTAATCACCAGACTCGCCCCCCCGGCCACCTCGGCCGTTGTGGTGCGCTCCGTGGAGTCGATACCCTTGATCTGCACTGTTTCCATCTCCAGGGATGCTCCCTCGGCAAGATGGATCTCGGTGGTGGGATTCATAATTCTCTCCCCACTGCCGTCCCCTGATCCGTAATGCTTTTCCACATATCTTACTTTCGCATTTTTTTCTACGAAAAACCGATGAATTCCAGAATGCGCCGACGCCGCGGAACCGCTGTTGTGAATACCGCAGCCCGCTATGATCGTAATGTCGCAGTCCTCACCCACAAAAAAGTCGTTATATACGCTTTCCTGTAAGCCGCTCTTGCTTAAAACCACCGGAATATGCACGCTCTCCGACTTCGTCCCCGGTTTAATCCGGATATCAATGCCGGGGCAGTCCTCCTTGGTTGTAATGTCAATATTGGCGGTCGTATTCCTGCCCGCCATCTCGCCGTTGGCGCGGATATTGTACGCGCCCTCCGGCACCTCATGCAGGCCCGCCACCTGCGCAAGCAGTTCCTGTTGTATTGCGTCCATAATTTCCTCCACGATTCCGCTCTACTGAATCAATTTATCACTCAAAGTCCTGCAGGGCTTCCCGGCTCCCAAAAGCGCAGGCATGATCTCCTCCCTGCTGCCCACCTTTTCAATCCTGCCGTCGGCGAGGAGCACAATCTGATCCGCGATATTCAGTATCCTCTCCTGATGGGATATAATAAGGATCGTCCCCTGAATCTCCTGATGCATCTTCTCAAAAACCCGGATCAGATTCTGAAAACTCCACAGGTCAATTCCCGCCTCCGGCTCGTCAAAAATGGACACTCTGGCCTTTCTTGCCATAATCATGGCAATCTCAATGCGTTTTAACTCTCCGCCTGAAAGACTGGCGTTGATTTCTCGGTTTACATAATCTCTCGCACAGAGTCCCACCTCCGAGAGCATGGAACATACCTCCGACACCGCAGTCTCCCTGCCCGCCGCAATGGAAAGCATATCCTTCACGGTGATTCCCTTAAAGCGGACCGGCTGCTGAAAGGCAAAGCTGATCCCCATCCGCGCCCGCTCAGTAATTGATTTCTCCGTAATGTCGACGCCATCCAGAAAAATCCGCCCTTCCGTGGGAGCAAGGATACCCGCCACAATCTTTGCCAGCGTCGATTTGCCGCTGCCGTTCGGCCCTGTGACGGCCACAAAACGGTTCTCCACAGTCAGATTAATATTCCTCAATATTTCTATCTCTTTTCCGCCGTCATCAGCCTGAAAAGATATATTTCTTAGTTCCAGCATCATAAACCTCCAAGATTACTTTACCTCTGCGGAGCCCCCTATCCGGAAGTTCCTTAATAGAACATCTTAGCATAAATATTGCCGAAACGCAAACTCAACAGACAATTTCCAGCAAGAATTTCTTTCTGCTTTCTGCGCATTGATATACAACATCCAAAATAGTATAATATAATACAATTTCATACAAATAGACGAGGGGGAAAATAAGAAATGGGATTGACGGAAATTTTAGGTATTATATCAGTCATATTGCTTTTTGTGATTATAATATTGCAGATCGCAGGGCGTAAGAAAACCGACTTTGACGAAATAACAGCTTTACTAAAACACAGCGCTGAAGAACAGCGTAACGATGTGCAGAGACAAATTGCCAATGGCGCAACAGAACAGTTTGAACGTTTTGGTCTGATACAGAAAAGCATACAGGACACGCTGTCAACAAACCGCAGCGAGGTCAGCCAGCAGCTCCATACATTTGGCGAACAGGTTGATAACCGCCTTTCTTCTATCCAGCGTGCTAACACGGAAAATATTGAAAAAATCAACACGACGCTCGAAAGTAAAATGAAATCCTTACAGGAAAGTAATGAAAAGCGGCTTGAACAGATACAGGGCGTGGTGGATGAAAAATTACAGAAAACACTGGAAACCCGCCTGGCACAGTCTTTTGAACTGGTCAGCAGACAGCTTGAAAGCGTAGGGCAGGGACTTGGTGAAATGAAAGCCCTCGCCGCCGATGCGAAGTCGCTGAAAAACGCCCTTACCAATGTAAAAGAGCGCGGTACATACGGTGAGGTCCGTCTTGAGATGCTGCTCTCCGATATTCTTGCACCGAGCCAGTATGAAACGAATGTGGAAATTACGGATGGCAAGCGTGTAGAGTTTGCCATAAAGCTTCCCGGCAATGGCGATATTCCATTACTGCTGCCGATCGACAGCAAATTTCCGATTGAAGACTATAACCGTCTGATCGACGCGGAGGATAAGCAGACAATTGATGAGGCAAGACGTTCTCTTACCGTAAAAATTCGTGCTTTCGCGAAAGAGATTCATGACAAATATATTGTGCCGCCGAAGACAACCGATTTTGCGCTTATGTTTTTGCCCACGGAAGGCCTGTACGCGGAAGTTGTCCAGAATGCCGCTTTGTTTGAAGAGCTCCGCGATAAGTATAAGATTACGGCAGTTGGCGCTACTACACTCTCGGCGTTTCTCTCCTCTCTGCAAATGGGCTTCAAGACACTTGCGATTGAACAGCGGTCGCAAGAAGTGTGGGACACGCTCCGAGCCGTGAAGTCAGAGTTTATCAAATTTGGAGATATGCTTGACAAAGCGCAAAAGCAGATTCAGACTGCCGATAAGACGCTCTCCGATCTTGTCGGCAGGCGCACAAGAGCCATCAACCGTACTTTGCGCGGTGTAGAGGAATTAACAGAGGCAGATACTCCTTTGCAGATTTCCCTGGAAGACGCCACGGATGAATCATCCTGAACCGAAACTGCGGTATGAGAAGACGCAGACGGCTGCCAATGTGTCACACACCGGCAGCCGTTTCATTTTCCGCAACAGTTTACCCTGTCACTTTCCGTTATGCAGGAAACCGGGCACGCTGCCGCAATTTCCTATAGAGCAAGATAGGGTGCGATTGCCGCCTCCACCTCTGAGATCTGCGCGTTTGTCTCCAGAATCCGAAATTCAATCTTTCTGGACAGATCCATGGAAAAAATGCCCATGATCGACTTCGCGTCAACCACATATCTTCCGGTGGCTATGTCAAAGTAACCGTCGAATTTCTCAATCGCGCTTACAAATCCCTTCACTCTGTCGATGGAGTTTAAATCCAGCATGTACGTCTTCATATTCACACCTCCTCTTCCGTATGACCGCCTGATTCCAAGTCTGCCGGCATGAATTCCCGTCCGCCCGCTTTTGCAGGCCGTCACTCCCCTTCTTAAATTGATTTTATTTCATTTTGAAGAATTTGTACAGAGGTTTTTATCTCCCCGCCCGAAGCTCCTCATAGATTTTTCCCAAAAGCTCCTCCGAAAGCGCTGTCTCATTGAGCACCGTATACCTATCCTTTCTGGTGTCCGCCGCCCGAAGCCACGCGTCCGTAAAGATTTCCTTCGTGATCCCCCAATTCATGGGGTCCATGTCCATATGATAAGCCTGCAGAACCGTTTCGAGACACTTCACATCCCGCCCCTGCAGACGGCAGCTTACGAGGCTCCCCAGCGCAACAGCCATACCGTGGGAAATCTGTATCTCCTTATGATTTTCTTCCAGAGAATGGCAGAACAGATGCTCCGAGCCGCTGCTTGGTCTGGAATTTCCCGCAATCTCCATGGCCAGCCCGCCCAGAACAAGCGCCTGTGTCAGTATTTTGATAAATTCTTTGCTCTTTAACGACTTCTCCTCATTGTAACACAGGGAAGAAAAAGCCATATCCGACAGCAGATAGGAGAAATCATCCACCCGCCCGCCCTTATGCGCCGCATCCAGCTTCCAGTCATAGAGCGCCGTATATTTGCTGATGGTATCGCCAATGCCAGACTGTAGATGCGAAACAGGCGCGCCCATAATCACATCCACATCCACCACAATCCCTGCCGGGATCGCGCATTTTAAAGTCTTTCTCGCATCCCCCTCAGTTCCCAGCACCGCGACGGGCGAGGAAAGGCTGTCGTTACTCAGGGTTGTAGGCACGCAGATATAAGGGATTTTCCCCACAAAGCCCGCATACTTCGCCACATCCAGAACTTTGCCGCCGCCCACACCGATGATGACCTCCACATCCTCCATACAGATGTGCTTCGCCAGCTCCATGGCCTCCTCAAAACTGTTCTCTTCTATGAGATAAAGTTCGCTCTTTGGCAGATCCCGCTTCATTTCCTCCAGATAGGGCTTCATAATGGGAATCAGCGACTCCTCCGTCGCAATGACCGTCCGCTTCCTCTCTACCCCCGGAATACAGTCCGCCAAAATCTCATTCAGCCGCTCGCAGGCTCCCGCCTCAATGATCAGACAGCCGGGTAAATTAAACTGGTTCATCCTCATTCTCTCCGTTTCCTGTCAGCTTTTGTATCTCCTGATCAGTATACCATTCCGAAGCAGTGTGTTGTCAATATAATGTCTGGAAAAGAGGATTTCCCCCTCCCTTGGAATCTCGATGTCTTCCTCCTCGCAGTTAATGATAACCTCCACGTAATTATCCACCCAGCCCATTTTATTGAACTCGATCACTCTGGGGCGGTTGATTTTATTCGGGAAATGGAAATCCCGGTTCCGAAGCAGCGGCTCCTCCTGCCGCAGATGCAGAAGACTCCTGATAATATCCATCCGCTCGCTGTAGACGCCTCCGTCAATCTCCTCCCACGGCATACAGCGGCGGCAGTCCGGGTCATGCCCGCCCTCCATCGCAATCTCCGTGCCATAGTAAATGCAGGGCGAGCCCGGCATCGCAAAGAGCACCGCAAGCTGCTGGAAATACTCGTCCAGATTCTTTACATCGCTGCGGAGTCTCTTGGTGTCATGAGAATCCAGCAGATTAAAAAGCACATCGTTTGTCTGCTGCATATACCGTGTATAGCAGCGGTTGATCGTGTACTCAAAGTCCTCATTGGTCAGGCTCTTGTCGATCCAGAAATCCTTAATGCTCTCCCCCAGCGGATAATTCATAACAGAGTCAAACTCATCGCCCCTAAGCCACGGCAGCGCGTCGTGCCAGATCTCCCCGAGAATATAAATATCCGGCTTGATGGCTTTCAGGCGGCTCCTCAGTTCCTTACAGAACGTATGGGAAACCTCGTTGGCCACATCCAGCCTGATACCGTCCACGTCATAATTTTTCACCCAGTTTTCGCATACGCCGATCAGATAGTCCCGCACCTCGGGGTTGTTGGTGTTCAATTTCGGCATATTATCAAAAAAGCCAAAGGTATAGTACCGCTTCGCCCATGCGTTGCCACCCTCATCCGCGAAAGGCCACTCCTTCACCATAAACCAGTCGAAGTACTGCGACTGCGGCCCTTTCTCCTTCACGTCGAGCCAGGGCGCGAAATTCTGCCCGGAATGGTTGAACACGCCGTCGAGCATCACCTTCATATTCCTGCCGTGCGCCTCCCTGACCAGCGTCTTCATGGTTTCCTCCGACCCGAAATGCGGATCAATTTTTGTATAATCCGTGGTATCATACTTATGGGAAGTGGGGGACTCGTTGACTGGTGTCAGATACAGCCCCGACACACCCAGATCCCGGATATAATCCAGCTTGTTGATAATGCCCTGCAGATCGCCTCCGAAAAACTCCTGATTGGTCACAGAGCCTTTCACCCGCCACGGCAGCGTCCCTTCCGGATTGATGGAGGGATCGCCGTTGCAGAAGCGCTCCGGGAAAATCTGATACCAGATCGTGTCGTTCACCCAGACAGGCGTCACCGGAATATCTGCCGGATTCATCCAGGGCATGATAAAGCACTGTCTGCTCCTGCCCTCCAGCGCCATCTGCGCCTCGGATACAAAGCCGTCCTCAAAATAAAACCACCGCTCGTCCTCCGTCTGCAATTCAAAATAATATTTCAGACGCTTATATTCCGGCCTGATCGTCGTGGTCCACCAGAGCTGGTTTTTCAGCCGCTTCTTAAAGGGGATGTTCAATGCCTCCCCGTCCCAGCTCTCTCCGCCGCCCAGAATCCCGGACTTAAAGGGATCGCCGTGGATCAGGTTCACATACTTCACATCGTACCCCGTCCTGATATTGATGACCAGCTGCTCCTCATCAAGCGGATAGCAGTAATTGTCGTTTGCCCTGTGATACACCGCATTGAAATCCATAAGATACCTTCCTTTCCATACTCATCCTGACCTTCCACCCTCCGCGCGGGCAGAAAACGTTTTCCTTTTTACCCATCATACTACTCCCTGAAAGAAAATGCAAGCCCTTCACCCATTCCATGTTCCCCTCTTCTGTAATCATAGTATAGTAATGAGAAAAGAAAACGAATAAACCCAGATTATTCACGGCACAGCTGTGAAAGTGGCTGAAAGCCACTTAATTACT
>CAMWJF010000011.1 GCA_947174505.1 uncultured Lachnospiraceae bacterium
GAGGAAGAGGATTACGAGGACGACGACTACGAGGAAGAGGATTACGAGGACGACGACTACGAGGAAGAGGATTACGAAGACGACGACTACGGAGATGAAGATTACGAAGACGATGACTACGAAGAAGAGGATTACGAGGACGATGACTACGAAGACGAAGATTATGAGTATGATGACGAGGATGGTTTCGCTGCCCGCCTGATGTATTTTATCGGCGAGATGAGCGCGTTGGATGTGGCCGTGGCTCTTCTGGGCGTGCTCGTGCTTGCGGGTGCGATTGCCACCGGAGGCATCTATGCCCATGCGAAATCCGTGGAGAAGCAGGTGGCGGCTTTTGCCGATATGGGTGAGGAGATAGAAGGCATTTCCGTGATCGGGGAGAGCGGCCTTCTGGCGGCATCGGAGTCCGCAAAGCTTGGTGGTATGATTGATGTGGAGGAAGAAGAATTTGAAGAGCAGGAGAAAGAGGACGGGACGGAACATGAGGATGTGAAAGGAGCGGTGGGGGTAGAACTCCACCTGACTTCAATCCTCTCGGATATGAAGATTAAGTTTGTCAATAAGGAGACGGGTAAGCTGATCGGCGGTGTGCCTTTTGAAGTGGAGGTTTCCGGGCCGAAGAGTTTCCAGTGGAAGGATGATGACAAGGATGGTGTGATTTACCAGACGGGGATTGCCGCCGGAACTTATGAGGTTAAGCTTCTTGCGCTGCCCGACGGGGCGGCCGGAAAGTATACACTGCCCTCAAAGAGCAGCAGCGTCAAGGTGACGGATAAGATTGCCTATCAGAAGGTGGACGTGGCGGACGAGGTGAAGACTGAGGCGGAGATCAATGTGGCCCAGGAAGAAGCCACACAGAAGAATACCGCGGTGGAATCCGCTCTGAAGGACACCGTGGAGTGGGTGGAGTCCACGAGGACCCCGATTGGGGAGGAAACGGCAGAGTACGAAAAGGTGCCTATGGAGAACATTGCGGATCCCTGGAAGACAGGCAGTACGTTCCGCAAGATGGTTGAGGATGGAGAGGGCGACCCCTATGACAACGTGCAGGTATCCATCAATAAGGACAGTCTGACCCTTGAAAAAGGAAAGAGCGATTCCCTGAAGATATCGGTCAGCAGCAGTAAGGTGGAGTATTCGGTGGACTGGAGCGTTGCGGATTCCTCTATTGCCACAGTGAGCGGCGGTACGGTTACGGCAGTTGCAGCGGGTAGCACCACTGTTACGGCGCGGGTACTTGTGGGCAGTATGATTCAGGAATTTAACTGTTCTGTGACAGTGAATGAGACCAAAGATGAAGATCCGGACAAGAAGGATGGACAGGATAAAGAGGACGGTCAGGACAAAGAGGACGGACAGGATAAAGAGGACGAAAACAAAGACAAGGATAAAGACAAGGACAAGGATAAAGACAAGGACAAGGATAAAGATAAAGATAAGGATGAGCAGGCAGTCTATACGAACCTCTCCATAAGCGGTGACAAGGAGGTTGCGGTTGGTAAAAAGGTGACGCTGACGGCAGAGACCAAGCCGAAAGGGGGCAAGGTCACTTGGAGCAGTGATGATGAGAAGATTGCAAAAGTAAGCGAAAATGGCGAGGTTACAGGCATTGCTGAGGGCGAGGTGAAGATACGGGCCGTATGCAAGAACCGCGAGGATGCCGAGGATATCAAGGAATCCTTCAAGATAAAGGTAGTGAAGGAGGCCGTCGAGGTTGACAAGAGCACGAAGCTCAAGGACAAGGATGGCAACCAGCTCTATTATCGGAATTCAAGTAAGGAGTACATCGAAGCGACTTACGAAGATTACGGAAAGAGGGAAACATTTTATAAGAAGGGAAAGGGGACATCGGCGTCGGCCTATAAGTACACCGGATGGCAGACCATTGACGGGCATGTTTATTTTTATGATAAAAACGGAAACTATGTAACGGGTGAGCAGGTTATCCAGGGCGCAAAATACAGCTTTGGCAGCGACGGAAAACTGGCGAAAAGCTCGGGAACCATGGGAATCGATGTGTCCAAGCACAACGGCAACATCGACTGGAACGCGGTGAAGAACTCCGGCGTTTCCTATGTGATCATCCGTTGCGGTTACCGCGGTTACTCCACGGGCGTGCTGGTGGAGGACCCGAAGTTCAGAAGTAATATCAAAGGCGCAAAGGCTGCGGGGCTTAAGGTGGGAGCGTATTTCTTCAGTCAGGCGGTCAACGAGGTGGAGGCCGTGGAAGAGGCTTCCATGGCGATTGATCTCGTGAAGGGCTACGGTCTGAATTACCCGCTGTTCCTCGATGTGGAGGCCAGCGGCGGCAGAGCCGACGGCATCAGCCGCGACACCAGAACCGCAGTCTGCAGAACGTTCTGCCAGACCGTGCAGAATTCCGGCATTTCGGCGGGCGTTTATGCGAATAAGACATGGTTTACCGAGAAGATCAATACGGGGAGCCTGACAAACTATAAGCTGTGGCTTGCGCAGTACGCGAGCGCGCCGACTTATACGGCGACACGTTATGACCTGTGGCAGTATTCTTCCAAAGGAAGGGTCAGCGGTATCAGCACGAATGTGGATATGAACATAAGCTACGTAAATTATTAAGACGGAACAGCACTTGCATTTTAAGGCGTTTTGGGGATAATATAACAGGAAGAAAAGAATTTGTGATGCTTCGGAATGGAGGAAAACTATGAAAACATATCTGGTAACGGGAGGCGCAGGCTTTATCGGCTCAAACTACATTCACTATATGTTTAGGAAGTACGGCGACGCGATCCGCATCATCAATGTGGACGCGCTGACTTACGCAGGCAATCCCGAAAATCTGAAGGAAGTGGAGAACCGGGATAATTACACTTTCATCAAGGCGGATATCTGTGACAAGGCGGCCATCGAGAAGATTTTTGCCGAAAATGAGATTGACAGGGTCGTTCATTTCGCGGCGGAGAGCCACGTGGACAGAAGCATTAAAAATCCGGAGGTGTTCGTACAGACTAATGTATATGGTACGGCGGTGATGTTAAACTGCGCGAAAGCGGCATGGGAGCTGCCGGACGGCAGCTTTCAGGAGGGCAAGCGGTTCCTGCACGTGTCCACCGACGAGGTGTACGGTTCTCTTGAGGACGACGGCGGGTATTTTTACGAGACGACGCCCTATGCGCCCCACAGCCCTTATTCTGCCAGCAAGGCCGGTTCGGATATGCTGGTGAAGGCTTATATGGACACTTACCATTTTCCGGCCAACATTACCAACTGCTCCAACAATTACGGGCCGTATCAGTTCCCGGAAAAACTGATTCCCCTTATCATCAACAATGCCCTGCAGGGCAAGAAACTTCCTGTATACGGGGACGGGAAAAACGTGCGCGACTGGCTTTACGTGGAGGATCACGCCAAGGCCATCGACATGGTACAGGAGAAGGGACGCCTTTTTGAGACTTATAATGTGGGCGGCCACAACGAAAAGCAGAACATTGAAATTGTGAAGATTATCATAGAGACGCTCCGTGACATGCTCCCGGAGACCGATGGGAGAAGGGCGCATCTGACGGAGGAGCTGATTACCTATGTGGAGGACCGCAAGGGGCATGACAGACGTTATGCGATTGCGCCGGACAAGATCCGGGAGGAAATCGGCTGGGAGCCTGAGACGATGTTTAAGGACGGCATCCGCCGCACCATCGAGTGGTATTTTGCCCATGAGGACTGGATGAAGAATGTGACAAGCGGCGATTACCAGAAGTACTATGAGGAAATGTATCAGGGTAATAGTTAAGCACAGGACTTTGCACTTGCTGCAAAGTCCGTGAGAATATGTAAAGCTTGAGAAGCATCCGGCCTCTTTGCCGGGGGCAAAACTGGAATAGGCCGGATGCAGTAACTACGAAGCCGAAGGCTGAATAGTTATGTACCAAGTGAAGTAAGGGTGTGGTATGGGAGGATTCGTATCAGGTGTTATTCTGTTTATCATACCGGGTTTTATAGCGGCTGCCTTGCGAAACGGGAACAGGGAGAAGAAGAACCGGCTGCAGTTTGCGGCGGATACGCTCTGCTATGCGCTGCTGATTCTGACCGCCGTATCAGGCATGCTGAGTGTGCTTTTTGGCAGCGCTGTTTTCTCCCCGCAATATAATGCAAACCTGTTGCTGTATGTCTTCTGTTTTGTGGGGGCATACGGCATCTCGTTTGTTCTGGGGCTGTTTGGCCGACAGAAGGGGCCTGGCCCGAAAAACGCCGGACGCAGGCTGCTTTTCGCCTTTTCCGGCCTGTGGGTCATTCTGCTCGCGGGGATCTTCTATGATGACTACGCGAAGCGGCATGTGGTGATTAACGAGGTCTGCTCCCATAATCTGAGCCTTGTTTTGGACGGCAGGGGGAAAAGCAGCGACTATATTGAATTATATAATCCATCCTTTACGTCGGTATCGCTGGACGGATGGTATCTGACGGATCAGGAGGAGCTTTCGGAAAATGCCCGGTTGAAGCAGATTCAGATAGAGCCTCGCTCGTATCTTATACTGTTTGCGGACGGCTCCGCCGGGCAGCACAGGGATGAGGAAAGCGGGGAAATATGCTATTATCTTGGCTTTCGCCTGAACGAGGCGGGAGAGAGTCTGACCCTGGCGGACAGCAGCGGCAATACGGTGGACAGGGTGGAGGTGCCGCCCCTTACGGCGGACATTTCCTATGCCAGACAGAAGGACGGGCAGGATATATGGCATGTTGTCAAAAACGGCAGTCCCGGGTGGAGTAACGGAAGCCTTGCGGCCTATGTGATCCCTACGCTGCCAGCCCCTTCTTTTTCGGCAGCCAGCGGCTTTTACGGGCAGCCCTTTGCGCTTTCTTTGTCGGCGGGGCAGGGGCAGCGCATTTATTATACTACGGACGGCAGTGAGCCGACGGTGGAATCGACACTTTATACGGAGCCGATTCTCATAGAGGACGGCAGCGGCAGGGAGAACTGTTATGCCGATATCGGGGGCATTTCACGGGACGGGGACTACCGGCCAGAGGACCGTATTGACAAAGGCACGGTGGTGAAGGCGGTTGCGGCAGACGGAACGGGACAGGTCAGCGAAACCGCGTCGGCGGTATATTTCGTAGGATTTGAGGAAAAAGCGGGATATGAGAATATTATGAGGATGTCCTTAACGGTGTCGCCGGAGGACTTCTTTTCCGAGGACCGGGGCATTTATATGCTGGGCAATGACTATCAGGTATGGCTGGTGAACTACAGGAATTACCGGAAACAGGAGGCATACCGGGAACAGGGACGCTCCTGGGATTACGGGAGTGTGATATGGCGTTCCTTTATGGCGAACTATACCCATTCCGATAAGACAAAGGAAAGGCCGGTTACGGCGGCGCTGTTTGACGCGGAAGGGAAGCTCCTTGGCGAGGAGAAAATCGGCGTCAGGGTGCGCGGGGGATCGTCCAGAAATCTCCGACAGAAGGGATTTAATTTTTATGCCAGACAGGAGTACGGGGAAGATCCGCTCGGCCTTTGCGCAAAGATGCTGCGGACGTCAGGCTCCATCGACACAAATATGACCATGCTGCGGGATGTGTTTAACCAGTCCCTAGTGGCAGACCGGGACATAGAGACGCAGCCGGGAGAGCCGTGCGCCGTGTTTTTAAACGGGGAATACTGGGGACTCTATAATTTACAGTCGCGCTTCAGTGCGGGATATTTTGAGGAAAAGTATGGGCTTTCCGAGGACGAGGTTATTGTGGTGAAGCAGGATAATCGTGTATCTGTCGGGAGGGATGAGGATCTGGCGCTGTATCGGGATCTGGTATCGTATGCCGAAAAGACGGATCTGTCGGAGCCGGAGGCTTACCGGGAGATCGGGCGGATGATGGATATTCAGAGCTTTATCGACCATTACTGCTTTGAAATCTATATTGCCAACACGGACTGGCCCCTGAATAATCTCTGCTGCTGGAGGAGCAGGGCAGAGGATGGGACAGGGGAATACAGGGACGGCAGATGGCGCTGGGGCGTGTATGATACCGATGAGTCCACGGGCATTTACGACGATGGCATGGGCACTTATGAATCCAATCCGTTTTCGGAGGAAGCGCACTGGTTCGGCACGCCCCTGACCACACCGCTGATGTCTAATCTGATGGAGAATGAGACGTTCCGGCGGCAGTTTGCCCTGACTTTTATGGATATGGTAAATAAAAACTTTGCGTATCAGGATGTTCATGATAAACTATATGAGGCGGCGGCCCTTTACGAGGCGCCTATGGTGAAGAGCTACCACCGGTTTAACGGCGGGGCATACACCTCAGACACTTTTTGGGAGAACATCGGGGTGATAGATGCGTTTTATGAGAAAAGACCGGATTATGTGGTGCCGGACTTTGCGGAAGCATTGGGACTTTCCGGGGAGACCGGGGAGGTTGTCGTGCAGGCGGTTTGTGTGACAGATGTGTCGGAAATGACGGGTGTGTCGGTTTTAGATGCCGGTTTGGACGGAAGGATGCAGACGGAGGCGGATGAGCCGGGCGGTACGGTCCTGTTAAACACCATCATCCCGGAACTGAAAGACGGGGTGTGGCGGGGAACTTATTTCACCGACTATCCCGTAACGGCCACGGCGGTACCGGCCAAAGGATACCGGTTTGTGGGCTGGCAGGGGACTTATGAGTCCGGCGGGGAAACGGTCGAGGCGGCCGTGACGAAGGAGGGGATCTGCCTGCGTGCGGTTTTTGCGCCGGAGGAGCCGTGAGAGTTCCGGTGCGTACCGGCGAAATAGCTGTTTTGGCAGAAAGCGCGGAAATAGCGGCATGCCATTGCGGGAAACTGCTCTGGCGGGGAGGTATCTATGGTTTGCGTTATTGTTTTATTACTGCTCGTACCGGGGATGGTTACTTGGAAGATTGCGGGAGAGAGGGAGCTTGTGGACTGGAAAGACACAGGCAGGGCGGTTGTGAACTGGCTGGTGCATGACCTGGTCATTGCCTGTCTGGTGTACGCGGCGTTTTATGTGATGAAGGGAGCGGTTACCGTCAGCTTTTCCACGGATTATCTGGGGGAAGAGGTCTATTATTCCATTTATGATATAAGCTTCGTGTTCCGCTATTCGGCGCTGGCGCTTCTTGCGGCGGCAGGACTCGGCGTGGCGGAGCGGCTTGTGGGGAAGCTCCTTCGAAACGCCGGAAAGAGGGCTGCATGAATGATATGTCTGTTCCGGGAAACAGCCGTGATAAAAAATCCGACGGTGTATTGTGGGAAAATAGGGATATGAGGAAGAGAAGCAAGGCGGTAAAGAAAACAGGCAGGGCGGTCTGTGCGGCCCCGGTTCTGTGTGCGGCCCTGCTCCTTGCGGCCTGCGCGGGGCAGGATGCTTCGGTAGTGCAGGGAGGGCAGGACGCTCCGGCAGTGCAGGACGGGGACTGGCTGGCGGAGCGGACAGAGCGGGACCGCAGAACGAAGCAGGACCTGAGGACAGAGCCGGAGGATATGGAAAAGACAGAGCGGGTGGATCTGGATGCCTGTGAAAACGGGAAGGTGATCCTTTCCGGCGGCGGTGACATCTGGCTTTCTGGCAGTCTGGAGGGACAGGTCGTGATCGACGCGGAGGAGGATGAGCTGGTGCACCTGTATCTGGCGGGAGTCGGGATTACCTCGCCAAACGGCCCGGCGCTATGGACGCGGGCGGCATCAAAATTGGTTGTGACACTTGTGTCAGGAACAGAGAACATACTGACGGATTCCCCTGATTACACGGATTATGAGGATTCGCCGGCCTGTCTTTACAGTGTCTGCGATCTCACGGTCAACGGTGACGGTGCGCTGCAGGTGTTTGCCTATCACGAGGACGGCGTCCGCAGCAAAGACAGAATCAGGCTGCTGGACGGTACGCTTTCGGTGCAGGCTAAGGGCGACGGCATCCGGGGCAATGACGGCATTTATATACAGGAAGCTTTCGTGGATATAGAGAGTGAGAAAAACGGACTTCGCACGGTAAATCAGGGCGCAGATGACAGGGGTGTCATAGAGATAAACGGCGGTTCGCTGTCGGTGGTGGCCGGGCAAAACGGCGTCAGCGCTGCTTCCGATCTGTATTTATATCATGGCCGGTATAGCGTCAATGCCGTGGAGGAGAGGATGCGGGCGGAAGGGACGGCATATATCGCAGAGTGAGAAAAGTCCGCCCAGCAGACTTTTCTCGCCCGGGAGAATACCCCAAATACGGGCATTCTACGCATGATTAGGAAAGATGTGGAGAGTAAGGGCTGTGACAGAATACAGACATGAGTATAAATATAGGATAGACGCCAGACAGAAAGCGGTGCTGCAGCTTCGGGCACAGGGCGTTCTGGAGCGGGACGCCCACGCGGGAGCGGACGGGGAATATCTGATCCGCAGCCTCTATTTTGACAGTCCGGACGATGTCTGCTTTTTTGAAAATGAGAACGGGGACGATCCCAGGGAGAAATACCGCATACGTTTTTACAACTGCGATACGTCGCGGATCAGTCTGGAGTGCAAGGCAAAGACAAGGGGTATGACGAAAAAGACGGCATGTCCGCTTACGTTTGACCAGTGCATGCAGTTTATGGCGGGTGGGATACCGGAGCCTGAGCGGGAGGTTTCGACCAGGCAGACAGCTATGTTTACGCAGATGCAGTTAAAATGCCTGCGCCCGGTGGTGATCGTGCAATATAGCCGCATGCCCTTTGTGTGCGGTGTGGGGAATGTGAGGGTGACTTTTGACGACTGCATCGTCTCCTCCAACGACATTGCCGGTTTTCTGCGGCCGGAGATTCCGCTCCGGAGCGTGCTTGGCACGGGGGAGAGCATTCTGGAGGTAAAATGGGACGAGCTTCTTCCCGCTTACATCAAAGAGCAGCTTGCGCTGGATTCCTTACAGTGGATGAGCTTTTCTAAATATTATCTGTGCCGAAAATATAATTGCTACGGGGGAGTGAGGGCATGAGCTTTATTGATATATTTAAAAAATCGTTTCTGGAGGGCTACGCATCCGTTCGGATCGACGCGGCGCAGATTGTGATATGTATGTTGATTACGGTGCTGATAGCCGCCTACATTTTCCTGATTTACCGCACGGTCAACAAAAACGCCTTCTATAACCGTAATTTTAACCTTTCCCTGATCGCGCTGGCGGTGATCACGGCGGCGGTGATCCTGACGATTCAGTCAAACATTGTGATTTCCTTAGGCATGGTGGGCGCGCTGTCCATTGTGAGATTCCGTACCGCCATCAAGGACCCCATGGATCTGGTGTTTCTGTTCTGGTCGATCAGCGTGGGTATCATATGCGGCGCGGGCTTCGCTGTGGTGGCGGTAGTTGCATCAATCGTCATAACTGTGATAATATTATTATTTGACAGGGTGCCGTCCGGCGTACCTGCGGTGATCCTGCTGGTGAACGCCTCCGACTATAAGGCGGAAGGGCGGATTGTGGAGATTGTGGAAAAGCATTGCAGTATGTTTCAGGTGAAATCGCGCAATCTGACAAAGGATAAGCTGAACATGGCGGTTGAGGTCAGAACCGGAGCGGGCGGCAGGCTGGTTGAGGAGCTGATGGATCTGGAGGGCGTTATTTCCGCGTCCCTGGTGGACCACGACGGGGAAGTGACCTTCTGATAACAGCAATCTTAATGAAAGAACAGGAGAAAAGGTGATGAAAGGAATTATTTTAGCGGGCGGTTCGGGTACCAGACTCTATCCGCTGACCAAGGCAGTTTCTAAACAGATCATGCCGATATACGACAAGCCGATGATCTATTATCCGCTGTCCATCCTTATGCTGGCGGGGATCAGGGAGATCCTGATTATATCCACGCCCAGGGATCTTCCGGTATTCCGGGAGCTTTTCGGCACGGGGGAACAGCTTGGACTCCGTATGGAGTATGCGGTGCAGGAGTATCCGAGGGGGCTGGCTGACGCTTTTATCATCGGCGCGGATTTTATCGGGACAGACAGCGTGGCTTTGATTCTGGGCGACAATATTTTTTACGGGCAGAGCTTTTCCAAGGTGCTTAAGGAGGTTGCGGCCAGAGAGAGCGGCGCGACCATTTTCGGCTACTATGTGAGAGATCCGAGAGAGTACGGCGTGGTGGAGTTTGACGAGAACGGCATGGCTCTCTCCATCGAGGAGAAACCGGAGCATCCGAAAAGTAACTATGCGGTGCCGGGACTGTATTTTTATGACAATGACGTGGTGGAGATCGCGAGGAATGTGAAGCCTTCCGCCAGGGGCGAGATAGAGATTACAAGCATTAACAATGAATACCTGCGAAGGGGGACGCTGCGGGTGGAAACGCTCGGACGCGGTTTCGCATGGCTGGATACGGGAAGCCATGATATGCTGCTTGACGCGGCGGATTTTGTGGCGGCGTTCCAGAAAAGACAGGGGCTTTATATTTCCTGCATTGAGGAAATTGCGTACAGGAGAGGCTTTATTACGAAGGAGCAGCTTCTTAAGCTGGCGGAGCCGCTTATGAAAACTGCTTACGGACAGTATATCGTAGAGGTTGCAAATGGACTCTAAGCGGATGAGACGGGCGATGGCCGGCATGATCGTCATATTTCTGGCGGCGTTTGCGGTGATCGCCATCGTGAATTTGGATACGGTGAAACGAAAACTTGGCTTTGCCTCTGAGGAGCCGGTGCAGGAGGAGACGCCCGCGCAGGAGGAAGGGGCGGAGACGGAAGATGGGCAGATAGGAGGCGATCTGTCTGCTTTTCTGCGGGATGAAACCTTTTTTGACCCGGAAGTCAGGTTTAAGAGCATTGAATCTTACTCCGGCAGGAATGTGTCGTTGATGATGAGCTCTGTGGCCAAGGATCTGCGGATCATGGTGGTGGACAGTGTGGGCCGTCTGGTGACGGGCACGGATTTTACCGTCACGATTCAGGACGTGGGCGAGTATACGGACAATGACAAGGACGGCGTGATCTATGTGGACGGTCTGCGCTCCGGGGAGTACAGCGTGTCCCTCAATGAAAAGGATGGCTTCCGCGTGCCGAACACTATCACAACGATTCAGGTCCAGCAGGATATTGAGTACCGGGTGCTTGACAACATCGAGTATCTGATGCTGACCGAGGATGATATCGACCCGGAGAAGGAGGACAAGGCGGTTAACGGAGCCGAGGAGGACGCGGACGGTACGGAGAATACAGGGCTTCAGTTTGACAACGGCAGCGCGAAGCTCGGTATCGATGTGTCCAAGTGGAATCAGGAAATCGACTGGGAGGCGGTGAAGGACGCGGGCATCGAATTTGCCATTATCCGCTGCGGATACCGTGGCGCTTCCACGGGAGCGCTGGTTATTGATCCCAGATACCAGGAGAACATAGAGGGCGCGATCTCGGCGGGGATCCCTGTAGGCGTTTACTTCTTCACGCAGGCGCTGGATGAAGTGGAGGCCGTGGAGGAGGCATCCATGGTAATCCGTCTGATAGAGGATTACGATGTGGATTATCCGGTATTCCTCGACAGTGAGAGCACTGGGGGCAGGGGGCGCGCCGACGGACTGGACAGCGACGAGCGGACAAGGGCGCACAGGGCTTTCCTGCAGACCATAGAGGCAGCAGGCTACGAGACGGGCGTATATGCTTCCCGTAACTGGCTGAATGACAGGATAGATATGTCACGTTTGTCGGATTATAGGATCTGGCTTGCAGAGTATGCGGATGCGCCCACTTACGACGCGTATTATTATCATATGTGGCAGTATACATCGAAAGGAACGGTGGACGGCATTTCTACAAATGTAGATTTGAACCTGTGTTATATGAACATAGACACTTCGATCAACCATGCCAAGGGTGCGGCAGGCTATTCCGGCGTGGTGAACGGGGATACGGGGAATGTACCAACAGGGGAAGACTAATAGGGAAAGACTAATAGGGAAAGGAATAAGGGACGATGGGAAAAATAACGGTGGAGACTTGTGAAATCGAGGGATTGAAGGTGATTACGCCGACGGTGTTTGGCGATAACAGGGGCTATTTTATGGAGACCTATCACTACGAGGATTACAGGGCGGCGGGGATCGATCAGGTTTTTGTGCAGGATAACCAGTCCTCGTCCGTGAAAGGCGTACTGCGCGGGCTGCATTTTCAGATCAATTATCCGCAGGACAAGCTGGTGCGGGTGATCGCGGGCGAGGTCTTTGATGTGGCGGTGGATCTGCGGCAGGGTTCCGAGTCCTACGGCAAATGGTACGGCGTAACGCTCTCCGCGGAAAATAAGAAGCAGTTTTTCATTCCGAAAAATTTTGCCCACGGTTTTCTGGTGTTGTCGGATTATGCGGAATTTGCTTATAAATGCACGGATTTTTACCATCCAAACGACGAGGGCGGCATCCTCTGGAGTGACCCGGAGATCGGGGTCGCATGGCCGATTCCTGAGGGAATGGAGCTTGTGATGTCTGACAAGGACAGAAAGTGGGAGGGGCTTGCCCAATATGGGAAGCGCTTCTAAAGCTCAGCGGCAGGGGCTGCTTCACAGAGTCAGCATAGCTGGCCTGGAAGTACGAAGTCCCGTAGAATTAAAGAAGGCAGTGGTATGAGCGAAAAGAGACAACAAGAGAAAAATTTAACAAATAAAAAAGGATTTCCGAAGTCCGCTGCGATAGCGGTATTCTGGGCTTTTGGCCTGCTTTTGGCTTCTGTGCTCATTCTGCATCACAATCCGCTGGCCGATCAGGTGACGGAGGAGATGAAGAAGGTCAGCGGCTGTGTGCTGATTGCTTTTACCTGTATCATATTTACGATTTATTACGACAGGATCGTGACCATTCCGGTGGAGCTTTTCCAGAGCAGGGGACTGATCTGGAAACTGGCGAAAAACGATTTTAAAAAGCGTTATGCAGGTTCCTATCTGGGGATTGTCTGGGCGATGGCCCAGCCTGTGGTTACGGTGCTGATGTACTGGATCGTGTTCGATAAAGTATTTCAGGCGAGGGTGGAGTTTGTGGCCGCGGACGGCGAAGCGCCGCCCTATGTGCTTTATCTGATGGCCGGACTGGTGCCCTGGTTCTACTTTTCGGAGGCGATTTCCCAGGGGACGATGGCGCTTGTGGAGTACACCTATCTGGTCAAGAAGGTCGTGTTTAATATCAGCATTCTGCCCATTATCAAGGTGATTGCCGCTACCTTTATTCATATGTTTTTTGTGGGAATCCTGCTGGTGGTGGCGGTGTGCTACGGCTATACGCCCTCCGTTTACACCATTCAGCTTCTCTATTACAGCCTGTGCCTGATTTTCTTTGTGCTGGCGCTGAGCTATCTGACAAGCGCCCTGGTGGTTTTTATCAGGGATCTCCAGCAGGTGATCGGCATTGCGCTCCAGATCGGCATGTGGGCGACCCCCATCATGTGGAATATCAATATGCTTCCCAGCGATAATATGAAAACTCTTTTCAAGCTGAATCCGCTTGTATATATCGTAAACGGCTACCGAAGCGCGATTTTTGAGGAAGTATGGTTCTGGGAGCACTTTTACTCATCCACTTACTTCTGGATTTTCACGATCAGTATGTTCTGTATCGGAACGCTGGTGTTCAGAAGGCTGCGTTCACATTTTGCGGATGTGCTATGAGCCGATCGGGCAAGCTCGATCACAAGGACTGCTGCGCAGCCTCGGCGTAACTGCAGAATGAAACAGGGCGACAGTCTGCGAGCGGGAAGCAGCAGTGCTGGACATTCGGTGAATGTCCGTTTAGCACGGACCGAAATGGAACGAAGACGCGGATTCGAGCTGCGGCAATGCTCATATATAACATGAGGAAACAAGGAATGGATAATAACATCGCCATCAAGGTAACAGACCTCGAAAAAGTGTATAAGCTCTATGACAAGCCCTCGGACAGGCTCAAGGAGGCGCTCCATATCGGGCGGGGAAAACACCATACGGCGCACCGCGCCTTAAAGGGCGTCAATATGACCATAAGGCAGGGGGAGTGCGTGGGGATTATCGGCACCAACGGATCCGGGAAATCTACTATTTTGAAAATAATAACGGGTGTTCTCTCCCCGACGGCAGGGGAGGTGGAGGTCAATGGACGCATTTCCGCCTTACTGGAGCTTGGCGCCGGGTTCAATATGGAGTACAACGGTATTGAAAATATATATTTAAATGGCACGATGATCGGTTTTTCCAAGAAGGAGATTGACCAGAAGCTGGATGAGATCCTGGCCTTTGCGGATATCGGAGACTATGTGTACCAGCCAGCCAAAACCTATTCCAGCGGCATGTTCGTGCGGCTGGCTTTTGCGGTTGCCATCAACATCGACCCGGAAATCCTCATTGTGGATGAGGCGCTTTCGGTGGGCGACGTCTTTTTTCAGGCCAAATGCTACCATAAGTTTGAAGAGTTTAAGGAGATGGGCAAGACGATTGTGTTCGTCAGCCATGACTTAAGCAGTATCAGCAAGTACTGTGACCGGGTAGTGCTGTTAAATCAGGGCATTAAGCTGGGAGAGGGCGCGCCGAAGCAGATGATAGACACTTATAAGCAGGTGCTGGTGGGGCAGTATACGGCGCCTGAGTCGGAAGGAGAGCGCCTGCTGGACGACGAGCAGCTTCGGGCAATGGCGGCGAAAGGTGTGGACGGCAGCAAGCTGGAAGGCCGACAGCAGGGAGGAATGTCCGAAAACCCGGATCTTTTAGAGTACGGTTCTAAAAAGGCGCAGATTACGGAATACTATATAACGGACGAAAAGGGGACGAGAACTGCCACCATCTTAAAGGGAAGCGCTTTCACTATTCATATGCGTGTGGAGATGACGGAGCGGATAGCTGCGCCGATTTTCGCGTTTACCATCAAGAATGTGCGCGGAACGGAGATTACGGGCACCAATACCATGTTTGAGAAGGCCTTTCTGGAGTCCGTGGAAGCCGGGGAGACGAAGGAAATTACCTTTACGCAGGAGATGAACCTACAGGGGGGCGATTATCTGCTCTCGCTGGGGGTCACCGGCTATGAGGAGGATGATTTTACGGTGTATCACAGACTGTATGATGTGCTGAGTGTGACGGTGATTTCCGATAAAGATACGGTTGGGTTTTATGACATGAATTCGAAGGTTACAGTAAAATAACAGATGATGTTTAACGGCGGACGCTGAGGCTGACAGATAAAATTGGGAAGGAATAGAAGATGCCGGAAGAGAAAATAGAGAAAATCGGAAAAATAAAACTGGATTTAACTCATTATCCGGGCGAGGATTTGTACTGCGACGGGGAGATTGAGGATGAGCTTCTTGAGATTGCGCGCAATTACGCGGCGGTGGAGTATCAGAAGATCATTGAGGAGCGAAAGAGCTGGGAGGTGCTCTACCATCTGTCGCCCCTGCGGGAGAATATTGTGGAGTGGCTGCCGATAGGACGCGCCATGAAGGTGCTGGAGGTTGGCTCGGGCTGTGGCGCGATCACAGGTGCGCTGTCAAGGCGGGCCGGGGAAGTGACCTGCGTGGAGCTCTCCAAAAAGAGAAGCATGATTAACGCCTATCGGCATATGGAGGCGGACAATGTGACGATCCATGTGGGGAACTTTCAGGATGTGGAGCCGGATCTGCCGGAGGATTACGATTATATCTGCCTGATCGGGGTTTTTGAGTACGCGCAGGCGTACATCGGCTCTGAGACGCCCTATGACGATTTCCTGCGGATTATAAAGAAGCATTTGAAGCCGGGCGGACATATCGCCATTGCCATAGAAAATAAATTTGGATTAAAGTATTGGGCGGGGTGCAGGGAAGACCATCTGGGCACGTATTTCGGCGGTATTGAGGACTACCCGGAGGGCGGTGTGGTGCGCACCTTTACACGGGACGGGCTTCTTGCCATCGCGAAGCGCTGCGGTTTTTCTCAGATGCAGATGTATTACCCCTATCCCGACTATAAGTTTATGACGACCCTCTATTCCGACCGAAGGCTGCCGAAACGCGGGGAGCTGTCGAATAACATGCGTAATTTTGACCGCGACAGAATACAGCTCTTCGATGAAAAACGGGTTTTTGACACCATCCTGAAGGAAGGGCAGTTTCCTCTCTTTTCTAATTCTTATATGCTCCTTCTGGGGCCGGCCCTGTCAGAGGAATATGTGAAGTACTCTAACGACAGAAAGGAAGAATTTCAGATCAAAACCCTGCAGAGAAGCACGGGATTCGGCAGGAAAATAGAGAAGCACCCGTTATCAAAAGAGGCCTGGGGGCACATAGAAGCCACGGCTTCGGCCTGTGAAAAGCTGGCCGGGCGGTATGAGGGAAGTCTTCTGGCTGTCAATGAGAGCAGGCTGGAAAGGTCGGCGGACGGCACGCCTTATATCACGATTAAATTTTTGGAAGGAAGGACGCTGGAAGAGATTCTGGATGAGCGCTTGGAAAAAAATGATCTGGAAGGCTTTCACAGACTCTTTGACGAGTACCTGAAACGGATCTCCTGGGGTGAGGAGAAGGAGATCGCGGATTACGACCTGATTTTTGCGAATCTATTGATTCCACAGGGAAGTAACATGTGTGATGGAAAAACGGGCGAAAACCGGAAGAATGATATTGATCGTTATTTTAACGAGGAAAAATGGGGGCTGATCGACTGCGAATGGACCTTTGACAAAACCATTGAGACAAAGGAAATTGCCTTTCGCGCCCTCTACTGTTATCTGCTTGAGGATGAGAAAAGGAATGGGTTAAATCCTGAATTAATAATGGACAAGCTGGGGATCGGGCCTGCCGAGGCGGAACAGTACCGCAGGCAGGAGATGAAGTTTCAGAAATACGTGACAGGGAAACGGCTTTCCATGGCGGAAATCAGGGAGGCGATCGGCTGTCCCGTCTACACGCTTACGGATTTTTGCGAGAGGCTGAGAGATAAACCGGCAGATAACCGCGTGCAGATCTATGAAGATACCGGGCAGGGCTTTCGTGAGGAGCAGTCCTTTTTCCCGGAGGAGGACGGAGAACAGGTTCTGCGCACCGGGGAGGGGACGGTGGAGCTTTCCGTGCGGATCGCAAGGGGGAGAAGCGCGGTGCGGATTGATCCCGGCAGCCATGCCTGCGTGATTTACATGAAGAGGATCAGTTGGAACGGCGTAGAGATTTCCCTGAAGGGGAAACAGCTTCAGATGAACGGGTTTAAGATTGGAGAGGACACCTACGCCTTTCCCACGGAGGACCCGAATATCACCCTCTCTCTCTGGGGACTGCCTTCTGAGGAGGAAAATCATCTGGAGGCGGTCATGGAGGTGACCGCGGTGCCGTCGGAAACCATGAAACATTTGCAGAAAAGAGGATTGTTTGGCTGATGAACATTCGGAAAAACCGATTCGACTGGGTGGCCTACTATATGGCGGCCTACGAGGAGGAGCGAAAAAAGAATACCCAGATGGCCGGGCGCATTGCGGATGCGGAACGGCGGCAGGCGGATCTGCAGGATAATCTGAACCGTATCTGTTCCAATCCGCTATATCGGATGGCTGCGAAAGCGTCGGCTCCCCTGCGGCGCGCGGCGCGCCGGATGGGGGGAAACTCTGTTTCGGAGGAGAGTCTGTCAGGGATACAGGCTTCACAGGAGAGAATGCAGGCGTATGAGGAGATGCTCTGGCGGCAGTCGAATCCTTATCTGCAATGGATTGCGGAATGTGAAAATAAAGATACAGATGTTATTAATTTACCGGAGCCGATTGCGGTGCAGGGGTTCCGGGAGATTGCGGTGCCGGAGACGGACGTCCGCATTCTGACTTATGGTGACGGTCTGCTTGCGCCCCATGTGTTTTCGGAGGTGCGGCATTATTTTGCGAAGAACAGCGCCTGTCTTCTGGCCTACGCGGACGAAGATTTTTATTGGGAGGATCTGACGAAGCGGATGGAGCCCTGGTTTAAACCGGCTTATTCCCCGGATACCCTTCTTGCTTTCCAGTATTGGGGGCATTTTGTGGCGGTCCGGGTCAGCGTGCTCGACAGTATGAATTATCGGATGGTGAGTATGAAAGACCCCGATCTCGGTTTTTACGAGCTGTGTCTGCGGCTGGAGGAGAAGATTGAGGAGCTTTCGGAGGGATATTTCAGACGGAGACAGGCGGCCATCGGCCATCTGGATGCCATTCTTTACCATAGGAAATACCATATGCCAGAGGGCGAAACGGTCGGGACGGGACAGGCTGTTTCACCGGAGGAGCAGTTTTTCCTGGTGCAGGAAAGTCTGAAAAAGGAGCTTGCGGAGGGCCACTTTCTGACGGGTGCTTCCGGAAAATATGTGACGCTGAAGGAAGATATGCTGATGCGGAGGGGCGGCAGAGGCGAGCTGCGGCAGGGGGCCGACCCGGATATTTATCATCTGCTCTACGACACTTCTGTATCCGGCACAGAGCGGTGTACCCGGTCGGGCAGCGAAAATACGGCGATCGCGCCGCACCGTATGGTGTCCGTGGTGATTCCGTCCAAAGACCATCCCGAGGTGTTGGAGAAATGTCTGCGCTCCTTCAGGGAAAAGACGCAGTACCGCTTTTATGAGTGGATTGTGGTGGATAACGGCAGCAGCGGGGAAAACCGGGAGAAAATGGAGGCGCTGCAGAAAATCTACGGTTTTACTTATATTTATGAGCCGATGCCTTTTGATTTTTCCAGAATGTGCAATCTGGGTGAGAAGAGGGCGAAGGGCGACCTGATTCTGCTGATGAACGACGACATAGAGATTATTGAGGGGAGCTGGCTGGAACGTATGGCGGGACAGGCCATGCTGCCCCATGTGGGGGCCGTCGGGGCGAAACTGTGGTACGCGGGTACGGAAAATATCCAGCACGCGGGCGTTACGAACCTGAAAATCGGACCTTCCCACAAGCTGATTACGTTTCCTGACGAGGAGGATTATTATTTCGGGAGAAACCGGGTCACTTACAATGTGGCGGCAGTGACGGCGGCCTGCCTGATGGTGTCGCGGAAAAAATATGAGAAGGTAGGCGGTCTGGACGAGAGTCTGCCGGTGGCCTACAACGATGTGGATTTCTGCTTTAAGCTGCTGGAGGCGGGCTATGTCAATGTGCAGAGAAACGATGTGATTCTCTGTCACCACGAATCCTTAAGCCGCGGTCTGGATGAGCAGAATGAAGGGAAATGGGAAAGACTGCTTGCGGAGAAGGAGGCGCTTTATGGAAAGCACCCTGCACTTCGCGGGAAAGACCCATTTTACCATAAAGACTTGATTGACAACGCGTCGAATTACATGTGTAATTATAAGTTTCCCCACGAGGACCGTCTCTGTGTGCAGGAGGCGTCTTTCCTGCCTAAATCGGTTCTGCGCAGGCTGTTGAAAAGGGCCGGGCGCGGCGTATTGCGGCTCACTGTGGACCGGGCCGAACCGCAGCATAAGATTTTGGCTGATGAGCCGGATATTCTGTGGATTATGGGATGGAGCTATATTCCCGGCGCCGACAACGCAGCCTTCGGGCGGAAAGTGATTTTACAGAGAACAGACGGGGCGGGCTATCTGGCGGCTCCGGCGGACTGGCGCCGGGCGGATGTGGAGGCGATTCTGCCGCAGGAGAATCATGTGGGGCTGGCCGGATTCGTGCTGCGCCTGCGGCGGGAGGAACTGGCGCAGGGGGAGTACCGGGTCGGTCTGCTGGCGGAGACGGAAGAGGCGGGCGAGACAGAGCCGGGGCTGTGTCTTGTGGCATGGTCTGAGCGCACGCTGACCGTATAGCAACGCGAAAAGTACTTCCAGAGACGTCCCGACATGGGACGGGACGCTGGTAAGTACTAAGTTCCGCGTTGGATATTTTAGAGAGGGAAGATATGGACAGGAAAGGGATGACGGAGACGGAAGCGCTCCGCTTTTACAGGGACGCCTACGAAAGGGAAAAACGCCGGGGCCGCGCGCTTACAGGGAAGCTGGCGGAGGCGGAACAGAACAGGGAGCAGACGGAGGGGAAACTGGAAAGAATCAAGGGAAGTCTTCTCTGGCGTGCGGCGAAGCCGCTGCGCATGTTGTTTCACAAGCTTGCCCGCGTGAAGGAGCGGCTCGGTTATTACGGGAGCCTCAAAGGGATTGCCCGCAAGCTGAATGCCAAGGTGATCGAGCGGCAGGCGAGGACACAGCATGGGTCGGCCAGCTTTCCGGAGCTTCCCGAGGCGGCGAGACAGCGTCTCCATAAGTTTGACAGAGAGGTCAAATTCAGTATCCTTATGCCCCTTTATAATACACCTGAGAACTTTCTGCGTCAGGCCATAGAGTCCGTCACGGATCAGACGTATGAGGGCTGGGAGCTGTGTCTGGCGGACGGGTCGGATGAGGAACACGCCTATGTGGAGCAGATCTGCAGGGAATATATGGAGAGGGATAAACAGTATCTGCGTCCAAGCAGCAGTCTCTACTGCCGGATTTTATATAAGAAGCTGCCGAAAAACGAGGGCATTTCCGGCAATACGAACGCCTGTCTGGCCATGTCCTCGGGAAATTATATCGCGCTTTTCGACCATGACGACGTGCTTCACCCGAGCGTTCTCTATGAGTATATGAAGGTGATATGCGAGAAAGGGGCGGACTATATTTACTGCGATGAAGCTACGTTTAAAGGCAGCGGAACCATAGACGACATGATCACGCTGCATTTTAAGCCGGATTATGCGCCGGACAATCTGCGGGCAAACAATTATATCTGTCATTTCAGCGCCTTTGCCAGAAGGCTTCTGGACGGAATGGAGCTGTTCCGCTCCGAATTTGACGGCAGTCAGGACCACGACATGATCCTGCGGCTTACCGCCCGGGCAAAGTGCGTGGTGCATGTGCCAAGACTGATGTATTACTGGAGATCCCATGCGGGCAGCGTGGCTTCTGACATCAATGCGAAGAGCTATGCCGTAGAGGCGGCAAAAGGGGCGGTAGCGGCGCATCTGACCGCGCAGGGCTTTAAAAATTTTGAGATTATTTCCACCAAGGCATTTGAGACGATCCTCCAGATCAAATATGAGATTTTGGGAAACCCGAAGGTGTCCATCGTGATTCCGAACAAGGATCACATCGAGGATCTGACACGCTGTATCACTTCCATTCTGGAGCGCACTACCTACGACAATTACGAGATCATTGTGGTGGAAAACAACAGCGTTTCGGAGGAAATCTTCGCATATTATAAGAAGATACAGGAGAATCCCGCCATCAGGGTCATTACCTGTGAGGGAGACTTTAACTATTCAAAAATTAATAATCTGGGCGTCTCCGGGGCAGAGGGAGAATATGTGCTTCTCCTGAACAATGACACAGGTGTCATAACCCCGGACTGGATCGAGGAGCTTCTGATGTATGCACAGCGGAAGGATGTGGGCGCGGTTGGCGCAAAGCTCTACTATGAGGACAGGACCATCCAGCATGCGGGCGTGGTTCTGGGGCTTGGGGCGCACAGGACGGCGGGGCACAGCCATTACCGCGTCGATCACCGGAACCTCGGTTATATGGGGCGGCTCTGCTACGCGCAGAATGTGATGGCAGTGACGGGCGCCTGCCTGATGATGCGGAAGGCGCTCTATGAGGAATTGGGCGGGCTGGACGAGACGCTGGCCGTGGCCCTGAATGACGTGGATCTGTGCATCCGCGCATGGAAAGCGGGGCGGGTGAATGTCTTTACCCCGTTTGCGGAGCTGTATCACTATGAGTCGGCTTCCAGAGGGACGGATTTAAGTGGGGAAAACGCCGAACGCTACGATAAGGAAGCGGCGCTGTTTAAGGAGCGGTGGAAGGAACTGCTGGAGCAGGGAGATCCCTATTATAATCCGAATTTCTCGCTGGATCGGAGCGATTTTGCCCTTAAGGTGGAAAAATAGGGACGGATGGACGGCAGACGGTATTTGCGACGCCGCGCGGAAAGCGGAATACCGAAATGCCTTGACCGAAGCATCCGCTTTTACTATAATCTTTATTAAAGGGAAACCGATCCGAAAGGAGGAGAATTATGGAGGCTACGGATATGACTGAAAAAGAGATGCAGACTGTGAAAATGTCCACGCTTTATGAGCTGAGACTGCTTTTTACACAGGGAGATAAAAAAGAATATACAACAGATGAGATTGTGGAGCTTTTGGACAAGATAGCGGCGGCAAAGGATCAGAAGTAATCTTGTTGCGGTGTTTAAATAACTAATGTTATAAAACAATAATAAGGAGGGCTATTCAGGATGGGTTACAAAGAGCAGTTTCAGTTTTGGCTGGAGGATTCTTATTTTGACGAGGCGACCAAGCAGGAGCTTCTGGCGATCAGGAATGACGAGAAGGAGATTGAGGACCGCTTTTACAAGGAGCTTGCTTTCGGTACGGGCGGACTTCGCGGCGTGATCGGCGCGGGCACCAACCGCATGAATATTTACACAGTGCGCAAAGCGACGCAGGGTCTGGCTAATTACATAAAGAAACAGGGCGGCGAGGAGAAGGGCGTGGCGATTGCCTACGATTCCAGAAGAATGTCTCCCGAGTTTGCGGATGAGGCGGCTCTCTGCCTTGCGGCTAACGGTATCAAGGCTTACGTGTTTGATGCGCTCAGACCTACGCCCGAGTTATCCTTCGCGCTCAGAGAGCTGGGATGCATATCCGGCATCGTGATTACGGCCAGCCACAATCCGCCGGAGTACAACGGCTACAAGTGTTATTGGGAGGACGGCGCGCAGGTGACGGCGCCCAAGGATAAGGAGATCATCACCGAAGTAAACAACGTAACAGATTATCATACCGTGAAGACCATGGACAAGGAGGAGGCGAAAAAGGCCGGGCTCTATGAGGTGATCGGTAAGGAAATCGACGACAAATACATGGAGGAGCTGAAGAAGCAGATCATCCATCCCGAGGTGATCGCGGAGATGGCGGAGGATATGAAGATTGTTTATTCTCCTTTTAACGGTACGGGCAATGTGCCTGTAAGGCGGATTCTCTCGGAGCTTGGCTTTAAGAATGTATATGTGGTGCCCGAGCAGGAGATGCCCGACCCCGACTTCACGACGCTGGAATATCCCAATCCGGAAGATCCCAAGGCATTTACGCTTGCACTGAAGCTGGCGAAGGAGAAAAACGCCGATATCGTGCTGGCGACCGATCCCGATGCGGACAGACTCGGTATTTATGCACTGGATACCAAGTCCGGCGAGTATGTGCCTTTCACGGGCAATATGTCCGGCATGCTGATTGCGGAATACATTCTGAGAGAGCGGACGGCCACGAACAGAATGCCCGAGAATCCGGCTCTTGTGACCACGATTGTTACCACCAATATGGCGCGGGCGATTTCCGAGGATTATAAGGTAAGATTTATCGAGGTGCTGACAGGCTTTAAGTTTATCGGCGAGCAGATCAAGCTCTTTGAGCAGACCGGTTCCAACAACTATGTGTTTGGTCTGGAGGAGAGCTACGGCTGTCTTGCGGGCACACACGCAAGGGATAAGGACGCTATTGTGGCAGTCATGTGCCTGTGCGAGATGGCGGCATGGTGCAAGAAGAACGGCAGGACTGTCTGGGATCAGATGATCAACCTCTATGAGAAATACGGCTACTATAAAGAGAGCCAGTATTCCATTACCAAGAAGGGTGTGGAAGGCGCGAAGGAGATCGAGGACCTGATGAACAAGCTGCGCCAGAATCCGCCGAAGAGCTTTGGTGAGCTTACGGTGAAGGAGTTCAGGGATTATGACACAGGCAAGACCCTGAATCTGGAGACAGGTGAGACGGGCGAGACCGGGCTGCCGCAGTCGAACGTGCTCTATTTCGATCTGACGAACGATTCCTGGTGCTGTGCAAGACCTTCCGGTACGGAGCCGAAGATCAAGTTTTACATGGGCGTGAAGGGCACAAGTCTGGAGGACGCGCAGGAAAAGCTTGACAGACTGACGGAAGAAGTGAAGAAGAATATCTAGGACATGATGATAGGAAGAAAAAGGGCCGCCCCGGCATGGCAAGTGAGGGGCGGCCTGCCTATATGCACACGCCTGCATAAAGGCAGTGCAGCGGGCAGGGAATTTCCCCGGCCCGGTTGAAACAGACCAGTTAACAGGAGATGTTGTGGTGGGAAATCGGATACTGAGAATTGACAATGTAAGAAAAACCGTAAATTATCTGAAGAAGAACGGACTGGCGGGCACCTTCTATGCCGCGGCGGAGCGTGTGCAGGAGGAAAAAAGGGCGGATTACCGCTATCTGCTTCCCGATGCCGGGAAGCTTGCCGGACAGAGGCAGGAGACGGCGGACTATCCGTATCTGTTCAGTATTGTTACGCCGGCATATGAGACGAAGGAAGCGCATCTGCGCGAAATGATTGCCTCTGTGCAGGCCCAGAGCTATTCCCGCTGGGAGCTGCTTATCATGGATGCGAGCGCGGGCAGCGCCGTGGAACGCACGGTGCGGCAGATGATTCACGAGACAGGGGATCTGCGGGTCCGTTACAGCCGCCTTTCGGAGAACAAAGGCATTGCCGGGAATACCAATGCGGGGATTGCGCTGGCGGGGGGAGATTATATTGCCCTTCTCGACCATGATGATTTCATAACACCTGATGCGTTATATGAGATGGCGCGCGCTGTACATCGGGGCAGACAGGAGGGCTGCGCTCCGGCGCTTTTGTACTCAGATGAGGACAAGTATGACGAGGGGGCGCAAACCTTTGTATTTCCTAATAAAAAGAAAAATTTTAATTTGGATTTAATTTTATCAAACAACTATATCTGTCACTTTATGGCGGTGGAGGCAGGGCTGATGAAGCGCCTGAAACTCCGGGAGGCCTATGATGGCGCACAGGATTACGATCTGGTGCTGCGGGTGGTGGACAGCCTCTGGACGGACGGTGCGGCTGCCCCGGATCAGACGCGTATCTGCCATATTCCGAAGGTACTCTATCACTGGCGTTCCCACAGGGACTCCACGGCGCTTAATACAGGGAGCAAAACCTATGCCTATGAGGCGGGGCGGCGCGCGCTTGCGGATTTCTGTGCCGGAAGGGAACTGCAGGTACAGGTGGAGCACAGCCTTCATCTGGGATTTTACCGCATAGTCTACGAGCCGGATCTGCTGGGTGCGAGGCGTGACGCGGGCATGACGGGCGGACGGATTCTTGATGGAAAAGGCCGTATTTTTGCAGGCGGTTACGACGGGGAGGGGCGCTGTCTCTATGAGGGACTTCCCGCCCGCTTTACGGGGGGAAGTACACACCTTGCCGTGCTGCGGCAGGACTGCGCGGCGGTGGACATCCGCTGCATGAGGCTGAGAAAAGAATTACAGCCGTTATATTCTGAGGTTACAGGGCTGCCCTACCGGGAAAAGCGTCTCCGGGTGAAAGCGGGGCGGGAGAAGAAGGAAATCCGGATTGCGGATGTGTCGGGGCTTGCCTGTGACGAGGCGGGCTATCGGAAGCTGAGCATGGCGCTGGGGGAAGCGGTGCGCAGGGAAGGATATCTGGTCGTGTGGGACCCGGAGATTACAATCTATATATAAGGACGTTACAAACAGGTATTTGAGAAATTGAGAAGTTTTTCAATTACATGTGGCAAACGTGTATAAATTGAGGAGGAAATAATGCCGCAGAAGGAACAAGGAAGAGGGGCGGAACTCCGGCGGGACAAGCCCGGAAGGGACGGTGGAATCCGCTCCACGATTGTCATCCCGAACTATAACGGTATCAGGTATATTGAGAACTGCCTCGCCTCCCTGGAGGATGAGCCGGCCCGGGTGACCGTGGTGGACAACGGTTCCACGGACGGCAGCAGACAGCTTGTGCAGGAGAAATTTCCGGCGGTCCGTCTGGTTGCGCTGGACAGAAACTACGGTTTCTGTACGGCGGTGAACCGGGGAATGGAAGAGAGCAGGGCAGATAAAACAGCATATGTTATTTTATTGAATAACGACACAACGGTCAGGCCGGGCTTTGTGCGCGCGCTGGAGGCGGCGCTTGATGCGGACGGGAGAATCTTTTCCGGGGCGGCGCGGATGGTGAATATGCGGTGTCCTGAGCTGGTTGACGACGCGGGAGATTATTACTGCGCGCTGGGGTGGGCATTTGCTGCGGGAAAGGATAAGCCGACGGCAGACTATGGGCGGCCGCGTGAGATTTTTTCCGCCTGCGGGGGCGCCTGCATTTACCGCCGGAGCATATTGGAAAAGATCGGCATGATGGATGAGAACCACTTTGCCTATCTGGAGGATGTGGATATCGGGTACCGCGCCAGAATACACGGCTATCGCAATCTGTATGTGCCGGATGCGGTTGTGTGCCATGCGGGAAGCGGCGTCTCAGGTTCCCGCCACAACGCTTTCAAGGTGAAGCTTTCCGCGAAAAACAGTGTTTACCTTGTCTGTAAGAATATGCCGCCTGTGCAGATTCTTTTGAACCTTCCTTTTCTGTTTGCGGGCTTTTTCATAAAAACGATCTTTTTTCTCAAAAAAGGACTTGGAAAGAGCTGGTTTCAGGGAACGGCGGAGGGGCTGCGCCTTGCCTGCTCTGAGAGAGGCAGAAAAAAGCGGGTGCGCTTTGTGTTATCGCGCTTTCCCGCCTACGCAAGGATACAGTGGGAGCTGTGGCGCAATATGTGGTACCGCATCCGCGTGTAAGACGTGGCTGCAGAAGAGCGGCATGCAGGCGCGCAGGACTTTTTCCGGCGGGCAGGAATGCGGGAGAGAATTTGAAACGGCAGCCGGACAGGAGAGAAGACGCCGCCTGTACGGCAGGATGAGAGGATGGCATGAATCAGGAACTGGAACAGATTGTCGCCGAGGTGAATAAGGTCGTGAAGGGTAAGGAAGAGGTGATACGCAAGGCCCTCGCCGCTATCCTGGCGGGAGGACATGTGCTGCTTGAGGATATCCCGGGCGTCGGCAAGACCACGCTTGCCATGGCTTTGGGAAAGGCCATGGAGCTTTCCTGTAAAAGAATGCAGTTTACGCCGGATGTGCTTCCGAGCGATATCGTCGGATTTACCATGTATAATAGTGCGACAGGAGAATTTGAATATAAAAAGGGTGCAGTATTCTGCAATCTGTTTCTGGCGGACGAGCTGAACCGCACTTCATCAAAAACGCAGTCTGCGCTGCTGGAGGTTATGGAGGAGTCCAAGGTCACTGTGGACGGGATATCTTATATGCTGCCGGTTCCGTTCACCGTCATTGCGACAGAGAACCCCTTTGGTTCGTCCGGCACACAGCTTTTGCCCGAATCGCAGCTTGACCGCTTTATGATATGCTTAAGCATGGGGTATCCTTCCCATGCCGCGGCCATAGATATCCTGAAAGGCAGTGTGGGACAGGGGCTGGAACAGGTAGGGAGCGTTATTACGGCAGGGCGTCTGATGGAGCTGCGCACGCAGGCGGAGAACCTGTATGTGGACGACAGGATCCATGAGTATATTATCAGTCTGACGGAGGAGACAAGAAGGGATCCGCACATTGCGCTGGGGGTAAGTCCGCGCGGCAGCATTGCGCTGCTTAAGATGGCAAGGGCAATAGCAATGATGCGGGGCGGGGAGTATGTCATTCCGGAGGATGTCCTTGGCGTGATCGATGATGTGTGGAAGCACCGTATTCAGTTGAATGCCCAGGCAAGGGCAGAAGGCACGGATGTGTCGGATGTGATTCTGGCGGTTACAGAAAGGATACATGCAGTTTAATGGATAAGAGACTGCGGATAAATATAAAAGGAACAACGGGATTTCTTACGGTATTTGCCGTGATTTTGTGGATGTGGTGCTTTTTTAGAAGCTATCTTCTCCTTATGGCTCTGCTGCTCATGACAGCGGGCCTTGGCATATCTACAGTCAGTTTATGGCTCGTCCGCGGCAGAATACAGGCGGAAATCGAGCTGCCCCGTCACCGCGTAGGAAAAAACACGGATATCCCGGTCGATATCCGTGTTTTAAATCCCATGCGCTTTGTCGGGTTTGCGATCGACATAACGTACCGCTGGGGGAATATTTTTACGGGAAGCACGGCGGAAAAAAAAGAAAAACTGTGGGCCGCTCCCGGAAAAGGAGGCGGCTTTAAGTGTCTGCTAAACAGCCGTTATGCGGGACGGCTCAGGGTAAGTGTGGAAGAATGTAAGGTTTATGATCTGCTGCATATCTTTTATCTGACGTATCGGGCGGAAAAAGATGCGGAGGTACTGGCATGGCCTGCGTTTTCGGATGGGGAAGATGCGGAGGAGCTCTATGCGTGCATAGAAGGGTTCCCCAAAGAAAGCGAGAGCAGAAAGCGGGGGGCGGAGTACAATCCCGATTATGAGATCAGAGAGTATCAGGAAGGGGATGAGCTAAAAAGCATTCACTGGAAATTATCCGCGAAACAGGGTAAGACGATGGTGCGGGAGCGTCTGTCCGCCGGAAGGGAAAAAATAAATGTGCTGCTGCCGCTTGGAGAAAATGCGGATACAAATGACGCCCTCATGGAGTCCCTGTACGGCATGTGCAGACTTTTGCTTTTTAAGGGGTATCCCATTCAGTTATTCTGGCAGGGGGCGGAGCACGGGCTTCGCAGCCGTTATATTATGGAACTGGGTGAGTTTGAGAATGTATTGGGAGAGATACTGAGTACAAAGGGCATACATGCTTCTGGCTCCATAGAGGAGCAGATGGCCATAGAGCATCCGCAGGAGAACTATATACTGGTTCAGACAGGGGATTACAGGGGCGCGTATGTATCAGGTTGGCAGGAAACCGGGCGGCAGCGCGGCACACAGTTCGTTTCACCTGACATGACGGCGGGAAAATCATGGGGTGCGGCCCGTGGCAGGCGCACGGCGGCCGGATTTTTGGGGCGGTTTCGTCATAAGAAGGAAAAAGAGAATGAGTCAGATGTTTCCCTTGTCAGGATTCAGGATCATGATAAGTATGATTTTTTCGCGGTATTGGTAAAGACGCTTGTATTGCTTCTGATCATCTATGGGTCAGTGGGCGGTTTTTTGGCGGCATTTGAGATTGAGTTTCATTCGGGTTTGTGTATATTTGCGTTTTTCGCGCTGGCCTTTGTGTTGAGCGCTGTTTATGAAACAGGAAAAAGATGGCTTACCAATCTTACGAGTCTGCTGGCATTCCTGTTGTATTTTTATATTGCAGTTACGAATTATTGGACGATAAACAACGGATATTATTATATACGAAACCGTATTTTTGAGGTGGCAAGGGACTATTTTGACTTATCCGGCGGTGTGGAATATGCCCTGACGGTTGATGACGGGTATATGGCAGTGACGCTTTTCGCCATATTTCTTGGCATGGTGGGGAACATTTTGCTGAATATACAGCTGCATAATAAATGTTCGCTTTTCAGGGTTATGATTCTGACATTGACGCCGTATGTCATTCCGATGTATTTTGAGTGTTCGCCTCCCCTGCTGTATATCATTCTCATGCTGACCGGGTATGCGGCGGTGATGATGCTGTCTTACGGCAGGGGGCGTATCTCGAAGCAGATGCGTTATATTCTGCCCGCAGCGGCGGCAGTCCTGCTTGTGAGAATGGCGGCGTTTATCATACCCGAGGAAAGTTATACCCGCATCGTGCCCCAAAGCAGGGCAAAGGAGGAATCCGGGAAGAATATGGAGCGCTTTGCGAGGTATGGTATGCTGGCCCTGTTCCCGCAGAATACGGCGGGCTCGGGGGTAAGCGGAGGTAAGCTGAGCAAGGGGGCCGCCGTCATGCCGAGCTATGAGACCGCCCTGACCGTCAGGTATACGCCATACAGCTTTGGGTCCGTATATCTGAAGGCTTTTACGGGACTGGATTATATTGGGACTTCGTGGACGGAAGCGGAAATGGAATGGCCGGAAGACGGCAATATGGAGATGTCCCTGTATAGCAGACAGCGCCAATTTGAGGATACCAATGGCGCTGCGGGGCAGGGCATGGGGATCATGGAGGTGGAGAGGGCCGAAGCGGGAGATGCATTTGAGTACAGACCGTATTATACGGACTACCATAATATAGGAAGAGAGGACGGCGTGCTGGTTTATCACTATTATCCTGACAATGGTGAGTCAACGCTGTTATCGGAGGAAGAACCGTATAAACGGTATTTGGACGTGCCGGTCACATGTGAGGCGGCGGCCCGCCAAATATGCGAAGAGGCAGGTCTGGGCGGAACGGAGCAGATGATCGCGCAGCAGATTGTAACTTATTTTGACGAAAACTATGACTATACGTTAAGGCCGGGATTTTATTATGGCAACCCCGATTATATTTCGCATTTTCTGGTCGAGAGCCGGAAGGGGTACTGCGCGCATTTTGCATCGGCGGCAACCATGCTTTTCCGGCAGATGGGCATTCCCGCCCGCTATGTGGAGGGCTATGCCTTTTCGTATGCGGACGTCGTCGAAAACGGCGAACTGGTGGAAGGGGCCGGTTATGATGACTATTATACGGGCTATTCGGAGATAGGGAAAACAGCGCTTATCCAGATAGAGATTCCGGAAGCATATGCCCACGCATGGGTAGAGATATTTGACAGGGAGAGAGGATGGATTGTTGTAGATCCCACACCGTCCTCCGCGGAGGGGGAAACCACTTCTTTTTGGGATGCTTTTATGCGGACCGGAGGTGTGACGGAGCGCACACTCGGAGAGGATATTCTTGGCGGATATATTGAAAATGCATTGGAAGCCGTAAATTATGCGCTTTTTGCCGCGTTCCTCATTGCAGCCATACTCTTTGCGGCAATCAGGATAGTCAGAAGGGAAAAGGAGAGACAGTTGCCGGACAGGGAGCGCATCAGGCTGGCGTACCGCAGGCTGCAGAAGGTGGCGGCAAAGAAGGACAAATATTTTCTGACGCAGCGCACCTTGGGAGAGCAGATTGCATGGATAAAGGAAAACTGTCACGTGGAGATAAGTGGTGAGCAGGAGCAAGCGCTCTATCAGGCCTTTTTTGCAAAAGAGATCGACTATGACTGTGACAGGCTCTGCAGGGAACTGAGGAGCAGTCTGCGGTCTGCGGATTCCGGCGGTTGTATTTTTGGGCGGTTTATTGTAAAATAGAAATAATTATGGCATAAACAGAGTATGATAAGCATGATACGGCATATGGATAAAACGTTGTAAAAACGTATAGAGCATAGACTGATTATGATAAAAGATAACCAGAAATATTTCAACAGACTGCACGTGGTGCTGGATGCCGTGATCATAGCGGCGTCCTATATGCTGGCCTGGTATTTGAAGTTTGCCAGCCCGTTTTCGGACATCGACCCTAATGCCGGTGCTTATTCCATGCGCACATATTTTGACATGCTCTATCTGATCGTGCCGGGATATCTGATTCTGTATTATGCTTTTAATCTTTACACGCCCAAGAGAGCCACGGTCCACCGGTATGAGATCCTGAATATTTTTCAGGCGAACACGGTGGGAATGGTAATCATGATGGCCGGCTGGTACATGATCGCGCAGATCCATTTCTCCCGTACCATGATGGCGATGTTTTACGGCATCAATATTTTTCTGACCACGCTGGGGCGCTCGCTCATCCGTATTCTTTTGCAGTATTTCCGCGAAAAAGGTTATAATCTGAAATATATTCTGCTGGTGGGGTACTCCCGCGCCACGGAGGAGTATATCAAGCGCATCAACGCCAACCCCCAGTGGGGCTATGTGGTGCGCGGCATTCTGGACGACCATGTGCCTGCCGGTACGCTCTACAAGGGTGTAAAAGTGGTGGGAACAATCGAGAATCTGCTTTACATTCTTCCGCAGAACAAGCTGGACGAGATCGCGATTACCCTGTCCTTGAAAGACTACGACAACCTGGAGCATATCGTGGACCTGTGCGAAAAATCCGGCGTGCACACGAAGTTTATCCCCGATTACAACAGCCTGTTCCCGAGCCGCCCTTACACGGAGGACCTGATGGGGCTGCCGGTGATTAATATCCGTCATGTGCCGCTGTCCAATACCCTGAACTGGTGGATGAAGCGGATCGTGGATATCCTTACGTCCCTGGTGGGGCTTGTGGTGGCGTCGCCTGTGATGCTGCTTTCCGCCATCGCCGTGGGCTGTACCTCCAGAGGGCCGGTTATCTTTAAGCAGGAGCGCATCGGCCTGCACAATAAACCCTTCCGTATGTACAAATTCCGCACCATGGAGGTGCAGAAGCCGTCTGCGGAGCAGAAGGGCTGGACGACGAAAAACGACCCCCGTGTCACAAAAGTGGGGAAATTTTTAAGAAGGACAAGCATAGACGAGCTGCCCCAGCTTTTCAATATTTTAAAGGGGGATATGAGCGTGGTGGGTCCAAGACCCGAAAGACCGCAGTTTGTGGAGCAGTTTAAGGAGGAAATCCCCCGCTACATGGTCAAGCATCAGGTCAGACCCGGGCTGACCGGCTGGGCGCAGATTAACGGTTACCGTGGCGATACTTCCATTAAAAGAAGGATAGAGTTCGATATTTTTTATATTGAGAACTGGACCCTGTCCTTTGACATCAAGATTATGTTTCTCACGATTTTCAGGGGATTTATCAATAAAAATGCTTATTAAAAGAAATACTAAAATCTTAAGAATTGTGAAAGACTTTTGGAAGAAAGCGGGAATGATATTGCAATTATGTCAAGATGTAGTATAATCTTATAGGGTGTCCACTAAAACCTGTTTTTTGGACAACATGTGACAAAATGAAAAAACGGACTTTTAGAAATTGGTTCAGAGACTGAGGGAGTACAGAGTATGGCTAAGAGATATGCGGATGACTACGATGACGAAGAAATAAGACCCAGGAAGAAATCTTCCGGAAAGAAGAGCTCCGGCAAAAAGAAATCAGGAAAGAAGGCACAGGCGAAGAAACAGCGCAGGCGCATCATCCTCTTTATCATAGAGATCATTATCCTGCTGATAGCGGTGGTAGTTCTCTACGCCGTTCTTGCCGGTACGGGAAGCGGCAAGGTGGAGCTGAAGGAGAAGGATATTATCATCAATGAGACCGTGCAGGAGGCGCAGGAAACGACGATGAAGGGGTATCGGAACATTGCCCTTTTTGGCGTGGATTCCACCACAGGCGCGCTGACGAAAAATACCCGGAGCGATACGATTATGATTGCGTCCATCAATCTGGATACGGGAGAGTGTAAACTGGTTTCCGTATATCGCGACACTTACCTGAACCTGAGCAACGATTCGTATAATAAATGTAACGCGGCTTATGCAAAGGGCGGCCCTGAGCAGGCGATCAATATGTTAAATATGAATCTGGATATGAATATCACGGATTTCGTGACGGTTGGCTTTGCCGGACTGACAGATGCCATTGACGCGCTGGGCGGCGTGGATATCGAGGTGGACGAATCGGAGATCAGCCATCTGAATAACTATCAGCTCTGTATCGCGGAAGATTTAAAGAGACAGTACACGCCGGTAACGGAGACAGGATATCAGCGTCTGGACGGCTTACAGGCTACAGGCTACTGCCGTATCCGCTATACGGCTGGAGATGATTTCAAGCGTGCTGAGAGACAGAGAGAGGTGCTTAGCGCAGTTGCGGACCAGGCGAAGAAGGCGTCGCTGCCGAAGCTGACCGAGACGGCAAACTCCGTGTTTGAAGAGGTGTATACATCCCTGGATCTGTCCGAGATTGTGGATATGCTGGGCGATGTGGGATCATACCAGATTACGCAGACCGACGGATTCCCGCAGGAGGATATGCGTACCACCGGCACCATCGGATCTAAGGGCTCCTGCGTCATACCCACCAGTCTGGAGGAGAATGTCAAGTGGCTGCATAAATTCCTGTTCGATGCGGATAATTATGAGCCGTCCGAGACAGTGAAAAAGTGCAGTGAGAAAATCTATGAGGAAACAAACGGATATTTGAAAAAATAGAAGCAAAGGGGCTTGTTTCACAGGCCCCTTCTTTCTAGTATTAAGAGACGGAGGACGAATGAGTGGAGACAGTGGACGTGATTATTCCCGTCTACAAGCCTGACCGTAGGTTTTTGACGATGCTTGAGAAGCTACAGGCGCAGACAGTGCCTGTGAGCCGGATCATTCTTATGAACACAGAGCAGAAATATCTGGACAGACTGCTTTACGGTACTACGCTGGAAAGAGAATATCATAATATAACAGTGAAGCATCTGTCAAAGAGGGAGTTTGACCACGGACGGACGAGGAATCTGGGCGTGAAGCTTTCGGATGCCGATGTGTTTCTGATGATGACGCAGGACGCAATTCCCGCGGATGAGTATCTGGTAGAGCGGCTTTTGGAGAGCCTGCGCGGGGAAAAGGTGGCGGCAGCTTATGCCAGACAGCTTCCAAACGAAGACAGCAGCGAGACTGAGCGGTATACAAGGCAGTTTAATTATCCTGGGGAGTCCTGTGTCAAGACGAAGGCGGATCTTCCGGCGCTTGGCGTCAAAACTTTTTTCTGTTCCAATGTCTGCGCGGCATACAGGAGAGAGCTTTTTGACAGGCTGGGGGGATTTGTGAACCGGACCATATTCAACGAGGATATGCTATATGCGGCCAAAGCGGTGGAGGCGGGTTACGGGATCGCTTACGCGGCGCAGGCCAGGGTATACCATTCCCATAACTACACATACAGGCAGCAGTTTCACCGGAATTTCGATCTGGGGGTTTCCCAGGCGGAGCACCCGGAGGTGTTTGCGGCCTATCCTTCGGAATCGGAGGGAATCCGGCTGGTGAAGGACACTGTGGCGCATCTGAAAGAAAAAGGGATGTGGAATAAAATACCAGGTCTTATAATACAGAGTGGATTTAAGTACATGGGATATCTGCTGGGGAAGCGGTACCGGCGACTGCCAAGGCGGCTGACGGTGGCGTTTTCCTCTAACAGGGAGTACTGGAGTTAAGGAACCGGGGAAGGAGATTATCATATGTGTGGAATCGTAGGTTATATCGGAACAAAGCAGGCGGCGCCCATTATTCTGGACGGCCTGTCTAAATTGGAGTACCGCGGGTACGATTCGGCGGGGATGGCCGTTTATGACGGCGAGGAAAAGATCAATATCACCAAGTCGGTGGGGCGGCTTAAGATTTTAGAAAATATAACCAGGGGCGGGGAGACCATGCCGGGGGTTTGCGGCATCGGGCACACGCGCTGGGCGACCCACGGCGTGCCCAGCGACACCAACGCGCACCCGCATTTCAATGAGGCGGAGACGATTACCGTGGTGCATAACGGTATTATTGAGAATTATCTGCAGCTTAGGAAAATGCTGACCGAGCGGGGCTATCATTTTGTATCGGAGACGGATACGGAAGTGCTGGCGCACCTGCTGGATTACTATTATAAGGGCAATCCCCTGGAAGCGGTCACAAAGGTGCTTCACCGTGTGGAAGGCTCCTATGCGCTCGGCATTCTTTTCGCGGACTGTCCCGATCAGATTTTTGCGGCGAGAAAGGATTCGCCCCTGATCGTAGGGCAGAATGAGGACGGCTGCTTTATCGCCTCGGATGTCCCGGCGATCCTGAAATATACCCGCAAGGTGTATTATGTGGATAACCAGGAGGTCGTTCGTCTGCGGGCGGATCACATGCACTTTTATACGGTGGACGAGGAGGAGACGACAAAGGAGCCGGTCTTTATTGATTGGGATGCAAGTGCGGCGGAAAAGGCGGGTTATGAGCATTTCATGTTAAAGGAGATGTACGAGCAGCCAAAGACCGTGACGGATACGCTTCTGCCCCGTATTAAGGATGGCGACATCGTTATCGAAGAGCTTAATATGAGCGATGAAAAGATCCGCGCGGTGAATAAGATCCATATTGTGGCATGCGGTTCCGCTTATCATGCGGGCGTTACGGGGAAATATGTGATCGAGGGGCTGGCGCGCATCCCGGTGGAGGTCGATCTGGCGTCAGAGTTCCGCTACCGCGACCCGATTCTGGAAGAGGGCGCGATGGTGGTGGTGATCAGCCAGTCCGGCGAGACGGCGGATACGCTTGCGGCGCTTCGGGAGTCCAAAAAGAGAGGGTTTCAGGTGCTTGGCATCGTCAATGTGGTCGGGAGCTCGATTGCCAGAGAGGCGGATAATGTGATGTACACCTGGGCAGGGCCGGAGATTGCGGTGGCCACCACCAAGGCTTACAGCGCCCAGCTGATTGCGCTCTATCTGCTTGCCGTGAAGTTCGGCAGGGTGCGGGGAAAAATTGATGATGTGACATATGCGTCACTTTTGGGTGATCTGCGCTGTCTGCCGGATCAGATCGAACTTCTGCTGAACAATAAAAATAAGATCCAGAGATTTGCGAACCGTTACATCGGCGCGAAGGACGTGTTTTTCATCGGCAGGGGGATCGACTATGCGATTTCCCTGGAAGGCTCTCTGAAATTAAAGGAGATATCTTATATCCATTCCGAGGCTTACGCGGCGGGCGAGCTCAAACACGGCACCATCTCCCTGATCGAGGAGGGAACGCTTGTGGCGGCGGTGTCCACCCAGCCGGCGCTCTACGCAAAGACCATCAGCAATATGGTGGAAGTGAAGGCGAGGGGTGCTTTTGTGCTGGCAGTGACATGCGAGGAGAACAAGGAAATCGAGAAGGCGGCGGATTATGTGATTTATATTCCGGAGACAAACCCATATTTTGCCAATTCGCTGGCGATCATACCGCTTCAGCTTTTCGGGTATTATGTTTCTGTCGGCAAGGGCTGCGATGTGGATAAACCGAGGAATCTGGCGAAGTCGGTAACGGTGGAGTAGATTCGCTCAGCCCGCGCCATTCGCAAAATCGCGCTTTCAGCGCTCTCTGCTGCTGCGCAGCTTCTTTTGCTTATAAGAAGGCGCTCCCTCAGAGAATAATCTGCCAACCAAATTCGTGCAAGCACGATTTGTCTGTCGGATCATGCTCTGGCTGAGCTGATGGAATAAATCACAAATTTAATATAATTTGATCACAATTAAAACACAAATGGCAGATATACTGAGTACATAATCAGCGAGGGGAAATAAAGCAGACGGAGATCAGCGTGATTTGTGGAAAGGAGCAGGATTATGTACGACAACAATTATCCAAACGATTATTCTAATCATACGGGTTCGGAACAGACCGGGATTCAGACGGGAAAAGAGTCTGAACAGAGGGGGATCGGTTACAGATCTTACCAGAATGCGGGAAATCGGACGGGCAGCGGGACATACGGACAGAGTACAGGGCAGAATCTGTATGGAAATGGCAGCGCGTATGCGGGAAACAGCGCTTCTTATCAGGGAAACGGCAGCGCGTATCACGAAAACACGGGGAGCTATCATTACGGCAGCGCCTATTCGAACGATTATGCGCATATGAAACTGAAGGAGGAGAAGAAGCCCAAGGAGAGAAAACGGGGCAGCAGTTATTTAAAGAAAGCGATTGTGGCGGTGTCTCTGGGACTGTTCTTCGGTCTGTTTGCGGGAATCGGGCTGTATGCCGTGGATGCCGTCACGGGAATGACGGATAAACACGGCGCGGTTTCGGAGGAGACGCAAAGCGCGCCATTGGCAGCGGCGGAAGCCGACACAGAGCTTCAGGCGCCGGAGGACGTGCCGACAATCAGGCAGTCGGATTCTGCAACGATGGTGGTTACTGATGTAACCGAAGTGGTAAAAAATGTGATGCCCTCTATCGTGGCGGTAAATAACCATTACACGGAAACCATGTCCTGGTTCGGACAGTCCATGAACAGCGAGGCGGATTCCAGCGGTTCGGGCATTATTGTAGGATTGAATGATTCGGAGCTTCTGATCGTGTCCAATTACCATGTGGTGGCGGACACCGACAAACTGACGGTACAGTTTAACGAGGGCAGCGAGGCGGAGGCCTTTATCAAAGGGCAGGATTCCAAGATGGATCTGGCGGTCATTGCCGTGCCGGTGACAGAGCTGTCAGATGCTACCCTGGAGGCAATAGAAGTGGCTACGCTGGGTGATTCCGACGCGCTGGAGGTGGGGGAACCGGCCATTGCCATCGGCAATTCCCTGGGATACGGCCAGTCCGTTACCACGGGCGTAATCAGTGCGCTTGACAGAAGCATCAGCCTGTCCGCAAGCAACGGTTACGGCGGCGACAGCGTGGAGGGCACCTTTATCCAGACGGATGCGGCGATCAACCCCGGCAATTCCGGCGGCGCGCTCCTGAATATAAAGGGTGAGGTGATCGGCATCAACTCCAATAAGATCGGCGGCAGCGCCGTGGAAGGCATGGGGTATGCGATCCCTATTTCTTCGGCAAGTCCCATCATTGCGGAGCTGATGCTCAAGGAGACAAAGAGTAAGGTGGCTGAGGAGGAAAGAGGATATCTGGGCATTTCCGGCATCAGCGTTACGGAGGAGGTTTCCCAGGCGTACGGTATGCCGGAGGGCGTGTATATTGCACAGATTTATCCCGACACGGCGGCTGCGGCGGCGGGCCTTAAGCAGGGCGATATCATCACCGAGTTTGGCGGCGACAAGATCAGATCCATGGATGAACTGCAGAAGGAGTTGGAGTTTTATGCCAAGGGAGACACCGTGGAGGTTAAAGTTATGACCATGACCGGGGCCGGATACGAGGAGGTTACTAAGCAGTTGACGTTGGGCAATAAGGTGAGCGAATAATCAGAGGAAATGTAACGGAGATGAAAATCCCCGGCAGGAGGGTATCTAAGGATATGGCTGCCGGGGATGTCTTTTCATGTGACACAGGCAGACACTTGATGACTCAGTGATTTTTGGTTATAATTATCTGAAACAGTAAAGTGAGGTGTAATATTTAACGAGTAAAATATTTCTGGCAGATCAATGCCCGCGGGCAAGATGGAGGAAAGACAAATATTATGGACGATCATAGGGATGATAAATACGAAGAGACGGAGTTAGAGAAAAAGGACGCCGGGACGGAAGGGAAAAAGGGTGATGATTCCGGCAGCGATTATGAGGACGTCTGCTTTATCTGCCGCAGGCCGGAGAGCAAAGCCGGAAAGATGTTCAAGCTTCCCAACAATATCTGCGTCTGCGACGACTGTATGCATAAGACGATGGATACGGTCAGCCAGTTTGACTATCAGGGTCTTTTGAATAACCCGAACATGGGCGATTGGAACGGGAAGGGATTTCCGAATATCAGTTTTGTAAATCTGGCGGATCTGAAGGGAGACGGCGGCATTCCCAATAAGCAGAAGCCGAAGAAAAAGAAAAAAGCGGCGGAGATTGATATCAGGGATATTCTGCCGCCCCATAAGATCAAACAGAAGCTGGACGAGTATGTGGTGGGGCAGGAACACGCCAAGAAAGTAATGTCCGTGGCGGTTTATAACCATTATAAGAGAGTGGCGACCGGCACCATGGATGAAATCGAGATAGAAAAGTCCAATATGCTGATGATCGGGCCTACGGGCTGCGGCAAGACGTATCTGGTGAAGACGCTGGCGAAGCTTCTGGACGTGCCGCTGGCGATTGCGGACGCTACCTCCCTGACGGAGGCGGGCTATATCGGTGATGATATCGAGAGCGTGGTGTCGAAGCTCCTTGCGGCGGCGGACAATGACGTGGAGCGGGCGGAGCGCGGCATTATCTTTATTGACGAGATTGACAAGATCGCCAAGAAAAAGAACACAAATGCCCGGGATGTGAGCGGCGAATCCGTGCAGCAGGGAATGTTAAAGCTATTAGAGGGCGCGGAGGTGGAGGTGCCTGTGGGCGCTAATTCCAAAAACGCCATGGTACCGTTGGCTACAGTCAATACCAGAAACATCCTCTTCATCTGCGGCGGAGCGTTTCCCGATCTGGACGAGATCATTAAACAGAGACTGAACAAAAAGACTTCTATCGGTTACAGTGCGGAACTGAAGGATAAGTATGATAAGGAGAAGAACATATTAAGCAGGGTGACGGTGGAGGATATCAGGAAATTCGGTATGATTCCGGAATTTATCGGCCGTCTGCCGGTTATCTTTACGCTGGAGGGCTTAAGCCGCGACATGATGGTGCAGATTTTAAAAGAGCCGCGAAATGCGATTTTGAAGCAGTACCAGAAGCTTTTGGAGCTGGACGAGGTGGAGCTGCTCTTCAACGATGGCGCGCTGGAGGCCATTGCGGATAAGGCTATGGAGAAGGAAACCGGGGCAAGGGCGCTTCGGGCTATTATCGAGGAGTTTATGCTCGATATCATGTATGAGGTGCCGAAGGACGACAACATCGGTCGCGTGACGATCACCAGAGAGTATATTGAGGGAAACGGCGGGCCGATCATTGATATCCGCAGCAGGAGTGCGGAGCACCCGGACCGCCTGAACGTGATAGAGCAGCCGGCCGACAGGCCGTAGTGATTCCGGTCAGGCCTTCGCCCTGCCTGTGTCCCACAGTGTACGGCCTGTCAAGTGTCAGGTTAACCTGTCCCCGCATAAAATAGCGTAAGGAGCATTGGGTGGAGAGGGTATGTAAACTTGACCTGTCGGGAAATGATTTTGTCGGAAGAGTTTTTGGATATCATTGTGGATTATGACGTAATTGAAGAGATTCTGGAAGGAGCGGATGTAGAATTCTGCTATCGTGAAATTGATGCCGGATATGGTGTTGCGCATGTGAGACGCAGTCAGGTACGACCGATATCCATAGGTTACTATGGCTATTCAACGATTCCCAAGCTGTATGGGCTGATGCAGGCGGGAGAGCGGGTTTTCGACTCTTCCCCACTGGCGGCGATGGGCAATATCCGGGTACAGAATCCGCCGCTTGCCTTACAGGGAAGCGGCGTTATTATTGGGTTTGTTGATACGGGAATCAATTATCAGGAGGATGCATTCCGGAGAGAGGACGGGAGCAGCCGCATTCTATCTATCTGGGATCAGACCATACAGACGGGAGAGCCTCCCGAGGGGTTTTTGTATGGGACGGAATACCGCCGGGCGGATATTGATCGTGCGCTGGCTTCGCCGGAGCCGGAGTCGGTGGTGCCGAGTACCGATACCAATGGGCATGGCACGAGGATGGCATCCGCGGCAGCGGGAAGCTTTCTCGGTCAGGGCCTGTCCTTCCGGGGAGCTGCGCCCCTCGCGGACATCGCGGTGGTGAAGCTGAAAGGCGCCAAGAGATATCTGCGCGATTATTACCTGATTGACGACAGGGCGGAGGCATATCAGGAAAATGATATCATGGAGGCGGTTAAGTATTTACAGCAGATGGCGGTGGCGTTCAGCAGGCCTGTGGTCATCGTAATCGGGCTGGGCACGAATATGGGCAGCCATGACGGCACCTCTGCCCTGGACTCTTATTTAAATATCGTTGCGGGCCGGAGAAGCAGGGCTATTGTGGTGGGCGGCGGTAATGAGGGGGATAAAGAGCACCATTACGAAAATTTCATGCCAAGTAATGTGGAGATCCGTGTTGCCGGGCAGATGAAGGGTTTTTGTGCGGAGATCTGGGGGAGTCTGCCGGATGTCTATTCGGTTTCGATCCGCTCGCCCGGCGGGGAAGTATCGCCGACGATTGATTTCCGGAACGGAATGGACAGGAGTGTTTCTTTCATTTTTGAGAGAACCCGCATACAGGTGGGGATTATCCTGGTGGAGAAGGACGCTGGGGATCCGTTGATTTTTCTGCGTTTTGAAGACCCGACGCCGGGAATCTGGACAGTGACGCTGACGGCTTCCGTGCGCAAACCGAGCGGTGACGGGCGGTATCATATGTGGCTGCCGATTGCAGAGTTCCTGGAGGAAAGCGTCACGTTTTTGCAGCCGAGTCCCGATGTGACGCTGACTGAGCCTGCCAACGCGTCACAGGTGATCACGGTTTCCACCTACGACAGCTACACGGACAGCTGGTATGCGCCCTCCGGCAGAGGTTATAGCAGAAACGGCGGCATTAAGCCGGATCTTGCGGCTCCCGGCGTGGGAGTGCACACCGCGCTTGGGGTGACGGACGGCTCCTGTATGGCGGCGGCGCTGGCGGCAGGCTGTGTGGCACAGTTTCTGGAGTGGGCCGTGGTGGACGGAAATGCCTTTGCCGTGGACAGCCGGGGGACGAAAAGCTATCTGATCCAGGGGGCGGACCGGCCGGGAGATATCCGCTATCCCGACAGACAGTGGGGATATGGTCGGATCAATATCAACGGGACGTTTGAGACGCTGGCGAGGCTGTAGGCAAACCTTGCTGATTTCCCGCACTTGTGGTAAGGTGTAATAGTGCGAATGAAGCTTGTTTATCTTGGAATTTGAGATTCCGCAAAGCGGAGTCATGGAGGATACGGTGGAATGAGGAAACATAAGCTTGGATTAGCCGGGCTGACTTTACTTTTGCTTTTGACAGGCTGCGGGAAACCCGCACAGGAGACGGCGGTGTCTGCGGAGAACGAAGCGCCGGAGGAGGCGCAGCAGGAGACCGAAGAGGATGAGGAGAGCTCAGGCGCGGAGATGAGCTCCTGGCGGGAGGCAGTGCAGAAAATGTTTGAGGATCCTTACGGGGATTACAGTGAGACAGGCGGCGAGATTGCTTTTCTGACGGATGGTTCCGTGGAGGATGGCGCTTACAATGAAGCTGTTTTTAACGGCGTGCGGATGTATGCTTTGGGAGCGGGGACTTCCTTTTCCTGTTATCATGCGGATCCGAATGCGCCGGAAAGTTATCAGGAGATCATTCGGCGGGCAGTGGAGGACAATGCAGGACTCGTTGTCTGTGCCGGGGATCTGTTCGGTGAGGCAGTGGGCGCTTTGCAGGAAGCATATCCGCAGATTTCCTTTTTGCTGGTGGATACCGTGCCGCACGACGGGGAGGGCGAAGAACTTTCCCTTGCGCAGAATGTGCATTGTATTCTCTTTCGGGAGGAGCAGGCCGGTTATCTGGCGGGTTATATGGCAGTCTGGGAGGGCTACCGGAATCTCGGTTTTATAGGCGGCAGGGAGGAGCCTGCCGTGCTGCGCTATGGCTACGGCTATCTGCAGGGAATCAATGCGGCGGCCAAGGACCTGTCGCTTGATGATGTGACGGTCAACTATTGGTATGCGGATACTTATGCGGCGGATATCGCGGTGCGGGAGAAAGCCGACGGCTGGTATGAGGACGGTACGCAGATTATTTTTGCCTGCGGCGGCGGGCTGTATGAGTCTGTGCTGGAGGCGGCTGAAAATCAGGATGGCCTGATGATTGGCGTGGATATAGACCAGTGCCGCATTTCGGACCGGGTTTTGACCAGCGCAGTTAAAAACATTGGCCCGGCGGTGACGGATGCTCTCGATGAATATTATGCGGCTGGCGGCTGGTCTGAGGAGGATGCAGGACAGGTGAAGCGTTACGGTGTGGAGGAAGGATGCGCGGCGATACCGGTGATAGATACGGAATGGCGCTTTAAGGAGATTCCTACGACACATTTTTTTGAAATTTATAAACAAATTAAAAGAGGTGACAGGACGGTGTCGGATGCAATCGACGCACCGCCTGAGGTTGCCGTCTTCGTGAATTTTGAATGAGCGCGGGAGGTTTGGGAGTGTACAAGAAGAGAAAGAGTATGACCCGTTCCGGGCGTCCCCTGCTAACAGGAGCTTGTCTGGCTCTTATACTGCTCTGCGGCTGTGGAGGGGAGACAGCGCCTGCAAGTGCACCTGTGGCACAGGAGGAGACGGGAACGGAGAATGCGGCCGGGCAACAGGAAAAGGAGTTGTCGGAGCTGACGGCGGGTGAGACAAGCCTGTCCGTGGATGAACTGTCGGATTACGCTATGGATGTGGCCTTTGTCTATGACGCGGATCTCAAAAAGCTGCGGTATTCTCTGACCATGCCGCTGATTCCGTCCAGTGACGACGCGTATCTGTATCTGTTCCGGGCGGATGCCTGGGAGGAGGATGCGGATGCCTTGGAGAAGGAGCCTGTAACGAGAGGCCGAAAGGACAGGGAGTGGGAGACGGCGTTTCCCTACCGGGACGCCTATCTGTACGGGCGGTTTATCCCGGCGGTTAAGATGGACGGAAATTATGTGCAGGTAGGCAGAAGCGTGTATTTATCAAACCCGGAGGCGCTTGCGGGGAATCAGGAGCCTTACCCGGAGCCTGGCTCCAAGAAGGGAATCCTGCTGGATCCCACGATGCTGGGGACGCCGGAGCTGACGGACTTGGGCGTGAAGCATGCGATCTATAATATTCCGCTTTCGCATATAATGGGTGAAACTACAGACCCGACTTTCCCTACAATCACGTATACTTACAGGGGGAGGAATTACGCTTTTAACGGGGCGGCGGTTAACGGCTATGACGGGCTTTTTACCTACCTGTCGGATATGGGGATGACGGCCACGGCGGTGGTTTTGAACGATTGGAACGAGGCGTTCCCGGAGTTGATTCATCCGGACGCAAAGAATCAGGAAAGCGGCGCCTATTACTATATGTTTAATACGGCCGAGGAGGAAGGGGTAAGAACCCTAGAGGCTGTGGCCGGATTTCTGGCGGAGCGTTATTCGAGCGGGAAACACGGCATGATACATAGCTGGGTGATTGCCAACGAGATCAATCAGAACCGGGTCTGGAACTATATGAATACCCGGGATGTGCATTATTATACGAAGGAATTTGAAAAGTCCTTCCGCATCTTTTACCAGGCGGTAAAAAGCCATTATGCACAGGGGCGTGTCTATTTCAGCATTGACCATGCATGGAACAGCAATGATGGCGACAATTCCGGCTTTTTTAACGGCAGGGACATTCTGGAGGGATTTAATGAGGCGGCTCTGGCACATGGCAATTATGACTGGGGCATTGCAATTCATCCGTACCCGGAGCCGCTCACCCGTGTGAATTACTGGTCGCAGGAGTATGATAAGACAAGGGATGCTCCCCATTTATCCATTATGAACCTGAATGTGCTGACGGATATGCTGTCTGAGGAGACTTATCTGGACAGAGCGGGCGAGGTGCGCAGTGTCACCATCACGGAGCTTGGTTTTTCTTCCGGCTCCGGGGAGCGGCTGCAGGCGGCGGCTTTCGCGTACTGCTACTATATCGTGGAGAATAATCCTCATGTGGATGCCTTTTTGATGAACCGGCAGACGGACGCGCCGGAGGAGGTGATGGCGGGGTTATCCTTCGGTGTATATGAATACGACCATTCAGGGAAGTATATAAAGGATGTTTTCCGTTATATTGACACGAACAGGGCCGGGGAGTACACGGATTTTATGTTGAATATTCTCGGTGCGGACAGTCTGGAGGAGGCATTGTCGTGGGCGCAGGCGGATGCAAACGCGAAGTAAGGACATGGGCATGACTCGATTGCGCAGGGCGGTGCCGCCGGGTGAGAACGAATAAAGATCAGGAGAAACCGTGGGAATGAAACGGTGAAGATTGTGCATGGAGAAAGAGACGGAATGAAAGTTTCGCTGCTGGTGACAGTTTTTAATGTAAAAGAAACGCTCCCCCTCACACTTAGGAGCATTGAAGAACAGGACTATCCGGATATAGAGATCGTAGTTGTGGACGGCGGCTCCACAGACGGCACGGTGGAGCTGATACAGGAATTTGCTGCGCGTATGGAGGGGCGACATGGCTTTTCGGTGCGCTGGGTCTCGGAGCAGGATGGCGGTCTGTATGATGCGATGAACAAAGCGTTTCGCATGAGTACGGGTGAAGCTGTCGCGATTTGCAATGATAAATTGTGCAAACCGGATGCCGTCAGCAAAATCATGGCAGCGCTGGCCAGGGGCGGTTCTGCGTGCGTGGGCGTTCACGCGGACCTGGTTTATGTGGAGGGAGACCGGGTAATAAGGGAGTGGCGTATGGGGCAGGGACGGATCACAGAGGGGTGGATGCCCGGGCATCCGACCCTTTTTCTGCGTCGCTCGGTGTATGAGAAATACGGGTTATATGATACTTCTTACCGCTGTGCGGCGGATTATGAATTTATGGTGCGCTTTTTGAAAGAGCCGGAAAATAAACTGGCCTATGTGCCGGAGATTTTGGTGGCCATGTTCTATGGCGGCACAAGCAATGCAGGGCTTAAGAATTATCTCGTATCTTTTAAGGAAGGATATCAGGCGCTTCGGAAAAACGGTGTGCCCCATCCCCTGTGGATTACTCTGAGGAGGAGCCTGCGGGTGATTCAGCAGTTTGGGAAGAGACAGAACGGGAAAAAATGACAGATAGATGGAATCGGGCAGGAGGTGCGGTATGGCAGTAATCGGATTTGCGGCTCTGGCATTTGGGATTTTTGTGCTGGATCTGCTTTTGAAAAATTATATGGAAAAGAATCTCGAGGAAGGGGAAAGCAGACTCTTCTGTAAGGGAAGACTTTTGATTAGGAAATATCATAACAAGGGAGCCTTTCTGGACGTGGGAGAAAAGAAACAGGGGCTTGTGACGGCGTTTTCCCTGGGCCTGACGCTCTTTATGACCATTATATTTCTCTCGACCTTCAGTATGCGCGGAAACTCTACCTTCAAGGCAGGGTTAGCCCTTCTGCTGGGCGGGGCCTACAGTAACACGTATGACCGCCTGACAAGGAAATACGTGGTGGATTATGTCAGTTTTCCCGTGAAAAACAGGCGTTTTCGCAGGATTGTGTTCAACATATCGGACTTCTGCATTATGATCGGGGCGCTTCTTCTGGCATTGGGTGAGATCCGGAGAAAGTAATGCGGCACAGATAACGGTTCTGCTATAGAACAACAGAATGAGCCGGATCAAGGGATCCGGCTCTTTTCAGGTTTGCGTTATGTGCGTTTTTGACGGGGGAAACGGTCAGGTAGTGATGGTCGTACCGCTCCTGCCTTTCAGGGCATCCTTTACATTCCCGAGGGAGGTGATTAACACGCGTCCATCGGGATTTTCCTTAAGGTAGGCAATGGCGGCCTCAATCTTCGGCAGCATGGTTCCCGCCTCAAACTGGCCGTCCGCACACAGCGCCTGCGCCCGTGCGGCGGTGAGGGTGGGGATAGGTTCCTGATCCGGCTGTCCGAAATTCCGGTACACGCAGGGCACGCCTGTCAGTATCATCAGCTCGTCGGCCTGCAGGCTGGCTGCCAGTCTGCCCGCAACGGCGTCCTTTTCGATTACGGCGGATGCACCTTTCAGGGCGTGGTTCTGTTCAATAACGGGAATGCCGCCTCCGCCGCAGGCGACCACGACCTGACCGGCCTCCGCCAGCGTGCGGATGGCGTCGATTTCCACGATGTCGATAGGGCGGGGAGCCGCAACCACACGGCGGAATCCCTTGCCCGGTTCTTCCCTCACATAATTTCCCTTTTTGATCTCCATATCCGCGTCCTCAGCGGACATATAGCGGCCAATCACCTTGGTGGGGGCGTAGAAGGCCTCGTCATAAGGGTCTACGGTCACCTGAGTCAGAATGGTGGTGACGGTCTTTACGATGCCGCGTCCCAGAAGCTCGGCGCGGAGCGCATTCTGTATATCGTATCCCACATAACCTTGACTCATGGCAGAGCAGACGCACATGGGAGCGGGGGTGTAGTCGGTATAAACCCGTCTGAGCTCTGTCATAGCCTTGTGGATCATGCTGACCTGGGGGCCGTTGCTGTGGGTGATGGTGAGCTGGTAATCGGCCTCCACCAGATCGGCAAGGGCCCTGGCTGTCGTTTTTACCGCATCCCATTGTTCTAAAGTTGTATAACCGAGTGCCTCATGTCCGAGGGAGACAACTGTTCTTTTCTTATTCATTTGATTTCACACTGATCCTTTCAAATGTCAGATTTCCGTATACTGCAAGTATAACAAAACGGCGTGATTTTGTATAGAACGGTTTTTGGTGTGGAGTTATGTAAATCTTGAAATATGCCTGTGACAGACAGCATTACGTCTGTAATTATGCCGCCGTGGAGACGAATTCTTTATGTATTAGAGCCGCCAGCAGTCTGATATTATGTAAATTAAATGTAAATATTACACAAAAATATGGCATAAAATTTGTTCATATATATGCAAAGTATACAAGAAAGGGTTTGACAAGATATAGGACGGGCAGTATAATGAAAGAAAAAATGTGTGAGAGGGGGGAATCGGCGCTGCGATGGGGGTTAGTGGGCGCCGGTACATAAGATGAATTATCTGAGCACATTGCAGGGTATGTCGTTGGAGCAGATCCAGGCAGTCATCGAAATCATGCAGATGTCTTCCGACGCTTATATGTTTATTCTGGATCTGACTGCGGATACTTATATGATGGCAGAGAAGGCGACGAAGCGGTTTCCCTTCCCCGCTACTGTGATTGAAAACTGTACGGATACTTTTAAAGATATCGTGTATCCTTCCGATTATGATATGCTGGCGGCGGAACTGGAAAAATGCCGTTCGGGGGAAAAGGACGGCCACGCGATGGAATACCGCTGGCTGGACCGCATGAACCGGGTGGTCTGGATCAGCTGTAAGGGAACGGTGGTGACGGGCGCGGAGGGCCACCGACTCCTGATCGGCGCAGTCAGCGAGATGGGGGCCAGGGCGAAGGCCGACAATATAACCGGGCTTCGCAGGGAAGCGAGATTCCGGCTGAATATGGAATCGGCCCTGCGGGATAATCCGGCGTCCGTCCGCTATCTGATGCGCATCGGCATTGACAATTTTAAAGAGATCAATGAGAAAGAGGGCGTGGAAGCGGGCGACGAGGTTTTGCGCGAGCTGGCGGACTGCATCATAAAAACAGTGGATGAGGGCGTGGATATTTACCGTCTGGTGGCCGATGAATTTATGATTGTCGATTCCGGAACGGGCGGGGGGAAGGAGCCGCGCGCCATCTACAGACAGATTCAGGAAACCATAGCCGCCATGGCTGAAAATAAGGAATACAGCCGCTTTTATACCGTTTCCGGCGGTGTGCTGGAGGAAGATTTTTCAGGCAGAACCGTGGAGGAACTCATGCGGTTTACGGAGTTTGCCTTAAACGAGGCGAAACGCAACGGCAGAAACCAGATGATGGTGTTTGACAGGGCGGCCTATGACATATATCTGAAGAGACTCGATATCCGTAAATCGCTCAGACAGGATGTCAGCCATGATTTCCGGGGGTTTGAGGTGTATTACCAGCCCATTGTCTCGGCGGCTGACTATAAGCTGATCGGCGCGGAAGCGCTGCTGCGCTGGAAAAATGAAAAATACGGCAGCGTATCGCCGGCGGTTTTTGTTCCGATTCTGGAGGAGAGCGGCCTGATTATTCCGGTAGGGCAGCATGTGCTCTGGGAAGCGGCGAAAACGTGCAAGAAATGGAAGCAGTATGTACCCGGGTTTCATATCAATGTGAATCTGTCTTATGTGCAGCTTTATAAGAGCGACCTGATGCGGGATGTGGAACGGTGCATTCAGGAAGTGGGAATCGAGCCGGAAAGTCTGGTTCTGGAGCTTACGGAGAGCGGCTACATCGAGACGAGTGACAGGATCAAGGAACTGTTCAGGGATCTGAAATCGAGAAAGATTGATCTGGCGTTGGATGATTTTGGGACAGGCTATTCGAATATGCGGTATTTGAAGGAGATCGACGCCAAAACGGTGAAGATTGACAGAAGTTTTGTGGTACAGGCGCTTAGAAACGAATACGATTATAATATCATCAGCCACATCATTGATATGGTGCACAGTCTTGGGTCGGTGGTCTGCATGGAGGGAATCGAGGAGAAGGAAGAGCTTTCAAAAATGATGGCCACCAAGCCGGATATGATACAGGGCTATTATTTCGGGAAACCCGCTCCGGCAGGGCAGTTTGAGAAGGAGTTTTTACAGCTTACAGATTCTCCCTGATTCGGATTTCCACATCCACATAATTGTTTTCCGAGGCAGGCATTTCTCCTGCGGCCAGACAGGCGAACAGGATTGCGAGGGGGAGAGAACCCTGCTGAAGGGGCTGTTGGCAGATAGTGGCTGCGATCAGTCCTTTTTCCATATATTCCCGGGTGGTGGGAACGAGATCGTTTGTTATGACAGTTATGTCATTTGTGCGCGCGCAAGTCTCGATGGCCTGACAGCCGCCGAACACGCCGCCTGCCGTAAAATAAAAGGCATTGATTTCCGGGTGATCCAGGAGAAGCTTTTTCGTCAGCTCGAAACTTACCTGATCGTCATCGTTGTTGTTGACGGTGTCCACAATGCGGATGTGCGGGTATGGTGCGATGATATGTGCGAAGCCGGCGATACGCTCGGTGTGGCAGAGTATATTCTGCGAGCCGGAAACGATGCCCACACGCACTTCCCCCTTCGCCATCAGGCGCATAAGGCCGCCGGCGGCTTCCCCGGAACGGTAAAAGTTACTGCCCACATAGGCCAGACGGCTGGCGTTTTCGATATCGGTATTTAAAGTCACGACAGGAATGCCCTGTTCGCAGAGGCTGTCGATTTTTTCGCGCACAGCGCAGTCATTGTAGGGGGAGATGGCAAGGCCGCCCACGCCTTCCGCAAGAAGCGCATCTATGGCGTCAAGCTGCTGCTGTAAGCTGTATTCTGTCTGCTTTATGAGAACGCTGCAGTTATAGCCGGCGAGTTCTTCCGCCTTTTCCCGCACGCCCTGTAGAACGTCTTCAAAGAAAGGGTTGCCGACGCCCAGCAGCACGACGCCCAGCTTCAGGTTTTTTTTCTGGGCGGCGAGGACGATGCCCGCTTTGTTCGGCCTGTAGTCGAGAGCACGGACGATTTCCATGATTTTTTCTTCTGTCTGGGGATTGACGTCGCCGCGGTGATTTAAGACGCGGTCTACCGTGCCCCTTGATACGCCCGCGAGTGCGGCGATTTCTTTGATGGTTGCCATGGCAGAGTTTCCTTTTCCTGATTCTGTCTCTGATAATTGTGCGGGGAACGCCGCGTTTTGGAAGGACTTCTTCCACTTCTCGCTTTAGCGTAGCATATCAAGTGGAAATAGACAATGCGTTCCACTGCATTTTGTATAAATTTACGAAAAAAATATACGGTATTGCTTTTATGGGCAGGACAGCTTATCATGGAAACAGAAGGATCGTGCACGGGCACGGAAAATTTTAGGAGAAAGAATTGGAGGATTGACATGCTGTATATTGGGGTGGACTTAGGTACCAGCGCTGTGAAGCTCCTTTTGATGGAGGGGAACGGGAAAATCGTCAACATTGTATCGAAGGAGTATCCGTTGTATTTCCCGTATCCGGGGTGGTCTGAGCAGAAGCCGGAGGACTGGTATGCGCAGAGCATCGCGGGGATGAAGGAGCTGATCGCAGATGTGGACAAGAGCCAGATTGCAGGGATCAGTTTCGGCGGGCAGATGCACGGACTTGTGATTCTGGATGAGAAGGACGAGGTAATCCGTCCCGCAATTCTCTGGAACGACGGAAGAACCACAGAGGAATGCGATTATTTGAATAACGAGATTGGAAAGGATAAGCTGTCCGCGTATACGGCGAACATTTCCTTCACGGGCTTTACCGCGCCGAAGATTCTCTGGGTGAAGAACAAGGAGCCGGAGAACTTCGCAAGGATTAAGAAGATTATGCTCCCCAAGGACTACATTGCCTATAAGCTGACAGGGGTGCACTGCACGGACGTTTCCGATGCCTCCGGCATGCTCCTGTTTGATGTGAAGAACCGCTGCTGGTCAAAGGAAATGTGCGAGATCTGCGGCGTGAAGGAAGAGCAGCTCGCGAAGATTTACGAGAGTTACGAGACTGTGGGAACGGTGCTTCCCGAGATCGCGAAGGAGCTCGGCATTCCCGAAAATGTGAAGGTGGCGGCGGGCGGCGGCGACAACGCGGCGGCGGCTGTTGGCACAGGTACTGTGGGGGACGGCATGTGCAATATTTCCCTTGGCACCAGCGGCACGATTTTTATTTCCTCCGACAAGTTCGGCGTGGATAAGTTTAACGCCCTTCATGCCTTTGCCCATGCGGACGGGCACTATCACCTGATGGGCTGTATGCTCAGCGCGGCCTCCTGCAACAAGTGGTGGATGGATGATATCATCGGCACGGAGAAATATGCGGACGAGCAGAAGGCGATCACCGACGATAAGCTGGGAGAAAACCATGTGTATTTCCTGCCCTATCTGATGGGTGAGCGTTCTCCCCATAACGATCCCGACGCGAGGGGCACTTTTATCGGCATGACTATGGACACCACGAGGGCGGACATGACCCAGGCGGTGCTGGAAGGCGTGGCCTTTGCGCTGAGGGATTCCCTGGAGGTGGCAAAGTCCCTCGGCATTCATATCGAGCGCACGAAAATCTGCGGCGGCGGCGCGAAAAGCCCGCTGTGGAAACGGATGATCGCCAACATTATGAACCTGAAAGTGGACGTGATCGAGAGCGAGGAAGGGCCTGCCATGGGCGGCGCGATGCTGGCGGCTGTTGCCTGCGGTGAGTACGGAAGCGTAGAGGACGCGGCGGCGAAGATCGTAAAGATTGTGGATACGGTGGAGCCGGAACCCGCGCTGGTTGAGAAATACGAGAAGAGATACCAGCAGTTTAAGCAGATTTATCCGACCTGTAAGGAGCTGTTTGGAAAATTAAAATAGGATGCCGATCCTGCGTCGGGGAAAGGAGTGTGTTACAGATGGAGATTAAAAAAGTGACAGATCCGTCATTTCGTAAGTATGGCCGGGTCGTGGAGGGAATTGATTTCACTGATCTGGTGGAGGCAATCAAAAAAGAGACGCCCCTGCCGGACGGAGTAGCCTATGAGCCTTCCATCAAAGCGTTGGAGGAGACGGCGGCAGCTAAGGCGCTACAGAGAAGAACCTACGGCGAACTGCCGATCGAGGTGGGCTACTGCAACGGCCACAACTATAAGTTAAACGCCATTGAGTACCACAGAAGCTCTGAGATCAATGTGGCGGCTACGGACGCGGTGCTGATTGTGGGAATGCAGCAGGATATCACCGATGATTTCAAGTATGAAACCGCAAAGATGGAGGCCTTTCTGGTGGAGGCAGGCACGGCGGTGGAGCTTTACGCAACCACCCTGCATTATGCGCCCTGCAGCGCGGACGAGGGCGGTTTCAAGGTAGGCATCGTGCTCCCGGCGGGAACGAACTATCCGCTGAAAGAAAAGCACGAGGGCTGGGAGGATTCCCTGATCACGGCGCAGAACAAATGGCTGATCGGCCATGCGGAGGGCGGTCTCGACGCGGGCGCGCATATCGGACTTGTAGGAAAAAACTTAGATATCAGAGAATAGAGAGAAAAGCAGGAGAATGCCATGAAGCGGCATTATCCGCAAAATGTATAATCATATAAACAAACCGGCAGAACCGGTTAAAGGAGGGTATAAAAATGAATAATTTACCGAAAGTAAAAATTGGTATCGTGGCAGTAAGCCGTGACTGCTTCCCGTCATCTCTGGCGATCAACAGAAGAAAAGCGCTGGTGGAGGCTTACGCGAAGAAGTATGACGCGGCGGACATTTATGAGTGTCCTGTCTGCATCATTGAGAGCGAAATCGACATGGTGAACGCTTTGAAGGACGTTAAGGACAACGGCTGTAACGCGCTCTGCGTATACCTTGGCAACTTCGGCCCGGAGATATCCGAGACCCTGCTTGCAAAGCACTTTGAAGGCCCGAAGATGTTCGTGGCTGCGGCTGAGGAGTCACAGGGTGATCTGATTCAGGGCCGCGGTGACGCTTACTGCGGTATGCTCAATGCCAGCTACAACTTAAAGCTCAGAAATGTAAAGGCTTATATTCCTGAGTATCCTGTTGGAGATGCTGAGGACTGTGCGGACATGATCCATGAGTTTATTCCGATTGCCCGTGCGGTTGCGGCGCTTTCCAGCCTGAAGATTATATCTTTCGGTCCCAGACCGCTCAATTTCCTGGCTTGTAACGCACCCATCAAACAGCTTTACAATCTGGGCGTGGAGATCGAGGAGAACTCAGAGCTGGATCTGTTTGAGGCATTTAACAAGCATGAGGGAGATCCCCGTATTGCCGATGTGGTGAAGGATATGGAGGCGGAGCTTGGCGACGGCAACAACAAGCCGACCATCCTGCCCAAGCTGGCGCAGTATGAGCTGACCCTGCTTGACTGGATCGAGGAGCACAAGGGGTATCGTGAGTATGTGGCGATCGCAGGAAAATGCTGGCCCGCATTCCAGACCCAGTTCGGCTTTGTTCCCTGCTATGTGAACAGCCGTCTGACGGGCAGAGGCATTCCGGTATCCTGTGAGGTGGATATCTACGGCTGCTTAAGCGAGTTCATCGGCGAGGCTGTCAGCGACGATATCGTAACCCTGCTCGACATCAACAACTCCGTACCGAAGGATATGTACAAGGAGTCCATCGAGGGCAAATTCGACTACAAGTTTACCGATACTTTCATGGGCTTCCACTGCGGCAACACCTGCTCCAAGAAGCTGTCCAAGTGCAGCATGGAGTACCAGATGATCATGGCAAGATCCCTGCCTGAGGAGGTGACGCAGGGTACGCTTGAGGGCGATATCGTTCCCGGCAACATCACCTTCTACCGTCTGCAGAGCACGGCGGACAATATCCTGCGCGCGTATGTGGCAGAGGGCGAGGTTCTTCCTGTGGCGACCAAGTCCTTCGGCGGCATCGGCGTATTCGCTATCCCTGAGATGGGCAGATTCTACCGTCATGTGCTGATTGAGAAGAATTACCCGCATCACGGCGCGGTTGCATTCGGCCACTTTGGCAAGGCGCTGTTTGAGGTATTCAAGTATATCGGTGTGGATGTGAGCGAGATCGGCTACAATCAGCCGAAGAGTCTGCCTTATCCGACCGAGAATCCTTTCGCGTAAGAAGGAAACAGTATCAGAAACGGCATTGGAAATATGTTTAGAGACGGCATAGCTTGCGGGCTATGCCGTTTCGTGGTATCGTGTGGGAAATGCATGGGGGATGTTATGGTGGATATTTTAGTAGTGGAAGATGACGACTCGCTGTCGTTGGGGCTTACCTATGCTCTGGAAAAAGAAGGATACCGTGTGACACATTGTAAAAAGATTGCGGATGCACGCGCAAAAGCAGCTGCACAGCACTTTGACCTTGCGCTTCTCGACATGCAGCTGCCCGATGGTCTCGGCAAAGAGGCTGCTTTTGATTTGCAGTCCCGGCATACGCCAGTTATTTATTTAACCGTTGTGGATGATGAGGATGAGATTGTGAGGTCGTTTCATGACGGCGCCGCCGATTACGTCACCAAGCCGTTTCGTATGCGGGAGCTTCTGGCGCGGATAAAAAAAGCGCTCCATGAAAAGGAAAGCAGTGAAATCCTGAAGCTTGGAGAAGTTTTGATTGACGTCAAAGAGGGAAAAGTTTTTGTCAAAGAACAGGAGATTATTTTGACCGCCTTAGAGTACCGCCTGCTGCTGATTTTTGCGCAGAACCGGTCCATTCTTCTCAAGAGGGAGCAGATTCTGGAACGGATCTGGGATATCAGCGGTAACTTTGTCGAAGATAACACGCTGACCGTATATGTCAAACGTCTACGTGGAAAATTGGGGAATGCGCTCCCTATTACAACAGTCAGGGGGATAGGGTATCGTGTGGATTAGTAAAAAAGAAATACAGTCGCTTTCCGACGGAATCCGTATGGCGCTTGACGGGCGGTGCTTTGATCCGCGCGATCACAAAGAAGGCGCGCTCAGCATTTTAAAAAATGATATTTATACCTTAACACATGCCGAACAGGAGAGGAGAAAGGTATTAACAGAAGAAAAAGAACATCTGGCGGATGTGTTATCGGATATTTCCCATCAGTTAAAAACGCCTATCTCGTCTATCCTTTTGATGACGGAATTGATGACCGACGCGCCGGAAGCGGAAAAACAGAAATTTTTGTTCAACATGAAAAAGGAAGTCCGTCATATGGAGTGGCTGGTCACCGCGCTTTTAAAGACGGCGAAGCTGGACTCTTCCACGGCGCATTTTAAGCAGGAAGAAATAGCGGTCAGCGGCCTGCTTGGAGAGGCGCTTAAGTCTGTAGAGATTATTCTGGATATCAGGAATCAGAGCGTGCGGCTGAAGGGTGACCTGTCCTTGACCTGCGATAAGAAGTGGACGGCGGAAGCGCTTATTAATCTTTTGAAAAATGCTTCGGAATGTTCTGCGGAAAACAGTGAGATTGTGGTAGACTGCGGCAGGAATCCGCTCTATGACTGGATAGCGGTCACGGATACGGGAGAGGGCCTTAAGAAGGAGCAGATTGCGAAGCTGTTTCGCAGATTTGAAAGTTCGCAGAAAGAAAACGGCTACGGAATCGGACTGCCGCTGGCGCTTTCCATCATGCGTGGGCAAAACGGGGATATCGAGGTTTCACCGGGCGGGAAAGGAAACGGCGCGACATTTTTTATGAAATTTTATAAATAGTCATCTGAGAGTCACTTTTCTTATTTATTCTATTGGATAAGATAAGAAAAGGGAGGTATCGTATGGAAGTCTTGGAAGTAAAGGAGCTGACGAAAATATACGGAAGCGGCGATAATCAGGTGACAGCTTTGGACCACGTCAGTTTTCGGGTAAAAAAGGGCGAGTTTGTCGCCATTGTAGGCGCGTCGGGTTCCGGGAAATCGACGCTTATGAACTTGATGGGAGGCATCGACCGTCCCACATCGGGAAGTGTTGTCGTTGACGGCGAGCCGATTTTTGAGATGAGCGAAAGCGCGCTGGCGATTTTTAGACGCAGGAATATCGGTATCGTCTATCAGTTCTATAATTTGATTCCGAATCTGACCGTGGACGAAAATATCATGCTGCCCTGTCTGCTGGATAACCGAAAGCCGGATGCGCAGAAATTAGCAAAGATCGTGGAAATGTTAGGATTATCCCACCGCAGGAATCATCTTCCGGGGGAGCTCTCCGGCGGGCAGCAGCAAAGGGTGTCCGTAGGCAGGGCGCTTATTAACGACCCGGCTTTTATTTTGGCTGACGAGCCTACGGGAAATCTGGACAGCAAGGCGGGCAGAGAGATCATGGAGTTTCTTACGGCAGCCAACCGCAAAGAAAATCAGACGCTGATCCTGATTACGCATGACGAAAGGATCGCCCTACAGGCAGACAGGATCCTGACCATCAGCGACGGAAAGATCATCAGAGATGAGGTGATGCGCGTATGAATATCTTATGCTCATTTGCATTAAAGCAGCTTGGGAGAAAAAAAGGCAGGACCTTGATCACGGCTTCTGCAATCGCGCTGTCTGCCGCCCTGCTGACCGCAGTCGTGAATTTTGTGGCAAGCGGCAGGGCAATGCTGGTGAATTTTCTTGGCAAGGATTACGGGCTGTATGGCGGCGCTTATACCATGCTGCTGCTTGTCCCGGCTGTATTTTTGGCGGCGCTGATCATTGCCATGTCCGTGATTGTGATTTCCAATGCGTTCCGCATGAGCGCGAATGAGAGGATCGCACAGTTTGGCACCTTAAAATGTGTCGGCGCCACCAAAAAGCAGATTTATCAGACAATCATGTATGAGTGCGTGCTGCTGTGCAAGGCTGCAATTCCCCTTGGCGTTTTGGCGGGCTATCTGCTCAGTTTTCTCGGTATCGGGATCGTGAATCTTTATATGGAAGAACTGAATGTGCTGGTGCGTTCCATGATGAGACAGGTCGATTTTGCACTTTCCTTTGCTTTTTCGCCTGCCGCCCTGCTTGTTTCTGTTATGATCTCTCTGGGGACAGCCCTGTTTTCGGCAATGCTCCCGGCAAGGAAAGCGATGCGCATTACAGCCTTGGACTGTCTGCGAAACGACGGCGAGATGGATACGTCGGGATATAAGCGCACGAAGATTGCCATGGATGCAGACAGAAAGGTCGAATATCAGCTGGCGCGTAAGAACGTGTCGTCTTATCGAAAGCGCATGCATTCGGCAGTCACGGCATTTTCCATCAGTATCATGTTGTTTATCACGCTGAGCGGGTTGCAGGAAATTGCAGGCGGCATACAGGATTATATTAACATGGATTATGGATATCCTGTGATTGCGGACTATACGTCAAACTTTAGGAATACCGTCAACCCCAAAACCGGACGCAGGCAGCAGGAGTGTGCATTTCCCATTACAGCCGAGACGGCGGAAGAGATCACGGCTAAGTTCAGGGAATATGAAGAAACGGATATTTACGGGGACGGGCAGGATTATACGACCTATGTTGCCCTGCTCAGCGAACAGGACCTTACGGAAGAAATGCGGCAGGCTTTGGAGGATGATGACGATGGGGGACAATCGGAAACCATTCTGGAAGTGGAAAGGATTATTCTGGACGATGCGCATTACGGCCAACTGTGCGCACAGGTGGGAATTGCCTGCGGCGGGACGATCCTGTTAAATGATTATCGGTATAATGATAATGGAACGGAACGGCATATCGCACCTCTTTCCGATACGGTCACCACGCTGCAATTGGAAAAAGCGGACGGAAGCCGGGATACCCTCCCAATTGACGGTGTGCTGGCAATGCCGGAAATCCCCAGGCAACTTTTATATCCGAATACCAAACCCATCCGTCTCATCGTCCCTGCTTCGGGAATGTCGGTGCGTGGCTATAGCTGGATGGCAGCTCCCGCGGATGAGGACGGCTTTATGGCGTATGCCAAGGATGTGCTGGAAAGCTATTTCCCGCAAAACGGCAAGGATTATGGCGAAGCGGGTTACACGAGCAGAGTGTTTGGGGCGCAGGATTTTACAAGGATCATGAATATTGCCATTGTGCTTGCTGCTGTTTTCCTCTATGCCTTTGTTTTTCTGCTGGGGCTGATTGGTGTGCTGAATGTGATCAGCACGGTTAGTTTCCAGATCAAATTGCGGGCGAGGGAGTTTGCGGTGCTGCAGAGTGTCGGGATGACGTCCGGATCTGTGCGGAAGATGCTGATGTTCGAGAGTGTTCTCTGCGCGGGGAAAGCGCTGGTCATTGGTCTTCCGGCTGGTATGGGTCTTGTTTTTTTGATGGCGCGCTGTGTGAAAATGCTGTTTCCGATCCCGTTTCATATGCCATGGACAGCCATTGTGATAACTACCGGCGTATCCTTTCTTGCTATGTGGGCGGTAGTGCGGATTTCGGCAGATGTCTTGAAAAAGCAGAATATTATAGAGACGATCAGAATATGAAATGACAGAAAAAGAGGGTGTCACGCGGTGGCACCCTCTCGGCATTTTGATAATATAAGAAATCAAACAATCGTATCCAGTATGGAATTCGTGGTCGGCACATTCACGCCGCCGTTGTTGTCGTAGGTCTTCTTGGAAAGGGAATCCCCCTGTGTCGCGTAGCGGTAAATCTGGTTTACCCTGTCGGTCATTTTCTCCGCGGTAGAGTAAGCGCCGGTGAACAGATTCTTAACGCTGCTCATATCCGCGTCTTTAAACTTCTTCTCGTCAATGGACAGTGTCTTGTCAGAGTTTACGGTAACGCCGATTCGGGAGAATGCGCTCTTATTGCCGCTCACTATGTTCTTTAAGTAATTTGCCTGGTTAACCACGTTGGAGTTTGCGCTCTTATTGGTGTTATTGACCAGATCGTTGTAATCTTCCACAAAGGCGGAGAATGCCTTGTAAACCTCATCCTTGTTGCTGTTGCTGATATTCATGGAGCTTAATTTCTCGATGGACTTGTAGAGCGTATTCGCCGCGGCTGCCGATGAAGCGTCCGTCACGGTTTTGTTCTTATCCTTATCCTTCGTGGAGGATGTGCCTGAGGTGCTCGTCGAAGAAGAACCGCTTACGCCCGCGTATTTGGCCTTGGAGGAGGTAACGGCCTCGCCGTCGCCCGCCGCCCTGTAAATCTGGCTTGCCCGATTTACCGCCTTGTCCGCGAAGGAACCGATACCGCCAAAGAGCGTCTTCACTGTGGCGCCGTTTCCGTGTTCCGTGTCGGCGAGGGCTTTCTTTATGGTATCCTCGTCAAGGGACAGTGTTCTGTCGGAATTCAAGGTAATGCCGATCTTGGAGAACAGCTTGTAATTGGAATAGTAGGAGTTGTACAGGGACTCCGCCTGTTTCTGGACGGTCGTGTTCTCGCTCTTTGCCGCGTTCTTCATAAGACTGTTGTAATCCTTAATAAAAGCGGAAACAGAGTCTGTGATTTTGTCAATGTTCTCTTCGCTGCGGTCGTCGTAGTTTAGGGAGCCGAGCGCAGAGGCGGATTTGTAGAGGGCCGCCGCTGACGAAGCGGATGCGCTGTCCTTTACTTTGCCTGCATTTTTCTGATCGGTTTCCCCGGATTCCGCAGCCTCCTGCTTCTTTAATTTCGCATAGTAAGACTTCATCATCTTGCCGTAGCTGCCGTTTTTAATTGCGGCGTAATCGCCAAGCAGGGAGCTTACCCCGCCGGCATCGTCACCGCCGCCCATGCCGCCGAGCAGCGTGGAGTAGGTGTCTGCCATTCCTGAATTTAAACCGTTTAAACTGATTCCCATGTGATTACCCTCCTTGTTATAATAGTTGACATCCGTGTCATATATGTGTTTGCCGCAGATTATTCCTATATCTATTATTTCGTCTTTTGGGCGCAATTGTAAAGAGGTTTGATGAAAAATATTTATAAAAAATTTCTGTTTTTTCCTGACCTCGCTAAATGGATAATCCAATGGGTCGAAGATATACAAAATAGACAAATATAAAATGGAAATAGGAAGAGATTTGGTGCAATAAGACGACAAATATTTTATTGCGTTGACATGAATTGTTTAAAATGCTATAGTGATAAAAATATACGAAAGAAAAAATGGCGAAAATGTAAAAAAGAAAGGGCTTTCGCGTTTTGTATATATTGCAAAGATGGCAGACGTATACTTTTATTGATGAAAACGCGGAGCTTTTACGATCGGGCGCGTGGCTGCCCATTTTTTTGCTATATAGGAAATTGCGACAGTGTAAACCATTCAAGGAGAATGCGGAGCATTCTCAGAGTTTGCCGTAGGCATACTCTTAATGTTCGCTGCCGAGCGACGATTTTTTGTTATTTAGAAAGGAGAGTGCGGCATGGGATTTTTGGCAAATATTTTCGGGAATGGAAAGAAGGAAGAAGGGATACAGATCTGTGCGCCTGTAGCCGGGAAGCTGGTTCCTTTAAGTGAGGTCAGTGATCCTACGTTTTCGGATGGCATATTGGGACAGGGGGCGGCGGTCATTCCCTCTGGCAATCAGTTTTTCTCTCCCGTGGACGGTACAGTCACCACAGTGTTTCCTACCGGGCATGCGGCGGCCCTCACCTCTGCGGACGGGGTGGAGGTACTGTTACATATCGGATTGGACACGGTGAAGCTGAACGGGAAACATTTTACCATCCATGCGGAGGAAGGACAACAGGTGAAAAAGGGAGATCTGCTTCTGGAGGCAGACCTGGAACAGATCAAAGCGGAAGGCTTTGACATTATCACGCCGGTTGTTATCTGCAACACGGATGATTTCGCGGAAGTGGCGATGGCGGAGGCGCGGGACATAGAGGTCGGGGATACCGTATTGACTCTTAAAAAATAGGAGTCGGATTTGTCGGAGGTGGGGATGGATAAATATACTGGAAAAAGTGTGATGAGGGGAATCGCCATAGGAAGGGTATATCTTTACAAAAAGGTAGATATTCAGGTGACGGACCAAAGAGTGCCGGATGTGGCGGCTGAGAAGGAACGGTTTTTTGCCGCTGTGGACCGCGCGAAGGCACAGCTTACAAGACTCTACGACGAGGCTCTGCAGAACGTGGGAGAGGACCATGCCGCCATCTTTGACGTACATAGAATGCTTTTGGAGGATGAGGACTATCTGGAAACTGCCGCGGGGGAGATTGAGAACGGTTATAACGCGGTGTATGCAACAGATCATGCCGGAACACAGTTTGCGGAGCTGTTCGCAGCGATGGATGACGAGTATATGAGAGGGCGTGCGGCGGATATCCGCGATATCTCCCAGAGAGTGATCCGTATACTTCTGAATCTGCCGGAGGAGGAGATACATTCGGATGAGCCGGTTGTTCTGGTGGCGGAAGACCTGACGCCCAGTGAAACAGTGAAACTTGACAAAAAGAAAATATTAGGGTTTGTGACAGTGAAAGGGTCCGCAAATTCCCATACGGCGATTCTGGCAAGGAGCATGAATCTGCCGGCTCTGGTGAACGTGGATATTTCCCTTTCGGATGCGCTGCATGGGCAGACCTGTGTGGTTGACGGGTTTGAGGGTGAGTTTCTTGTGGCGCCGGAGGAGGAGATACTGTCAGGGAAGATTGTGCGGAAAAACCAGTGGGTGGCTGACCTGGAAGCGCTTGACAAGCTGAAAGGGCAGGACAATGTCACAAAGAGCGGAAAACGGATAGATATTTTTGCCAATATCGGGAATGTGGAGGACGCGGAGGCAGCCTGCGCGGCGGACGCCGGGGGAATCGGTCTTTTCAGGAGTGAATTTCTCTATCTGGGCAGAGAGACCTTTCCGTCGGAGGAGGAACAGTATGAGAGCTATAAGACTGTCCTCGAGAAGATGGAGGGGAAAAAGGTGGTGATCCGCACACTGGATATCGGGGCGGATAAGAAGGTGGACTATTTTGGACTGGAGCCGGAGGAAAATCCGGCGCTCGGTTACCGGGCAATCCGTATCTGTCTGGACCGGGAGGAGATATTCATCACCCAGCTCCGGGCGCTCTACCGTGCGGCTGTGCATGGAAAGCTGGCCATTATGTTTCCCATGATTATATCGGTGGATGAGGTAAAGCGGATCAGGCAGATCGTGGAGATGGTGAAGGCTGGGCTTGTAAAAGAAGGCAAGGCCGTGGGGGAAGCGGAGCTTGGCATTATGATCGAGACACCGGCGGCGGCTGTGATTTCCGACAGGCTGGCGGAAGAAGTGGATTTTTTCAGCATCGGAACCAACGACCTCACGCAGTATACGCTGGCGGTAGACCGGCAGAACCAGAAGCTGGAAGGGATCTGCGATACCCATCATGAGGCGCTGCTGCGGCTGATCGAGATGACTGTGAAGAATGCACATGAGGTTGGCATCTGGGTGGGAATCTGCGGGGAGCTGGGCGCCGATACGGAGCTGACAGAGTGGTTTTTGAAGATCGGTGTGGATGAGCTGAGTGTAGCGTCATCTGCGGTATTAAAGGTACGTGGGGCGGTGAGAGCGCTGCCGTAAGTATGCTCCCGGATGCAAAAGGGCTTCGGGCTTCCGGGGGTACATATAAAACTTAAGGAGGGAGGATATTTAAGAAATGAGGGATTTTACTTATGTAATTAAGGATCCGGTGGGGCTGCATGCCAGACCTGCGGGTCTGCTGGTAAAGAAGGCGGGCGAGTTTACCAGCAGGATTACGATCGAGTCAGGGGGTAAAAGCGCTGAGGCGAAGAAACTGATTATGCTGATGGGGCTCGGAATCAAGCAGGGTGCGGAGGTTGTCTGCCGGATTGAGGGTGAGGACGAGGATGCCGCGCACGAGGCGCTCGCAAAATTTTTCGAAGAAAACTTATAAAATGATGGGGAGGTAGTGCTTATGATGAAATATTTACAGAAACTGGGGAAGTCCCTGATGCTGCCGGTGGCGTGTCTGCCGATCTGCGGTATTCTGATGGGAATCGGATATGCGCTGTGCCCGGCGACGATGATTGCGGGTCGCGAGATGAGTGGCTTTTTGAATCTGTTGGGATTCTTTCTTGTGAAGGCCGGCGGTGCGCTGATTGACAATATGGCGCTTCTGTTTGTAATCGGCGTAGGCGTAGGCATGGCGGATGACCATGACGGTACGGCAGGTCTTGCGGCGCTGGCATCATGGCTGATGATTACGAATCTGCTCTCTGTGGGAGTGGTTACCACATTGATTCCCGCCATCGCAGACGATGCGAACAGGACGCTTGCCTTCTCGGCAATTGCGAATCCGTTTATCGGTATCCTGTCCGGTATTATCGGTGCAACCTGCTACAATAAGTTCAAGAAAACACAGCTTCCGGACTGGATGTCGTTCTTCAGCGGCAAGCGGTGCGTTGCGATTATCTCCGGTGTCGTAGCAATCGTTGTGGCAGCGGTCCTGCTGTTTGTATGGCCTGTCGTATACGGTATCCTGCTGGCGGTCGGTAACGGTATTGTGAGTATGGGAGCGGTTGGCGCAGGCATCTATGCTTTCCTGAACAGACTGCTGATTCCCACAGGACTGCATCATGCACTCAACAACGTATTCTGGTTTGACACGGTGGGTCTCGGTGACCTGAGCCATTTCTGGGCAGGCGATACCAGCGCAGATGTATCCTGGAGCCTTGGCATGTACATGTCGGGATTCTTCCCCTGCATGATGTTCGGTATTCCGGGTGCGGCGCTGGCGATGATTCATACGGCAAAGAAGGGCAAACAGAAAGCGGCCATCGGTCTGGTGGCATCCGCGGCGGTTTGTGCGTTTGTCTGCGGCGTTACGGAGCCCTTTGAGTTCGGTTTCATGTTCCTTGCACCGGCCCTGTATCTGATTTATGCACTGTTGTACGGTATTTTCACCGTGATTGTGGCGCTGCTCGGCTTCCGTGCGGGCTTCAGCTTCTCGGCAGGCGCAACGGACCTTCTGTTCTCAGCGTCCTTACCGGCAGCACAGGGCACATGGCTGATCATTCCGCTCGGCATTGCGGCATTTGTAGTATTTTATGTGGTATTCCGCTTCGCGATCGTGAAGTTCGATTTGAAGACGCCCGGCAGAGAGGACGATGATGTGGAGACGGAGAAGAAGGCGGTTCTTTCCAACAGTGATTTCGCGGAAGTGGCGGCCATCATTCTGGAAGGTCTTGGCGGCAAGGGGAATGTGAAGTCCCTTGATAACTGCATTACAAGACTCCGTCTGGAAATTAACGATTACACACAGGTGGACGAAAAGAAGATCAAATCTGCGGGAGTGGCTGGCGTTATGAGACCCAGCAAGACCGCGGTGCAGGTGATTGTGGGCACCAAGGTGCAGTTTGTGGCGGATGAGATGAAGAAGATGCTGTAAGCTGTTTGGAAATGTAAAATGTAAATAGCGAAATAAGGATGCTTATGGGCAGTCTCCCGGGAGGCTGCCTTTTCCTGTGACAGATTTTTTGTATCGGGGGAAAACAGGTACAAAAATCACAGGTTTTCCTTAGATATTTGTAATTATCCGGTTTATGCAGTATAATAAAACAAAAAGGCAAAGCAGAATGAAGTTAAATGATATTATTACAATTTTAAAACAAGTTTATAATAAATATGATAATATAAGGCTGGGAATAGCGGGGTCTTATGTCAATGGCAATGAGCAGTCGTCAAGTGACATAGATGTTGTGATAGATGGCGATTCCATGAGAGTTGATATCATGGAATATATAAAAAGTCTGTTTGATATCACGGTGGATGTGCTGTGGGTGGATTTAATGAAAAAAGAGGATGACGAATTAGACAGATTCGCACTGGAGAACGGATTGCCGATAAATAAGTATTCGGCATACAAAACAGTGATGCGGGAAGTAAGGTGGATATGACCAAATCATATAAAAAAGGATATTCAGCTATTAATGTCAATCCTGCAAAGGCAGAATGACATGAAAGAGGTGATAAAGCGTTTCGGATGCAGCCAGAATAATTTAGAGCAGGACAAGATGGCTTTTGATTTATGTGCGTTCTATATGGCGCAGATAGGAGAAGCCTCTAAAATGCTGACAGACGATACCCGGTATTCCTTGACATGTATCGATGCCGGTGTGCTGAAAGCATTTAGAAATATGATAGATCACACCTATGAAAAGGTTAACAAAAAATATTTGAAAGCATACATTTTCAGCATAATCGAGCCTGAGGCTGTGGCAGAAATAAAGAACAGAATCAATTATTGTAATGAAAATGCAGAGTGAGATATAAATAATAGGAGTTTAGAGGTATTTCCTTTTTAAAGGAAAGCCGTATCCCTTTAATTACCATTTGATATTATCTTTAACCACTCTCTTTTGATCAGAATCCAGTTTAAAAGAGGAGAAGAGGTTAAGCCAAATTTGTTCTTTCTGTGAATATACTGATTTGTGATGTAACACAATTTTAAAACAATTATGTTCAGAGAACAATTCTGGTTCCGCAAGTTCTTGCTCTTCCATTAATTGGTAGATTCTGGTCAACCCCTCTCCCATTTCGCGCATTAGCTTACTTTCTCTTAGCACTCTGGTGATATAATTATTTCTCGATTCATGTATTCCTATATGTTTTTTTAAATCATCTAACATAATACTGGATAAGATTTCACCTGGACTTTCAAACTCCAGGCGATCATCATAAAATGATATTAATATGGGGCTCTGTGTTGCATAATCTCTGTGAGCAATTGCGTTTACTAATGCTTCTCTGCAGGCATTCTCTGGGTAAGAGTAGCTTTGCTCAAACTTTGCATCTGAGCTAAAGCATACTTTTTCGGATAAATATGGACGAAGTCGTTCCCAAACTTCATTTCTTAAATTCCCTAAAATGGGATTCACCCAATCTTATTGCATTTCTAACGCGCTGTTCAATGAAGACACACCTACGCCAGATTTTGCATCCACTTACGATTATTTGGTATGAATTGCAACAATGATGCACAAAAAATGCTAAAAACGAGCATTTTGGCGCGGGTGTGAAAAGTAACAAAACAGGTACAAAAATCACAGGTTTCCCGCATATATTGAAATAAAATAAAGGTTGCCGCTCATACTCTGAAAAATAAGGATTGTTACAGAAACGAACCTGGGAGTGAACGGTAACAGGTTAAGTGCGGGAGACAGATATGGCCGGAACGGGAAAATGGAACGATAGGTTAAAGCTTGCGATGGGAGAACTGGAAAATAAAATACAGAAGGAACGCCGAGGGCGGGAAAAGGGCGTCTGGCCCGAGCCAGAAAAAGTGATGGCATGGAATGAAGAGAGACAGCGGCAGAGGGGCTGCGGACAGTATTGCGGCTCCGTGAGCGCAGCGGAGAGAACGCAGACCAGGGAGGCGCATAAACGGGAGCTGTTCTTTAAAAATGTGGCTGTGCAGACAGTGAAATCGGCCGCTTTCCTGTTGGCGGCGGTGGCGCTGATTCAGGGTATCGCGAGATTTTTGCCGGATTCCATTACGGTGAGCAGTTCTGTGGACGGAAGAGAGCTGCCCATATATTGTGTGGAGACTGATAAAAAACAGGTGGCACTCAGCTTCGATGCCGCATGGGGGAATGAGGACACGGGGCGGATTCTGGAAACCCTTAAGAAGCACAATGTGAAGGTGACTTTTTTTATGACAGGCGGATGGGTGGAGTCCTATCCCGAGGATGTGAGGGCGATTCTTGCGGACGGCCATGACCTTGGCAACCACAGCGAGAACCATAAAAATATGTCGCAGCTCTCAGACGAACAGTGTCAGGAGGAGCTGATGAAAGTACATACTAAAGTGCAGGAGCTGACGGGGTATGAGATGTGCCTGTTCCGGCCGCCCTACGGGGATTATGACAATCATGTCATAAAGAATGCGCAGAAGTGCGGATACTATCCGATCCAGTGGTCGATTGATTCTCTGGACTGGAAGGACTACGGCGTGGATGATATCGTTAAGCGGGTGGTGGAGTCTGATAAACTGAATAACGGGGCGATCATTCTCATGCACAATGGTGCGAAGTACACGGCGGATGCGCTGGAAGCGGTCATCACCGGCCTGCAGGATAAGGGGTATGAGCTGGTGCCCATCTCGCAGCTGATCTACAAGGATAAGTATCATATGAAAGCGGACGGGACGCAGGTGTCGGGGGAGTAGGAAATTACATATGTTATAGGGAAATAAAAAACGTTAAACCGACATGCCTGTGGCGAGTGGCAGGCTGTCGGTTTTTGTGTACGGGAATCGGTTGAGTTTTCGGATAGTCTTTATACTCCCTTTTTCAGTATTTCTTCAATTCCCCGATATAGCTCAGGAATATCTGATATTGATGTATTCTATACAATTTCATAATCCAGACTTCCATAGTGATGGGCTACGATATCTCTCATTCGCATTATCATTTTCCATGATATTTTAGTATATTCATTTAGAAATTCTACAGATAACATTTTAGAAAGTTCTCCAATTTGTAGTATTGGCATAGTAATTGAATTTCTGTAGATAAAACCATTTTTTTCGTCCGTGAAAAGTTCCTTATCTTGTTTAAAATAAACATGAGTTTTTTCAATTTCCAGACAATAATCTGTTATTTTTATCAGTATTGTTTTATCTCTTTGATTCATAAACAACTACCTCATCTTTCTTTATCTGTTTCAAAAATTCGATATTGTTTGATGCATCTGTAATTACATCAATATTTGCGTCAAAGGCTTTTTCAAGTTCATCAATAAAAGACGCTAACTGAAACAATGATTGTATATCACCTTTTGATATAACAAAATCATAATCACTTGTTTCTGTTGCTGAGTTTTTTGCTCTGGAGCCAAATAATGCCACTCTGTCTGCACCATATTTTTGGGCAATCGGAGTAACTACTTTTGATATACTTTTTATATCCGTCATTTTGTGATCTCTTCGATTTATTTTTATATAGAACGATATTTACATAAATGGAAGTTATCTGCTTATTAGAGCAAAATTCAGCTGGCGTGTATGTTGCTATTGAAACAGTTGTCTGGCTAATGTAATTGCCTGCTCTGCAAGGTGACATCTCATTTCTGTTGTCATATGCCATTCCCATTTGGGTGCATCTGGTCTTATAGGATGTATATCGGAAGCCATCAAAAGAGCAGTTGCCCTTAAACCAAGATAATGGGAAACACTGAACACAGCAGATGTTTCCATATCAACTCCGACTGCACCGTTTTTTCTCCAAAGCTGTTCCTTGAAAAACGTCTGACGATAGACGGCATCGGTTGATACAATAGGATAGGCATTGATATTTAATAGGGATGTGGCTATATTAAACAAATTATGATTCGGAAAGGAAGCGTCAATGGATTCATAGTAATGAAGGGATGTTCCTTCTTCAACGAACGTTTTTTGAGGCGTGATAATCTCAGCAATATGAATCCTTTCATCAAATGCACCGAACATTCCAACTGCAATAATGTTTTTAACCCCTAACGCAGAAAGAGTTTCTATCGTATCTGCCGCTTGTGGGGCGCCGCGTCCTCCATCTAAAAAACACACCTGTAAACTCTTTATTTCCCATATTGGACAGCGATTGAGAAATCGGGGGAATGGTTCATCCATTTCCACCGCATTATAATGCTCCAAAAGATAATCCGTTCCTTTGCTCATAAAGAAAACAATTGCAGTTTTAGGCAAGTGCAAATAGCATTCGCGATGTGCACTGTGTATCTGCTCAGCTGCCGTAATGACCGCTTTTGAATTGTCATTTGGTAAACACCACATAAAAACTCTCCACAACTTCAAGATTTGTAGTTATAATTATAATTTATTTTTAGCAAGGACACAACATCAAATAGAAAATGTAGGATACCAAAGGGGAATAGATGATATATATGTTTACTTCTGTATATAATGATGATTCTTTGGATTGGAAGGACTACGGCGTGGACGATATCGTTAAGCGGGTGGTGGAGTCTGATAAGCTGAATAACGGGGCGATCATTCTCATGCACAACGGTGCGAAGTACACGGCGGATGCGCTGGAAGCGGTCATCATCGGCCTGCAGGATAAGGGGTATGAGCTGGTGCCCATCTCGCAGCTGATCTACAAGGATAAGTATCATATGAAAGCGGACGGGACACAGGTGTCCGGCGAGTAGAAAAATCACAATACATTCCGCAAATAGTCGTTTGGGCTATAACACATGCATGGAAGATCATCCGATGGGGTGTCGCAAAATCATCAGGACAGATGGTTTTGCGACACTTTCGGGTTCTTATCCCGTCCGGCGAAAGTAAGATTAAGGCAAATGCAGGATACTGTGAAAATCCGCATTGTTAAAATGCGGATTTTTTTGTATACTTATTTCTAGTATAAAACAGATGCGAGAGAAAAGACACGGCAGAAGAATGGAGGACAGATATGCCACGTAGAACAGACATTCATAAGGTGTTAATCATCGGTTCAGGCCCGATCATCATCGGACAGGCCTGTGAGTTCGACTATTCGGGGACGCAGGCGTGTAAGGCGCTTCGCAAGCTGGGATATGAGATCGTGCTTGTTAATTCCAACCCGGCCACGATCATGACGGACCCGGAAACGGCGGATGTGACGTATATTGAACCGCTTAATGTAGAACGGCTGGAACAGATCATTGCAAAGGAGCGTCCCGACGCGCTGCTTCCCAATCTGGGCGGGCAGTCGGGGCTGAACCTGTGCGCGGAGTTAAATAAAGCGGGTATTTTGGAAAAATATCATGTACAGGTCATCGGCGTACAGGTGGACGCCATCGAGCGGGGCGAGGACCGCATCGAGTTTAAGAAGACCATGAACGCATTGGGCATCGAGATGGCCCGCAGCGAGGTGGCCTACTCCGTGGAGGAGGCGCTTTCCATCGCGGAAAAGCTGGGCTACCCGGTGGTGCTGCGCCCGGCCTACACCATGGGCGGCGCAGGCGGCGGCCTTGTTTATAATAAGGACGAGCTTAAAGTAGTGTGCGCCAGAGGTTTACAGGCAAGCCTTGTGGGACAGGTGCTGGTGGAGGAATCCATTCTCGGCTGGGAAGAGCTGGAGCTTGAGGTGGTGCGGGATGCGGACAACAATATTATCACTGTCTGCTTCATTGAAAATATCGATCCGCTGGGGGTACACACGGGAGATTCCTTCTGCTCCGCCCCCATGCTGACCATTTCGGAGGAATGTCAGAAGCGTCTGCAGGAGCAGGCCTATAAAATCGTGGAATCGGTACAGGTGATCGGCGGCACGAACGTGCAGTTTGCCCATGATCCTGTATCAGACCGGATCATCGTTATCGAGATCAATCCCCGTACCTCCCGTTCTTCCGCGCTGGCGAGTAAGGCGACGGGATTTCCGATCGCGCTGGTGTCGTCCATGCTGGCGGCGGGACTGACTTTAAAGGACATTCCCTGCGGCAAGTACGGGACGCTGGATAAGTATGTGCCGGACGGCGACTATGTGGTAATCAAGTTTGCCCGCTGGGCCTTTGAAAAGTTCAAGGGTGTGGAGGATAAGCTGGGTACACAGATGCGCGCTGTGGGCGAGGTTATGAGCATCGGAAAAACGTATAAGGAAGCGTTCCAGAAGGCCATCCGCTCCCTGGAAACAGGGCGTTACGGTCTGGGTCATGCGAAGGATTTTGATACGCTGCCGAAGGAGGAGCTGCTCCGGCGGCTGAATACGCCTTCCAGCGAACGGCATTTCCTCATGTATGAAGCGCTCCGCAAAGGCGCCACGGTGGAGGAAATCTTTGAGATCACCAGGGTAAAGGCTTATTTTATCGAGCAGATGAAGGAGCTGGTGGAGGAAGAGGAGGCCATTTTACAGTATAAGGGCAGTATGCTGCCTGACGAAATGCTTGTGACGGCCAAGAAGGACGGCTTTTCCGACAAGTATCTGAGTCAGCTTCTGGAGCTGCCCGAGGCGGATATCCGCAGCCGCCGTCTTGCGCTTGGCGTGGAGGAGGCATGGGAGGGCGTGCATGTGAGCGGCACCGAAAACAGCGCGTACTACTATTCTACCTACAATGCGCCGGATAAGAACCCGGTGAATGAAGAGAAACAGAAGATTATGATTCTGGGCGGCGGCCCCAACCGCATCGGGCAGGGTATTGAGTTTGACTACTGCTGCGTGCACGCGGCGATGGCGCTGAAAAAGCTTGGTTTTGAGACGATCATTGTGAACTGTAACCCGGAGACGGTGTCCACCGATTATGACACCTCCGATAAGCTGTATTTTGAGCCTTTGACGTTAGAGGACGTATTGAGTATCTATAACAAAGAAAAGCCCCTTGGCGTGATTGCACAGTTTGGCGGGCAGACACCCTTAAATCTGGCGTCGGAGCTGGAGCAGAACGGGGTTCGGATTCTGGGCACTTCCCCCTCGGTTATCGATCTGGCGGAGGACCGCGACCAGTTCCGCGCCATGATGGAAAAGCTTTCGATTCCCATGCCGGAGTCAGGTATGGCAACGACTGTGGAGGAAGCGCTTGGCATTGCGGAAAGGATTGGCTACCCGGTGATGGTGCGGCCTTCTTATGTGCTCGGCGGCAGGGGCATGGAAGTGGTCTACGACGATGCGAGTATGACGGAGTACATGAATGCGGCGGTAGGTGTAACGCCCGACAGGCCGATTCTGATCGACCGCTTCTTAAACCATGCATTGGAATGTGAGGCGGACGCTATCAGCGACGGCACTCACGCCTTTGTGCCCGCGGTGATGGAGCACATCGAGCTGGCGGGTATCCACTCCGGGGATTCGGCATGTATCATTCCCTCCGTGCACATTCCGCCGGAGAGCGTGGAGACGATCAAGGAGTACACGAGAAGGATTGCGGAGGAAATGCATGTCAAGGGACTGATGAATATGCAGTATGCCATTGAGAACGGCAAGGTGTTCGTGCTGGAGGCGAATCCCAGAGCGTCCCGTACCGTGCCGCTGGTGTCCAAGGTCTGCAACATCCGCATGGTGCCTCTTGCCACGGAAATCATTACCTCGGAGCTTACGGGACGGCCGTCGCCGGTTCCTGCATTAAAAGAACAGGTGATACCGAATTACGGCGTGAAGGAGGCGGTGTTCCCCTTCAACATGTTCCCGGAGGTGGATCCGGTTCTCGGGCCGGAAATGCGTTCAACGGGCGAGGTGCTGGGACTTTCCCGCTCCTACGGCGAAGCCTTCTTCAAGGCGCAGGAGGCGGTGCAGTCTAAGCTGCCGCTTGAGGGAACTGTGCTGATTTCCGTGAACAAGAAGGATAAGGACGAAGCGGTGGAAGTGGCGAAGAGTCTGGCTGAGGATGGGTTTAAGATTGTGGCTACCGAGGGCACTTATAACCTGATCACGGCGGCGGGGGTTCCCGCTGTCAAGGCGAAAAAGCTCTATGAGGGGCGGCCTAACGTGGGCGACATGATTACCAACGGCGATTTTGACCTGATTATCAACTCTCCCGTGGGCAAGGACAGCGTACACGACGACAGTTATCTGCGCAAGGCGGCGATCAAGGCCAAAGCGCCCTATATCACTACGGTGGCGGCGGCGAAGGTGACGGCGGAGGGGATTCATTATCTGAAAAATCACAAGGGCAGCGAGGTGAAATCGTTGCAGGAGCTGCATGGGGAGATCCATGACAAAAAATAGGGCGGGAAGTAGAATTTGCATCGAAAAGGTGTTATCATAAAAGAAAAAATGTGTGAAAGGATGGCGGAAAATGAAGCTGGATGTAGGTGCAGTAGGAAAGTGGGAGAAGTCTCTGAGAGAGGCGGAATATATGAGCGATGACGACCACATTATTGAACACACGAAGGGCGACCTGTGGGCAATGATGTCGCAGACGAGAGGAAACTTTTTCTTCACAAACGAGAAGTTTATCTTTGTCGGTGGTCTGCTTGGCGCCAGTAACTTCGCCGTTAAGTACAGCGACATTAAGGAACTGAAGCTTGTCAATGTGGGCGGGCTGATTCCGATTATTCCGACAGGCATTATGGTGATCTGCCAGAATCCGGAGAACGGGAAGACCGTGAAACATAAATGCTCTGTCATGAAGAGAAAAGAGTGGATCGAGTATCTTCGGGGAAAAGCGGGACTGTGAGTACATAGAGGCTGTGGCGCCGAACCGGCGCGCAGCCTTTTTGTCTGTTCTGGCTTTTTATGGCATGTCTCGTAACAAATGTCTCATAACAATAATATTAGTGTTTGACAAATCAAAAAAACTGTGTTACTCTATCTGAAAATTCAAAGAGGAGATGTAGGTATGTTTAACAAGAACCGGGTCCTGTTTATGGTCATTATGGGTATTCATCAGATTTTTCAGATTACGGTCACAGCCTGAAGGCGGCGGGAAGCCGCCAGGCGCATGGCCGTAAGACGGAAGGTCTTATTTGGCCGTGCGGGAATCAGGATTTCAGATAGGAGAACCGCATGGGAAATACACGAGGGTGTATGGAACAGAGGGTTCTCTTTTTTATTTCTCGAGGAGGGGACAGAATTATGCAGGCAATCACAGTGGAGAATTTATCGAAGACCTTTCGGGTAAAGAGAAAGGAAAAGGGAATGCGCGGCAGCCTCAAAGCGATCATTCATCCGCGGACCGAGGAGATCAGGGCAGTGAATGGGGTTTCTTTCTCGGTAGATAAGGGTGAGATGCTGGCCTTTATCGGGCCGAACGGCGCGGGAAAGAGCACTACGATTAAGATGCTGACGGGGATTCTCTATCCCGACGGTGGCCGGGTGGAGGTGATGGGTATCGATCCCACGAAAAAGCGCAGGCAGCTTGCCTATCAGATCGGTACGGTGTTCGGACAGAAGGAGCAGCTTTGGACGCACCTGACGCCCTACGACAACTTTCGGTTTTTTGGCGCCATCTACGACCTTTCGGATCGGGAGACGGAGAAGCGGATAGAAGAGCTTTCGGAGCGGTTCACACTGAGAGACTTTATTGACACACCTGTCAGAAATTTGTCGCTGGGACAGCGCATCCGCTGCGAGATCGTGGCGTCGCTGATCCATAAACCGAAGGTGCTTTTTCTGGATGAACCGACGATCGGCTTAGACCCGGTGGTGAAGGAAAATGTACGGGCGCTGATTAAGCAGATGAACAGGGAGGAGCATACCACCATTTTCCTGACCAGCCACGATGTGGGTGATATCGAAAAGCTGTGCAGGCGCATTATCATCGTGAACGACGGGCAGATTGTGCTGGATGATTCTGTGGAGCAGTTGAAAAACCATTATCAGGACAAGATGGCGGCAGACATACATGCGTGCAATAATGAGCACGGAAAGGCAGAAAAGAATGGGGAATCTCTAAACGTATCGCTGGAGGAGATCCTTGTGGATATCTACAGATCGGAAGAGGATGGGTGACCTATGGGCAAATGTGGGGATAAAAGTGTTTCAATGAATATAAAAGGCGGGTGCCGCGCAGGGGTGCGCTTTAGGCCATGGCGTAAGTATGCGGTCATTTATCGGTCCGTGCTGATGGAAAATTTGCAGTATGCGGCAAATGTGGCAATGGGATTTTTCACTTACTTTGTTTTTATCTTTATTTTTATCAAACTCTGGGGATATATGTACCGGATGCCGGGGGAGCTGATTGCAGGCTACACGAAGGAGCAGATGATCTGGTATGTGATGATGACAGAGATGATGCTTTTCGGTTCCAACGCGGCTTCCGTGGCGGGGGAGGTAGCCAGAGACATTCGGGGCGGCAATATCGCGTATCTGATGAATAAGCCATACCATTATACGCTGTATATCCTGTCAAAGTACTCCGGCGAGTGGAGTATCAGGCTGCCTATGTATGCGCTGCTGGCGGTGGTGATCGGGACGGTGATGGTGGGTCCTCTGCCCTGCTTTCGGCTGACTGCGGTCCCGGCGATGGCGGTCTGTGTGGTTATGGGGCTTACCATCCATGCGGTGTTCAAGCTGTGCATCAGTCTGTTTTCTTTCTGGATTGAGGATGCGAGGCCTTTTCAGTGGCTGTATGATAAGTTGATTCTGGTGGTGGGGGTCATGTTTCCGGTTGAAATTTTTCCGAGAACATTACAGCCGTTACTGAAAATGACGCCGATCTATACGGTGTGCTACGGGCCGGCCAAACTGATCGTGGATTTCAGCCCGGAGAAATGTCTGGAAATTCTGGCGGCACAGATTTTGTATCTGACGGCGGGTGGTGTGCTGATGACTCTGATTTACAGGAGGGGGGTTAAGAAACTGTATGTTAACGGCGGTTAAAAACGGGCTGCGGGTATGCGTTCTTTCTATTAAATATAATATAATGCGTGAGATGGTGAATAAGGTTACGTTTCTCACCAATGTCTGCTTTATGGTGCTAAACAATGCCTCCATTCTGGTACAGTGGTTTATTCTGTTCCGCCTGCGGGAGGATGTGGGCGGGTACACGTTTCGGGAGATTCTGTTTCTATGGGGGTTGACGGCGGCGTCTTTCGGGCTTTCACATATTCTGTTCGCGAGGGCGTTTTCCCTGTCAGAGCTGATCATCAGGGGAAAACTGGACTCCTATCTGGTACAGCCGAAAAACGTGCTGGTAAGCGTGATCACCTCGTCCACCGATATTTCTGCGATCGGCGATCTTCTGTACGGGGTGGCGTTGGTGTGCGCCTGTAGGCCCGGTGTGGGCGGGTTTTTCCTGTTTCTTCTGTTTACGGTGACGGGAATGGCTGTCTTTACGGCCTTTGCCCTGCTCTTGGGGAGCCTGTCCTTCTGGTTTGTGCGTATGGATATGCTGCAGGGGCAGATGATTATGAGTGCGGTCAGCTTTGCCACATACCCAGACGGGATTTTTACGGGCATTTCACGGTTTTTGCTGTATTTTATCATTCCGGTGGGAATGGCGGTCTGGCATCCGGTGCATGTAATGGCCAGCTTTGACGCCGGGATGCTCCTTACTGTGCTCGGGTATGCCTGCGCGCTGTCTGTGGCGGCAGTGGCTGTGTTTTACAGAGGGTTGAGGCGATACGCCTCGGGGAACCTGATGGAGGCTAGGATGTGAGGCGGCCGTGCGGACCGGCAGGAATTTTGCCAGGGCCGCATGTTGGGGCGGTTTGAAAGAAATATTTGACACCTGCTGTATGATCGAGTAAAATAAAATGTAATTTTACTTTGCTTGGTTTTAAGAATGAAATGATGGCAAAAGAGGGCAGCCACAGCCCGAATTAGACGGAAAGCATGAAATACCACAAATGCGTGGCGGGAGGCGGCGTGTTTGTGGTATTTTAATATGCGCAGCCCCGCATATAAAAGTCTGCCGCTGACGCGGCATGGGGCCGCGCGGCGAGTCGGGAAAAACGATTCCCTGCCCGTTTATCAATAGTAATTCGGCGTGTGAAAGCGTCAGAGTGATACAAAACATGAGAAGAAGGAGAAAAGTTATGGAACGAATGAAAAGGAGAGGGAGGATGCTTCTGCCTACGGTGCTGCTTCTGGCGATGGCATTTTCCACAACGGTATTTGCGGCGGAGGAGGAGATCGAGTATGTGCCCGGCCTGCACGCTACGTTCTGGGCGCTGGTTCCGGCCATTGTGGCCATCGTGCTTGCGCTGATCACGAAGGAGGTCTACAGCTCCCTGTTTGTGGGGATTCTGATGGGGGCGCTTCTGTACTCGGGATTTCAGTTTGAGCTGACGATCACCCATATTTTTTCGGACGGGATCATCGGTGTGCTGTCGGACAGCTATAATGTAGGTATCCTTGTATTTCTGGTAATTCTGGGGACCATGGTCAGCCTGATGAACAAGGCGGGCGGCTCTGCGGCTTTCGGGCAGTTTGCGGCGGACCATATTAAAAACCGGGTGGGTGCGCAGCTCGCTACCGTTCTTTTGGGCGTGCTCATCTTCATTGACGATTATTTCAACTGCCTGACGGTGGGCAGCGTGATGCGCCCGGTGACGGATAAGTTTAAGGTGTCGAGAACGAAGCTGGCTTATCTGATTGACGCTACGGCGGCGCCGGTGTGTATTATCGCGCCGATTTCTTCCTGGGCGGCTGCGGTGACAGGCTTCGTGGAGGGCGAGGACGGGTTTTCCATCTTTATCCGTGCGATTCCCTACAATTTTTACGCAATTCTGACGATCGTTATGATGGTCGGCATGGTGCTGATGAGAACAGAGTTCGGCAAGATGAAGGAGCATGAAAAGAATGCGGCGAGAAAGGGCGATCTTTTCACGACGCCCGGGCGGCCCTACGAGAATGCGAAGGAAGAGGAGGTAAACGCCAAGGGCGGCGTTGTGGATCTGCTGATTCCCATTGCCGCGCTGATCGTCTGCTGTGTGATCGGCATGATTTATACGGGCGGCTTCTTTGAAGGAGTAGGCTTTGTGGAGGCGTTCTCGAACTCCGATGCGTCTCTGGGACTGACGCTCGGCAGCTTTTTCGGTCTGATCATCACGATACTTCTCTACCAGATCCGCCGGGTGCTTTCCTTTAAGGAGTGTATGGATTGTATTCCGGAAGGGTTCCGGGCAATGGTGCCTGCGATTTTGATTCTGACCTTCGCATGGACGCTGAAGGCGATGACGGACAGTCTGGGTGCGGATCTGTATGTGGCGGGGCTGGTGGAGTCCAGCGCGGGCGCGTTTATGAATTTCCTGCCGGCGATCATCTTTGTGGTAGGGTGTTTCCTTGCCTTTGCAACGGGTACTTCCTGGGGAACTTTCGGTATTCTGATTCCCATTGTGGTGGCGGTGTTCCAGAACGGCGATCCGCAGATGATGATTATGTCCATTTCCGCCTGCATGGCGGGCGCGGTCTGCGGCGACCATTGTTCGCCCATATCCGATACGACCATTATGGCTTCTGCGGGCGCACAGTGTGAGCATGTGAACCATGTGACGACACAGCTTCCCTACGCGGTTACGGCAGCGGTGGTGTCCTTTATTACTTACATTGTGGCGGGTTTTGTAAAGAGCGCGTGGATCGCGCTTCCCGTGGGAATGGTGCTGATGCTGGCTGTGCTGTTTGCGCTCCGCAGTATAAACGGGACGATCGAAACGTGAGAAGAACTTCTAAAACCCAGCAGCAGAGGCTGCCGCGCCAAGAAGTTCTAAGTCTTACGTGAGAATGCCTGAAAAGCGGCATTCTCCGCATCGAGTGGTCTAGTAGACGGCCTCTACGCCGGAGACGCCGTCCTTAGTGATATCAAATTTCCAGACGGCGTGTCCTGGAATGCGGTGTTCGGTTAAATAATAGGCGTTATCTATATTGGTTATGTAGTAGGGCGTGCCGCCGCCGATGAAATTTTCGTATATATCCTCGTATTTCCCGGCCGCGAGGTTTTTCAGGTTCTTTGTGCGGATGATGGTGGCGTGATCCTGACTGCCCGTGATATCTGTGGAAACGGTGAGATAGCAGCTTCCTTCGGCAAAGGTGAGCTGTATCATGCCGGCCATTTCGTCAGGTACGGGATAGGTTTTCTGCACTGCAAAGGTGGACAGATCCGCCTGTAAGACTGCGGGTGTGCCGGGGATGCCGGAGACGAAGTAAATGTCGCTTCCGTCGATGGTGAAGGAACGCACATAGGTTTCCTTCAGGGCCTCCACGGTGCGGATTTCCGTGAGATACATCTGCGGGTCGCCGGGATCATGACGGCACAGGTACATTTCGCCGTTCATGGAGCTCCATACGTAGAAGGTGTCCGTTGGGGCGTCATAGACAATATAGTGAGGGCGGTTTCCGGCTTCATCCAACGTCTGGGTGTGGTAGAAAACGCCTTCCTTTTTTTCGAATACGAGGATGCGGTTTCCCTCCGTGTCGTCCACCAGATAGACGGATCCATCGCTTGCGACGGTGTGTCCCCTGTCGATTTCTCCGGTTAATACCTGCCAGTCTGTCAGGGGATCGGTGAGGTTGTCATGGTAAATCACCTGATTGTGGTAACAGTCTACGATAAAATAGGTGTCCTCCACTTTGGTGACATAGGTGGGGACGCTTAAGTCGCTAAAGGAATTGCGGGGAATATCCTGCGCGGCGGCAGGAATGAAAGTTTCGCTCTTAAGATCCTGCACTACGGTAAAGGCGCGTATATGGTCTTCACTTGGAAGCGGGGTACGCAGCTCTTTTGTGACGGCGCGGGTGGGCGCTTCGCCGGGGACAGCGCCCTGGCCGCAGGCCGTGGGAAGCCCAATCATAGCCGACAGGAAGAGAAGGGAAAGAAAACGGAATGATATGTGTTTTTTAGTTGGGTGTTTTCTGAATTTTTTTCTCATTGGCGGGATTCTCTTTCTTTCTGTCGGTTTTCTTGGTAAGATAAAACGTATAATATATTTAGTTTACCATAAAACCCGCGCCCTGTCGTGGGGGATGGGCGGGTATATCGTATTTTGTTTGAGGGTCTGGTGCCGGGAGGTCCGGACCGTGGGAGCGCAGAAATGACAATGGTGTCATGTATAGACGAGAACAGCACAAATAAACGGTACAAAGCGCACAGCGCAACGGGAGAACGGCAAAAAACGCCCTATAACGCTGCTTTTGGCATGCTCTCCGCTCTTGCCATCATTATGATTGTAGCGGGACATGCGGGCTATGACATTTTGACGGTGGGCGGTCTGTTTCCCTACTATTCCTTTCATGTGCCGCTCTTCATGTTCATTTCCGGCTATTTCTATCGCGGGGAGGAGGAAGAAAGACCGCTTCCTTATTTGAAGAAGAAGGTAAAACGGCTGCTTTTGCCATATTTTATCTGGAATGTTATTTATGGAATCGCCGCATGGGCGCTCAGAACCTTTTGCGGCTTTTCGATGGGTGAGGCGGTTTCTTTCAAAACGCTGTTTGTAACGCCTTTCCTGAACGGTTATCAGTTTATCTACAATTATGCGGCATGGTTTGTGCCTGTGCTTTTTCTCATAGAAGTGATGAATCTGTGTATGCGGATTGTGCTTAAGAAGCTTCGGCTGCACAGTGAATGGCTCATTCTTTTGGGGACGCTTGCGGTTGGGATGGCTGTGGTGCAGTTTGCCATCGAGGGCCGCGTGTGGGGATTTTACAAGACGCCAGGTCGGATTCTGTTCCTTTATCCCTGTTTTCAGATGGGACAGTTTTATAAGAAAAAACTGGAATCGAGGGATACGATCGGAAACGGCGCCTACTTTGCCGTAGTGCTGACGGTACAGGTGCTTCTGCAGTTGTGCTGTAACGGACTGGCCTACAGCAGTGTGTGGTGCACGGGCTTTGCCAACGGGCCGGTGATTCCATATGTGACAGTAGTGTCAGGTATTGCTTTCTGGCTGCGCGTGGCGAAAATTCTGGCTCCGCTCTGCGTAGAAAGCCGGAGTGGTGAGGCTGTGGCTCGATTTGATGAGGAAAGCCGGAGCGGTGAGGCTGTGGCGCAATCTGATAAGAAAAGCCGGAGCGGCCTGGCCGGGACGGGAAATCCGGCGGGTGGTTTTTTCCGATATCTGGGACACAACACCTACGCGGTGATGATGCATCACGTCATGGCGTTTATGCTGGTGAAGATGGTTCTGGCGGGGATTGCCGCCCACACGGGGTATCTGGCAGACTTTGATTTTGCAAGGCTCTATGGTGATATAGACTATTACTATATCGTGAAAGGCGCGGAAGCCTTTCAGATGGTGTATCTGGCGGCAGGAGTGCTGCTGCCGCTGCTGTTACAGAGAGGGCTGGAGCTTTTGATACCGGCGGTAAGGCGTATCCTCCCTGTTCCGGGGCGTGGCGGACTGCCGGATGATGAGTGATCGTCTGCATGAAGTGCAATGCGAAAAGCTGGGGAACCATAGATGATTTCACATTGCATAAAGCTTCTGATTAGAATGTCCATCGCATCATAAGTGACTACTATGAGGAAAAAGACAGTCCAATTATTTGCCGAAAAATAAGTACAAAGAAAGATTTTAAATTGTGGATTTAAAATCATACATAGGATTTGGACTAAGTTGTGTCTTACCTTGAAAGTGCCCGAAATAATTGTCAAAGAACATTATGGGAGGAGAAAACAGATTGACGGATGAGAAAGCTTTTCAAATAAGAGATCAAGATTTTGCAGTGATAGAGGAGCTGATTAATTGTTGGTATGATAATGAGAGGCACAATGGTACGGAAACAAAATTGAATATTTTTGCCCTACGACAAATCCACCAAATACTGATACGGTATGATGATGTTTTTGGGAAAATAGCAAGAGAGATAGTATATGATTGGAAAGACATCCAAGCCCGTGAAAAATCTTTTTCGGATATTGATATTTATGATAATAAAGGTTTCGTAATATATGAGTCGACACAAGCCGGCATGGGAGCGTTCAATCATTTTTATAGGGCCAAAGGAGATAGGATGCTTTGGTTTGAGGATGGAACGGTTGTAATCTGTAATGTATACATAGATATTAATGAAGATGGATGTCGATATTGGTCAACAGAGGAGTGGGAACGCTTCAATATTTATGAGGTAGAGGGAGATTTGAATGAATGTGACACACCTATTTGGAATGACTGTTTGTATGATATATTAGCGGGGCTGACCCATATCAATAAAGCATTTCACCATGATTATCCGATTGAATATTTTTTAACGCCTGCAGATGTTGCCTTTTTATCGGACTTTTCAGTTGATTTGCAGGACAATTTCTGGAATATGGCAGTTGATACCGCGAAGCGCGCCTTGCAGGACGGTAAGGATGGTATAGAAATTGATGCCTTTGAATGGCTGGTCGGGAAAATGAGCGGGATGTCGATTGAGCCTAAGAAAGAGCATATGATAGAATTGTGTAAGACCTTTATAGAAGAAAAAGGTGCAGCCAAAGAATATGCTTACGATGTTATTACCCGAAGAATATTGGAGGCTATAAGTGGAAATTCTGAGATGGCATACAGTGAATTTACGGGTGGCGTGATCGAAGTATTATATTCTCTGCAGAATCAGAACATATATAAAGAGGCTGAGGAGAATGAAAGAAATTCTTACCTCAAAGAAATTCTCTCAAATAAATATCAGAAAATGCGTTTTGAAGACCAGACGCTAAAGGGTGTCTCCGTACATGGGCAAACTAGTGGTGAAGTGGATATCTGGGTGGGATATGCGCCCGGAAAGCCATACACTATTATAGAAGCTCTTAATTTAAACTGTGTTAATAGAAAAATTATTCATGAGCATATATCTAAAATTGCTACATATGATACTGCAGGTCTGGAAGCAAATTATGTAATCATATATTATGAAGGGAAAAATATTACTGGTTTTTGGAAGAAGTATCAGGAATACATTCAGAATACGCAGTTTAATAATTATGTTGAGATTGGAAAGATAACGGAGCATCCAACGAATTATGCGGATATTCGTGCCTTTGTCATGGAATATGATAGGAAGGGCATAAAAAGGATGCTATATCATATCTGTGTAGACATGCATATATAGCCTCTGTTTCCCAGTGAACATAATCTCTGCAGTAGTAGTGCATTGTAGTATTATTGCATTGGCAACAATAGATAAGGGAGTTCCTCATGTACGATATGTAAATGCATATTATGAAAATGGCGCATTTTATATTATTACATATGCACTTTCAAACAAGATGAAACATATAGAAAGAAATCCTGTTATTGCAATAGCCGGAGAATGGTTTACGGCACATGGAAAAGGAATAAATTAGGTTATTTCAGGAAGAAAGAAAATGATGCGATTGCCGAAAAACTGAGACGTGTTTTGCGGAATGGATAGACAATGGACATAATGATTTTGATGATGAAAATACCATTATTTTGTGTGTAGAATTGACAGATGGATTATTACTGTCACATGGTACAAGATATGATTTTTAGAATGGAACTTGGATTGTACAATAGGAGGACAATAAATGATAGATGATATTCAGATTGTTGAAATAAAAAGTGGCAGTAAAAAATCTTCTTATACCAGAGAAGTTCTTGAAAAATTGCCGGAGTGGTTTGGAAATAAGCAGGCACTTGATGAATATGTTGAAAAAGTTAAGGAATTTCCATACTATGCTGCCTTGGATATTGATAGTAGATGTATTGGTTTTTTCTCTGTAAACATACATTATCAACATACATTATCAACATACAGGTGATATATTCGTATGCGGTGTCCTTCCACAGTATCAACACAATGGTGTCGGAAAAGCCCTTTATCATGTTGTAGAAAACAGTTTTATCCAAAAAGGTTGCAAATATGTAATTGTTAAGACATTGAGTGATGTCGTGGATTTTGAACCATATGCACATACGCGAAGATTCTATAAAAGTATTGGTTTTGAACCGCTTATTACTCTGACAGAAATGTGGGACGAAGAAAATCCTTGTTTAATTATGCTCAAATCGCTTGTGTAGGAACTCAAATGATGTTTAAGATTTCTGGTAAAGGCATGTCTGCTATGCCGGTTGCTGTGCCCCATATTTTATGATGACAAACAGAGAATGGGAGTAGTATAATCAAATGGAAAATTCAGGAGCTGAGAAATAACGTGAATCAGAAAACGGAAGAGTCTAGAATTGCATACAATAAAATAGCGTCTGAATATGATTCCTCAAAGGAAGGACAATATACAAGATTTCATATTATGGAATTATCTAACACTATAGATTTGCATGAGGGTAATGTTGTCCTTGATGTTGCATGTGGAAATGGAACTCTGTTGCGGGAATTATCGAAAAAAGCAAAAATCCAAGCAAATGGAATAGATATATCTGAGAACATGATTTGTTCTGCAAAGATGCGATACCCTAATATGAGTTTTGAGGTAAAACCATGCTATCCGCTTGAATGGAGTAATGAAAGTATTGATATTATAACTGTATGTTGTGCGTTTCATCATTTTGACAATCCGCAAGGTTTTGTAAATGAGTGCAAAAGAGTTTTAAAGAAAAACGGTACAGTGTATATAGCTGATCCTAATTTTGGAGCAGTAGTCAGATTTATAGCAAATAAATTCTGGTTTCCCTTTTCAAAAAGTGGAGATGTAAGGATATACAGCGAAAAAGAGTTAGGGGAAATCTTTTACAATTGTGGATTTAAAACAGTGCAGGTTTATAGAAAAGGGAAAGGGGTGTTTCTTAAAGCTGAAAAATGAGCATCAAATTTTCGTCTGTAAGAAAGGCAGAATATTTTTCCTTAGTAATGATTTGAACATGTTGCAGCACCATGTAAGTTAATTCGGATAAGGAAAATGTGATAATGTGGCAGTTCGCACTATTAAGCGGATTGCCACATTTTTCTTGTAAAATTTATGGTGAATTTAGATTATCTCTTTAGAAGTTCTTATATGTCGGTATAGCCCGTATTTTCGGGCTTTCCCGGCGTTTTAGATATGGGGAGAAGTTCTTATATACCCTCAAAACTTCTTAGGTTTTCCCTCTCAATGGTAGTAAAAGAAGTAGTAAATCCGTCTGCGGCTATGCTGCAATCAGCCTTTCCATTTCTGCCCTTGCGGAAGCGAAAGTTGCGTGTGCGTAATAGTTCAGTGTCATGGTGATATTGGAGTGTCCCATGATATACTGTAACGCTTTCGGGTTCATTCCGGCATTGGCTAAGTTGGTACAGAACGTATGGCGTAGGGTGTGGGGTGTCATTACTTTGGGTAAGGTTTCCTCGTGGCTCTTGTTGTACTTTTTTGTAAGCCCCCGAAACATGGTAGCATAATTCACATTCGTTTTCGGGCAGCCGTCCCGGTTGAGGAAAAGGAAATTGCTGTAACCGTCAATCGTGGTCGCTTTCGCTCCCCTGCGGTTCTCCAACACGCGCCCCAACGCTTCATACACTTTTTCACTCATTGGGATTTGTCTGATACCGCTTTGTGTTTTGGGCTTCTCTATGTAGTAGCCTGTTTCCGCGCTCCTTAAAAGCTGGTGGTCTACATTGATTACCCGGTTTTCAAAGTCAAGGTCGGTTTCAGTTAGCCCGCAGAGTTCGGAAATCCTAAGTCCCGTTCCCAGCAGTATGATAACCTCGTCACGGTATTTCTGATAGACGCTATCATTTTGCATAAAGGATAAAAGGCTTTCTTCCTGTTCCGCTGTGAGGGGTACTTTTGGCTCTGTGTCGTCCTCGATCACGGTGTTGAGCTGGAAGTCAAAGGGGTTCTTCCTTATACAGTCGTCCTGTATCGCTGTGTAAAAAGCAGCTTTCAGAGAACGCTTGTCGTTGCTTATGGTCTTATAAGATATTCCCTTTTCTTTCATGCGCAACGCCCATTCTTTCGCGTCGGACAGCTTCACACTGTCAATAGGGCAGGAACCAAGTTTATCCGCTTCCAGCAGCTTCATCAGCCGTTCGCGCCCCTTTGTGGTGTTATGCCTTACATTCCCCCGGTGGCGGTTCTGTTTTGCTTAAAACTCGCAGACAGTCATTTTCTTTCCGATTGTGTCTATCCCGTCGTCAAGGTCTTTCTGTATCTCTTTTTCCTTTTCTCTAAGGGATATGTCGTCACGCTTCCCGGCTGGGGTCTTGTCCGTAGGCACTAACTTCCACGCATAGACAAATTGCACTTTACCAAAAGTATCGGTATATTTGTAAGCATATCTCCCGTCTTTTCTCTGGCTCTCTCCCGAACGCAAAATGCGGTTTCTATTGTCACGTCTTTTCTCCGACATTGTTTTTGCTCCTTTCCGTGTCGGAAAGAGCCTTGACATGCCTATATTTCTTATAGCATATGCAAGGCTCTTTTTCACTATCTTTTTCGCTAAATCGCGTCCAGTGTATCAATGACTTTTTCAAACTGTTTCCTCTTGATCTGAA
>CAMWJF010000012.1 GCA_947174505.1 uncultured Lachnospiraceae bacterium
GTAAAATATTCTGTTATTGTGCTATTCACCATGTTTACATAATATCATATTTCCTTTTTTTTGAAAATTGATTTCCGTGTTTCGGTTTTTCCTGTACTTTGCCAAAGCTATTGAATCTGTCTCCAGTCCAACGCGGCGGTAAGAGGCACCGCGTAGTTTTGAATACCGGCACGGTACTCTTCTTCGGTAATTTCCTTTTTCCCTTCATAATAGGTAAATACAGCCTCCTCTCCTTCCAGATTGGCAACCGATGAAAAAGAATCCATCCGTTCGGGCGTGACACCGTCGCTACCTATTCTGTAGAAATCAAGGCCTGATTCCGCAGCGCTGCCACTGTAAAAGACTTCTATCACGCCGTTCTCATAAAGAGAGAAATTCGTTCTGTACCCAAACTCCATTTCCGGGAAAATAGAAACCACATTGTCTCCGTCATAACCATATAAATCATAATTACAAGGGACAAAAGCCGGATTCGACACACCGTGTTCCCCGCCCGCAATGATCAGCTCCATCGTCCCGTTTCCGTCTATATCATAATAGGCGTAATAGACCTCCTGCTGATGGGTGCGGATTTCCTGGCCGATATCTTTCCCGAAGCTGCTTTCATAAGTATCCGAATCCAACAGACGGGTGTAAAAATCATTCTGCACCATGTCGCTGTATTGTGCCAAAACATCATCATAAATATTTGTGCCATCGGAAGACGCTTCCTGCTTATCTGACATGGCATTTTCATCTGTTGTATCATCATCCTGCGTTTCTTCTTTCATTCTATCAGGCTCTGACGCCAGAGCTTCCTGATCCGGGTCAGTCTCTCCCGCAACCCCTTTATGATCCGTGCGTTCTTCTTCCACTGTAATAGGCTCTATCTGTAGTTTTTCTGTCTGGTCAGCGCCGCAGCCTGCAAATAGAAATGCGGTTGAAACAAGCATAGCCGTCACTGTATATGTTTTGTTATTTTTTCTGATATTCATATATTCTGCTCCTGAAAAAGTACCGATGAATGCCTCCTACTCCACCCGGTCATCCAGATCCTTCTGGATCATATCCAGATAAGGCACCAGAATCCCGTGTTTTTTCGGCAGCACGTACGCCGGATTCAGCTCGTCAAAGCGGAAGCTTTTCCGTCCGCCATCCTTCGCCCGGTCCCAGAAATAGCGCAGCATCTCGTAGGGCAGATAATAGAAAAGGTCCTTATGGGAATAGTAGATCAGAAAGAACGCTATTCCTTTCTGCTTCTCGAACTGCCCCATAAACGTCACCTGGTGCTCATGAATGTTCTGAAGGGCAAACGTATCGGCAGCGCACTCCTTGGCGTCAAAGCATACGGGAATCCCCTGCACCGCGCCGATATAGTCCACCGTACTTTTCTGGTCAAAGTAAGCCAGCGTAATATGGCGGCTGCCCTTGTCGATATTGATGGGGGTAATGGGTGTAGGCACCTTCTGGATCAGCGCCAGCCCGTTTTCCAGATATTTTTCGTTTGTCCGGTTGATCAGATCCTCCAAGGTGGAGCCGCGCAGTCCGCGGGAGTTCCATGTAGCCATCGCAATCCTCGTTCAAAGCGTTTCGCACGTATCCTGACATTCATGCAGAGAATGCAGGAATTTTGGGCATTTTTCTATGTGAAATTCCGTAATTCCTGACGAAGCAGCCTCTGCTGCTGGGTTTTGGAAGTACTTCTCACATTATTATACTCCCGCAAAAAGAAATTAGCAAGAACAAATGTTCTAATATTACTGGAATTAGGAAAAATCATTCCTCAGATAAAATCTGACACACGTTTGAAGATCTCCGGCACTTCACAGTAAAAAGTGCGCCCGCCCAAATCCGCAAAGGGAGCGGCAAGCGGCGGGAAAATCACCTTATAGGCGTGTAAAAGCTGTGACTGCACGCCGAAATGTTGTCGGTATTTCTCATTCCAAGCCCTGTCTCCGTACTTGTAATCCCCCAGAAGCGGATGTCCGATACTTGCCAGATGCGCCCGGATCTGGTGGGGCTTTCCCGTGATCAGTTCTACCTCCAGCAGCGTCTTGTCCGCCTCTATTCTGAGCGGTTTATACCTTGTCTGAATATAAGCGGTCTTCTTATCCCCCGTATGCTCCTGCTTTCCGACAGCCTGTTCCGGGATGCCGCTATGATCTTTCTTACATGGAACCGGCTTTATCACCACTTTGTTCCGCTTTTCATCCTTGACCAGATACCCCTCAATCAGATGCTCTTCCGCAATATGTCCTTTTACATAAAGCTGATAATATTTATGAAGGGTTCTGTCCTTTAACAGCGAACTTAACATCTGCGCTCCCTGAAGGGTTTTGGCACAGAGCACCATGCCGCTTGTATTGCGGTCGAGGCGGTTGCAGACGGAGGGCTTATAGAAGGTAAGTTCCGACTCAGACAGTTCTTCTTTTTCCAAAAGATAACCAATCAGCCACTCATTGAGAGAAAGATCCGTCTTAACTGCTTTCTGGGAAAGGACGCCCGCAGGCTTGTCCGCAATTAAAATATGGCCGTCCTCATAGATCGTCCGAATGCCCGATATCTGCTTATATGCTGTTCTGTAATCCTGACCGTACGGTTTTTGCCCGGCCGCCTGTCCGGCGCTTTTAACAGATTTTCCACTGTTTTCAGACTGCTCAGGCGGCTTTCCCATGAACAGATCCAGCGTTTCCTGTGCAAAGAAAACCTTCACACAGTCTCCCTCCGCGATTTTTTCACTCCCGTCAGCCTTCTTATCATTCAGGGTAATATTCTTTTTCCGCAGCATTTTATGAAGGAAGCCGGCGCCCGCGTTTGGCAGAATCCGGTGCAGATACTTGTCAAACCGTTGTCCGGCTTCCCGCTCTGTGATCATAACCTGATACATGGTACATCTCCTGCCTTTTGAAATACCGCGGCAGTTTGACCGCGGTTATAAACACCGCACATGAAGGGAAACAAGCGGCTCAGATGGAAATGGAATACAGCAGATTGATAATGCCTTCCCGGTTCTGATGTTCCTTCGTCTGCATATCTGACAACCGACTTAGTCGGTCAATATATTTATCCTCCTGAGAAAAGATGTTAACCGTCACATTTTTGATCCCCTCCTGTACAAGCATCTGCTCCAGATGCTTTTCCGCCTCCCGGCAACTACAGGAAGGATGTTCCGTAATGCCGCATAGCATACCGCCCTTTAAGACCATATGGCTTAAGGGATAGTTCTTCTGATAGGAAGTGAAATACATATCATAAAAGACAGTCATGGCATTATCATCATAGGAAGAAAGCTTATCATGCAGCGCGCTGCTACAGCCCTTTGCCCTCATAAACAGGATGAAGTTCACCGCACTCTTACAGGCGGGCAGGCAGCCTAAAATCGCCACTATGGTAAGCAGGTTTTTATTGCTTCCCGTGGCCAGGATGCCACCGGCGTACAGGCCGCCCGAAATCAGGAAATAAAGCAGAGTGCGCAACGCCGTATATTTTTTTCGATTATCCAGATAGCCGAAAGCACCTTTCGGCACAAGTAAATTTTTCATACAAACCTCCATGCCGCCTTTTGGCAACAAGAATCATCAATGGGAAGAACGCCGGGCTTTAGAAGCTCCTCTCAGGCATTTCATCATCACGTTCTGCACACTCTGGGTCGACAGATACAGCAATTTTACGGGCAGGCCGCAGATGGAAACGCTTTTTCCCATCCTACAGTCGTCGAGCGCTTTTTTCACCACGCAGGCTGTTTTTGCCATGGTAAGTTTTTTCAGCGCGCCAAACCCGGACATGTCTTCATAGGCACGGGCGAGAAACGGCGTGTTGACCGGACCGGGGCAGACGGCAGTTACGGTAATACCCTGTCCTTCCAGCTCCTGCCCCAGCGCGCGGCTCAAGGAATATACATAGGCCTTGGAGGCGGCATAGACGGCAAAGGCGCTCTGTGGCACAAAGGCCGCCCCTGAGGAAACCTGTATCAGCTTACTGCCCCTTTTCATATAAGGAAGACAGAGCATCGTCATGCGGGTTAACGCCGTAATATTCAGCTCGATCATGGCGTCGATTTCCGCTTTGTCCTGTCGGGCAAAGAGTTTGTGGCTGCCCACTCCCGCGCAGTTGACCAGTACTGTGATCTTCGGATTTTGTATGGCAAGCACCTCCTCAAACTGTTTCAGGGCATTCCCATCCGTCAGGTCAATCACGATTACGCGGGTTTTGGTCCGCAGGGAATCCGCCAGTTTTTCAAGCGGCTCCCTGCTGCGGGCCAGAAGCCAGATTTCGTCCGTTTTACCAAGACGCTGGTTCAGTTGTACGGCAAACTCCTTCCCCATTCCGGAGGAAGCGCCGGTGATAATGGCAATATTCATATGCGTCAGCTCTCCTATTTCGTTTCACATGGCACATCAGACTGGCACTAAGCCTATGTTTTAGTGTACCACTTTTGGCTGTCGCCCGTAAACCATTACTTTTTGACGGAAAACAATCCGCCTGCGGCAAATTTAGTTATTGTTTTTTCACAAAAGATGTTTTTACAACCTATTATTTTTAGTAAAAGTGTTGTATAATTTTGGTAGATTGTAAAAAGGAGGAAATCGAATATGGCAAAAGAAATGATTGCAATGCTTCTTGCCGGTGGACAGGGCTCACGTCTGTACACGCTTACTGAGAAGCTTGCAAAACCGGCTGTTCCATTCGGCGGAAAATACCGCATCATCGACTTTCCGCTGTCCAACTGTGTCAATTCAGGCATTGATACGGTAGGTATCCTGACCCAATACCAGCCGCTCGTGCTGAATGAATACATAGGCAACGGGCAGCCCTGGGATCTTGACCGCCTTTACGGGGGCGTACATGTACTGCCGCCCTACCAGAAATCCGGCGGTTCTGACTGGTACAAGGGAACGGCGAACGCAATTTACCAGAACATATCATTTATAGAGCGCTATGATCCGAAATATGTCATTATTCTTTCCGGTGACCAGATCTGCAAACAGGATTACAGCGATTTTCTGGAATTTCATAAGGCGAAAAACGCGGAGTTCAGCGTCGCCGTTATGGAGGTTCCGTGGGAGGAAGCGCCCCGCTTCGGCCTGATGGTGGCGGATGAAAACGATAAGATTACGGAATTTCAGGAAAAGCCGAAAAATCCCAAGTCTAATCTGGCTTCCATGGGTATCTATATCTTTAACTGGGATATCCTGAAAAAGTATCTGGAGGAGGACGAGGCCGACCCGAACTCCGAAAACGATTTTGGCAATAACATTATCCCGAATCTGCTGCGCGATAACAGGCAGATGTATGCGTACCACTTTAACGGCTACTGGAAGGATGTGGGGACGATCCACTCCTTATGGGAGGCGAATATGGAGGTTTTAGATGCGGAACAGAGCGGCATCAACCTCTTTGACGAAAGCTGGAAAATCCACAGCCGTAACGTTGGTATGACCGGACATAAGATCAGCGCGGGCGCGGTGGTAGAAAACACCATGGTTTCCGATGGCTGCCGGATCAAGGGCGAAGTGAAGCATTCCATCCTCTTTGCGGGCGTGAAGGTGGACGCTGGCGCGGTGGTGGAGGATGCGGTGATCATGGGCGGCACAACCATCAAATCCGGCGCGGTGGTAAAACACTGTATCGTTTCGGAGAATGTGACAATCTGCGAAAACGCCGTGGTAGGCGCGATGCCCTCCGACAGCGGGGACGGCGTGGCGACCATAGGCTCAGACCTTACGATTGGTGAGAACGCGGTGGTAGGTCCGAACGCCATCGTGAGAAATGATATGAAAGGCGGTGAAGAACAATGGTAAAATCAAATACAAGTGCACTCGGCATCATTTTCCCGAACAGTTACGACGCGCTGGTTCCTGAGCTGGTGAATGTGCGTTTGATGGCTTCCATTCCCTTTGCCAGCCGTTACCGTATCATCGATTTCATTTTATCCGGCATGACAAATTCCGGCATCGGAAATATTTCCGTGATCGTGAACAAAAATTATCATTCCCTGATGGATCACCTAGGCTCCGGCCGTGAATGGGATCTGGTGCGCAAAAGCGGCGGCTTACATATCTTCCCGCCCTTTGCGGAAAAAGAGGCGAAGCCTTACGTGGGACGGGCGAGCGCACTGGCAAATATTCTTGATTTCCTGCGGGATGCCAAGGAAAAATATATCATCATGTCCGATACCAATATGGTGGTAAATTTTGATTTTCATGCCATGCTGCAGACCCATATTGAGAACGAGGCGGATATGACGCTCGCCTACTGTGAACAGCCGATCCCGAACGGGTTTATGAAAGCCAAGAATGACGGCAGAAGCTTCTACTATACCTTTGATATGGAAGAGGACCAGATCAAAAAGATCTATATCAATTCCAAGGAGGACGGCGTCAAAAACTTCTCCATGAATATCTTCATCATCAACCGCGAACTTCTGGTAGAGATGGTGGACAATGCGCTGGTACGCGGGCAGGAATTCTTTATGCGTGACGTGCTGATCCCGCAGATCAACAAGCTGAATGTGCGAGGCTACAAATACACCGGCTATGTAGGGTTCATTTCAGATATGAAGAGCTATTTTGATGAGAATATGAAGCTTTTGGACGATTACAATCTGGATGCGCTCTTTGACGGTTCTCCCGTCTACACAAAGATCAGGGGCGATCATCCGACCCACTATATCAACGGGTCCAGGATGCAGAATGCGATGGTGGCCTCCGGATGTATTATAGAAGGGGAAGTGGAAAACAGCGTGCTCTTCCGTGGCGTCAAAATCGCCAAGGGTGCAACGGTGAAAAACTGTATCCTGATGCAGGACACCGTCGTGGAAGCAGGCGCAAACATCGAATATCTCATCACGGACAAGGATGTGCATATCTCAGCCGGAAAAGAAATGAAAGGAACAGATACCTTCCCTGTTTATATCGGGAAAGGCCAGAATGTATAACAGACCGGGTAAGGAACGCCCGATTGCGGGAATGCTTCACATTCTCTGAAATATTCCCAAATAATCATGTCCCGCAGATGATTGCCGTCTGCGGGACGTTTTTCTACGTTTTCTTTTTATGCACATTGCGGATCGTCTTTTTCTTTCGTGTACCTGTTTCCGGGCGGCTTTTCCGGCTGTCTCCGGCTCTTCTGCCGTCCGTCCCTGCGCGCCCGCTTCCTCTCTGGCCGCCTTTGGGACTGCCGCTCTCCTGCTTCCCGCTGTCAGACCCCCGGCTGCCAATATACTCACTTCCCATTTTTCGCGGCCGGATCAGGCATTTCTTGTCAAAGCCGATCAGGTCTTCCCTGCCGCCTTTTAAAAGCGCCTCCCGGACCAGATCGTAGTTGTTCGGGTTTCTGTACTGGATCAGTGCCCGCTGCATCGCCTTTTCATGGGGGTTACGGCAGACGTACACCTTTTTGCCGTCTCTCGGATCGATTCCCGTATAGTACATGACCGTTGACACCGTGGATGGCGTGGGATAAAAATCCTGCACCTGCTCCGGCATGTAGCCAAGGTCCCGCAGATACTCCGCCAGCGCTATGGCCTCCTTCAGCGTGGAACCCGGATGGGAGGACATCAGATAGGGCACAAGGAACTGTTTTTTTCCAAGCTGCTCATTCAACTTTGTATATTTTTTAACAAACTTCTCGTAAACTTCCTTTCTGGGTTTGCCCAGATACTGTAAAACCTGATCGGAAATATGCTCCGGCGCCACCTTAAGCTGTCCGCTGACATGATGCTCCACCAGCTCCCGGAAAAAGGTGTCGTCCTGATCCGCCAACAGGTAATCGAAACGGATGCCGGAGCGGATAAAGACCTTCTTTACACCGGGCAATGCCCGCAGTTTGCGAAGAAGCGCCAGATAATCGGAATGATCCGCTTCCAGATTGGGACAAGGCTTCGGGAAAAGGCACTGTCTGTTCTTACAGACGCCCTGTGTCATCTGCTTCTGACAGGAGGGATGACGGAAATTGGCTGTGGGACCGCCCACATCGTGAATGTAGCCCTTGAAATCTTTATCCTGTGTCATCAGCTCCGCTTCCCGAAGAATGGATTCATGGCTTCTGACCTGTACCGTCCTGCCCTGATGAAAGGTCAGCGCACAGAAATTGCATCCGCCAAAGCACCCTCTGTTGCTGACAAGCGAAAATTTGATCTCGGAGATCGCAGGCACGCCGCCCGCTTCCTCGTAGGACGGATGATAGGTGCGCATGTAGGGCAGATCATAAACGGCGTCCATCTCCTCCGTGGTAAGTGGTGGCTGGGGCGGGTTCTGCACCACATAAACGCCGTTTGGGTAAGGCTCGACCAATGTTTTGCCTGTAAAAGGATCTGTATTCTGGTACTGTATCCGGAAGCTTTCGGCATATTTCTCCGGATGCATCTTCATCTCCTCATACGAAGGCAGCTCTGCAGCCTCGTAAATACCCCCCGTATCCTTCGTCTTATAAACGGTTCCCGGAATAAAGGTAATATCCTTCACCGCGATACCGCTGTCCAAAGCCTCCGCAATCTCCACGATGGACTTTTCACCCATGCCGTAGGAAATCAGGTCGGCCTGACTGTCCAGCAGAATGGAGCGTTTGAAACTGTCCGACCAGTAGTCGTAATGGGCCATCCGTCGCAGACTCGCCTCAATGCCGCCGATAATCACCGGCACATCTTTATAAACCCGGCGGATCAGATTGCCGTAAACCACGGTGGCGTGATCCGGCCTTTTATACGCCTCGCCGCCCGGGGTGTAGGCATCCGTTGGACGGTGTCTGCCGGAGACAAAATAGTGGTTCACCATGGAATCCATGTTGCCGCCTGACACAAGGAAGGCAAGTCTCGGCCGCCCCAGGACTGTGATGCTGTTCTCATCTTTCCAGTCCGGCTGGGAGATTATGCCCACGCTGTAGCCGTGCGCCTCCAAAACCCTGCTGATAATGGCGTGGCCAAAGGAAGGATGATCCACATAGGCGTCCCCGATCACATAGACGAAATCAGGCTGCGCTATGCCCTGCTCCTCCATCTCCTTTTTTGAAATCGGTAAAAAAGCCATTCTGCCTCCATCCTGCCGTTACTGCCTACTCCCGGCCATCAATCCACTTTGCTATTATTTTCCCCACAATTGCAAGGATAAGTATTGTCACATAATACCGGGGATCTCTTCTTTCCCCGAATATCAGAAACCATACTGTGACTACTGTAATGACAATTGCGTATATCATCAGAAAAATCCGTTTCACGCCAGTATCCCCTCTTCTATCAGTTCACGGAATCCATAAGTATAGTAATCTGCCAATCTGTGTTTCTCCTCATCCTGATATTCGGAATATTTATCATAAACGGCACATACCTGCATACCCGCCGCCTTCCCCGCCTGAATGCCCGGTATGATATCCTCGAACACAAGGCAGTTCTTTGGCGAAACGGCAAGTTTTTCCGCCACAGCCAGATAGATATCCGGCGCAGGCTTTCCCTTTTTCACCTCGCACCCTGTCATAATGCAGCCGAAACAGGATTCCATCTGATGCGCCCGCACTACATTTTCCACCAGTTCCCTGGAATTGCTGGTGGCGATGCCGGCCTTGATGCCGTGTTCCATGCAGTATGTCAGAAGCTCTCTGACGCCGTCCTTAACCGGCACCTCATAGGCATATTTATCCCATGCCATCCGGTTCCAGTCCGCCTTGATGGTGTCCAGATCGTCAGGCAGGCAAAAACGCTCCTTAAAATAGGCCGCCGTCTCGGAAAAACTCATACCCTCAATACAGGCCTGTAGATTCTCCGGCAGGGCAATCCCGAATTTCCCGAGATATTCAATGTCTATAGAGCGCCAGATCCACATGGAATCAACCATGGAGCCGTCCAGATCAAATATAACCGCTTCTATCATGCTGTTGTTCTTCCCTTCTGTTTCTTTTGTTTTTGTCATGTTAGTGTGCTTTTTCGGAATATACATGTACAAAAGTATAACATGGTGAGTTGTATGACCTATATCCGAAAACCGCTGAACGGGCTCTGGTACAGATTTGTCCGCTTTCTGTACATGGCCGTCAGCGTCTATCTGATTTTCCTTCTTCTGCGTTATCCGGCGCTGTCCCTGCAGTACGCGCTGGCGGGACTGCGCCTGTGGTTCGCAAAAATGATCCCGACGCTTCTTCCTTTTATGATCCTGTCAGGCATCCTGATCCATATGAACCTGACCGAAGGCTTTGTGCGCCTGTTTCATCCCATCCTTCACTTCTTTTATGGCACGACGCCGAACGGTTCCTACACCCTGCTTATGGGATTCCTCTGCGGATTCCCCATGGGCGCAAGGATTGCCGGTGAACTCTGCCGGACGGGACGGCTCTCTGTCAAAGAGGGAAGCCGCCTGCTGGCCTTCTGCAATAATATCGGTCCCATCTATTTCCTGAGCTTTGTGGTAAGCACACTTTCTCTGGAGAAACCGCTTGTGCCCTTTCTCGTTATGTACGGCGTTCCGCTTGTATATGGCCTGTTTGTCATGCGGCTTACCCTGCTTTTTCCGCTTTTCTGCAATAGGCCTAAACGGCTGATTTCCCTGCACGGGCATCGACTGACCAAGTCAGTCTGTCCACCCTGCCCGACATCGGCTTTGCCCTTACAGATCCCACAGCCGGAAGGCCTTTTGGAGGCCACTGACAATGCTGTCCTATCCGGGCTTATCGGCATTGCGCGGCTGGGCGGCTATATGGTCTTTTTCAACCTACTGAACATCCTTTTCGTGCCGTTTACGCATCTGCCTGCCGTTCTTCTGCAGGCCTACTACTGCATACTGGAAATCACAGGCGGCATCGCGCGCTGTGGTCAGCTCCATCCGTATCTTGTGCTTGTTATGCTGCCCTTTGGCGGTTTCTCCTGCATCGCACAGACTTACAGTATGATCCGGGATACCGGTCTGTCCATCCGCACCTACCTGTGCCACAAGCTTGCGCAGACAGCCATTACTGCCCTGGTTTATATGCTGTGGCAGCCGTTCTGAGAGACCGGCGGACTGCCCTGGTACGCGAAACGGCTGTCTACCAGAACGGAAACGTCTTCGTATCTTCTGCTTCTGCGTACCGATGTCTGTCAACGCCGCCTTCTCCTTCTGCGCCGTTTCCTGCGTTTTCCGCTCTTTAGAATCAGCGCCATGGACAGCGCAAGGCCGACCACCAGCAGGGCGCATACCAGACATACTGTCAGAAAATAACTGATCGTAGGCTCCTTGTCTTCCTCTTTTTCATGTGAGCTGACATGCTTTTTCGCCTGATTTTCCGCAGAAACGGCATTCTGTTTCGCCTGCTCCTCGGCCTCGGCCTTTGCCGCGGCCGCAATCCGCTCCTGTTCAGCCAGTTCCGCGGCGATTTCCTCCTCCGTTTTATAGTCCATGGAAGGAAGGGAAACGAGATTGCTCTCGGTAAACAGATCATAGCCGTTATAGCCCCGCACCACGATCTGAGGTATAATATGGGGCGGCACATTCATGGTGAAGGTGATGGTATCCTTCGTTTTATCGCCCCAGGCAAGCCGGGGGAAAAAGGTGTTTCCGCCGTCATAACTGTAATCATAATACAACATCCCACTGTCATAATCCACAGCGGACAACTCCACCGTCACATTTCCGGTTTCCATTTCCTGATCTGTGACCTCAATCATACAGATATCCGGTTCGGTTGTGTCGGGCCGCATAACGCCCGACGGCACCGGAATGTCCAAAACCGGGTAACCGCTGTAATCCACCCCGAGGGTATCTGACCGCAGATGAAAATATTTGGCGGCGGATTCCGCATCCAGCCTGCCGAAAGCCTCCCACTGTTCTCTCCCCTCGCAAAAGGGCCTGTCGTTTGCGTGATCCATGTGACAGTGCTCGATCAGCACACAGGTCAGATCCTGTTCCACGGCATGACGTATGATACCGTAGTAATCCGTTCCCTTTTTTCCGATCCTTGTCTTGATGCCCCTCGAGTAAAGGCCCAAATCTTCCAAAGCACTGATCTCAATGTCGGCAAAAGCATACCCTTCGCTGTAATGTCTTCCGAAAGCGGACACCCAGCATTCCGCCCCAAAGAGTGTGTTGTGATCCTTGGAGAGATTATAATGGAGGCAGAAGAGAAAATCCGCCTGCACAGACTTGGCATATGCCACGCGCTCCTCGAGGGACAGCTTCCTGTCGTCCTCCCTTGTCAGATAGACCGTGACATCCTCATACTTTTCCAGCTCCTCCTTCATGGCCCTGGCGGTAATCAGCGTCATGTCCTTCTCCACAAAGGAATCGTACATGCCGCCCTCCTCCTCACCGCCGTGCCCCGGGTCAATGACGACCACCAGCTTTTCCACCGGCAATTCCTCTATTTCTTCTCCTGCCGCTGCATCTTCCGGCACGGAAGCAGGCTCCCCATCAGCCGCTGTTTCCGCCGCTTTTACGTTCGGCAGCGTGTCCGCGTAAAGGCAGACAGAAAGCACCAAAAGAAGGCAGAAAGAAAACAAGCCGGCTTCATAGGGAAACCGGCCCACCTGTCTTATTTTCCATTTACAACTTACTTTTTCTTTTATTTTCATCATTACATCAGATCCAGCTCCGGCCCGGGTTCCGCTTCCCCCTCGGCCTCCTTAAGCATTTTTTCTACCTCCACGGGACGCAGTTCCGCACGGTTTGCCTTCACAATCTCATTGTAACCGCTGATCGTGTTAAAAAAGCTCTCATAATGTTCCGTAGCCGCCGTGAGTGTGGTCGTCATGGCGTTTTCCAGATTGGATAGCATCTCATCAAGGTACTGCATGGCGGAAGTCTTGACGCCATTGGCCTCCAAGGTCGCATTATTCAGGATTTCCTGCGCCTGTGTAGTCGCCATGCGCACCACCTCGTTGGCCTGCGCGTAAGCCTGCTGCATAATTTCGTGTTCGTTAATCAGTTCTGTGGTCTGTACCGTCGCATCCTTAATGAGCGCCTCCGCTTTCGTGCGGGCATCATTCAGGATCGCCTCCTTATTGGAGATAATTTTCTGGTAGCGCTTGATTTCGTCCGGGGTCTTCATGCGAAGCTCCCGCAGAAGCTCATCGATTTCTTCTTTATTTACGATAATATTGGTCTTGGAAAGCGGCTGGAATTTGCAGCCGTCAATGTAGTCCTCAATCTCATCGATAAGTTGTTCAATTCTACTGCTCATTGCCTGCTCCTATCTCTTATATCCGTATTTTTCATAGATTAACCGCCCGACAAAATCAGGCACGCACTCCGAGATATCCCCGTTAAAGCTTGCAATTTCCTTGACGGTGGAAGAACTTAAGTACGCGTATTCGAGACTGGTCGTCAAAAACACCGTATCCAATTTTCCATCAGAGAATTTACGGTTCGTCTGCGCGATCTGCAGCTCATATTCGAAATCCGTAATAGCGCGCAGCCCTCTGATCGCCACATGAATATCTTTTCTTGCGGCATAATCAATCAAAAGACCGCTAAAAGAATCTATCGTCACATTAGGAAGATCGCGGGTCGCTTCCTCTAACATTCTAACACGTTCTTCCACAGAAAACAATGGAGTCTTTGTTTTATTGTTTAACACGCTTACCGTTAATTCATCAAATATCTCAGAAGCCCGCCTGATAATATCCAGATGTCCGTAAGTGACCGGGTCAAAGCTGCCCGGGTAGATTGCTGCCTTCATAGAAAGTCCCCACATTTAAAACTGATCGAATAACCAAAATCTATGATACCATATTAAAACAATTTTGCCAAAAAGTCTTTACTTATTTTTAAATTTTTGTAATTTTTTGGAAAAAATATTGCGTGGTATTACATTTTCCGACAAAAAACATGCCGGTTCGTTTTGTACCGCTTCTCCTTTTCCACGGCAAAGCTTAAGCTTTCCAGCCTGGAAATGTCCGTATGCAGGGAGGTTTCGATCACAATCAGGGTGTTCTCCGTCACCCAGGGCAGCTCCTTGAGGGCCGCCAGCACACGGTCCTCGTGCCCGCAGTCGTAGGGGGGATCCATAAAGACGATGTCCGCCTCCTTCTCATGGATACCGTAGAGGGCGGAAAGCACATCCGTTTTTAAGACCGTCGCCTGATCCGCAAGATGGGTGAACTGTAGATTCTCCTGTATACAGGAAAGCGCCTTTTTATCATTTTCCACAAAATAAGCGTGCCTTGCGCCGCGGCTCAAAGCCTCAATGCCGATGCCGCCGCTGCCGCTGAACAGATCGAAAAACAGCGCGCCGCCAAGATAAGGCTGCAGCATATTAAAAAGGGTCTCCTTGATCCGGTCCGTGGTGGGCCTGGTATCCATCCCGTCCGGCGTTTTTAGGCGCAGACTTCTCGCCGTTCCCGCTATCACTCGCATTTATGATCCTCACTCTCCGATTGGTTCCACACAGATTTTATGAACGCACCTTCACGCCTTTGCTGTCCCGGTGCCCCAGCTTGAGTTTGTTTAACTCCAGTGTCCTGTCGCCGTACTCGATGGTCTGCTCCACCGCATTTTGTGAATAATAGACAGCCTCGATCTCGTCCTTGGCGGTAAGCTTCATGCCCCGCACACCGATCGCGCCCTTCTTCTTTTCAGGGATTTCCTCCACAGGAAAACGCAGAAAGTAACCGGCTTTGGACTGCAGAATTATATTCCGCTGCTCCTTAAATGCAGCCACGCTGACCACCTCGTCGCCTTCCGCAAGCTTGGTGGCCGCCACCGTGCGTTTGGCCACATCAAATTCGCCGCCGTCCACCACCTTAAGCATCGCCTGTTTCGTGGCAAAGATCACGCGGTAGAGGTTTAAATCGCTCTGGCTTGCGGCATAAACGATGGATTCCTTCGAGGAATCAAAATTGCTTACGTTGTCGATGGGCACACCTTTATCACGGAATTTTCCGAAGGGCAGATCCATGGCTTTCACGGTGTGAAGCTGCCCCGTATTGGTAAACAGGCAGACCTTCCCCGTATTTTTGCAGACAAAGGCGTACCGGTTCTCCGCGTCCGCCGCCTCCTTATTTCGCTCGTAGGTGGCGGTGTCAATGGTTTTGGCGTAGCCGAAGCGGTCCATCAAAAAGACAATGTCCATCTCCTCCACCTTTTTTTCCACATAGACTGCTTCTGCGGCATTGGTGATCTGCGTTCTTCTCTTGCGTTTATACTTTTCTTTTATTTCATCCAGCTCATTCATGATAACCTGCGCCATGGAGTCCCTTCTGGCCAGGATATCCTCATAGCGGTAAATATTCGCCATGGTATCCTCATGTTCGCTAATGAGTGCTTCGATCTCCAGACCGATCAGCTTATAGAGGCGCATCTCCAGAATGGCGGTCGCCTGTTTTTCCGTAAACATAAGCTGTGACGCCATCACCTTGGATTCCTTGGATTTGAATTTAATGCCGTCGGTCTTCCCCTCCACCAGACATGCTTTGGCCATGGCGCGGTCTTTGGAGCCTCTCAGGATCTCGATAATCAGGTCGATCACATTGCAGGCCTTGATCAGTCCCTCCTGAATCTCCTTTCGCTCCAGCTCTTTTTCCAGCAGATTCCGGTATTTCCGCCCGGCTACCTCGTACTGGAAATTGACGCTCTCCCGGATGATCTGCTTAAGCCCCATGGTTTCCGGCCGGCCGTCTGAAATGGCAAGCATGTTGACACCGAAGGTATCCTCCAGACGGGTCTTTTTGTAGAGCATATTTTTAAAGTTCTCCACATCGGCATCTTTGCGAAGCTCGATCACAATGCGGATGCCCTCCTTGGAGGACTGGTTTGTGATATCCACGATATCCTGCGTCTTTTTCGTCTCCGCAAGGGCGGCCACATCCATCAGGAATTTACCGATGTTGGCGCCGATCATGGTGTAGGGGATTTCCGTAATTACCAGATTGGTTTTCCCGCCCTTGGCCTTCTCCACCTCCACCTTGCCGCGCAGCTTGATCTTACCCATACCGGTCTCATAGATTTCCAGAAGCTCGTCCTGATTGATCACGATGCCTCCTGTTGGAAAATCAGGTCCCTTCACATAACGCATCAGTTCCCTTGTGGTGATGTTTTCGTCCAGCATATAGGCTTTTGTTGCGTCTATCACCTCCGCCAGATTGTGGGGCGGAATGCTGGTCGCCATACCTACCGCGATGCCTTCCGAACCGTTTACAAGAAGGTTCGGGATCTTCACTGGCAGCACGCTGGGCTCTTTTTCCGTCTCGTCAAAGTTGGGGATAAAGTCCACCACATCCTTGTCCAGATCCGCCAGAAAGGCCTCCTGCGTAATCCGCTCCAGACGGGCTTCCGTGTAACGCATGGCCGCCGCGCCGTCCCCCTCGATGTTGCCGAAATTGCCGTGGCCGTCGATCAGCGGCAGACCTTTTTTAAAGTCCTGGGACATAACCACCAGCGCCTCGTAGATGGAGCTGTCGCCGTGGGGATGGTATTTACCCATGGTATCGCCCACGATGCGGGCCGATTTCCGGTAGGGCCTGTCGTAGCGGATTCCAAGCTCATGCATGTCGTAGAGCGTCCGTCTCTGCACCGGCTTTAAGCCGTCCCTTGCATCCGGAAGCGCCCTTGCAATGATAACGCTCATGGCATAGTCGATATAGGATTTCTGCATAACCTCAGAGTATTCGGTTTTGATGATTCTGTCGTCCATTTTTTCTCCATTCCGAAGCGCTCTATGCTGAGGAACGCGAGCAGAATATCAGATTCTGCTCTGCGATCAAGAGAATTTGTGATGCTTCTTCACAAATCTTGGTTGAATAAATTGCTCATCAGAGAATTTATTCAACCTTATTCTCTTTCTTTTCGGGAAAGTATTCCCGCTCATTTATTCCTGTCTTTTTTCATCCGGGGAGACATCTGACCATCTGCCGGGTCAGACATCCAGCTCCGCCTCCTGCGCATTCTTATAGATAAAGGCTTTTCTCGGCGGCACCTCCGTGCCCATCAGCATCTCCGTCACCTCGCTGGCCATGCGGGCGTCCTCGATCTCCACCTGCTTTAAGAGCCTTTTTTCGGGGTCAAGGGTGGTCTCCCAGAGCTGTTCGGCGTCCATCTCGCCAAGACCTTTATATCTCTGTAAGGTGAAAGGCCCTTTGTGTCTCTTGCGGTACTTCTCCAGCGCTTTGTCGTCGTAGAGATACTCTTCCGCCCCCTTGGAGGGCATAGCCTTATACAGCGGCGGCATGGCGATATAGACATGTCCCTCATAAATCAGCTCTGGCATAAAGCGGTAAAACAGGGTGAGCAGCAATGTGGAAATATGGGCGCCGTCCACGTCCGCATCGGCCATGATGATAATTTTGTCGTAGCGCAGCTTCGAGATGTCGAAATCGTTGCCGTACCCTTCCGAGAAACCGCAGCCGAAGGCGTTGATCATGGTCTTGATCTCAGCGTTTGCCAGCACCTTGTCGATACTCGCCTTCTCCACGTTCAGAATTTTGCCGCGGATCGGCAGAATGGCCTGATACATACGGTTTCTGGCGGTCTTGGCGCTGCCCCCCGCGGAATCGCCCTCCACGATGAAGATTTCGCACTTGGAGGGGTCTTTTGACTCGCAGTTTGCCAGTTTTCCGTTGGAGTCGAAGGAAAATTTCTGTTTGGTTAACAGGTTTGTCTTGGCTTTTTCCTCCGTCTTACGGATTTTCGCCGCCTTCTCCGCGCAGCCGATAATGCTCTTAAGGGTATCAAGATTGCGGTCGAAGAATCGGACAATCTCGTCTCCTGTCACCTTGCTGACAACCTTCGCCGCGTCCTGGTTGTCCAGCTTGGTCTTCGTCTGTCCCTCAAAGCGGGGATCGGGATGCTTGATGGAAACAACCGCCGTCATGCCGTTTCTCACATCCGCGCCGGTGAAGTTCACATCCTTTTCTTTCAGGATGTTTAACCCCCTCGCGTAAGTGTTAATCACGTTTGTAAACATGGTCTTAAAGCCTGTCAGATGCGTACCGCCCTCGGCGTTATAAATATTATTACAGAAGCCCAGCACATTCTCGTGAAATTCATTCACATACTGGAACGCGCACTCCACGGTAATGCCTTCCGCTTCTCCCTTAAAATAGATCACATCGTGGATGCTCTCCCTGGACTTGTTCATATCCTTGATAAAGCCCACGATGCCTTCCGGCTCATGGTACTCGATATGCTCAATCTCCGTCCCCCTCTTATCCTCGTAGATAATTGTCAGCTCCGGGTTCAGGTAAGCAGTCTCGTGGAGGCGGCTTTTCACGTCGTCCTCCTTGAAGCGGGTCTTGTCAAAGATGGTGTCATCCGGCAGGAAGTTAATGGTGGTGCCGGACTCCTTCGTTTTGCCCACGACAGGGAGAAGTCCGTTCTTCAGGTCCATTGTGGGGATGCCGCGCTCATAATGATCCTCATAGATCTGCCCGCCGGTCTTAACGGTCACATGGAGATAGGCAGACAGCGCGTTGACCACCGAGGAACCCACACCGTGGAGTCCGCCGCTGGTCTTATAAGCGTCGTTATCAAATTTTCCGCCCGCGTGAAGTGTGGTGAACACCAGCCGCTCCGCGCTGATACCTTTTTCGTGCATCCCCACGGGAATGCCGCGGCCATTGTCCGAAACGGTGGCGGAACCGTCCGCCTCCAGCGTCACCCGGATGGTACTGCAATAGCCCGCCAGATGCTCGTCCACCGCATTGTCCATGATCTCGTAAATCAGATGGTTTAAGCCTTTGGTGGAAACGCTGCCGATGTACATGCCGGGACGAACCCGGACTGCCTCTAAGCCCTCCAGGACTGTGATGCTGGAGGCGTCGTATGTGTTGTTATCTGTCTTTGCCATTCTCAGTCTAACCTCATTCCGCAGTACTGCACACGCCCACGGGGATTTCCTGCGCAAACCGCACTATGCAGGATTTCCTTCATAATCTTCCCGGTCCGTGTACTGCTGTCGCTATGCGTAGCATACCATACATCTGGTATTTTTGTAAAGAAAAAGTACTATATTGTGTAGCCTGTTATGTGGCTTTTCAGCTACCCTTCCCGCCATGTATTCCACGGTCAGAGTCGTCCGCCACGCGATTTTGCAAGCCGTGCAGGAATACATTTTCGGTTTTAAACATTGTTTTGCCCGTCTTGCCGACAACCAAAAGGCTGGTCGCTTGTTCCTGCCCTATTCCTCCACCCGGTACAGGTATTCCCGTCCCCGTTTCCCTTCCCTGCGCAGGATATCCAGATACATCAGAATCGGCACGGCATCCGCGGCCAGATCCCGTCTGATGCCCGCCGCTTTCGCAAAATCCGAGATCGTAAAGGGTTCCTGCAGATTAATCGGGACAAACTGCATGAAATCCTCCGTCCGCTCCACCCGGATCTCGTCATGGAGGGAAAGCGGCATCCTGTCATAGCGCGTGGAACCACGTTTTTTATTACGGCTCCAGCCGTTTAAGAGCCGGTATTCGTCCATATCAATCAGCGGAAACGCAAAGGACAGATTCGGGTCTTTCAAAAAGGGTTTGATCCGGTATAATTCCGCAAAGGCGTGATAGGCGTTTCCGGTCACGGGGGACTTATGCTTTTCGGAAAGCGCCCCGCTCTCCTCATTGATCCAGATCAGCCATTTAAAATGCGGAATCGGCAGCACCACCGTGACCTGATATAGCGGCAGAAAGGCAGAAAGCTTCGGCCGCAGCCTTCCGAAATTCCCATTCTGTATCTCTATAATGTGTCCGTTCCTGTAAATATCCGCAATATATCCTTCCACGGGCACCTCATGGCAGTCCTCGTCAGGCTCATAATAAAGCTTCATAACCGCATGCACCGTCTTTTCCTGCAGCGTGCCAAATCCGTGAGGATCATTCTGCTTTAGCAGCACTTTTCGTTTTGCGCTTTCAAATGCATTCTTATCCATAACAGAGAGTATACCAGAAATTTCGCATTCGAACAAGTGTTTTATTTTCAGTATGCATGAATCGTCCGATTACGGGCGCAGACCGACAGCGCAGGCGGTTTACAAATAAATGGAGTAGGAGTATAATAAAATAGATTGGTTTATGTATGAAACCTTATAAACAGGAACCTGACTTATGAATACAAAACATTGGAAAATCCGCCTGAAAAAAGGCTTTAACAAGTTAAGAGACGTTCTGACAGGCAAAACCCAGATCACGAACCGCCTGAAATTCCATGCACTGATCGGCTCCATCGCATCTGTGCATGTTCTTTTGCTTGTCATTTTCAGCGTTTTTCAAATCATGCCGTTGTTCTATTTCAATATTTTCAGCGTACTTACCTACGTAGTCTGCTTCTGGCTGATGTGGGGAGAACGGGAGCATTATCTGACGATTTACTTTATTACCTATATCGAGGTTATACTGCATTCCTTTGCCGCCACCATCTGTCTTGGCTGGAAATTCGGGTTTGCGCAGTATATCATCGCCATTGTTCCGGTCGGTTTTTATATCTGCTACACCCTTGATATCAAACGGAAGAAATTTACCATTGCCACTGTTTCAGCCATTTTTTCGGCTGCCGCGTTTCTGGCCTGCAAATTTCTGTCGTTCTTTGGGGAACCTCTTGTCGGGGTAGACAATATCGTACTGGAGCTGTCGTTCTATGTGTTTAATTCGCTCTGTGCTTTTGTGTTCCTGATTCTCTTCTCGCTGGTTTTCGTGTTCGAAATGAAGCTTTCCAGCAATCAGCTCAAACACCAGAATGCGATTTTGAATAAGCTTGCCAGCACCGATCCCCTGACCGGGCTTTACAACCGCCGGAGCATGGATATCTTCCTCAATCAGGCGGTGGAGTCTGCGTCCAGTTTTGCTTTGATTATGTGTGATATTGATAATTTCAAGAAGGTAAACGACACCTATGGGCATGACTTCGGTGATGTGGTTTTAAAGGGCATCGCCGGCATCACATCGGATCAGGTAAAGGGGCATGGTTATGTCTGCCGCTGGGGCGGAGAGGAAATTCTGATTCTGATCAACAACGCTTCGGAAGAAAGTTCCCTGCGCATAGCGGAAAACATCCGCAGGAAGGTGGCAAACCGTGTGTTCGAGCTGAACAACAAATGGATTCACTGTTCCCTCACGCTGGGCGTTGCCCTTTATGACGGCAAAGAATCTGTGGAGGATACGATCACGAGAGCCGATTACAACCTCTACTGCGGAAAGCGAAACGGAAAAAACGCTGTAGTTCTATAACAGATTGAGCACAAAGCGCTCAATCTGTTTCATTAAAGTGTCCGCACATGACGGTCCCCGTGCAGGATACGCTCCCTGTCTGACGCACTTAACTGCGTCAGTTTTCCGTTTTTGTCATAATAAGTCAGCAATGTGGAGTTTTTGGCAACGGGTCGTCTGCCGTCGTCCGTAAGCAGACTGATCACCTGTTCCAGATTTCCGGACCGCAGATGCTTCCGGATTTTTTCGTCACGCTCCGCCTGTTTTGCCTCAAAATTTGCCTTTTCTTCCTGCGCGCTTACGCTTTCTGTGACTTTCTCCGCTGCTTTTGAGAGGTCTTCGCCTGCAGATATTCCCTCTTTTTCTCTCTCCAAAGCAGTTTCCGGCCGGGAAATGCCCTTCATGGCGTAGTATTCCTCGGTATAGCGTTCTGCCTCCTCAGGCGTCACATCTTCGGAAACCGTTTCTAACGGCGGTTCATTCCAGACCTTATAGAAAAAATCCCCCACCGCCTCAAACAGGCCCTTAAAAATTGACAGTACGGCATCGAACAAACCGCCGCCTGCGCTTTCAGATTTCGAAGCTCTTTCTGACGTCTGTTCCCGTTCTGTTACCCGGCTGCCGGATAATTCCAGTTTCACGCCGCCCTGCGGCCTGACATCGACGCCGGGCTTCTGATGCAGTTTTTTGTCTTCGCCCTTCTCCTCTTTCTTTTTCGGAACATCCTGTTCCTTCTGCCGGTCCAGGCTGAATTTTTCCTGACTCTCGGCATTTTTGGCGGGCTTTAATTGACTGCTGTAGTCATAGGCGGGATTATCGCCGTCACCAACCCTGTAGATCATAATTGATTCCCCTGTTAAATCACGCAGAGTCAATTCGCAAAATCGCAGCTACGCTGCTTTTCTTTTGCCCATCATATGACTCTCGTCATATAGATTTAGACTGAATCATTTCATTGAGAGCAGGCTCCCATGATCTGCTTCATCCTAAATCTACATGACTCTGCGTGGTGTTGATATAGTTTACGAGCCCTTCCGCTGCGATAATCTTCTGCATGAACGCAGGGAACGCCTGTCCCTGATAGGTCGTCCCTTTGGTCACATCGGTAATGATGCCGGAATCGAAATCCACTTCCACTTCGTCTCCCGCCTCAATCGCCGCAGCCGCCTCAGGGCACTCCACGATGGGCAGGCCGATGTTGATGGCATTCCTGTAAAAGATGCGGGCAAAGGTCTCTGCGATCACACAGCTTACGCCTGCCGCCTTGATGGCGATGGGCGCGTGCTCTCTCGAAGAGCCGCAGCCGAAATTCTTAGTGGCCACGATGATATCCCCTTTTTGCACCTTGTCGATAAAACCCTTGTCAATATCCTCCATACAGTGCTGCGCCAGCTCCGCCGGATCGGAGGAATTTAAGTAACGCGCCGGGATAATTACATCCGTATCTACATTGTCTCCATATTTAAACACTGTTCCCTTTGCTGCTTTCATGACCTGTTTTCCTTTCTGTCTTTTCTTTTTTCTCTTTTCCTTTTATTCGATCAATCATTTTGGACAATAGTTCTACCGCCATCTGATTCGCAATCTGTCCCATAATCCATCCTCTTCCAATCAGCCGAAATCAGGGAAGCTGACAGGGGCAGGAAATCTTTCCTGTCACCGCGCTGGCCGCCGCTACTGCGGGACTTGCCAGATAAATCTCCGAGTTGACATGACCCATACGGCCCACAAAATTGCGGTTGGTGGTGGAAACACAGCGCTCACCCTCCGCAAGAATCCCCATGTAACCGCCAAGGCACGGCCCGCAGGTGGGGGTGCTCACAATCGCGCCCGCCTCGATAAAGGTCTTTAAAAGTCCCTCCTCCATGGCCTGCAGATAGATCGCCTGTGTGGCGGGAATCACAATACAGCGCATACCCTGCGCCACATGTCTGCCCTTCAGGACTTTTGCGGCAATCCGCAGATCATCCAGTCTGCCGTTGGTGCAGGAGCCGATCACCACCTGATCCACAGCGATATCGTCCTTAATTTCATCAATGGTCTTTGTGTTCTCCGGCAGATGGGGAAATGCAACCGTGGGACGCAGCGCACTCAGGTCAATGGTGTATTCCTCGTCATAGACTGCGTCTGCATCCGCCTCATATATCTTATACTCTCTCGTACTGTGCTCCCTCATGTATGCAGCGGCAAGCTCATCCACCGGGAAAATGCCGTTCTTGCCGCCCGCCTCAATGGCCATATTGGCAATGGTGAAGCGGTCGTCCATGGTCAGGTTTGCGATGCCATCCCCGGTAAATTCCATGGATTTGTAGAGCGCGCCGTCCACACCGATCATGCCGATGATGTGCAGGATCACATCCTTGCCGCTGACCCATTCAGAGGGCTTTCCTGTCAGGTTGAATCTGATGGCGGAGGGCACCTTAAACCAGGCCTTGCCGGTAGCCATCCCGGCTGCCATATCCGTGCTGCCAACGCCCGTGGAAAATGCACCCAGCGCGCCGTATGTACAGGTGTGGGAGTCTGCGCCGATAATCACGTCTCCCGCCACGGTCAGTCCCTGTTCCGGGAGAAGGGCGTGCTCGATGCCCATCTGTCCCACTTCAAAGTAGTTGGTAATCTCGTTTTTCCTCGCAAATTCCCGCACACACTTACAGTGCTCCGCTGACTTGATATCCTTATTGGGGACGAAATGATCCGGCACCAGCGCAATCTTATCCTTGTCAAACACACCGTCCACCTTCATTTTTTCCATTTCCTTAATCGCAACGGGGCTGGTGATATCATTGCCCAGAACCAGATCGAGATCGGCCTCGATGAGCTGTCCCGCCTCCACCTGCTCCAGACCGGCGTGCGCCGCCAGAATTTTCTGTGTCATTGTCATTCCCATAACTGTTTCCTCCTCTTCTCTCCAGGCTCCATGTTTAGTTTATCATATTTCCGTACAGATGCAATCCCCTTTAAAGCGCTGTTTCCAGTCACACCTAATCCAAATTTTGCATTCGTTTTTGATTATTCGGTGTGAGTAAAACAGATAATGTGCGCAATATGTATATGCTTTCTTGTATTATAATATGGCAAATGATATAATTCAAATATATGTAATTTATGAAATATATAAATTGAATTTATAAAGGAGAACTATTTCTATGGAAATCTCTGACAATCTTTCCCGATATAAGATTTTTCTCGCAGTCGCCGAATGCCAAAGTATTTCCAAGGCTGCTGCACAGTTATATATCTCGCAGCCCGCGGTCAGCATAACCATCAAAAAACTGGAGGACAGCCTGAATACCACTCTTTTTATCAGAAAATCAAAAGGGGTTACACTTACGGAAAACGGAAGAACCTTATACGAAAACATAAAAAAGGCATTTCAGATACTGACAGATACGGAAGACAAACTGAAGCATGAGCAGAGCACCGGATACCTGCGGATCGCCGCCAGCAACGTGCTGTGTAAACATTATCTCATGCCCTATCTCAAAGAATTTACGGGCCGTTATCCCAATACGGACATATCCATTACCTGTACGTCCTCCTCGGCAGCCTGCTCCATGGTTGAACAGGGTAATATCGATCTGGCGCTTGCGGCTAAACCGGAAAATCCCGGAACGGCAGTTTACCATTCTCTTGGTGTGATTGAATATATATTTGTCTGTACCCCGGCATACAGGGATAAATTAAACTGTGACAATGACGCGGTATTTGAACACGGAAATATCATGCTGCTCGACCAGGACAATGTTTCCCGCAGACATTTGAACAGCTATTACGCACAAAATAAAATTACCCCTCTGCATATCCTCGAAGTGAATGAGATGGATCTGCTGATCGAATTTGCGAAAATGGGGATAGGGGTATCCTGTGTTGTAAAACAGTTTGTGGAGCAGGAATTGCAGGAAGGCTCCCTGATAGAAATAGAATTATCCGAACCCATATCCCCTCGCGAAATCGGTTTTTTCTATCACCACATCCAGCCGGTGAATGAAAACATATTAAAATTGATAGAACTGGAAGCAAAATAGTCCTTACATCTCCTTCCAGATCAAGAGTACCTTGAACAGATCCCCGTCGATCTCCAGCTCCATCCTTCCGCCCTGCAGCTCCACAAAGCTTCTGGCGATGGCAAGCCCCAGACCGCTGCCCTCGCTGCTTCTTGCACTGTCGCCCCTGACAAACCGGTCCGTCAGACTCTCGGCTGGAATATTCAGCTCATAGCCCGATATATTTTTCAGCTCAATCCGAATCTCATCCTCCATCTGCTCCACACGCACATATACCCGCGTGTCCGGCATGGCGTACTTGATGATGTTCGTATACAAATTGTCAAAAATCCGACTTGTTTTCTCCCCGTCCAGCATCAGAAATACCTTCTGCTGCGGGAATTGAAAACGAAAGACCAGACCGGCCTCTTTCGCCTTATCCTCATACTCCAGATACATCTGCCTCACCAGATGACAGATATCAACCTTTTCGGTATGGAAGACCACATTGCCGCTGTTCGCCTTGCTCACCTCGAACAGATCCTCGATCAGCGTCTTTAAGCGAAGGGATTTTCTCTTAAGCACAGCCAGATATTCCGCCTGCTGTTCCTTCGTGACATTCTTCTCCTGTAGAAGCTCAATATAAGTGATGATGGCGGTAAGGGGCGTCTTCAAATCATGGGACACATTGGTGATTAGCTCCGTGCGCATGCGCTGGCTTTTCACTTCCTCCTCCACCGCTTTGGAAAAGCCCGTCTGAATCTCCGAAAGCTCTTCCTGAAAAGCAGAAAACATCCCCCAATCCCCCTCAATCTCCGTCTGCAGATTCCCCGATGCAACGGAACGGACCGCCATGAGCAGGCTTGTATACTGCCCCTGAATTATACGAATATACTTTCTCAACAGGCCATAGAGAAAGACCGTGTATGGAATCAGCAGGACCACACCGAACAGCCAAAACAGACTAATGACCGACAGAACCAGGAAATTAGCCAAAAGCAGCTTAAACAGCGGCATATTCATATTCTGCTCCAGATCCATGTGCAGAAATTCCCGTTTGATGCGCGCCCGTTTTCTTCTGGCCGAAGCCCGCGTATACCGGAACAGACGGTAACAGAAACACCGTTTCCGAAAATATCCTCTAATACCAGACACATACACCTGACCGAGAGCTGTCACCAGCGTAAACCACAGCGTAAACGCCATCGTCAAAAGCAGCAGATTGATCACCCAAACAATGGTTCTTGCTCCCACCGCTGCAGAAAGCCCCGGAAATGCGGTACGGAGCATATAGGGCAGGCTGTACTCCCAACTGTCCGACATGGAATACCTGACAAGAGTGGCAGCAATTTCTCCGAGTATAAGAAACGAGGCAAATAGCAGAACCACCAGCACCTCTATATGCAGCGGCAGCTCATTGCTCTCGTGCAGATGATACTTTTTCCACAGCGGCAGAAGCATTGCGGCAATCCCCAGAATGATCAGCAGCGCCCGAAAAGCATCCTGAATCCCGCTGTTCAGATAATTTCCCGCAGAACTCATAGCGAGAAACAGACGTGAGGATGCTTTCACCTCATTCAACTGCGCCTCCGTCAGCGCGTAACAGACAGTACAGTTTTTCGGCAGATTCAGGACCTGTAGGTCCATCTGCATCGCAGTCCCGTCCACCATATAATAAATGGTGTCTTCCCAGTTAATGAGCCTGTAAGCGGAATAGGACAGATTCTCATAGAGACTCCGTTCCAGATAACGGCTCCGCATCACACGCTGCACATTCTCCACGAGCGTATCCACATCCTCGCCCCGCACCCATACATGCTCCAGAAGTCCCTTTTCGTCAAAGTCCAGCTTGATATAATAGGGATAATAAGTATCCAGATAAACGGCTTCCTCTTCCGTGCCAAGCTGATGCAATGCATGCTCCGTATTGGCAAGCGACTTTCCGCTTTCACGGTCAATGATCACATAGTCTGTCTGCTGCTCCAATCCTTCCAGTAAAGAAAGCTCCCACTGGTCAAGCAGTTCATCCAACTGCTCTCCCACGTAGGAAAGGGGCGTCCCGCCGTCAAAGTCGTTGTATGATGCAAAGTTCTCCGCTTTTTCGGCTTCTCCGCTCAGAAAAATATCCTGTGCAGATACTTCCTCTCCTGCTCTCGCTTCATTAAGCTGTTTGTAGAGCACAATGTTTGCCTGATAGATTTCATGTAAAAACTCGCTGCCGGCAAGAATATTCGGCTCATCCGCCTCCGCCCGTTCCTTAAATCCCGGATACTTCGACATAAAGAACAGAGAGGCGGAAAGAATCAGTATCCCCGCAACTATCAGCCCCGGCATCCTCTGCCGTTTCATGATTTTTTCTGTCTTACTGTTTATCGATTTTATACCCAACGCCCCACACCACCTTCAAATATTTTGGTTCCCGGGGATTCATTTCGATCTTTTCCCGGATTTTTCTGACATGCACCATGATCGTGTCCGTGTTAATCGCCTGTTCGTTCCAGACCCGCTCGTAAATTTCTTCCGCGGAATAGACCCGCCCCGGACTTTTGATGAGAAGCAGAAGGATTTTAAACTCCGTGGGCGTCAGCTTCACGGAATTGCCGTCCAGAAACACCTCGACGGTATCCTCATGCACTTCCAGTCCGCCGATCGTATAGACCCGCTCCTCGTTTTCTGTTTTACGTCCGTCCTTCATTTCCAGAAAACGGCTGTAACGCCGCAGATGAGAATTAACTCTGGCAAGAAGCTCCATGGTGGTAAAGGGCTTCGTCACATAGTCGTCCGCCCCCATATTCAGCCCCATGATCTTATCCACTTCCTCCGATTTGGCGGAGAGCATGATAACCGGAAACTCGTACCCCAGCTCCCGCACCCGCATCATCATGTTGATCCCGTCCATCCGCGGCATCATGACGTCCACAATCGCCAGATGGATGTTCTCCTTCTCGATCACGGAAAGCCCCTCCACGCCGTCTGCGGCCTGAAAAACGATATAGCCCTGATTTTTCAGGTAGATTTCTATGCCTTCCCTGATATCCCTGTCGTCCTCCACGATCAAAATATGGTAATCCATTGTCTGTTCCTCCACTTGCCCTTTTCCACAGTGCACGCTCTCTGTCTGGCACTGTTCTATCATAACCGAAGAATCTAAACAGAAACCGCTGTCAGTTCTTAAGAAATTCTAAATAAAACCCCTAAAAATCCAAAATATTAAAAAAGAAGAAAGGCACCCCGGCCGGATGACCGGCGGAATGCCTCTTATTATCTTATGTTATCTCAGTCTCCAGGCGGGACTGCACTGTCCGTGCAGGCGCCATACCGTTACTGCATGTGCACGGCTTAACAGTTAACGCGGTTAATTGTTGATCAGCTTGTCCTCGCCGTTCCAGCTGTAAAGCTTTCTGATATCCTCACCCACAACCTCGGCAGGATGCTCGGAAGCTAACTTCCGCATTGCCTTGAAGTGTACCTGACCGCCTGCGGAAGACATATCAAGCAGGAAGTCCTTCGCGAAAGTGCCGTCCTGGATATCGGAGAGAATCTTCTTCATCGCTTTCTTGGTATCCTCGGTAATGATCTTCGGACCGGTGATATAATCGCCGTACTCAGCGGTATTGGAGATAGAATATCTCATGCCCGCAAAGCCGGACTGATAAATCAGGTCTACGATCAGCTTCATCTCATGAATACACTCGAAATATGCGTTTCTCGGATCGTACCCTGCCTCAACCAGTGTCTCAAAGCCTGCCTGCATCAGCGCGCAAACGCCGCCGCACAGCACTGCCTGCTCGCCGAAGAGATCTGTCTCTGTCTCAGTACGGAACGTGGTCTCCAGAACGCCCGCTCTTGCGCCGCCGATTGCCAGTGCATAGGCCAGAGCCATGTCCTGTGCCTTGCCTGTCGCGTCCTGATGGACAGCTACCAGACAGGGAACACCCTTGCCGGCCTGATACTCGCTTCTTACCGTGTGGCCCGGTCCTTTGGGTGCAATCATGGTTACATCCACATCCTTGGGCGGTACGATGCAGCCAAAGTGGATGTTGAAGCCATGTGCAAACATCAGCATATTGCCGGGAGCCAGATTCGGCTCAATATCATTCTTGTACATAGCCGCCTGCAGCTCGTCATTGATCAGGATCATGATGATATCCGCTTTCTTAGCCGCCTCAGCCGCCGTATATACTTCGAATCCCTGTGCCTCGGCCTTCGCCCAGGACTTGGAACCCTCATAGAGACCGATGATTACGTGACAGCCGGACTCCTTCGCGTTCAGCGCATGTGCATGTCCCTGGCTGCCGTAGCCGATGACTGCGATTGTCTTGCCGTCCAGCAGGGATAAATTGCAGTCTTCCTGATAGAAAATTTTTGCCATTTTTCTTTTCCTCCGTTGCTTATAGATTGGTTAATGATATATATTTCCTATAACTGAAAGGGAAACTCCCTTGAGCTAACTATAAATAAGTGACCTGATCGATACCGCGGCTTAAGCCTGCAATACCGGTACGGGCAACCTCCAGAATCTCATAGCCGTCGAGAACCGCGATAAAGGCGTCGATTTTGTCCTGATCCCCGATCAGTTCAATGGTGATGCTGCCGGGGGAAACATCCACGGGATCCGCACGGTAGGCATTCGCCACCGCAAACACATCGATACGGTCCCTTGCAGAGGTCACTCTCACCTTAATCAGGGCAAGCTCCCTGTACACGCTTTCGCCGGGCTTCAGCTCCTTGATATCCCGCACATCCACCAGCTTGGCTACCTGTTTCTCGATCTGCTCCAGAATCTCATCATCCCCGGAGGTAACGATCGTAATGCGGGTATAGCGGGGATCCGCCGTCACGCCCGCGGTAATACTGTCAATATTGTAGCCGCGTCTGGAAAAAAGGCCGGCAATACGGCTTAACACACCCGATGTATTATCAACCAACAACTGAAAAACCTTTTTCTGCATAGTAACATCCTTTCTTCCGGTTTCCAGTCAGCGCACTTTTGCAATCTGACCTTTCAACATAAACACTGTCAATAATTGTAGCAACATAAGGGCAAAAAGTCAACTGCGCCGTCCTTCCGGCATCGGGAAAATCCGAACATACTTTTTTAATATTTCATCCTTGATTTCCGCTTTCGGACAGTACGCGCTAAAAATAGCAGTCAGTTTATCGAGGTATTTCCTTTTTATGTCAATCATGGTCAATGACCTCTTTCAGCTTTCGCCACGTTACGATACCTGCCACTCATCGTACCAATTTAAGGAAGAAAAGTCAACATACTGCGAGGGAGCCGACAGCTAAACGGTACTTTTCCCAATCAGCACTTTCTTCCCGCAGAAAGCAAACCCGTATTTTCGAATACGCTCTTCTGAAATCCCCTTTGCAATCAGATTTGCCTGATACTTCTTTTCCTCTATCTGTCTGAGCGCCGCCTCTACTGTATCAGTCAATTCTGTCTCGTCCTCATCCTGCACTTTAAACTCCAGTATGATTGCGTCATTCTCCACGTTCCTTGGCTCCAGCATGACGTCATACCGTCCGAAACCGCTTTCACGGTTGGAGGTGACTATATATCTGTCGGCTATCTCTACCATCAGTCCTAAGACAAAGCCATGATAAAACCGCTCCGGCTGCCTGTCAGAGGGCCTGCTTCCTGTGTCAAAGCTACCAAACATTTCCGAAGAAACCTTGTTCATGAAAGTATTCATTGTCTTAAGATCGTCATCTATCAACGCCTTGACAAAAACATGATACTCGGAAGATACGCTGTCAAACCAGCCTTTCACCATATTAACAAACATAATTCTGGTTTCCAGATTGGTAAGCGCCAGCTCATATTCCTCTTTCCATTCGCCGAACTCTGTCATATAAGTCTGATAGTTTTTCACCTTCAAATAGCCGCTTGCCAGAAGAAGGCTCCAGACCGCATTCTTTTTCACGGAAAGCTGGTCATATATAATCTGTTCCTCTATCTCCATGCAGATACTTTCACCCTGTATCAATTGTTCAAAGATTTTTTTATCCTCCGGGCTGCCCTCCCGAATCAGTTTGCCCACAAGATCATTTGAGCTTGTATTCGCCCAATATAGCCCTACCTTTTTATCATCCAGAAAATTAATGACAGACCATGGATTATATATATCCGACCGTTTCCCAAATGAAAATCCGTCATACCATTCTTTTACCCGCTGTTCCCAATCCGATAAACCATACGCGCTAAGCGCCGCAAACACTTCCTCCCCGGTAAAGCCGAAGCAGTCTGCATATTTATCCGAAGTCGTCGTTACCACTTCCAGATTATTCAGGTCAGAAAAAACCGACTCCCTGCTCACTCTGGTAATCCCCGTCATGATGGCCCGTTCCAGATAGGGATTTGTCTTAAATGTGGAATTAAACAGATTTCTGATAAAAGAGGCCATTTCCTTCCAATAACCGCCAACATAAGCTTCCTGCATGGGCGTATCGTATTCATCCAAAAGCAGAATAACCTTCTTCCCGTAGCATCTGCTGAGGAAATCCGATAGGGACCTGAGTGATGCCGCCGCGATACTGTCTGACATTTCCGCAGTAACCTTTTGATAATAATCTTTTTCCTTCTCATTGAGAAGATTATCCTTAAGCAAATAGTCGTGCTTATTATACTGCTCCTCTATCGTCCGACAGATGCTCTCCCTCGCATTTATGAAAGTATTATCTTTAACATTCGCAAAGCTGAGATAGAGGACGGGATATGTCCCCTGCATATTTCTGTATTTTTCATCCTGCCATATGGATAACCCGCCAAACAGTTCCCCCCGATTGGCATAATGAACAGAAAAAAATTTCTCCAGCATACTCATATTCAGTGTCTTGCCGAAACGTCTTGGCCGGGTAATCAGCGTCACCTCGTCATTCGACTCCCACCACTCCCGGATAAACGCTGTTTTGTCTATATAAAAGATATCATTGATCCTGACCTTTTCAAAATCCTGATTTCCTATCCCGATTTTCTTTGTCATAACCAGTTTTTCCTTCCCGACCACAACTGCAAAAACACCCTGCCATCCGGCCTGCTTACAGTATAGTCGTTTTGCTATTAAAATGCAATAAACCCAGCATGGACTTTACATTCCAGTTATGATATATTGTACATAGATTCACAATGAGTTATTTAATTTGGGAGGTGATACAAAATGCCAAGTAATGGAGAAATTATTGAAAGAAATATCAACGAATTTCAAAAAATTCAGGCCCATATGATGATTGCCAGAGAGGAAAACGCCACAAAGACATATGCCAGTTTGAAAAAGGATTATCGGTCATTAAAAGCTGTATTAACCACACTGGGCGTAAACCTGACAGATATTGATGAGATTAAGGAATAATTCCCGTGTAAGGGTAACAAAACTATCGGAAGGATATTTTCCTCCCGATAGCTTTTTATTCATCATAAGATTTAGAACCTTTTTTATCCAAACAGTCCCGTGTTATCTGTCCAGCCGATATTCGATACTGACTACAATATCATTCTGGGTAATTATAATCAGCAAAGTCTCCCCTCTTGTATAAGTGTAAACCGTCTCTTCTGCTTCATACTCCTCCCCGTAGAGAGCTTTCATATTATCCACCGTATCGCCAAGACACAGCCCTTCTGTCGTTGGCAGATTGGGATTCAATGCTCCCGCAAACCGTATTTCTGAGCCTAAGGCTCTTTATCCTACTCCTCCGCCTCCAGACACTTCTGCAGCGCCAGAGTCCCCGTGCGGGCCATCTCCACAATGCTGATTCCCTTCATCATACTGATAAAGAGCCGTATCCGCTCGGGCACGTCACAGATCTGGATGATAAACATATTCTGGGACATATCCACGATATCCGCATGCATGATGTCGCATGTTTCCATGATGTCCTTTCTGTTGTTTTTGTTGTATTTTACCTTCATGAGCATAAGCTCCCTGCTCACGCTGGAAGGTTCATCAAAGGTCTTCACCTTGATGACGTCGATCTTTTTGTTGAGCTGTTTCTCGATCTGCTCGATGGTGCGCTCGTCCCCGGAGCTGACGATGGTCATGCGGGAAACCGTCGTATCCTCCGTCTCCCCCACCGCCAGGGATTCAATATTAAAGCATCTTCTGGAAAACAGCCCCGCCACCTTGCACAGCACGCCCGATCTGTTTTCCACCAGTACAGAATATATTTTTTTCATTTCATCCTCCATATATGCCATTTACAGCCTGTGCGGAGAATGCCTCTTTTCGGCATTCTCTCATGTGAGACTTAGAAGTTCTTTGCGAAACAGCCTTTGCTGTGAGCATTAGAACTTCTTCTCACATTTTTACCAAGTCCATGGGGTCAATCAGACACTCCAGAAGCACCGATTCGTCCTTCTCCAGAAAGGCCCTGATGGTGTCCTCCGCCCCTGTCATGTCCGCCTGCCGCATAAACCGGAGGCCGAAAGCCGCAGAGAGCTTTTCCAGATCCGGGCTGCCCGACAGATCCACCACCGAGTAGTTATCCTTGTAGGTGTAATGCTGGTATTCCCGCACCATGCCAAGATAATTGTTTTTCAGGACAATGATTTTAACAGGCACGTCAAATTGCCGCATGGTAGCCAGCTCCATCATGGACATCTGGAAGGAGCCGTCCCCACAGACCGCCACCACCTGGCGGCTTCTGTCCGCCAGCTTCGCGCCCATGGCTGCCGGAATGGAATAGCCCATGGTTCCCATACCGCCTGTGGTGAGAAAGCGCCCTTTTTTCACGATATGATAACCGCAGGACCAGATCTGGTTCTGTCCCACATCCGCCACGTAAACCGCGTTCTCGTCCATCTCCCGTGAGAGCATGGTGATAAAGGCCGCCGGGTCCACATAGGCTGGATTCGGCCTGCGTATGGGCTGCATGGTATCGCGGTAGGTGTTTAACGTCTGTATCCACTCCTCATGCTCACAGGTAAACTCCTCCGTCTCGATATCCTCAAATATATGTTTCGCATCGCCCACCAGAGGAATGGCAGGACCTACGTTTTTCCCAATCTCCGCCGGGTCCACGTCGATGTGGACAAGGACTTTGTTTTCCGTAATCAGATCGGGCTGGTTCACCGCCCTGTCTGCCACCCGCGCGCCCACCATAAGGAGAAGGTCTGACTCATTCATGGCCCGGTTGGCGAAAGGCTTGCCGTTGTTACCCACCATACCGTAATACATGGGATGCTCGGTAGGCATGGCGCCGATTCCCATCATGGTGGAGACCACGGGAATCCGATATTTCTCTGAGAAAGCGCGAAGACTTTCTTCCGCCTGACTAAGGAGTACGCCGCCCCCCGCACAGATCAAGGGCCGTTTTGATTTAGACAGTTCTTTTATAACCTTCTTGATCTGGGCCATATTGCCCTTTACCGTCGGTTTATACGTGCGCATATTGACCGCGTCGGGATACTTGAACTTCCCGACAGGCGTATTCTGGATATCAATGGGAATGTCGATCAGCACGGGGCCTTTACGTCCCGTTGAGGCCAAATGAAAGGCTTCCTTGAATATCCGCGGGATATCCGCCGCGTCTTTCACCAGATAGCTGTATTTGACAAAGGATTCCACCGCGCCGGTGATGTCCGCCTCCTGAAACACGTCGGAGCCGAGTAACTCGCTGTTCACCTGTCCCGTAATACATACTAACGGGATGCTGTCTGCGAAGGCTGTGGCAATACCCGTAATCAGATTGGTTGCACCGGGGCCGGAAGTTACGGCACACACGCCGACTTTTCCGGATACTCTGGCAAGGCCGCTGGCCGCATGGGCTGCATTCTGCTCTGTGCGGATCAGAATTGTCTGGATATCAGACTCCAATATGCTGTTGTAAAAAGGACATATGGCTACGCCCGGATAACCAAACACATACGCAACGCCTTCCGCCTCCAGACATTTTACGATTACATCTGCACCTATCATATACATTTTTCCTCTCTTCTATCGTCTATTCGTAACAGTATTACACCTTCAAAGTTACCGATACCGAATCGTTGTATCTAACCGTTTATTCCCAGCAGCTTCTGTGTCAGCTTTACCGCGTCGGCTGCATCCTTGGAATACCCGTCCGCGCCGATCTCCTGCGCATACTCCTCGGTGATGACCGCACCGCCCACAATGATCTTCGCATCCATCTCCTGCTCCTTCGCATAGTCAATCACATGGCGCATCTGCTGCATGGTGGTGGTCATAAGGGCCGAGAGCGCGATCACCTGCGCGTTATGTTCTCTGGCCGCCTCAATGATCCTTTCCTTTGGCACATCCTTGCCGAGATCAACCACATGAAAGCCGTAGTTTTTTAACATCAGCGCCACCAGATTTTTTCCGATATCATGAATATCACCCTCCACCGTGGCAATCACCACGGTGGGCATGTCCGCCCCTGACTTTGCCTGTAAAAGAACCGGCTCCATGTACTCGATGGAAGCCTTCATCGCCTCCGCGCTGGCAATTAACTGGGGCAGGAAATACTTGCCCTTGTCAAACAGCTCGCCCACCTCGTTAATAGCCGGAAGCAGCACCTCATCCAGAAGCGCCTTTGCCGCAATACCTTCCTCCATCGCCTTTTTCGTATCTTCCACGATGGCATCCCGCTTTCCTTTCAGGACGTCGGCGCGAAGCCTGTCCCTGGGTGATGCGGCGTTTTCCTCCTGCGCCGCCCGGTTCAGGCGGATTCCCGTCTCTTTGGGCGCGGTCTCCCCGGCCGCCTCCTTCTTCTCCCGCAGGGCGTCCATCAGACGGATATAACGGGTATCCGCCGCCTCCTTATTCAGAAGCAGATCAGAGGCAAAAGCACAGCTCATCAACAGCTCCTGGGAGGGATTGGCAATCGCCATGGTAAGCCCCTCGCGGATCGCCATAGTGAGAAAGGCAGTGTTCACAAACCCTCTCTCCGGCAGGCCAAAGGAAATATTGGACAGGCCGCATATCGTGGCAAGCCCCTTCTCTTTACAGTAGCGGATTGTCTCAAGCGTCTCCAGAGCCGCGTTCTTATTGGCTCCCACGGTAGCCACCAGACCATCCACCACAATATCTTCTTTTGTCAGGCCAAGCGCAAGCGCTTTTTCCTGTATGCTTTCTATAATCGCAATCTTTTCCGCCAGATCTTTCGGAAGTCCCGCATCCGACAGTGGCAGGAGAATAAACATGGCGCCATATTTTTTCGCAATGGCAAGCAGCGCGTCCTGCTTCGCCTGTTCACCGGAAATGGAATTGATCAGCGCGCGTCCCGGATAGCGGCGGAGCGCCGCCTCCAGCACATCCACATGGCTGGAATCGATGGACAAAGGCAGGCTTGTAACGCCACTCACCGTCTCGATGGCTTTTAACATCATCTCCTTTTCGTCGATGCCGCTCATGCCCATATTCACATCCAGTATACTCGCCCCACAGGCCTCCTGTGCCTCTGCAAAGTCCGTCACCATCTCCATGGAGCCTTCCCGGAGCGCAGCCTGCAGCTTCTTTTTCCCGGTGGGGTTTATGCGTTCGCCCACCACGATAAAGGGATCTTCCAGACCGAAGGACACCGTCAGCCGCTCGCTTGTCAAAAACCGTTTCCCCGGCTTTTCCCGATGTATGACGGTCATGTCCCGCACCGCCTCTTTCGCCGCCCGGATATGCTCCGGGGTGGTGCCGCAGCAGCCGCCGATCACGGACGCACCCGCCGAAATCAGCTCCCTCATATGACGGCCGAACGTTTCCGCATCCATGTCGTAAACGGTATTGCCCTGCTCGTCCAGAGAAGGCAGGCCTGCGTTCGGCTTGGCGATAATGGGAATCCCGGTGACCTCCGCCATACGGCGCACCGTATCCACCATCTTATCAGGCCCCGTGGAGCAGTTCGTGCCAACCGCCGCAACACCCAGACTCTCCAGAACAATCGCCGCGGTAGTCGCATCGGTGCCGAACAGTGTCCTGCCGTCCGACTCAAAGGTCAGCGTCGCCATCACAGCCAGATCACAGACTTCCTTCGCAGCAATTACCGCCGCCCTGGTCTCCTGCAGGCTCATCATCGTCTCTACCACCAGCAGGTCTACACCCGATTCAACCAGATATCGGATCTGCTCCTTATACACCCCGATCAGTTCTTCAAAATCCAGTTTCCCCATGGGGAAAAGCTGTTCTCCCGTCATGGTCAAATCGCCTGCAATATAGGCTTTCCCGCCGACCGCTTCTCTGGATAAGGCCACCAGCTCACGGTTCATCTGCCCGATCTGTTCCTCCAGACCGTATTCCTTCAGCTTGATGCGGTTGGCTGTGAAGGTTGGCGCATAGACGATATTGCTGCCTGCCGATACAAAGTCCCGCTGCAGCTTAATCATAATATCCCTGTGTCCTAAGATCCACTGCTCCGGGCAGACGCCTGCAGGCATTCCCTGTTTTTGCAGATTCGAGCCGGTGGCGCCGTCCAGAATAAGGGGCGTATTTTTTATGAAAGATTGAAATTCCTGCCTGTTCATATAGCCTCCATGTATTACTTCTCACGTTATTCTTCGTAGAAAACCGTATCGTCCGTATCGAAATCATCCTCCGGCGCATCTTCGCCGCTGTCTTCCCTCTCTGCATCCTCCGATTCATCTGAAGACTCTGTTTCTTCGTCCTCATCCTTCCGGTTCAGATAGCCGCCGCCAAGGAGGGGACTCTCCTCCGTGTAGGTGACGCCTTCCCCCTCGGGAATCTCCCCGTGCAGAATCATGATGATATACTGGATGCGTATATTGGTTCTGTCATAGTATTCCAGAGCCGCCTGCTCAGAACCCTCGTCGTAAGATTCCCCGTCATAAGCCGCATGGAAAAGGGCTACCGCCTCTTTCATATTCTCGTCCGCCTCATCCGCCAGACTTTCCACCGCCGAAAACTGATCGGGCACCGTAAGCTCCGCCATCCATTGAATGTCCTCCGCAAAGGCATCCAGATACCCCAGAAGCTCGATCACGGCGGTATCGGATTCGCGGTCAATGGCATTCATTTTGTCATTGTATTCGGCTGCCCGTTCAAAAAAAGTGTTCATATCCTCCTGATAAGCCGTCAGTTCCTCATTCTTCCCGCAGGCCGTGAGTAAAAAAGCAAAGAGCAGGGTGACGAGTATCATCTTGTATTTTGTCAAAACCGTTATCCTCCGAATGCATAAAAAATCCTAATTCCCCTATCTAAACATAGTACTGATTTCCGCCTATTTCGTCAACCTTTTCTTTTTAATAGAAGTCATGGAAAATAAGTGAAAAAAAATCGAGCGCCTGCGCGCTCGATTCAGAGAATGCTCCGCATTCTCCTTGAATGGTTTATACTGTTGCAATTTCCTATAGAATGAAAAAGAGCGACAGGCCCCTTCCGGCCGGTCGCCCCCTCCAGTTCCGCTATATGAATTCTGTCCGTCAAAACGCGATATCACAGTCCGGCTCCACCTTCCGGCACGCCTTCAGAACCTGCTTCATAACGCTCTTCTCATCCGCCCCCTCCGCGAACTCCACCTTCATTTTCTGGGTCATAAAGCTCACGACAGCCTCTGCAACGCCATCCGTTTTCGCAGCAGCCTCCTGCATTTTCTCTGCACAGTTTGCACAGTCAACCTCAATCTGATACGTTTTTGTCATTTCCCCGCTCCTTCCATGATGTGTTCCATTCCCATATTGAGGATCGAACGGACATGCTCGTCATCCAGAGAATAGAAAATCGACTTACCCTCTCTTCGGCTTTTAACCAGCTTGGAGGTCTTCAGAATCCGAAGCTGGTGGCTGACAGAGGACTGGCTCATCTGTAAAAGCCCCGCAATATCGTTCACGCACCGCTCCGTATCAAGCATCACATACAAAATTCTGATCCGGGTGGGGTCACCGAATATTTTAAAAAGCTCTGCCAGCCCGTAAATCGCTTCCTCCTTATATGTTTCCTCCACAGGGTCCTCCTTCCTCAATCCGGGTTTACATATGTTTATTTGTTCATATTATAATATGAACGTATATGCTTTGTCAAGCCGCTATTTCCAGACAGACACAAAAGTAAAAGGGATAAGGTAACGTAAAGGGAGCCCCTGAAGGACTCCCTGATACCATTCGCTCTTTCATGGAAACTTACAATTTAAAGAAGGATACATCCTCTTCCAGAGCCTGTGCCATCTCCTTCAATTCGCCCGCCGCTTCTGCAAGCAGATTGATGGTAGCGTTTAATTCCTGCATGGACGCTGTCGTCTCCTGCGTAGAAGCCGCGTTCTCCTCAGATACCGCAGACAGATTCTGGATCACATCCACAACCTTGTTTCTCGCGCCGTTGCATTCCTCCGCCTGGCTGCTGATTACACTGGACTCTTTTCTGGAGTCCTCAATGCCGCTGCTCACGTCGGCAAATTTATCCTTCGTCTGTACCAGCTTCTGCTGCTGCTGCGCGATAATCTCATTTACCTCGTTCATGATCTGAACGGAAGCCTCGGAATCAGCCGTCAGCTGATGAATGATGTCCTCAATGGTCTTCGTAGACTGTGCCGAATCCTCTGACAGCTTGGATATCTGGGTCGCCACCACGGCGAATCCGCGCCCGGCTTCTCCCGCTCTCGCTGCCTCTATGCTCGCGTTCAGGGCAAGCAGGCTTGTCTCGCTGGCAATGGATGCGATCAGATTGACGGCGTCCTGAATTCTGGTAACGGACTCGTTGGTCGTATGTACGGAAACCTCAATCTTCCTAATCGCCTCCGTCGTTCTGTCGTTGGACTCGCTCAGCTCGTTAATAATTCTGGATGCCTCCACGTCCGACGTGTGCATCTGACCGGAAAGATTATCAAGCTCCCTTACACTGTCTGCAATCTTTTCAATGATAGCGCCCATATTGGCAACCTGTCCGGTCGCGGACTCGATATCCTCCGCCATGGAAACGGCTCCTTTGGAGATATCCTCCACCGCGCTGCTGATCTCATCAGCCGTGTTCGAAGTCTGGGACGCCATGCTCTCCAGATTATTACCCTGATTCATCAGTGTCTCGGTATTCTTCTTAATGCTGCCGATAATATTCTGCAGCTCCTCCAGCAGTCTCTGTACGGCATGACCCATCACGCCGATTTCGTCGGTTCTCTTTAAGATCCTCTCGTTTACACTCAGGTCCAGCTCGCCCTCCGCCAGCGAGGAAAGAAGCGTCTCTGTCTGGACAATCACCCTCGCAATCGCGCTTGCAATCTTTAGACAGACTAACAGGGCAACAATGAGAATAAACGCGGAGATTCCAAGAATCATCAGCGAACTCCGGTTGATTCTGGCACTGGCCTCGGTAGCAGGCTGTCCCGCAAACACCATACCCACACATTTCCCGCTGGCATCGATCGCCGGCATATAGAACGCGTAATAGGTCTCCCCGTTTATGACAACGCTGTCCGTCTCATAATTTTTTCCTTCGTTGATCACGGCCTGAATAACCGCATCGGAAGCTTTCGTACCAAGGATGCGTTCTCCCGTATCCTTATCGCGCAAAGAGGTGGCGCGTCTGGTATCCCCATAGAAAAGCGTTACATCCGCGTTGCTCCCGCTCACAAAGCTGTCGATAATATCTACATTTTCAGAGACGCAGTAATCACCCTTATAAAGCGTGTCACCCTCCAGCCGGTACTCACCCGGATCGAGCGCCTCATAAGCTGCATATACGCTCCGGCAAAGATTTTCCAGCCCTTCCATGGTAGTGTCGTGCACCATGTTTCTCATGGTACTGATTGCATATACCGTGACAAACGCAACCATAATCACCAGGGGAATTGCACAGAGCATCACCAGCTGCGCCATTACGCTCAGTTTCTTTTGTTTTTTCATCCTTACCTTCTCCTTATATAATACGTATTTACCCCCTCCTCACGATTTTTACCGAAAAAAGACTGACGGTAAATTGTGAGTTAAGCAGCCGACCGAAAAATAAGAGAATCGGACAGTGTTTTTTATTTTATCATATATCCGTTTGGTTTTCTATAGAAAATGCTATAAAAAAGTAAATACAAAGTAAATTTTGCACAAATAGCGTATTTTATTACACAATTGATCTGCAAATGATACAAAACCATTAACCGGCTACGGGCGCACCTGTCCGTCCCCCGTCACCTGATATTTATAGGAGGTCAGTTCCCTAAGCCCCATGGGCCCCCTGGCGTGAAGCTTCTGGGTGCTGATGCCGATTTCCGCCCCAAAACCAAACTCAAAGCCATCCGTAAAACGGGTGGAAGCGTTTACATACACACAGGCCGAATCCACCTCCCGCAAAAACTTCTGCGCACGTGCCTGATCCTCTGTCAAAATAGCGTCAGAATGTCCCGTATTGTACTTGTTGATATGGGCGACTGCCTCCTCCAGGGAGCCGACTGTTTTTACGGAAAGAATCAGATCCAGGTATTCTGTTCCATAATCCGCATCCGTAGCCGCCTGTGCCTCCGGTATCTGCGCACACACCGTCTCGTCGCCTCTGATCTCCACCTGTTTTTCCAGAAGGGCTTTCCCCAAAGCGGGCAGAATCTGTCCTGCAATTTTTTCATGCACAAGCAGAGATTCGCAGGCGTTGCAAACACCGATCCGCTGGGTTTTGGCATTGATAACGATGGGGACCGCTTTCGTAAGGTCAGCCGCCTCGTCTATGTAAATGTGGCAATTCCCGGTGCCTGTCTCGATTACGGGTATCGTGCTGTTCTCGACAACAGAGCGGATCAGCCCTGCACCGCCTCTGGGAATCAGCACGTCCACGTATTCCTTCAGCTTCATGAAAGCCGTGGTCACCGCCCTGTCGTTGTTTTCCATTAACTGGATGGCGTTTTTATCAATGCCCTCTTCTTCCAGCGCCTCCCGAATGACCTCTGTGATGGCCAGATTGGAGTGAAAGGCATCCTTTCCGCCCTTTAAAATTACTGCGTTTCCCGTTTTAAAGCAGAGGCCGAAGGCATCCGCCGTCACATTGGGCCGGGCTTCGTAAATAATGCCTGTCACTCCCATGGGAACCCGCACCTTCTCTATGTGAAGGCCGTTTGGACGGTCAAATGACTCCATCACCTCTCCCACCGGGTCCGGCAGGGAGGCGATCTGCCCAAGCCCTTCCGCCATGGCCTCTATTCTCGCAGTCGTCAGCTTCAGGCGGTCAAGAAGGCCCTCCGACATATCATTTTCCTTTGCCCGCATGTAATCTTTTTCATTGGCAGAAAGAAGTTTTTCACTCTCCTGCACAAGCATTTCTGCCGCCCGCCCAAGGGCCCGGTTTTTCTGCGCCGTATCCAGTCCCAGCAATACGGTCTTTGCGGTCTGCGCCCGTCTGCCGAGTGTCGCCAGATATTCCCTGATTTCCATGTCTGTTTTTTCTTTTTCCATTTTCCAATATCCTTTCCGTCTGTTATCTGTCCGTCTGACACAAACCCGCATTTCGGCGTCCCTCTTTAATCAAAGGATGTCAAATAATTTCTGTCTCCGTGATAATCCGCGCCGGGCGGATATCGTGCGCCTCCCATGGAATTGTGTCAAAGAGCTGGCAGCTAAACGCCAGCGCAGCGGTGGTAAGCTTTAGCCGCGGATACGCCGCAGCATCCGTTTCGCTTCCATTCTCTGCAAAACAGTTTAAATATCTGTCATAAAAACCGCCGCCGTAGCCGATTCTGTGGCGCGCCCTGTCAAAGGCCGCGCCGGGCATACAGATCAGAACAGACGGCACAGCCCCTTTTTGCCCTTTTTCCTCCATGTCCGTCATCCGCTTTCCGTGAGTCCGCTTCCCGCATTGACTCATATAGTCATTCACCCATTCGTCAAACGACTGCCCGCCCGCAGGCTCCAAAATCCCCCGATACCCTGCCGACAGGTCATTCCGGGAAGAAATACGGAAAAAATCCATCTCTTTTCCCAGAACCTTCGGCGCAAACACCGCCTTCCCATCCGCAAAAGCCCGTTCCATGAAAGGAAAGGTGTCTGCCTCACTTCGAAAGCTGATGTAAACAAGAACCGCGTCCGCCTCCCGATAACAGGGCAGACCTGTCAGATTTTGCACAATCCTGTCGCTGTAATCCCGCCGCTGCTCCGCAGACAGGCTGTCCCGTTTTGCAAGAGCCGCAAGGCGGACGCGTTTCTTTTCCGTCTTCTGTTCTTTTTCCGTGGCAGCGTCCGCACGCTCCCGTTTCTGATCCGCTTCCGGAGTCTCCGGGATTTCATCCGATACGGCAAACGCCGCGTCTGTCCGCACCCCGGTCCTATTCATGCCGTTTCTTCTCTCCCAGGTTTGTGATACTGCCGTCCTTCTCCACAATGGAGATATTGTCAAGCTGTCCCCTGAGATTCGCCCGTACATTCGCCACATAAGCCTGCCGCAGCGCAGCCTGCTCCTCTTTCTCCGCAGGGGTAAGCCCCTCGTTCTGGGATTTGTGGTACAATGCATTGATCCGCGCTGTCATCTGTTCTACATTCATATACCGTTTCCCCTTTTTATGGTTCTATTTGTTAAACGTATCCATACAAATCTGTTTTATGATATTCCCAGAAATACTTTGTCCAAGATAGATCTGCTGCATACCTTTCTGCGCCCGGTCTTAGAACTTCTTCTCGCTCGCATGCATCTGCTGCACATAAAGCGGCAGGTCAAACTGTTCGTCCTTATGCGCCAAAAATAAGGTGCCGATATTCTGTCCGCTCAAAATGCGGTGGATCACCTTAATGTCCTTACTGTTGGCAATCACCATATCCACCCCGGTGCTGCTGGCAATTTTGGCGGCCTGCAGCTTGGTTGTCATGCCGCCCGTACCCACGCTGCTCCCGGTGGACGCTTTTCCCATATTCATCAGTTCATCTGTCAGCTCCTCCACCACCTCTATATACCTGACGTCGGGATTGGTGCGGGGATCGTCAGTGTAGAGGCCGTCGATATCCGAAAGAAGAAGGAGCGCGTCCGCCTCCACCAGAGAAGCGACAATGGCCGAAAGGGTATCGTTGTCGCCAATCTCGATCTCATAGGTAGCTATGGTATCGTTCTCGTTCACAATCGGAATCACGCCCAGCTTAAACAGCTCCGCGAACGTATTCCGGGCATTGTAACGGTTCAGGTTATCTACAATTGTATTTTTCGTCATCAGAATCTGGGCCGCCACCTGATTATACTCGGCAAAAATTTTCTGGTAAATCATCATCAGCCGTGCCTGCCCAACCGCGGCGCACGCCTGCTTCACGGCGATAGGGTTATCCTCCTCCCGGTTCGGCAGGATCGCCTTCTCACCCACGGCTATCGCGCCGGAGGTGACGAGCACCACGTCCTTACCCATGTTTCTTAAATTGCAAAGCTCCCGCACCAGCACGTCCAGCTTCGTGTAATCCAGATCCCCGGTCTCCCTGTGCTGTAGGGAGGAGGAACCGATCTTTATCACAATCCTCTTTTTATCCGCCATCAAGGCTTTTCTGTCTGTCATTTTATCCTCCATAAGTAAGTCATCGCAGTGCCAGCTCGAAAAACCTTCGTTTTTCCTCATTACTTTCGTCATCTTACCACATTCCCGTATGCGGACGCAACCTTCTCCGCGATCAGGATGCCGTCCATCGCCGCAGAAGTGATGCCGCCCGCATAACCGGCGCCCTCGCCGCAGGGGAAAAGCCCTTTCAGGGCAGACTGTCCCGTCTCGTTCCGCAGAATCCTTACCGGGGAAGAGGTTCTGCTCTCCACGCCAGAGAGATACGCATCCCCGTCGGCAAAGCCTGACATTCTTTGACCAATCAGGTCAACCCCTTCCACAAGCGCCTCATTCAGAAAACCAGGCAAAATCTCATGCACCGGAGCAAAAGTCCATGCCCCCTTGATGGCAGGGACAAAGCCCGGATACCGCGCGCATAGCATGCCGTCCCCCCCAGCCGTCCGTGTCACCGGCAGCGCGCTATCCTTCTGCCCATGCATCTGCGAAAAAACGCTTTCCCCGCCCTCTGCCTGAAACAGCCTGTCTTCACCCCGCCCGGCGCGGACCGCCTCGTGGAAATCCCCGTAACGCGCCACAGGCACCGCGCCACGGCCGATTCTGTATGCCTGCTCTTCCAGATGCCGCTGAAATGCAATACCGGCAAGCGGTCCTGTGCCGCCGTACGGCTCATAATCCGTGGGAGATACGGTGACGATCATGGCGCTGTTGCTGTTTGCGCCGTCCCGCCCGCTGTAACTCATGCCGTTTACCGCCGTCCGCCCCGGCTCAGAGGAGGCGTTGACTACATAGCCGCCGGGACACATGCAGAAAGAATAGACGCCCCTGCCGGAGACAGTCTTTGCCGTCACCTTGTAAGGAGCGGCCGGGAGGGAAAGGCCGCAGTCCCCATACTGCAGTCTGTCGATCATCTCACGGGGATGTTCCATGCGGAGTCCCACCGCAAAAGCCTTTGCCTCCATGGGCACCTGCAGTTCGTGAAGCATCTGAAAGGTGTCCCGCGCGCTGTGGCCAATGGCGAGAACGACCGCGCCGCCTCGTATCTCTTCCCCGTTTACAGCCACGCCCGCGACCTGGCGATCCTGCATGGCAGTTCCCGCTGTCCGCCTATCTTCCGTAAGCAGCCCTGTCACCTGCGAGTCAAACCGAACCTCACCGCCCCACTCTATAATCTGTCTGCGCAGATGCTCCACCACACGGACCAGAATGTCCGTACCGATATGGGGCTTTGCCTCATACAAAATCTCTTCCGGCGCCCCGGCTTCCACGAAAATGCGCAAAACCTCCCGCATACGCCCCTTCGGGTCTTTGACCGTGGTAGTCAGTTTACCGTCGGAGAATGTGCCTGCGCCGCCTTCTCCAAACTGCACGTTGGAACCGGGATCTAAAACGCCTTCGCGCCAGAACCGTTCCACGTCCTCCTGACGCTTATGTACTTCTTTTCCCCGCTCCAAAATCAGGGGGCGCAGTCCCGCTCTCGCCAGCATATACCCGCAAAAAAGCCCGGCCGGCCCTGTTCCCACAATGATCGGCCGGTCACCGGGCTGCAGCTCTCCTGCAATCCGTTTTTCGAAAACTGCCATTTTGTTTTTCCGGCTCTCATCTGAAACCGCCTTCCTGCCTTCCTGTTTCTCGTCCGGGACGGCTTGCTCCGGCGTCGGAAATCGGTACGGTTCCACTTCCACAAGCTGAATCTGCCCGTTTTTTCCCCGAAGCTTCCGAAAAACAGCCTGCTCGTCCGCCACCGTCACATCCACCGTATAAACCCGACAGATATCAGGCTTTTTTCTGGCGTCTATCGCCCTTTTCACAATGGAAAGGGACTGTATGGCGGAAGGTTCCATCCGCAGCAGCTTTGCCGCCTTTTTGAGAAGCGCAGCTTGCTCGTCCTTACAGTCCGCCGCCAGTTTGATCTGTTGTATCCGAATCATAGCTTATATACTCCCGTCTGAAATCTGTCCCTTCACACGATGCGCTGCCTATGCCGCCTTTTTCTTCCTCACCCGGCTTCTATGTGGCGTCAGTTACGGATTCCGGGCAGCCGCCCTGCCGGCGACCGTTCCGCTGCTCCACGCCCACTGTAAGTTGTAGCCGCCGCAGAGCCCGTCAATATCCAGAATTTCTCCCGCAAAATAAAGTCCCGGCTGCTTTTTTGACATGAGATTTTCCGTTACCTCCCTGCAGTCCACACCGCCCGCGCACACCTGTGCCCTGTCAAAGCCGTTCGTTCCCGTAACCACCGTCTCCAGACTGAGATACAGCTCCTGCAGTCGCCTAAATGCCTCCGGGGAGACCTGCTCTGCCCGCTGCGTCTCCCGGATGCCCGACAGTTTTAAGAGCAGGTGGTTGATTTTCTTATTGACTATACCGGTCAGAAACACATCCATCTCGTCCCCACCGTGCGCCGACAGCCTCTCCCGGAAAAAAGAGCCGCAGGACATAGCGTCGAAGTCAGGCAGAAAGGACAGGCGCACCGTGACAGGCTTTTTATCAAGCAGCGCATAAGCCGCCGTCCGGCAGAGCTGAAAAGCCGGTATACCGGAAAGCCCGTAATCCGTAAGCTGCAGTTCGCCCCGCTCCTTTCCGGCTTCCTGTCCCTCCACCCGCAGGGTAAGCGCCGCGTCACACCGCACACCCGCCACCTGTTTATAAAAGGACTCCTTACAGACAAGCGCGGCAAGGGCAGGCACGGGTCTGACAATTCGGTGCCCGAACCGCTCCGCAAGCCGGAAACCGTCCCCGTCGGAGCCGGTATTCGGCGCCGCCATGCCACCGCAGCAAAGAATCGCCGCATCATAACAGAGGTCCTTTCCCTGACGTCTGATCAAAAATTTTTCCTTGCCTTTATCGAAGGAGAACGCCCGTACCGTCTCCCCCGTATGTACCGTCACACGCAGCCTGTCAAGCTCATAGCGCAGCAGGTCGAGCACCGTGGAAGCCTGATCGCTGGCCGGATACAGATAGCCGTCCCGCTCCCTGATCCGCATACCGAGGGACGCAAAAAAGGCCTTTGTCCGCGCCACGCCAAACGCGGAAAGCGCGCCGTCAAGCAAAGCCGTTCCGCTCCCGCGGTAAAATTCCACGCCCATCGCTTCATTGGAAAAATTACATCTGCCGTTTCCCGTGGACAAAATCTTTTTTCCCACTCTGTCATTTTTTTCATAGACCGTGACCGCCGCGCCTTCTCTGGCTGCCTGAATCGCCGCCATCATGCCCGCCGCGCCGCCGCCGATCACCACAATCCGTCTTCCCATCACATTTTCCCTTTTCAAATATACCGGAGAATACCGTTTTTCAGGCATTTCCCTAAGTGAGATTTCGTACTTCTTAGCAAAGCAGCCACTGATGCTGTGCTTTAGAAGTACGAAATCTCACTTTTGTTTAGCTGGAGTAGGATTCCAGGAACAGATACAGTTCTTTCTCGCTGGCCACATGCTTTCCCGCCATGATTTCCCTCTGCAGGGCGTCCGGCAGCCGCTCCAGCAGAATATCCGTATTCATGTAAAGAGTGCTTCTGTCCTCCTCGTACACCACAATAAAATGATCCGCCACCATCAGATAAAACCCCTGTGGCTCCGGCTCCTTATAATATTTACAGACCGCCACCCTGTCTTTGGAAAAGGCCGTCAGTTCGATCGTCTCAAAGCCCTGTTCCAGCTCCGATAGCGGCGGATTATCCTCATAGGAGGACAATGCCTCCAAAAGCTCCTCCCGGTTTAATCCGATGTACATGACGGGAATTGTCTCCTCGCTCTCTGTAACGGTTCCCTTTGACAGATCCACCATTTCCAGCAGATACCGCGTGTCCGCCGTCACCACAGGCTCTGGTGCTGCCGCCGCCTCGATTACCTGATCCTCCGCCTCCGTATCAATGAACTGCTCCTTCGCCGTCTCGTCCGTCTGCCCGCCCTGCGGAACCGGCGTCACATGGGAAACCACATCTGCCAGCTGCGATACCGACTGCCGGAAGCCGTCCGTCTCCTCCGTGCCGGTCTGCTCTGTGCCATGACGGTATCGGTGCGGATAGAAATATTCCTCCGCCTTCAGTGCGCCCCAGCCGCCGAGGCCCAGCATGACCACAGACAATATCATAAAAAGACTGATACGTTTTACAAGCTTCATTCCGTTTTAAACCTCTCTTGTCGGATCTCCTGTAATCAGTATCAGCCAATTCCTTTTTTTTATACAACAATCTTACAAAATGCCTGTCGCTCTGCCAAGTGCAATGAACAGGAAGCCGAGCGGCATCTCCTGCAGCTCCGCCTCGTCGATCACCCGGAGGAGCACAAGGAAAAGGATGTGAAGGAACACTCCCACAAACAGGGATATGATAATACAGAGCGCCGCCCCGGCAACCCCTGAAAGCAGCCGGTTGATCAGATACACAACCAGCCCGGAAGCCGCCGCTGCCGCAAGCGGGAACAAAATTCCCTTAAACCAGTCCGGCTTGTATTTTATGCGTCTGTCCAAAAATACATAGGCCAGAACCATATAGATGCCAAAGAACAGGATCAGGGCACAGAGCAGTCCGTCCACTCCCATATGCCCCCGCTGCGTCATAAAGTAAGCGGCAGCCAGATGTATCATGAAAGAAGCCGCTGCCGCAAGAAACAGCTCCCGTGTCATCCGCATTCTATATAAAATCTGTCCGAACAGAAAACTGAACGCAAACAAAACAGCCAGAACCGCTCCCTTTGACAGCCATCCCGCTAATACCGCAGACTGTGCTGTCGTTCTCCCGTAGCAGCAGACGGAAAACGGTTTTCCCAAGACAGCCAGATATATCGCCGACGGAAAGGCCATCATGGACACGTTTCGTACCGCCCTGCCCATCCGCTCCCGCATACTACGGTATTCCTCTCTCTCGTAAGCATTGGAGATTTTTCCGATCATTCCGTGCACAAACAGACAGGAAACCGCCGCGCAAATCCCCACAAGCGGCGCAAATTTGCCGTAATAGCACCCCCACTGGGCCGTCCGCACATTTCCCTGCTCCGTCACATTCATGCAGTAGTTAAAATAACGCTGGTCTGCGATCATAAACAGATTGGAAAGCACGGCGACCGCCGCAAGCGGCACCATATTAATGGCAAGCATCCGCTGGATCTCAAAGCGGGTTTCGGCGCGCCTGCTGTTGTCCTGTCCCGGCCGGCCTTTAAGCGCCCCCGCATAAATCACATAAACCAGAAGCAGATGAAGCAGGGCCACCACCTGCGAAATACATACGCCAATCATTGCACCAAGCGCCCCGTAGGCATAACTGTGCGCCTCCGTCTTCATAAGAGCCGCCACCTTCTGACCGTATCCGTAAAAAGCCCTGCCGCTAAGAAGCGCCCCAACAAACATGGCAAGCTTTTCGATATATTGGGAATGCGCCGTAAGCACACCCATTCCGTAACCGCTAAAATATCCCCTGAAAATACCGACAAGTGCCGCCAAAAATACAGAGGGCGCCGCCGCCATCACCGCCATGCGGCTCAGACGCTCCAGAACAAGCACCTCTGCAATCCACTTGGAAAAGAATAACACAAATAAGGCCATCACCGTGCCCGTAAAAAGGTTCATGACAAAGGCCGTCCGAAACACTTTACCCGCATTCCGATACCGTTCCCGCTTTACCCGGTAGCGTATGATACCGGCCATGGCGTTGGACATGCCGTAAGATATGACCAGTGTAGTCAATATAAATAACTCAAAAGCGGGAGCAAAAAGTCCCACACCCGCATCCCCTATGATCCTTGAAAGCGGAACCCGCAGGAGGAGAAGGAGCATATAAGAAACAATCCCCGCCGAGAGGACAATCCTGTTTTTCAGATTTTTCGCCATCCATTGTATATTCATCGTTATCCTCTAAATAGTATCCGCCGCTCTACTCCCTGGTGATGGAAAGCGCCTGCAGAACTGTCTCCTGCTTTTTTTCCATCACGGACGCTTCCTCCGGCTCCATATGGTCGTAGCCACACAGATGATACAGGCTGTGCGCCAGTAGAAAAGCAAATTCCCTGCGCTCACTGTGCCCGTATTCCGCCGCCTGTTCTTTCACCCGCGCCGCATTCAGAATAATATCTCCCAAAACCAGCTCTCCGCTGTCCGGGTCAAAACAGTCCGCTTCCCGTTCCTCCACACCGGAGAAATCTCCCGGCGTACCAAACTCCAGGTTGGGAAAAGAAAGCACGTCCGTCTCCGAATCGATGCTCCTGTAATTCCTGTTGTACTCCCGGATACCCGCGCCGTCTGTCAGAAGGAGATTTACCACCGCCTCATAGGGACAGTTCTCACTGTCAAGAACAGCTTCCGCGACACGGTCAAGCAATGCCTTTTCATCAAAAGAAAAGGACAGTGCCGTCTCACGCTCAACGTAGGAAGTCATAATAAAGCTTCTCCTTGATAAATATTTTCTTCATTTCACATATCTGCCTTAAGGAAATCTCATTTCCCCAAAGCTCGTCCGTCTCAAATTTCTTTTTGAATACCGTATCGATCAGCTGCTCGTAATCCAGCTCCGCCTGGGGATCTTTCGCAAACAGATACAGGATGGATGAAACGATACAGTCCGCAAGCAGGACGACCATCGTCTCCTTGGAAACAATCTTAACATCCGGATCCACATACTCCTTTAAGATCTGTTTTGTCTTCGGCGGGAAATGGTATTTATCGCAGATAGCAGACACATTTTCCCAAGTGTTTTCCCCTGTAAGCTTTCCAATCCTGTGGTAATACCCGCATGCCTTTACAGCCGCGTCGTCTATGCCGAGGCTTCTTGCGACCTTGTCTCCCAGATAGGCCGTATGAATCGCGTGATAATATTCCTCCCTGGAAAACTCTTTGAGCTGCACGAGCAGGGGACACTCCGGATCATTGATCTCCATGTATCTGTCCCGGTATCTGTGGATTACCATGGAACTTACCATCTTCAGGCCGACTAAAAGCAAAATACAGCAGACCATCAGATTGATGCCCGGTATCATGAACTGGGCGATGGAAAGCCGCTCCTTCGCAAACAGAATCACGTTCGCCGTCAGACTCAGGGCCAGAACCAGCAGGGAAATCAGCATCGGAATCCCTACATGGAACTCCTCATCCAAAGTGGCAAATACCAGTATCCCGGCCAGGCCGCTGATAAAATAGAGCCAGAAAATGGCATAATCACAGCCCGCAAAGTTCACGGAAAGAAGCAGGCACAGGCTTCCCGCCACAAGTCCTGTCATACCGTTTGAAAAGACACCCAGCAGTACAAAAAACACCAGATACGGCCATCCCGTAACCGGTAAGAAAGGCAGAAACACCGCCGCCGCAAGGCAGATCAGATAAGTGAGGGCAAATCTTCCGTACCGTCCCTCATTGCGATAGACAAAAAAACCGTTTATCTCACTCATCACATAGGAAAAGATAACACTCCCGCTTCCGGCCAGAAGCATAACGACGTTTCGGATCATCTGATCTGTTTCGCAGCGGTAAAATACGCTGCCAAGCCATGCAATCACGCCGGCCAGGGCAAACATAAACATAAAAATCACAATTCTCTTAATAATATTGCTGTTTTTCTGAAGATTACTATTATTTTCCACGCCTGTAATTCCTGTTCCCTGATTTTTGCTCACTGCGTCGTTTCTCTTTTGCCTCATAATCGTCGTAAGCCTTCACGATCCGCTGCACCAGAGGATGCCTGACCACATCCTTACTGCTTAAATTGCAGAAGGAAATATCTTCAATTTTCGACAGCACCCGCACCGCCACGTCAAGCCCGGATTTCATGTCCGGCGCCAGATCCTTCTGCGAAGCGTCCCCGGTAACCACCACTTTCGAGCCGAAGCCGATTCTCGTAAGAAACATCTTCATCTGTGCCGGTGTGGTGTTCTGCGCCTCATCTAAAATAATATAGGCATTATCCAGCGTCCGCCCGCGCATATATGCCAGCGGCGCCACCTCGATCAGACCCTTTTCCATATTCCGTGCAAAGCTCTCCGCCCCCATAATCTGGTAAAGCGCGTCGTAAAGCGGCCGCAGATAAGGGTCTACCTTGCTTTGCAGGTCACCGGGAAGAAAGCCCAGCTTCTCTCCTGCTTCAATGGCCGGCCTCGTCAGGATAATACGGCTCACCTCATTATTCTTAAAGGCCGTCACCGCCATGGCCATCGCAAGATAAGTTTTTCCCGTACCGGCAGGACCTACCCCGAAAACGATCATATTGTCGCGCATGGCGTCCACATACTGCTTCTGTCCCAAGGTCTTTGGTTTGATCGGCTTACCGCTCACGGTATGGCAGATGCAGTCGCTGTCCATGGCAAGAAGCATGTCCTCCTTATGCTCCTTACCAAGCTCAATGGCATAATCCACACTCTGTTCCTCCAAAATCGTACCTCTTTTCGACAGGGCAAGAAGCTCATTTACAATCCGGGCCGCCCTGTCCGTATCTTCCCGCTCCCCGGATATCCGTACCGCACCATCCCGGTCTACGATCATTACGTTCAGATCGTTTTCAATTCTTTTGATATGGGAGTCAAACTCCCCGAAAAGATTCCGCATGTGCTCCACCGGCACATCAATACTGACTGTAAACGCGTCCATTCCCCGCCTTTCAAAATCACAGCCTGCATTAGTCCGTCTGTGAGTCCTCCTCCTGATCCGAGTCCTCCACCGGCTCCGTGACGGTTGTCGGCGCCAGTTTCACCGCCGATTCTTCAAGCTGCATATGGGCATGTAACACCCATTTTTCATCATTCTTTTTTATTGTAACATTTTTTTCTGTAATTTGTACCCCTTTTTCATTTAAAGTTGAGATAATTTTTCGAAAGCGCTCCTGCAAAAGCGTTTTCATCTCCTCTTCCGTATGCGTTTTCGGCACGATTTCATATTCCTGCACCGTTCTTTTTCCATAATACAAGGGCAGATACAGATGATCCAGAAGCTGTACCTGTTTTTTTTCCTCGCTCGTATCGTAAAAGGCGTAGGGAACCTTTCGAAAACGGAAGGCCACCTCCTTCTCCCCAGTACCGACTACCGGAATCTCAATGCTCTCACCCGTATAGCATTTCTCATCGTAGGATAACGCTTCCTCCAGAGAAAGATTGCGCGCGTAACTTAAGGTAATATCTGCATCCGCCTCCACATACTGATATCTGCGGACCGTGGTGTCCTCATTGTAGACGGGGATCGCGCCGCTCACCAGCACATCCCCCTTCTGCACGCTGTCCCCGCAGGCCACCATGGGAACGCCGCTCCTGGTAATGATATAAGTCACAACGCCGTCCTTTTCGGCTACCAGATCCATGCCCTGGTCTGCCGCCGCCTTATCCCGGTTGTCGTAGACCGGCATATCGTTTTCCTTGATATGGATCAGGAGTGTCGTGCCGCGAAGCTGCATGGAAGTCCAGGTAATCAGGTCATAATCCTCCCGGAGCTCCTGCTCAAGCCTTCCGATATCCAGCGCGCTCTTTTTCATGGCGGTATGCACGCCCTTCTCCTCCAGATAATCCATCAGCACATCTTCCGTCAGGGCGAAATTCCCCTCTATCTGAATATCCCAGATAAAACGGGAGGCAAGGCACCAGAACAGAATGCAGCAGATAAGCCCCGCCACAAACAGCTTCCTTCTCCACATTTTTGATGCAAAAAAGGGCAGGCCGTATTTACCCATAACAGCCACCCTCGTCCCTGTTTTTTTCAGGAGCGGCTTTAGGGCAAAGAAGCCCGCTATACTGATATGCATGGTATGGTAATCGCCGTGATCCTCGATGTCCCAGACCAGAACATCGTGATTGCCGCAAAGATTTAAAAGACGCTCCACAGAATAGCCCCACACCTTAACAGTCACATACCCTCTTACATACTGTATCCAATGAAGCATAGACCTTCCCCTGCACGCGCGCTCAGATATAGCGGAGCGCGTCGATCTTTCCGCTGATTTTCATGTCTTCATTGGTGTAGTAGTCGATGGACAGGCTGCTTCCCTCAAAACAGATCTTGGCATTCTTGCCCTGCAGCACAATAGACTCCGTGGTATATTCCAAAATGCCCTTATAATTTTCAATAAAAGCCTCACGGTTTCCCGTAATCGTGACAATAGCTGCTCCCAGCATGGTATCCTTGGGAAGTTTTAAGGATTCCACGATCAGCTCCTTTGATCTGGTAAACGGCGAAAATGATTGGCGTCTGTTCTCTCTTCTCATGTTACACTATATGTATCTGCATTTGGATTCATGCACGGAGAATGCGGCGCATTCTCTTGAGTGAAAAAGTCTGCGTAGCAGACTTAGAACTTCTTAGCGAAGCAGCCTCTTCTGCTGAGCTTTAGAAGTTCTTTTCACTCTATTTGTGGTAAGGCTCCCCGTTTATAATCCGAAACGCCCGGTAAATCTGCTCCAACAGAACAACCCGCATCAGCTGGTGCGGGAATGTCATATCCGAAAAGCTGACCGCCAAGTCAGCCCGTCTCTTTATAGAATTATGTAAACCAAGTGAGCCGCCGATCACGAAAACAATATGGCCAACGCCGCTTACGCCAAGCCGCCCGATCTCTCCGGCAAAAGCCTCAGAGGTAAATTTCCGCCCTTCGATCTCCAGCGTCACCACATAAGCGCCATCCGGCAGCAGCCTTTCAATGCGCTCACCTTCCTTTTGCAGGATCCGCTCCTTTTCGGTTTCGGAAGCGCCGTCCGGCGTTTTTTCGTCAGCCGTCTCCCGGATCTCCAGCTTACAGTATCGTCCCAGCCGCTTTTCATACTCGGAAACCGCCTCACGGAAGAACTTCTCCTTCAGTTTACCGACTGTAATCACTGTTATCTTCATACATTTCCTGATAATATCCGTCCACAAAATTGTCCACGAACGCCTCGTCCAGATTCATGAACTTGTCGTCAATGGCCGCCCGCATCCGTTCCGTGCGCCTGTAGTATCTTTCCTCCTCCGACAGTTCCTCAAGCGTCTCCCCCTCTTCCAGAATCCCAGCGTCTATGGCCGCGCCGTTCAGATTCTCCTGACACCATCTGGCGATTTCCGAACGCAGCGAGTTCTCCGATTTCGCCTTCACCAAAAGCAGCTTGGAATCCCGCATGGACACGAAGCCGAACACGATGAAAAGAACGAACATCGCGCCCATAACGCCGCAGACCAGATACCTGTTAATGCCGGCATTCCTGTAAACCGGTATCACATTGAAAAAAATCAGCAATACCGCAATAAAACCGGCGCCGCCTACCGCCAGAAGTGTGTACGCGGAAGAACGGTTATTCTCCGCCTTTGCTTCGCTGCTTTGATATTGGGGCATAAATTACACCCTCCTTATCTTACGAATTGGAAATCCTGCACAAAAAAACATCCGTACGGTTCTATTTTATTATCCTTTTATGCAAATTGCAACTACTTTAGCAGCTCCCTGATACCCTGGTTCTTATTTTCCGACTGATCGATGTCCAGACAGACGGAAGGATCGTCCTTGTAGCGCCATACAGAGCACTCGCCGATGGCGCTCATATCCCGCCACAGTGTAAACACACCTTCCTTTGCAATGCCGTCCCACTCCTGTACATTACCGATGTAATCCACGGTATTGGCGTACATATCCCCATCATAAAGACCATTCTTGAAAAAGCCGATCACATTCTGCAAAATCCTGCCCTGTGTGGGCGCAAGCTTGGAGATATCCACATCGTAATGCTCTGCGCCTCCACCGTTGGGCAGATTGTCCGCCCATTCCCCCGAGTAGCTGTGGGACATATAAATACCCATGGCGTTGTCCTTATTTTTCTGGTTGATGTAAAACCGGAACCATGTGCCCCTGCCGTTTCTTGCCCCGTGGCTCCATTCCCCGAAATAGTAGCTGTTCTTTTCATAGATGGCAAGCCCCGTGCCGTGCGGTTTTCCCTCGCTGTCCACATCCCCCTGATAATAGTAATCCCCGGTATCCTCAAGCCCCTTGGAGAGCTTCACATAGCGTTTTAAGTGAGCCAGATCCCAGATGGCATCCTGGTTGTTGTCCTCAAAGAACGGATAAGCTTCCTTTAAAATATATTCCTTCGTGTACGCCTCGTCGTTTTCATCCTCAATATCCACCACAATGGCTGTTTTATCATCATCTGCGGAAGACGGTTCTTCTTCCGTTTCCTCTTCTTCCTCATCCGTTTCCGTCTCTTCGGCAGCGGGGAGCTCCGCCGTCTGCCTGTTCTCCTCTTCCAGCATCTGCTCTTCCAGCTCCTGCTGTTTTCTTGCATAGTCCGTGATGCTCTGCTGGAGATCCTGGTCCGCCTTGTCCTGACTGCCCTGCCGGTTACTGACCACTATGGTAAGCAGAATCAGAATAAAAATCAGAAGAACGGCAATGACACCCAGAAGCACCTTCGTCGTCACCGTCTTCTGCAGCAGGTTCTCCGCCCCTTCCTCCTGTTCTTCCCATTTCTTATCATTGTCTGAATCAGTCAATTTCATAAATTCTCCACACCTTTCTTTCCAATGCCGTCTCCGCCCTGCACCCATATCTTTTCTGTATTTTTCCGTATCCTCGCAGTTGACCTGCTTTTTTTCATCATAGCGTACAGATATAAAGATTGTGTCATGCAAATTATTAAGAATTTCTTAGAAAAAATCGCCGTTCGGCAGCGAACATTATTTCCTATAGAATGAAAAACTGCCCGCCGCTTTCCGGCAGGCAGATGACTGTCTGTTCTGTCCTATCTGGAGAGATATTCGTCGATGCCCTTTGCGGCCGCCTTTCCGGCTCCCATGGCAAGGATCACGGTGGCCGCTCCCGTCACCGCATCGCCGCCCGCATAGACGCCCTCTTTCGTGGTTGCGCCGAAGTCCTCCTCGGCCACGATACACTTGTGCTTATTGACCTCAAGCCCCTTTGTAGTAGAAGAAATCAGCGGATTCGGGGAAGTGCCAAGCGACATGATAACCGTATCCACTTCCATCAAAAACTCCGATCCCTCAATCACCACCGGGCGGCGTCTGCCGGATGCATCAGGCTCGCCAAGCTCCATGCGCACGCACTTCATGCCGGACACCCATCCGTTCTCATCCGCAACGATTTCCGTAGGATTGGTCAGAAGGTCGAAAATGATTCCCTCCTCCTTCGCATGATGTACCTCCTCCACACGGGCAGGCAGCTCTTCCTCACTCCGGCGGTATACGATATGCACCTCCGCGCCAAGACGGAGCGCGGTTCTCGCGGCGTCCATCGCCACGTTGCCGCCGCCTACGACGGCTACCTTTTTCCCGCACATAATGGGCGTATTGGAGGACTCGTCAAAGGCCTTCATCAGATTGCTTCTTGTCAGGTACTCGTTGGCGGAGAACACGCCAAGCGCCTGCTCTCCGGGAATCCCCATAAACTTCGGAAGACCCGCGCCGGAACCGATGAATACGGCGTCAAAGCCCTCGTCCTCCATCAGCTCGTCAATGGTGACGGATTTTCCCACCACCACGTTGGTCTCTATCTTCACGCCGAGACTCTTTACGTTCTCAATCTCCTTGGCCACCACGTCCTGCTTTGGCAGACGGAACTCCGGAATACCGTAAACAAGAACGCCGCCCGGCTCATGAAGCGCCTCAAAAATCGTCACATCGTAGCCCGTCTTCGCCAGATCGCCCGCACAGGTCAGACCCGCAGGGCCGGAACCGATCACGGCTACCTTTTTGCCCTTCTTTTCCGCCGCGCCTTCGGGCTTTACGCCGTTTTCCCTGGCCCAGTCAGCCACGAACCGCTCCAGCTTGCCGATGGAGACAGGCTCGCCCTTAATGCCCCGGATGCACTTGCCCTCACACTGGCTTTCCTGCGGGCATACACGGCCACAGACAGCCGGAAGCGCAGAAGCCTCGCTGATTACCTGATAAGCGGCGGCGATATCGCCCTCCTTCACCTTCTCAATAAATCCGGGAATATTGATAGCGACGGGACATCCCTTGATACACTGTGCATTCTTACAGTTGATGCAGCGGGTTGCCTCGCACATCGCCTCCTCTTTATCATAACCGAGACACACTTCCCCGAAATTCGCCGCACGGACTTTTGCGTCCTGTTCCCGGACGGGAACTTTCTTTAACACATCTGCTTCCATTTTTTCCTCATTTCTGCGCTGCCTTTCGTACTTCACCGAGTTTGTGTCAAGCAACGCGCAGACACAAATCTCGCGATTGAAAATTTTAATTTTCAATCTGACCTACCGCAATTTCCGCACCCGCCATGATGGGTGTCTCCCTCTTTGGCCTTTAAGAAGTCCCTGCCTTCCTTCGTCTTATACATCTGCTGGCGCTTCATCGCCTGGTCGAAATCCACCTTATGACCGTCAAACTCCGGGCCGTCCACACAGGCAAACTTCACTTCCCCGTCCACGGTCAGACGGCAGGCGCCGCACATACCCGTGCCGTCCACCATGATGGGATTCATGCTGACAACAGTGGGCAGCTCATATTTTTTCGTGGTCAGGCAGACAAATTTCATCATAATCATAGGCCCGATCGCCACGCATACGTCGTAAGATTTTCCTTCAGATTCAATCAGATCCTCAATCACCTTCGTCACCATACCGCTTCTTCCGTAGGAGCCGTCGTCGGTGGTAATATAGAGGTTTCCGGCCACTGCCTTCATCTCCTCTTCCATAATGAGCAGATCCTTCGTCTTTGCGCCAACGATCACATCCGCGTCAACGCCTCTCTCATGCAGCCATTTTACCTGAGGGTAAACGGGCGCCGTGCCAAGTCCCCCCGCTACAAAGAGAATCTTTTTCTCCTTAAGCGCCTGTATATCTTCATCCACAAACTCGGAAGGGCAGCCAAGCGGCCCTACGAAGTCCTGGAAACTGTCTCCTGCTTTCAGGCTGCGCATCATCTCTGTAGCAGCGCCAACCACCTGAAATACGATGGTGACGGTTCCCTTTTCCCTGTCATAGTCACAGATCGTCAGGGGAATCCGCTCTCCCTCCGCATCCATTCTGACAATGACAAACTGTCCCGGCTGGCATGACTTCGCCACGCGGGGCGCTTCCACGTCCATGAGATAGATATTCGCTGCAAGTTCTTCTGCTCTTATAATCCTATACATCTCAACACTCCTTTTCTTTTATCCGAACTATTCCATAATAGCGAAACTTACCGAATTTTGCAAGATATATTATTTGGCATCCGCATCTGCCCTGTAAGCGCCTTTTCCAGACGGCACGGGCTGCACTTTTACGCTATAGCAGATTCGCCATAAAATTCCCGGCCTCATCATAGCCTAGCTGCGCCGCCGCCCCGGTGTAAACCTGTACCAGAAAAACCTTGTCCGTGCGGCTTAAAAGTCCCGTACCGTCGTCATAATACTCATTGATGGTATAATAATCTTCCCCTCCCACCAGGAGCACGGAACTGAACTGATAGCTTAAGACGCCGGTCTGCCTGGGATTATTCCCTGCCGCATCATACAGATACCCGGTCTCCACCAGTCGGTTGACCAGATTGGTCACCGCCGTTTCTGTGGGTATGGCTCCCCGCAGCCTGAGTGTAAAGGTGCGCGTCGTCACCTCGCTGGCAATTCCCTCGCTGCTGATGTTTACGAACTTAAACAGCGTCTTTCCGAGGGGCATGGGAATCGGACCCGTATAGGGCACGCTGTCCGCCGTCGGCTCCGACTCATCCGTTGTGTAAAAAGTCTTACAGTCTTCCGCCGGCTCCACGGCAATCATTGTCGCCTCTGTATATTCACCGCTGTAAAGTGCAACTACCGGGGCATTCGGCACGGACAGATTGATCACATAGGTTTTCGTGACGATATCGCTCTCAATGCCGTAATCATTTACAAAAAAGGCGCTGACCGTATATTCCCCCGTTTCCAGAAAGAGGGGCGACGTATAAATCTGGCTGTTCTTGTCAGGCTTTGATCCGTCCATGGTGTAGTAAATCGTCCCCGCCGTGTTGGAACTCAGCTTCAGCGGAATCACCTCCGCATAGCTCCCCTCCACATAACTGAACTCCGGCTCCATGGCCAGATAGCCCTGGAACATGCTCACGATCCGCTCATTCTCACAGGCCCGCAGCAATTCATTAATCAGCCCGTATTCTTTCTGATTGGCGTAAATCGTAACAATCTTCCCATAAGCCTCTTCCACGTCCTCGTCCGAATATCTTGGCGCGGTGTCCGTGTCAATGATTTTCATAAGAGCCGACAGCGCGTAATTGTCCATCTGCTGCAGATAATAATAATCTGCCTCCAGAAAAAGAATCCTTGCCTCCTCTGGATAATCCGCATAGGCTGTCTCCAGACAGGCGATGGCCTCACTGTAAGCGCCCTTTGCCGCATAGTCCAAGGCTTTGTTGATCTGATAGTCCACCGTATGGATATGGTAGACATAGAGCGCATAAGAAATAAGCGCCACCAGAAGAAGAATCGCAAATGCAAGAATTACCTGCGGTTTTCGACTCGTCTTCCCTTCCCTGACGGTCTCATTCTCTGCGTCGGCGTTCTCCCCAGTATCCGGCTCCTCCTGCGAGGAGACAAGCGTGGAGAGCGTTTCCGTTATGCTGTTTTCTATTTCCGGTTCAAAATCCGGAACGATCCGTATCTCCTCTCCGCACTTGTCACAGAGCAGATAACCGTCCGGCATTTCATGTCCGCAATGGGGGCACTTCATAGGCCGTTCCCTTCTTCCTATGTTTCCGTTCTCCTGATTCCACCGCTGCATGTCCGCCTGTTGCCATTCACACCCATGCCAACTTCATATCTGCACGAACCTTTGGTGCGAAAAAGCAGCCTCCTTACAGGGACACAGAATTCGCACAGTTATACATGAGCATGGCAATCGTCATGGGGCCGACGCCTCCGGGCACCGGCGTAATCGCGCCGCACACAGGTGCCACATCCTCATAGTCCACATCGCCGCAGAGCTTATTGTTTTCATTCCGGTGAATGCCCACGTCGATCACCACAGCGCCTTCCTTCACATATTCTCTCGTGATCATCTTCGGCTTTCCCACCGCCACCACGAGAATGTCGGCGCGCTTCGTCACTTCCCGCAAATCCCTGGTCCGGGAATGGGCCACCGTCACCGTACCGTTCTCCCGAAGCAGCAAAAGCGCCATGGGCTTTCCGACAATGTTGCTTCTGCCGATCACCACACACTCTTTTCCCGCAATCTCTATTCCCGAACGCTTCAAAAGCTGGATGATTCCGGCAGGCGTACAGGACACAAACCCCGGCTGTCCGATGCAGAGCGCACCCACGCTCTGGGGATGAAAGCCGTCCACGTCCTTTTTCGGGTCAATGGCGCGGATTACCGCATCCTCATCGATCTGTTCCGGCAGAGGAAGCTGCACCAGAATACCGTTTACATCTTCCCTGGCATTCAATTCCCGGATCAGCTCTAAAAGCTCCTCCTGTGTCGTCTCCGCCGCAAGCTCGTAGGAAAGGGACTCGATACCCACATAGGCGCAGGCCTTCTTTTTATTCCCTACATAAACGCTGGAGGCCGGATCGTCTCCTACCTGTATCACCGCGAGGCATACCTTTTTCCCCTGCGTGTTAAGCGCTGCAATCTGCGCTTTCACCTCGTCCTTAATCTGCGCCGAGATAGCTTTTCCGTCTATAATCTGTGGCATTTTTCCTCCTTAAGGAGCACTTTGTGCATCCCTTTCCTTTTTCCGTATTTCGAATTCGTGCGGAGAATCCGTTTTTGGCATTCTCCTATGTGAGACTTAGAATTTCTTCGCGAAACAGCCTCTGCTGTGAGCGATTAGAAATTCTTCTCACATTAAAACAGACCCACTATTTTCCCGTCGTCGTCCACATCAATCCGATAGGCTGCCGGAGTCTTAGGCAGTCCCGGCATAGTCATAACATCACCCGTCAGCACAACCACAAAACCCGCGCCTGCCGACACATAAACCTCCCGCACATGCATCTCAAAGCCGACCGGGCGTCCCAGAAGTTTCGGGTCGTCCGAGAGCGAGTACTGCGTCTTTGCGATACACACAGGCAGTCTTCCGAATCCGGCGTTCTCCAGCTTCTCTATCTGCTTTTGGGCCGCCGCCGTGTAGGTTACGCCGCCCGCGCCGTAAATCTCGGACGCCACCGTATGGATTTTTTCCGTCAGGGACAGTTCGTTTCCATAGAGCGGCTCGAAAAAGCTCTTCTTATTTTCCAGCGTGTCAAGCACCTTTCCTGCAAGGGCTGTGCCGCCCTCCCCGCCCTTCTCCCAGACTTTGGCAAGGGCAAATTCACAGTCCCTGTCCTCGCAGAATTTCTGTACATAGTCGATCTCTTCCTGCGTATCCGAAACAAAAGCATTCAGCGCGACCACAATGGGCACCCCGTATTTATGGATATTTGATATATGCTTCTCCAGATTCACGATACCCGCCTGCAGCGCCTTCATATCCTTTCTGGACAACTCTTCCTTCGCCACGCCGCCGTTATATTTCAGCGCCCTCACGGTAGCCACCAGCACCACCGCGTCTGGCTTTAAATCCGCCATCCGGCATTTGATATCAAAAAATTTCTCAGCGCCCAGATCCGCGCCGAAGCCCGCCTCCGTAATCACATAATCCGCCATCTTAAGGGCGGTCTTTGTGGCCATCACGGAATTACAGCCGTGGGCGATATTGGCAAACGGCCCGCCGTGCACCAAGGCAGGCGTATGTTCCAGCGTCTGAATCAGGTTCGGTTTCATGGCGTCCTTTAGAAGCGCCGCCATCGCACCCACCGCCTGTAAATCCTTCGCCGTCACGGGCTCGCCGGAATAATCATAAGCCACGATAATACGCGAAAGACGTTCCTTCAAGTCCTTAAAATCCGTCGCCAGACAGAGAATCGCCATGATCTCGGAAGCCACCGTAATGGTGAAATGGTCCTCCCGCACCATGCCGTTGGCCTTACCGCCCATACCGATCACAATATTGCGCAGCGCCCTGTCATTCATGTCCAGACATCTCTTCCACACGATCTGCCTCGGATCGATCCGCAGCAGATTCCCCTGCTGGATATGGTTGTCCAGAAGCGCCGCCAGCAGATTATTGGCGGATGTAATCGCATGAAAGTCTCCCGTAAAATGAAGATTCAGGTCTTCCATCGGCACCACCTGGGAATAGCCGCCGCCTGCCGCACCGCCCTTGACGCCAAAGCACGGCCCCAAAGAGGGTTCCCGCAAAGCAATGACGGCTTTTTTTCCGAGTTTGGCGAACGCCTGCCCCAGCCCCACGGTGATCGTGGTCTTTCCCTCCCCCGCAGGAGTCGGGTTGATGGCCGTCACCAGAATCAGCCGGCCCTCGGGATTCTTTCTGATTTTCTCTATGTATCCTTCCGAAAGCTTCGCCTTATATCTGCCGTAAACCTCCAGATCCTCCTGTCCGATGCCGATCCCTTCCGCCACCTCCGTAATCGGGGTAAGCGCCGCCGCCTGGGCGATCTCGATATCTGTTTTCATATGCCTCTCCTTTCAGAAACCTGCACGGAGCATACCGCATTTCAGGTATTCTCCCAAGTGAGATTTCGTGTTTCTTAGCGAGGCAGCCTTTGCTGCTGCGCTTTCGTAACACTTCTCACTTTAGGATCTGTTCAAATTCCTCCGCGCTCATCAGAATCTTTCGCGGTTTTGTCCCTTCTTCCTCGCCCACAACCCCGGCTTCGCATAGCTGGTCCATAATGCGTGCCGCACGGTTAAAGCCAATCTTAAACATACGCTGCAGCATCCCGATAGACGCCTTATCCTTTTCAATGATAAACCGGCCCGCCTCCGCAAAGTACTCGTCATAGGCCGACTCTGCGTCACCCGCTCCGCCGGACGTCCCCGGCGTGCCCGACTCTACCGCGATACTGTTAATCTGTTCTTCCACCGCCTCGTCAGCCGTGACCTCAGGCGCATAGTCCTTCAAAAACTCTACCACATTTGAAACTTCGTCATCCGAAACAAAAGGGCCCTGAATACGGGCAGGCTTCGGATACCCCTGCGGATAAAAAAGCATGTCTCCCTTGCCGAGAAGCTTCTCCGCCCCCACCATATCCAGAATCGTGCGGGAATCCACACCGCTGGACACCGCAAAGGCCACACGGCTTGGCATATTCGCCTTGATCAGACCCGTGATCACGTCCACGGAAGGACGCTGCGTGGCTATAATCAGATGGATGCCGCAGGCTCTCGCAAGCTGCGCCAGACGGCAGATGGATTCCTCCACTTCTCCCGGCGACACCATCATCAGATCCGCCAGCTCGTCCACAATAATCAAAATCTGCGGCATCTTTTCCGGCGCATTTGGGTCACCCGAAGTTTGCATACTCTCCACTTTTTTGTTATAGCCCTTCAAATCGCGGACATTGAAATCCGCAAACTTTTTATAGCGCTCCGTCATTTCCGCCACACCCCAGTGCAGGGCCGCCGCCGCCTTCTTCGGGTCTGTCACCACCGGAATCAGCAGATGGGGAATGCCGTTATAAACGCTCAGCTCCACGACCTTGGGATCAATCATAATCATCTTCACGTCATTCGGATGGGCCTTAAACAAAATACCCATGATGATCGTATTGATGCAGACAGACTTACCCGACCCGGTTGCACCCGCAATCAGCAGATGGGGCATCTTCGCAATATCCGCAAGCACAGTCTTGCCGCCGATATCCTTGCCCACCGCAAAGATCAGGTTTGCCTGGAATTTATCAAACTCCGGCGACTCCACCAGATCCCGGAAAGGCACCGCCGTATTTTCTTTATTCGGCACTTCAATGCCCACCGCCGCTTTTCCGGGAATGGGCGCTTCGATACGGATATCCGTGGCCGCCAGATTCAGCTTGATATCATCCGCAAGCCCCACAATCTTACTGACCTTGACGCCCTGCTCCGGCTGCAGCTCATAGCGGGTGACGGACGGTCCCCTGCTGTACTGTGTGACACTCACCTTTACACCGAAATTACCAAGAATCTGTTCCAGGCGCTGCGCCGTCTCCTTAAGCTCCCTGTCGGAGTCCGCTCCCTTCTTTTTCTTCTGCGGCGCCAGAAGATCCGGCGTGGGAAAACGGTAGCGGTCCCGCCCGCCCTTTCCGGCAGAAGCTGCCGCCCGCTCCTCCTGCTGCGCCGGGCTGCTTACCGCCGACACACGCTCCCTTCCGGGCGTTTGGGCCATCTGATTGCCCGTCATCGGCTGGTAGGAATCCATGGGCTTCTTTGCCTGTGAAGATATCGAAACAGGCTCTGGCTCCTGTACCGGCTCTTCCTCCTCCATATAGATCTCACTTAACGCATCGGATTCCTGCTCTATGTAATGATAGGAATGCTGTTCTCTTTCTCTTACCGGCGGCAGCTCTTCCGTATCCTCCTCGTCATAATTTAACGTAATCTCATGGATATCGTCCCGCACCTTCTCGGCGGCCGCCCGCTCCGGCTCCCTGCCAAGAGCCGTATCCAGCATGACGCCGGACACCTTTTTGTCCATGCGGAGAAGCTTTTCATTTTCCAGCTCCTCCTCACGCTGTCTGCGTTCCCTGGCTTCGCGCTCCCGCCTTTCGGACTGTTCCTCCCGGCGTCTGGCCGCCCGCTCCCTGCGGTAAGCCGCGTCCTCTAAAGATCGTTCGTACACCTTCCGTCCCCCGGCCGCCACGCCCCCGATAAAGGACTTCTCCGTGACGATCACCAGACAGATGATGCCCAAAACCAGAATCAGGAGCACCGTGCCCACCGTGCCCAGAAATTTGCAGGACAGATAGGTAAACGACCCGGCAATGATGCCGCCGCCCGTATGTCCCTCACTGCAGCGGGCGTAAATCTCAGCAATCTGATAACTTTCCGCCCCGGCCGGATTCGCACTGAAAAACTCGAAGCTCATACCCAGCAGAATGAAAAACAGAATGCCCGCCGCCAGCTTTCTCGTCGCAATATGATTTCCCGCATTCAACATGCCGAATGCGACCATCAGAAAAATAATGACTGGCGCCACATAGGCAAGAAGACCGAAAATGCCAAACATTACGCTGCTGACCGCACTGCCGAACTTACCCACCAGCCCGAAATTGCACAAAAATAAAATAAGGGCGAGAGCCGCCAGCACAATCAGCAGAATTTCATTTCTGACAGCAGGATCCATTGGCGCATCCTGCCTTGCGCTCCGGTTTTTTGCCCGGGAGCCTGCCGTATTTGCCCTGCCCGCACTTGTATTCTTTTTCTTCGTGGATGACCCTCTCGTACCCTGAGCCGCCATGACTGCCTCCCACATGTGTCTAAATTTGCAGCTGTTTTGCGCTTTCTGACACAGCTACCTAAAAATCCTATTCTAGTATAGCATTTTCATTTTGGCTTGTCATCCCTTATTTTGTATCCGCTCTTTTCTTTTCTACCATATCATGGAGCTTTGCGATGGCGTCGCTGATGCCGCCCACCTCGCAGATGATACCTTCCTCCACCGCCTCTCTTCCTACGAGCACCGTTCCCACGTCCTTCGTCAGCATCCCGGTCTCCATCATCAGCTCCTCCAGACGAGGTTTCGGGACTTTGCAATGCTCACAGACAAACCCCGTGATACGGTTCTGGATCTGTTTAAAATAGTCGAAGGTCTGCTGTACGCCGATCACCATACCGCTTAAGCGAACCGGGTGGATCACCATCGTTCCCGTCGGTACAATATAAGAATAGTCCGTGCTCACCGCAATCGGCACACCGATGGAATGGCTTCCGCCAAGCACCAGGGACACCGTCGGCTTGCTTAAGGATGCGATCATCTCCGCAATGGCAAGCCCGGCCTCCACATCCCCGCCCATGGTATTTAGTAAAATCAGCACACCGTCCACCTCGCCGCTGTCCTCAATGGCCGCAAGCTGGGGCAGAATATGCTCATATTTCGTGGTTTTCGCATTGCTGCTCAGATTGTCATGCCCCTCGATTTCCCCTATGATCGTGAGCAGATGGATTTTATGGTGCAGGGCGTTCTCGTCCAGTGTCACCTGCCCTACCTTCTCGATCCGTTCGTCCTTCTGTTTTTCGTTCTCCCGCTTTTTTTCCTTTTCTTCCCTGTTCTGGTCATCCTTATTTTTCGTATTCTTATTATTACCCATATGCGCTCCCTTCTTTTTTATCTTTTACTCCATTCCGAAGCATTCTGTCCTTACTATACCAAAAAAGAGAGAACCCTTTTTCGGTTCTCTCCTAGTATCGCTTTATTCCATGAAATATATACCTGCTATCTGTCGAAATCGTCCCCCTCCGCAATTTCCATCTGATAGTGCATATCCGCCTCCGCCACCTCGTAATCATAATCCATTTCCCGCTTTACATGCTTTTTCGGAAGCGGCAGGGGATTTTCAAGAAAACGCGGTTTTTCCGCCGCAGCCGCCACCGGCGCCTCTTTCACGGGAATAGGCGCAGCCGCCGCATTTATTTTTTCAATCTTTTCCCGCAAAACCTCAATCTGTCCGCCAAACACCACATTCTTCAGACCAAGCGCCGCCATCACGCTCCAAAAAAACAGCGCTGCACCGCCTAACCCCACGATGCTGAAATCCATCAGGAAAACCGGGGATAAAAGAATACAGGGCAGAAACCACAGGGAGAAATCCTGCTCACGTCCTCCCCGTATAAACTCGAATCCCAGAAAGGAAGCAAGCAGAAAGAGAAGCGCAAAAAAGGGATACTCCATCCCGATCACGCTGAATACCCTCGCCCCCATCCCAAAATTCAGGTAAGGCCCGATCCAGGACATAAGCCCCTGATAAAAACTGACGCCGCTCAAAGAAGCATCCATGCTTATGGCGCAAAGAAATCCCGCCGCGCTGCCTGCCAGTACCAGAAACAGGCTTCCGGCCAGACGTTTCCGCCCGCCGCCCGCGCACAGCTTCCCGGTAAAGAGACCCGCCAGAAACAAAAACAGCACCGCCATGCTCCAATCCAGATAGCACAGAAGCCCTAAAACAATCCCAAGAAGCGCCGCCTGCGCAAAACTGCCCAGGCCGCCCTGTCCGGAAAGTGATGCCTTCACAAATGCAAGCACCAGACAAAGTCCCGCAAGCAAAACTGCGAGCAGCATACACTCCGGGTCAATCACATAAATTTTACAGATAAACGCATCGGAAAATGCCAGCAGCAAAAGCACCGTACAGGCAGCGAACCGGCCGGCCGCTTTCCTCACGGCAAGATAGGCCAATAGCAGGACAAGCATCTGCAAAAAGATCTGGAACAGCATAGCCGCCATCATACTGTTCCCCAGAAAAGAAAAGACCACCCGGAGCGCACGCACGAACAGATCGCTCAACCCATGCGCCAGCGCCGGACTCTCCATCCCTGCCCTCACCATTGCCAGCTCGTAGTATTCTCCCGGTTCAAAAACCGGTGCTTCCTCATAGACTGATGCCATGAGAAGCCCCTCTTTCAGCCTTAAAATAAGGCCGAAAACAAAGGATACGGAAACCGCAAGGGACTCTGTCATCGCTGCCGTGTGGGCGGAAACGTGAACTTTTTTCCGTACCGCCTGCGAGGACAGCCGAATCCCCGGATAGAGAAATAAAAGAATCGGAAACGGCAGAAATGTACCGAGCTTTGCAAGGGACGCTCCCACATAAAAAGCATAAATGTGATTTCCAACGTAGGCCAAAAGTATTACGCAGATTCCCGCATAAACCGCCCAGAGCACATAATCAAACCAGGTTTTCCGATATATCATACTTTTATCCTTTTCTTCTAAAGCGGAGAATGCCGAATTTCAGTCATTCACCTACGCGAAACTTCGTACCTATCACACTGATGCAAGCGCCTGTGCAAGATCCGCAATGATATCGTCGATATGCTCGATCCCCACGGAGAGTCTGATCAGCTCGGGCGCTACCCCCGCCTCTTGCAGCTGTTCGTCATTCATCTGTCTGTGCGTATGGCTTGCCGGGTGCAGAACGCTTGTCCTCGCGTCCGCCACATGGGTTACAATAGCCGCCAGCTTCAGACGATCCATCATTTTCGCGGCTGCATCCCTCCCGCCCTTTAAACCGAAGGATATCACGCCGCAGGTACCGTCCGGCATATATTTTTTCGCCAGCTCATAGTATTTGTTTCCGGAAAGCCCCGGATAATTCACCCAGGCCACCTTCTCATGACCCTGCAGATACTCCGCGCACTTCTGCGCGTTATAACAGTGTCGCTCCATCCGCAGAGGCAGTGTTTCCAGCCCCACATTCAAAAGAAACGCATTCTGGGGCGACTGGATCGAACCCAGATCACGCATCAGCTGGCTTGTCGCTTTTGTGATATAAGCCGCCTTCCCAAATTTTTCCGTGTAGACAATCCCGTGATAAGATTCGTCCGGCGTGCACAGTCCGGGGAATTTCTCCGGGTGGGCCGCCCAGTTAAAATTGCCGGAATCCACAATACAGCCGCCCACAGACATGGCATGTCCATCCATATATTTCGAGGTGGAATGCGTCACAATATCCGCGCCCCATTTGAACGGATTACAGTTGACCGGCGTGGCAAAGGTGTTGTCCACGATCAGCGGCACCTGATGGGCATGGGCGAGCGACGCGAATTTTTCTATGTCGAGCACCACCAGCGCCGGATTCGCGATGGTCTCCGCAAACACGCATTTGGTATTCTCCCGAAAGGCTTTTTCCAATTCCTCCGCCGGCGCGTCCGGATCTACAACCGTGCACTCGATTCCCATTTTCTTCATGGTACAGGTGATGAGATTGAAGCTGCCGCCATAAACCGTAGAACTCATCACCACATGGTCGCCCGCCTCACAGATATTGAAAACGGCATAATAATTGGCCGCCTGCCCGGAGGAAGTCAGCATAGCCGCCACGCCCCCCTCCAGCTCGCAGATCTTCTGCGCTACAAAGTCGTTGGTCGGGTTCTGCAGCCGGGTATAAAAATACCCGCTCTCCTCCAGATCAAAGAGCCGCCCCATCTGCTCGGAGCTGTCATATTTAAAGGTCGTGCTCTGATAGATCGGAAGCACCCGGGCTTCCCCGTTCTTCGGCTTCCAGCCGGATTGTATACAAATTGTCTCTTTCTTATATGATTTACTCATCTTGTCCTCCACTGCATGCGGAGAATACCTGTTTTTTAGGTATTCTCCCACGTGAGACTTAGAACTTCTCCGCGAAACAGCCTATGCTGTGAGCGGTTAGAAGTTCTTCTCACGTTGTTACTCATCCCAGTTGTGGTACACCGCCTGCACATCGTCGTCCTCGTCCAGAAGATCCAATGTCTTCTGCAGATTCTTGACCGCGCCTTCATCGGTCAGCTCCACCCACGTCTGGGGAATCATCGTCACCTCGGAGGAAATCGGCGTCACGCCAGCCTCCTTCAATGCCGCGTCCACCTCGCTCCACTGGTCGGGATCGGTATAGATTTCGTAGCTGTCCTCCTCCTCGGAGAAATCCTCCGCGCCTGCGTCCAGCGCCGTCATCATCAGATCGTCCGCATCCATGTCGCACTCTTCCTTGTCGATGATGATAAGTCCCTTTTTATCAAACATAAAGGAGACACAGCCCTGTGTGCCGATACTGCCGTTGCCCTTCGTAAAGGCGCTCCTCACATTGGCAGCCGTCCGATTGATATTGTCCGTCAGGGCGTCCACAATGATAGCCACGCCGCTTGGGCCGTACCCCTCGTAGGTGACAAATTTATAATCCACGTTTCCGCCTTCACCGGCGGCCTTCTTGATGCCTCTGTCAATGGTATCGTTCGGCATGTTATTGGCCTTCGCCTTGGCAATCACCTGCGCCAGCTTAAAGTTATTCGCCGGATCCGGACCGCCCTCCTTCACCGCAACCGCGATTTCCCTGCCGATGATGGTAAAAATTTTCCCTTTCGCCGCGTCATTCTTTTCCTTCTTGTGTTTGATATTCGCAAATTTTGAATGTCCTGACATCCCTCTCCATCCTTTCCAAACGTCCTGTATTTTATTGTTTTTTCTTAACTGCTTCCATCCGCCGCACGACAGATGCCGTTTTCTCTTGATCCGCTTTTCCTGCCGGATTACGCTTCTGCTTCCTCCGTGTTCTTTCTTGCGGACACACTCTGGATCATGTGATCCTTTACCTCCATAATGCGGAATGTATAGCCTCCGTACACAAACTCGAAGTCCTCTCCCACCTCGGGAATATGCTCCAGCCGCGAGATCACAAAACCGTTCACCGTATCAAAAGGCTCATCCTCAAAGGAAATCTGCAGCTTTTCCTCCAGCTCCTCAAGCGGCATCATGCCCTGAATCACATAATGATCCGTGCCGTTCTCCCTGATATAGGTTGCGTCCTCGTCATATTCGTCCTGGATATTGCCGACGATCTCCTCCAGAATATCCTCCAGAGCCACCAGACCCGCCGTCTGCCCGTACTCGTCAATGACAATGACCATCTGTATTTTTTCTTTCTGCATTACCTGAAAGAGATCGTTGATCTTGCGTTTCTCCGTAATGAAGCGCGGTTCACGCAAAAGCCCTTTGATCTTTCCGATGGGACGGTTACGCATTTTTTCATTCATCTGCATCCGCATCACGTCCTTCAGATGCAGAATGCCGATGATATGGTCTATGGTCTCGTCGTAGACAGGGAAACGGCTGTTGTGCGCCTCCACGATAAAAGCCGCCGCCTCCTGCAGCGTCATGGTGCAGTCTATGGCGATCAGATTGTTGCGGTTGATCATAATATCCTTTGCTTCCTTATCCCCGTACTCAAAGATATTCGTAATCATCTCCGCCTCGCTGGCATGAAGAATCCCCTGCTCATGCCCGACGCTCACCATGGACAGAATTTCTTCCTCCGTCACATCCTCCCTGTCATCCGCATCCCGCACGCCAAACAGGTGTAAAACCGTCCTTGACGTGACAAAGATCAGGCTGCTGAAGGGGGATACAATCCGCACATAGTAATAAAACGGGCTGACCAGCGCATGAAGCCATTTATCCGGATGCTTTGCCGCCGCCTTTTTCGGCACCATAACGCCGACCGTCATAATTATGTACAGCAGAAAAACCGTTACAAGGAACGGTACCGCCAACGCCAGCACATGCATCTGCCACCCGGCAGGCACGCCGAAACGGGCGCGCACCTGATCCGATACCAGAAACGAGAAATAACTGCTCAGCCGGTACAGGATAAACGCGCCCAGCAGTAAATTGATGGTCACCACGCCAAGCTGCGTCGCCGTGGCGTAAGCCGCATGCTGCTCCATCATGTAAGCCAGTCTGTCCTGTTTCCTTTTCTGTTTCGCCGTCTGCTCTTCGGTTTCTTCCCCGCCTGCGCCGCCGTCCTCTCTCTCCATTCCCCTGCGGTTCTGCATTGCCGCGCTGAAGCCGTAAAAAACCATCTCCAGAATAAGCATGAGCACAAACCACAGGATGCTGTTACTGCCCGAGCCTCCGTCTTCCATAGTATTTATTTTTCTCCTTGTTTTAATGTATAAAACAGATGATATCTGTCATGACCTTTCGACCCTGATATCATATCAATTATTATCCTGTGTGTCAAATCGCCCGCCTTATCCTATGTACCCAGCTCCAGACTGATCATCAGACCCTCGTTTACCGCCCGCATGATATCTGAATCCAGATGGCAGACTCTGTCCTTGAGACGCTGCTTGTCAATGGTGCGGAGCTGCTCTAAAAGAATCACGGAATCCTTCACCATATCATACTTCCCTGCACTTAATTCTATGTGGGTAGGGAGCTTCGCCTTGTTCATCTTCGATGTGATCGCCGCACAGATTACCGTCGGGCTGTGTCTGTTCCCCACATCATTTTGTATAATAAGCACCGGACGGACGCCGCCCTGCTCAGATCCCACTACCGGGCGCAGGTCCGCATAATAAATATCGCCTCTTCTCATTACCTTACACTTCCTTTGACCTTTCGCTATTGCTTGCTGTTTTCCTGTTACCAGCAATAGTATTGCCGTCTTTTTCGGTCGTATACAGAATAATGATACGTTTTCCGCCCGCTTCTACAGGATCTCCCCGTAATCCTCCTTTGTGCAGACAATCTGTTTCTCCTTCAGATACACCCGTGGAATCCGCCTCCCGAGATCACAGGCCAGCTCATAATTAAATCTGCCTGAAAGTTCTCCAAGCTCCTCCATGGTAATCTCATCCCCGCCGTCCGCACCGATCAGGGTTGCCTCGTCCCCCTCCGCCACGCCGGGGATATCCGACACATCCACCATAAACTGATCCATACATATCCTGCCGAGAATGGGCGCGCGTCTTCCCCGGATCAGCACGCTGCCTCTGCCGGATAAGCTTCTCGGATACCCGTCCCCGTATCCCACAGGCACGGTGGCAATCCGCATCCTGTCCGGCGCCACAAAGGTGCCCCCGTAACTGACAGGCGTTCCCGCCCCGATTTCCTTCACATAAACCAGATGGCTTTTCAGGGTAAGAACGGGGCGCAAAGAGAGAATATCCCTTGTCACCTCCGGGGAAGGCGACAGGCCGTACAGCGTAATGCCTGCCCGCACCAGCGAAAGATTTGCCTGCGGCAGCGTGAGGATACCCGCACTGTTGGAACAGTGTTTCAGCGGAATTTGTCTGCCCATCCGGCGCTCCGCTTCTTCGGCAAACGCCGTAAACCGCGTAAGCTGCGCAAGCGCTGCCGTCTGATCCCTCTCATCCGCCCGCGCAAAATGAGTAAATATCCCTTCCACCTCAATATGGCCAAGGCCGGAAAGCCATTCCATAAAAGCAAGCCCCTCTTCATCCGGCCTGATGCCGATCCGCGACATCCCCGTGTCTACCTTCACATGCACAACCGCCTTTTTCCCCATCCTTCCGGCACAGGCGTCTAACGTCTCAAGCGCATCCCTTCTGAAAACCGCAGGCCGGATCTCCTGTAATATCAGCTCCTCATAACTGTAAGGAAACGTATATCCCAAAACCAGTATCGGCTTCGTAAGCCCGGCCCTTCGCAGGATAAAGGCCTCTTCCGCCGTCGCTGTGGCGCAGCCGAACACATAGGGAAGCTTTTCCAGTTCCCTGCCGATCGGCACGGCGCCGTGGCCGTAACCGTCTGCCTTTATCACGCCGATCATCTTTGTCTGCGGTGAGAGTGCCTTATGCATCCGCTCCATGTTCTCCAAAACCGCCGAAAGGTCTACCGCCGCATACACTCTCTCGTATTTCTCTAACATATTCACTCCTTTTCACACAATCGCAAACACACGCTCATTATATCTTATTCACATCCCGCAAAAACGCGATAAAACGCCAAAGCCCTAAGACTTCGGCGTCTATGTATTCTCGCCTTCCGGCTCCGCGCTCTTTTCCGGCTGTCCTGCCTGTTTCGTTTTCTCCTTCTTTTCCGCCTGCTTCTCCTGATCCTCCGCCTGCTTTTCCGGGCTTTCCGCCTGTGCGGCGTTCTCCTTCCGGCGGTATTTTTCTTCGGGATCATACTGCATATCGAAAAGCTCGATCACCTCCGCACCGAAAATATCGTGCATGTACGCATAGAGCCTGTTGATCACCGCTTCCTTTTCCTGCTTACGTACTACCTTTTTTTTCAGCTCCCGACGGATACCGCTGATCCACTCCTCAATCTCCGAAAGCTCCTTTGTGTTCTGCTGCAGCTTGCGGTAACACACGTCCATCGTGATCAGCATGAGCTGATTGTTGAGCTGGTTAATCTGTCTTGGCAGTTCTACCAGCTCCTCCTCATAGGCGTCCATCTTTTCATTGCACTCTTCTATCAGACGCCTGTGGTCCGCCATCTCCTTGTCCTGCTTTTTGGTAGGACGCTCCCCCATCGCGTCGGCCAGAATCACCACTTCGTCCATCAGCTTCTTTTTGAGCTTTTTCAGTTCTTTGGTTTCTGTATTCAGCTTCGCCTGACGCTTTAACATATCGTTCAGATTCTTTTCCATCCCCTTTAACTCAGTGGTAAACTCCGACTTCGTAAAGAGCTTGTGCCACTTATTATCCAACGTCAGGATGGGAATTTTCTTCCCAACCAGCGCCGGTCTGAATATCTCATCCGCTCTGGCCATTGCCACCACACCTTTCTGAATGTATCATCACATCTCTTCCGCCGCTGAGGAGAGATTATAAGACAGCTTCATCAGGCTGTCTGACAGATGCACGTTTTCCACCTGAATATGGCCGGGAAGCCTAAGGTCCACATGCGCAAAATTCCAGATTCCCTTGATCCCGCAGGCCGCAAGCAGCTCCGCCACCTCCACCGCGGAGGTCTTGGGTATGGTGAGTACCGCTATATCAATCTGATGTTCCCGGATAAAATCTGCCAGCTCCTCCATCGGGCGAACCGTAATACCGCGAATCTTTTTTCCACAGACCTTCGGATCATGGTCGAAAATGCCGCGAAAAAGAAATCCGCGCCGCTCAAAACTTGTATAATTGACCAGCGCCTGTCCCAAATTCCCGGCGCCCACAATAATCAGCCTGTGCTCCCTGTTCAGGCCAAGTATTTTCCCGATCTCGTCATAGAGATAACCCACATTGTACCCGTATCCCTGTTGCCCGAAACCGCCGAAGGTATTCAAATCCTGTCTGATCTGCGAGGCCGTCACCTGCATGATATCGGAAAGCTCCTGAGAAGAGACACGCTCGATCCCCTCATCCCGAAGCTCTCCCAGATAGCGCAGATATCTTGGCAGGCGGCCGACAACAGCCTGTGAAATTTCTTTTTCTTCCACAACCGTATCCTCCGTTAAATTCTTCTTCCATCTTACGCTTATGTTAATTTTTTGTCAATTCGCAACTGTACACGATCATTTAGAAGATTGACACAGGCCGCCCCGGTCTGTAAACTGGACAGTGTATGTAAGTAAGAAAGGCAAGGTACCATAAACATGATTTTATCAGTCAGCAACATTCATAAATCTTTTAACGAGGTTCCCGTACTGAAAAACGTATCGTTTCATATAGAGGATCATGAGAAAGCCGCTATCGTTGGCATAAACGGCGCCGGAAAAACCACGCTGTTGCGTATCATTATGGGCGAGCTGTCCGCCGACGAGGGGCTTGTGACCTTTGCAAAGGACAAAACCGTCGGCTACCTCTCCCAGCACGAAGCCGTATCCGGGGAAAACACCATCTATCAGGAGCTTCTCTGTGTCAAACAGGATATTCTCGATATGGAGCAGCAGATGCACACGATAGAGCTGCAGATGAAAACAGCCTCCGGCAGCCTTCTGGATAAGCTGATGGACAGCTACGCCTCCCTGACCCATGCTTACGAGACGGGGGGCGGCTATGCCTACAGGAGCGAGCTGGTGGGCGTGTTAAAGGGGCTCGGTTTTGCGGAAGAAGAATTTAACAAATCCGTCTCCACCCTGTCCGGCGGACAGAAAACACGGGTGGCGCTTGGAAAACTCCTTCTGCTTAAGCCGAATCTGATTATTCTGGACGAGCCGACCAACCATCTGGATCTGCAGTCCATCACATGGCTGGAAACCTATCTTCTGAACTATAAAGGCGCGGTGATCATCGTCTCCCACGACCGCTATTTTCTTGATCGGATCGCAAGCAAAATCATTGAGCTGGACAACACAAACGCCACCGTGTTTTCCGGCAATTACTCCACCTACGCCGCTGAGAAGGAAATACTCCGCACCGCCGCCTACCACGCTTATATGAAACAGCAGCAGGAAATCAGGCATCAGGAAGCGGTAATTGAAAAACTGAAATCCTTCAACCGGGAAAAATCCATCAAACGCGCGGAGAGCCGCGAAAAAATGCTTGATAAAATCGAAGTGCTGGAAAAGCCGGTGGAAGTGCGCGCGGATATGCATCTGAAACTGGAACCGAAATTCCAGAGCGGCAACGACGTGCTGCTGGTGGAAGGGCTGGCCAAGGCTTTCGGCCCCCTCACTCTCTTTGATGATCTGTCCTTTGACCTGAAAAAGGGCGAGCATGTGGCCGTCATCGGTGACAATGGCACGGGAAAGACGACCATCCTGAAAATCATCAACGAGCTTCTGCCCCCTGACCGTGGAACCATCCGGCTTGGCACGAATGTCGTCATCGGCTACTACGATCAGGAGCATCATGTGCTCCACCCGGAAAAGACGCTGTTTCAGGAAATTTCAGACGACTATCCGTCTTTGAACAACACAGAAATCCGAAATACGCTGGCAGCCTTTCTCTTTACGGGAGAGGACGTCTTTAAAACCATAAAAACCTTAAGCGGCGGGGAACGGGGCCGACTCTCACTGGCAAAGCTTATGCTCTCCGAAGCCAACTTCCTGATTCTTGACGAGCCGACCAACCATCTGGATATTATGTCCAAGGAAATACTGGAGGACGCCCTCTGCGCCTACACGGGAACCGTGCTCTACGTTTCCCACGACCGCTATTTCATCAACAGAACGGCCCATCGGATCCTTGACCTGAACCACTGTACGCTGACTAACTATCTGGGAAATTACGATTACTATTTAGAGAAAAAGGAAGAACAGTTCGCCAGGGCCGGTGCCTCTCCTGCAGATCCCCAGCCGGGAAAGTCCACCGTCTCCGGGCGTGGAACAGGCGATATCCCGTCCGCTGCAAAACAGGACTGGAAGGCCATGAAGGAACAGCAGGCCGCCCAGCGCAAACGGGAAAACGACCTGAAAAAATGTGAGGACCGAATCGAAGCGCTGGAAAGGCGCAATGAAGAAATCGATTTGCTTATGGCTTCGCCGGAGGTCTGCACGGACGTCGCGAAGCTTCAGGAACTGGACCGCGAAAAAAAAGGAAATGAGACGGAGCTTGAGACATTATATGAAAGGTGGGAGGAGTTGTCGCTCGTTGAATAATCCTATACAGAAGACTGTATTTTATATATCCAGGTCTTGCTGCAACAGAAACGGGACGCAGGTTAGCTTTATTTGTGCCATGCGCCCCGTCTGTTATCCTTTTATAACGTGTCGAAAGTCTTCCTGATTTCTTTGATAAACGCCTCACAGTCCAATACGGTTACATTCTGTATCGAGGAAATCAGCGACAGACCCTTTGTCATTTTCCCTTCCTCTATTGTCTGAATCGAAGCCTTTTCCAGCTTATCCGCAAACTGCACCAGCTCCGGAATACCGTCCAGTTCGCCGCGCTTTCTAAGCGCCCCTGTCCATGCGAAAATGGTCGCCACAGAATTGGTGGTCGTCTTCTCCCCTTTCAAATACTGATAATAATGTCTCTGCACGGTTCCGTGTGCCGCCTCATACTCATAGGCACCGCCTGGCGATACAAGCACGGAAGTCATCATGGCAAGATCACCAAAGGCAGAAGACACCATATCGCTCATCACATCGCCGTCATAGTTTTTACATGCCCAGATAAAACCGCCCTTCGCTCTCATGACACGCGCCACCGCATCATCGATCAGTGTGTAGAAGTACTCGATCCCCGCCTCATCAAACTTCTCCTTGTACTCCGCATCATAAATCTCCTGAAAGATATCCTTAAAGTTATGGTCATACTTCTTGGAAATCGTGTCCTTCGTCGCAAACCACAGATCCTGTTTCGTATCTAACGCATAGTTAAAACAGGTCGTTGCAAAATTTCTGATTGACTCATCCGTATTATGTATGCCCTGTAAGATACCCGGGCCGTCAAATTCATGGATGGTCTCCCTGATTTCCGTACCATCCGCCCCTGTAAATACCAGTTCCGCTTTTCCCGCGCCCGGTACCTTGATCTCGGTATTTTTGTAAACATCCCCGTAGGCATGTCTTGCTAATGTGATGGGCTTTTCCCAGTTTTTCACATAAGGCTCGATTCCCTTCACAATAATGGGCATACGGAACACCGTGCCGTCGAGCGCTGCCCGGATCGTGCCGTTGGGACTCTTCCACATTTCTTTCAGATTGTACTCCGTCATCCTCGCCGCATTGGGGGTAATCGTCGCGCATTTAACCGCTACCCCGTATTTTTTCGTGGCCTCCGCAGAATCTATCGTGACCTGATCGTCCGTCTCGTTGCGGTGCTCCAGCCCCAGATCATAATACTCTGTCTTAAGGTCGATATATGGCAATAACAGCTCGTCCTTGACCATTCTCCAGATGATTCTTGTCATTTCGTCCCCATCCATTTCCACAAGAGGGGTTGTCATTCTGATTTTTTCCATGTAACTTTTCCACCTTTCCCGCCGCATAAGCCGCGCTGTCTTTTTCACTGTATGTCACATCATTTGTCTGCCTGAAAAACGGTGTTGTCCTGCCTCGGCCGAATCACCGGAACATCCCTTCGCTGATTATGCATCCTTGGCTTTCTCGTCCGTAGTCTCGCCGTAAATTTCCTTTAAACCGTTTTTCACCATATTGTCATAGGCGTTAATCATATGCTGATTCGCCAGCTTCTCCGCAAGCCCGGCGTCCCCCGCCTTTATAGCCTCCATGATCTGCCGGTGCTCGTCGTTGGAGGCCCGTCCCCTCGTATTGGTCGCCAGCGTCTTCTGCCTGACACGCAGCACATAGCGGTGGAAATCCTTCAGGGTATGCTCCAAAAGCTTGGAGTCACAGGCCTCATAAAGAATATCGTGAAAGCGGTTGTCCAGCTCCGCGATCTGATCCAGATGCCCCTTGTCCTCGTGGAAATCAGCAAGATAGATGTTTTCCTCCATCTCCTCCATCTGTTCCTTCGATATCTTCTCTGTGGCCAGACGGGCGCACAACCCTTCCAGAAGGGAACGGATCATATAGATATCCTTCACATCCTTCGCCGTGATTCCCGTCACATAAGCGCCTTTATTGGGGACAATCCGGATCAGCCCCTCCAGCTCAAGCTGTCTGAACGCCTCTCTGACCGGGGTGCGGCTCACACCAAGCTCCTCTCCGATCGCCACTTCCTTTAATTCCTCATGCTCTTTGTACTTGCCGCTCAGGATATCCTCCCGCAGCTTCTGGAACACGCGCCCCCGCAGGGAATACTTGTCGTTTGCATCATACTTCTTATCATAGTTCGTCATTTCATGCCTCACCTCTACACCGCTTTATTTTCCTTCTATCGGCGCATGAACGAGAGTATGTCACATAACATGGACGCAGCTCCCGTTATTCTTTTCACCTCGTATAATTGTATACAATATACCTTTCTCTGTCAATAATATCTGCATAATTTTTCTATATCCAGCATTCCCCATCCCTGTCTGCTCCACTCTACCCCCAAATCCCTTGCCGTGTAGATCATCTGCCTCTTAACCTGACTGCTGTTGCTGAACGGGTATTTCTGCAGATAAAGCGCAGCCGCGCCGGAAACAATCGGCGTAGCCATGGAAGTGCCTGTTTTCTTTGTATAGGAATCGCGGTACATGCCCCTCCTGTCCCTGCGCCAGTTTAGATTGCAGGAAACCACATCCGTGCCCGGCGCCACCAGATCCGGCTTCCTGTAGGGCAGATCCGCCCGCCCCCTGCCGGAATAATTCTCGCACAGATCTCTTCTCGCCCCAAAATATCCGCCCTCATGACAGCCCACGGTAATGACCCTGCGGCTTTCCCCCAGCGGCGATAGTGTCCCTTCCCCCGGCCCGGTGTTTCCGGGGGCGCGGAGACCCCCCCCCCCCTGGGGGGCCACCGGGGACAGCAGGGCCGCACGCGCGGGCAACAGATA
>CAMWJF010000013.1 GCA_947174505.1 uncultured Lachnospiraceae bacterium
CTTATCATCAAAGCCATTGATATCTTCATCAATTAATTTATGCATAAAATATAACGTTTTGTCTTTCATAATAAATCCTTTCCTGCGCAGGAAACTTAATCTGCTTGATTTTATCTCCTGTCTCTTCCATACTGAAAATATCAAAAGACGGGGACCGCAATGGATCCAAAATTTATAGCGGAACTCAGGCAGAAATATACAAAAATCCTCCGGAAGGTATGACTGCTAAGCTGGTCAAAAACATGTCTGGCTCTGATCTGCTCGACATGCACTACAAGCGGGATATTTTATTTCAAGATTCCTCTACCAGAAAGAATTTCTATAGAACAAAAAAGATTTGAAATTTTTTAATTTCAAACCTCTTTTGTTCTGTTTCCAAATATGCAAAAACGGTTTTTATTGAATGAGCATTGCATCCCCAAAAGAGAAAAATCTGTACCGCTCCTCCACCGCCTTCTGATATGCCGCCAGCACGTTCTCCCTGCCCGCCAGTGCAGAAACCAACATTACCAGCGTAGACTCCGGCAGATGGAAATTCGTAATCAGGCAGTCTAACACCTTAAACCGATACCCCGGATAAATAAAAATCTCCGTGTCGCCGCAGCCCGCCTGCACTCTTCCATTCCCGTCCGCCGCGCTCTCCACGGTACGGCAGCTTGTGGTTCCCACGCAGATCACCCGTCCGCCTTTCTCTTTTGTTTGATTGATCAGATCTGCCGTCTCCCGCGTCACCTCATAATGTTCTGAATGCATGTGATGCTCCAAAATATTGTCCGCCTTCACCGGGCGGAATGTACCAAGTCCCACATGAAGAGTCACGTAGGCTGTTTTCACACCCAGTTCCTCTATCTGTGTAAGCAGCTCCCTGGTAAAGTGCAGTCCCGCTGTGGGCGCGGCCGCAGAGCCTTCATACTTGGCGTACACGGTCTGGTAGCGGTTTTTATCCTGCAATTTGTGGGTAATATATGGGGGAAGAGGCATTTCTCCGAGACGGTCAAGCACTTCCTCAAAAATCCCTTCATAGTCGAAGCGGATCAGGCGGTTTCCTTCCTCCACCACATCCAGCACTTCCGCCCGCAGACACCCATCCCCAAAGACAATCTTTGCTCCGGGTCTCGCCTTTTTCCCAGGCTTTACAAGAGTTTCCCAGACATCCTTCTCCCGCCGTTTCAGGAGCAGCACCTCGATTGCCGCCCCCGTATCCTCCTTCACGCCCATCAGTCTTGCCGGAATGACCTTGGTGTTATTTAAGACCAGACAGTCGCCCGGCCTTACATAATTTATAATCTCACGAAAGGTATGATGCGCCACCTCCCCTGTCTCCCTGTGCAGTACAAGGAGCCTGGACGCGGAACGGTCCTCTAAAGGATCCTGCGCAATCAGCTCCTGGGGCAGATCAAAATAAAAATCGGATTTCTTTAATTCTGTCATTCCTGTCTCCATGTCATCACAGCATACAAAGTGTTTTTCGACTGGAAAAGAGCGCAAAAGCTCCCATTCTGCCATGCGCTCTCTCCGTACAAGCTTATTCGCCGACTGACTTAGTCAGTCTTGTATTCTGTTCCAATAAGCACCGCTTTATAGGCTTGCATTCTTCAAAAACGCCACATACCCGCGTTTCGTCTCGTACACATCCGCCTTGCTGGTGGCCTCCCATGGCGCATGCATATTGAGCACAGCCACACCGCTGTCAATCACGTTCATGCCATAAAGCGCAAGAATATAAGCGATGGTACCGCCGCCGCCAAGATCTACCTTGCCGAGCTCCGCTGTCTGGAAGTTCACCTTCTCCTTCTCGAAAATCGCACGGATATGTCCCAGATACTCCGCATTGGCGTCGTTGGAGCCGGATTTGCCGCCCCTGCCCGTAAACTTGTTAAATACCATGCCGCCGCCCAGATAAGCCACATTTTTCTTGTCAAAGCTGGACGCGTAGGCGGGATCGTAAGCGCTGCTCACATCAGAGGAAAGCATACAGGAGCGGGCAAGGCATCTGCGCAGGCCAAGCTCACTGTACTCCCCAAGAAGGTTCATCACTTCAGCCACCGCGTTCTCAAAAAACTTGGACTGCATGCCGGTAGCGCCCACGCTCCCGACCTCTTCCTTGTCCACCAGAATACAGCAGGCTGTCCTCTCCGTCTCCCCGACTTCCAGCATTGCCTTCAGGGAAGAAAAGGCGCACACGCGGTCATCCTGTCCGTAGGAGAGAATCATGCTGCGGTCAAAACCGGCCTCTCTTGCCTTTCCGGCAGGCACCACTTCCAGCTCTGCAGAGATAAAATCCTCCTCCTCAAAATCATAATCTCTCTTTAAGATTTCAAGGATTCCCTTTTTCACAGCGTCCTTGGGTGCGCTGTCCTCCTCGTCTTCTTTCTTTTTCTTCTTATCTATCACGAGCGGCTTATTGCCGATGATGATATCAAGCGCCTCGCCCTCAATCACCTTGTTTGCTTTTTTCTCAAGCTGCTCGCTCGCCAGATGAATCAGCAGATCCGACACAAAGAACACGGGATCGTCCTCGTTCTCCCCGACGTTGATCTCCACGGTACTGCCATCCTTCTTCACAACCACACCGTGAATGGAAAGGGGAATCGTCACCCACTGGTACTTCTTCACGCCGCCGTAATAGTGGGTGTCCAGATAGGCAAACCCACCGTCCTCGTAAAGGGGATTCTGCTTCACGTCCAGACGGGGAGAGTCAATGTGTGCCCCTAAAATATTGATGCCATTCTCCAGCTTCTCCCTACCGATCTGGAACATCACAATAGATTTATTCATCCATACGGAATACACCCTGTCTCCGGTTTTGAGTTCTTTCCCGTCCTTCACCAGACTCTCAAGCTCCTGATAACCCGCCGCGTCCAGCGTATTTACAATCTGGTCGATGCACTCGCGCTCGGTCTTGCCCTTGTCCAGAAAGTCCATGTATTCCCTTGCAAAAGCATCCACTTCCTTAAGCTGTTTCTCATCATAGGTTTCCCAAGTATTTTTCTGTTCCAAATTTACCACTCCTCTCTTTTCGACTTTTACGGTAAACACCGCAGAAATGCGCAGGCTTGTGCTGCATAATTATTTCTATTCTATCACATCACGGCACTTTTTACTTCCAAAATCTGGCTTTTCATATATATTTTTAGCAGTTGGGTAGCTGGCTTCATTCTATTTTAATCCCAATGGCCGCCGCGCTGTTTCCCGTCATTCGGTTCTCAAATGCCAGCAATTCCTTAACTTCTCAATTCAATGCCCATACCCTCAAGCCCGTTCAGGATCTTCTTCATGGCGCCTGTCACGTCCGCCTCCTCAAGCGTTTTGTCTTTCGCCCGGAAGGTGATGGAATATGCCATGGACTTAAAGCCTTCCTTGATCTGGCTTCCCTCATAAATATCAAAGAGCTGGTAGTCTTCCAGAATCTTTCCGCCGCGCTGGGCAATGACAGCCTCGATCTGTCCCGCCATCACTTCCTTGGGCACAACCATACTGATATCGCGCAAAACTGCCGGGTACTTCGCAATGCCCTCATACTTGCGGTCAAAGGTGGCAAGGGGCAGAATGGCCGGAATGTCAAGCACCGCCACATAAGCTCTGGTCTTCATGTCGTAATTGTCGCAGACCTCAGGGTGTACCTCTCCCAGATAACCGACCAAAGTTCCCTCGTATTCGATGTTCGCCTGTCTGCCCGGATGCAGATAGTTTCTGCCTGCTTTCGGATCATAGACCGCCTTTTTATGCATACCGATGCTCTCAAAGAACGCCTCCACAACGCCCTTCATATCAAAGAAATCGCAGTCCCCGTACATGCCAAGCGTAAACTGCATCCGCTCCTCGGGAAGTTCCGTGAGGGGCAGCGCCTTGGGCAGATAAATATTTCCCAGCTCATAGAGCCGCACGTCCTTGTTACGCCTGTTATAGTTGGTGGCAAGGCTGGTCAGCATTCCGTGCAGGGGAACCGTCCGCATAATCGAAAAATCCTCCCCCAGCGGGTTGGCGATGGTGATGGCCCGCCTTGCCGGATCGTCCGCCGAAAGCAGCAGCTTATCAAACACCTTCGGGCTCTCAAAAGAATAACACATGCCCTGGGAAAAACCGCAGTATTCCGCAATATCCCTTGCTTTCTGCTCAATCCGCAGTTTAAAAGGCAGCTTACCCGTGGTAGCCTCGCCGTTCGGAAGCGTAGTCGGGATCTTGTCGTAACCGTAAAACCGGGCAATCTCCTCCGCGATATCGCACTGGCGCAGGATATCCTGACGGAAGGTAGGCACTGTGAGCGTTCTCTTTGCCGCGTCGTACTCCACCTCAATCATCCTGAAAATATCAAGCATTTCCTGCTCGGAGACATCCGTGCCAAGCAGTTTATTGTAGCGCTCCGGCTCAAAGGGCAGAACCACCTTCTCCTTCATCTCGCCGTGCACATCCACCATACCGCCTACAACCTCGCCACAGCCAAGCTCCTCGATGAGCTGACAGGCACGGTTGATGGCCGCTTCCGCATTGTAGGGATCAAGACCCTTTTCAAATTTGCCGGACGCGTCCGTGCGCAGTCCCACACGTTTTGCGGATTTGCGGATATTCGCACCGTTAAAGGTGGCCGCCTCAAAGAGCACGGTGCTTACGTGATCCGTAATCATGGAATTTTCGCCGCCCATGATCCCGGCGATACCCACCTCTTTCTCCGCGTCGCAGATCATCAGCACATCCGAATCCAGATTTCTTTCCTGCCCGTCCAGCGTACGGAAAACGTCGCCGTCTTTTGCCCTGCGGACGATAATCTTATGCCCTGCAATGGTATCCAGGTCAAAAGCATGCATGGGCTGTCCGTACTCCTCCATCACATAGTTGGTGATGTCCACCAGATTGTTGATAGGCCGGATGCCGCTTGCCGCAAGACGTCTCTGCATCCATTTCGGTGAAGGCCCGATTTTAATATTTTTGCACACTCTCGCGCAGTATCTGGGACAAAGCTCCTGATCCTGCACTTCAACGGATATATAATCCTCTACGTTTTCGTCATTTCCCTTTGCCGTCACTTCCGGCAGAACAAAAGGCTTTCTGAAAGTAGCCGCCGCCTCTCTGGCAATGCCGATCACACTGTAACAGTCTACACGGTTTGAGGTCACTTCATACTCGAACACCGTATCGCGCAGTCCGAGCGCCTCCACTGCGTCCGCACCCACCTGTACATCGTCCCCGAAAATGTAAATACCCATTTCCGGCGCTTCCGGGTAAAAATTCCTGTCGGAGCCAAGTTCCTCGATGGAACACATCATGCCGTTTGACGGCACGCCGCGGAGCTTTCCTGCCTTGATCGAAATACCGTCCTCCGGCAGCGGTCCGCCGTCGTGACCACCCGCCACCTTACCGCCGTCCAAAACCACCGGCACTTTGTCGCCCTCCTTCACATTGGGCGCACCGGTGACAATCTGGATGACCTCTTGGCCGACGTCCACCTGACAGACAATCAGCTTATCCGCATCGGGATGCTTCTCGATCTTCTGAATCTGGCCCACCACGATTTTTTCCAGATTTTTATCCAGTCTGGTATAGCCCTCCACCTTCGTGCCGGAGAGCGTCATCGCATCCATATACTCCTGATCGGTGCAGCTCAAATCTGGCACATATGCTTTAATCCATGATAATGCTGTATTCATACTGTAATCCTTTCCCTTTCTAAATCTGTAACTACTTTTATATATTGTAATACTCTTTACTCGAAGCAAAACTTAATCATACGAGTATCCCGGTTTTTTATATAGCAAATCCTGATCGGCAGCCATATCTTTATCCCAGACTTCCTCTTTCCAGTCCTCCTGCGCAACATCTTCAATCGCAACGGAGACACTGGAAATATCACATCCAAGTATTTCAGAAATGTCTTCCGCGATTTTTTGCGCACATCTTCGCTTCTGCTCCTCTGTCCTGCCGGAAAAGCATTTGATTTTTACATGCGGCATATTTTCTTTCCTTACCTAAATCCGTCCATTTTCCTTCCTGCCTGCAAAACACCGACGGATTCGTTTTTATTGGTCCATTAGAACTGCTTCAGGAAACGGATATCGTTCTCATACAACAGCCTCATATCGTCAATCTCATATTTTAACAGCGCGATACGCTCCAGCCCCACGCCGAACGCAAATCCCGTATACTCCTCCGGGTCGATGCCGCTCATCTCGAGCACATGGGGATGCACCATACCACAGCCAAGGATCTCGATCCATCCCTCGCCCTTGCAGAAACGGCAGCCCTTTCCGCCGCACTTAAAGCAGGTCACATCCATCTCCGCGCTTGGCTCTGTGAACGGGAAGTGATGGGGTCTGAATTTTACCTTCGTGTCCTCCCCGAACAGCTCCCTGGCAAACTCCGCCAGTGTTCCCTTCAAATCCGCAAGTGTGATATGCTTATCAATCACCAGCCCCTCGATCTGATGGAAGGACGGAGAATGGGTCGCGTCCACCTCATCGGAACGGAACACTCTTCCCGGCGCGATCATGCGGATGGGAAGTTTCCCTTTCTCCATCTCGTGCACCTGCACGGAGGAGGTCTGCGTTCTCAGCAGAATATCTCCTGTAATATAAAAGGTGTCCTGCTCGTCCTTTGCCGGATGATCCGCCGGAATATTCAGCGCCTCGAAATTGTAATAATCCTTCTCCACATCGGGGCCTTCCACAACCTCATAGCCCATGCCGATAAAGATTCTCTCCACCTCTTCCAAGGCGATGGTGTTAGGATGTCTGTGTCCCATCTTTTGCTTTTTGGAAGGCAGCGTCACGTCAATGACTTCCGTCTTTAACTTCGCTTCCCGTACGGCCCTCTCCATCTTTTTGACGGAAGCCTCCAGAACCTTTTCAATCTCTTCCCTTGTCTCATTGACAAGCTGTCCCACCTTCGGACGGTCCTCCGGCGCCACGTCCTTCATGCTCTTTAACAACGCCGTCAGCTCACCCTTTTTCCCAAGGTAATTGACCTTAATCTCGTTCAGCCTTTCCAGTGCGTCACTGGCCTCAATCTGACGCAGGGCCTCGGCCTTGATCTGTTCCAATTTTTCTTTCATATCTGTTCTCCTCTCCTTTGATGGACATAAACAACTGTATAATCAATCCGGTTCTGCTTATGCTGACATGGCACATTCTCCATATATCTTCCGGCTCTGCTTATGCATAAGCAGCTCGAGATGCTCCGCATCTCTCACTCGCGTTGCTCGCCATAAGATATCCTTCGCATGTGCTCATGCAAGCATGGCACATTCTCCGCATATCTTCCGGCTCTGCTTATGCGCGCAAAAAAACGCCCCACATGCAACACACATGGGACGAATCTACTCCGCGGTACCACCCAGTTTCCCGTTCCCGGTTCCTGTCTATTACACAGACCGGCATACGGACACTTCCTTCGGCGTAACGTGCCTGTACGTTCCGAACTAATGCGATTGACCCGTTATACAGGCAATCGGTTCACCCAGACAGCTCCGGTGGGAAATTTCGGATAATTTCTGAACCGAAGGGAACTTACAGCCGATGATTCCCTCTCTCTGACGGAAAAAATTTCCTACTGACACCTTCTTCGCTTTTCTCGTATGCTTTCCAACAAATCTATCTGCTATTTTAGTGACTTTCCTTCGACTTGTCAAGCCACCCGAAAAAAAATTTATAGACCGGCCCGAAATACCTGTTAATATGCGCCCCGATCATCAGAATATACATCAGCATATAAAACCAGAGCATCAAAATGACCACAGTGGTCAAACTCCCATAGGTACCGAAATCGTTGTAGTGATCCACATAAACAGAGAAGGCAAAGGAGGCGACACTCCACAGCACCGCCGCAAACGCCGCACCCGGAATCTGCGCCTTAAACCGCAGCTTGCAGCTCGGCACAAAGGCATAAATCATGGCAAAAACGAAGGTCAGAACCACCCAGGATAACAGAAAGCGGAAGCGCATGACCACATGCACCACCAGGTGAAGCGGCGGGATATCCCTGAGAAGAATATCCACGATCACATTGCCGAAAACCATCACAAAAAGCGCCGCCAGCGTTGCCGCCAGAATGATTACCGTATAAAAGCAGGCAATTGCCCGCAGCACGATATAGTTTCGTTTCTCCTCCACATCATTGACTGCATTTAAGCCATAAATCAGCGCCAGCATGGCCTTCGCCGCCGACCAGATCGTTACCAGCGCAAAAACCGTGATCGTTCCCGCCGATCTGGCATAAACGTCCGACACGATGCGTATGACCATACCGTTTACCGCATCCGGCGTAAACTGTGTAATCGCATTGATCAGATTATCCTCCGTCAATGCCGTATATGGCAGAATCGCACACAGCGCCATCAAAAGCGGTATCATGGACAGAAAGAGGAAGAACGCCGTGCTGGCCGCAAAAGCACTGATATTTTTCTTCGTCATCTGCCAGTTAAAATCCCTTAATATATAATACAATCTGTAAACCGTTCTCATCATACTCCCGATTGTTTCCTGTTATCTGCTTTCCTATAATACTTATTTTTGTACCTGACTTAAGATTGCATTTTTGCTTCCCAGATGACTTCTCTGCCTTTATGACATATGCAGTCTCATGTTCTTTTTGACTTATGTAACGGGAAGAAGCTTTACAACTCTCTCAGCGCCCCGGCATCTGTTACCTCACAGCCCGGATAAAACACAGAAAGAATCTGCCCATAGTCGGCTCCCTGCTCTCCCATTGCCTTCGCACCGTTCTGGGACATACCGACGCCGTGCCCGAAGCCACCCCCAGTCAACGTATATCCTACCACACTTTCCCCGTCTTTTCCAGTATCAACGACAGTATCCAGCACAAAAAAGCCGCTGGGAAGAAGCGTTCCCGGCACGGTTTCGCTCCCGTCCTGTTTCCTGACCGTGCTTTCTCTGTCACAGAGAACATAGCGGATATTGTATTCTGAAAACACCTTATAAGTTGCTTTCTCCGCCTCAATGGTCAGCTCCTGCGCAATCCCGCCTGCGCCTCTCTTTGTGATCTCAATCCTTTTCAATTTTCCCGTCTTTCCGATCGGCTCCGACACATAATAGTCTCCTTCCGCCTTTGTCAGTACAAACGCCGGCGCACTTGCGTACCGCTCCTTCAGACGGGCGAACAGATTCTTTTCGTCCAGCTCCTCTACATGGTAGCTCCACCGGTACCAGGGTTCATCCTTCTCAAAGTCCGTTTCATGCACTGTAGTAATAAACTGACGAAAAACCGTTTCGTCCCGCAGGGATTCTGTGTCGAAATTCTCAGACACACCGGCCGCCGTTTCCTGCATCTCCCCGTTCCCGTTATCCACTGGCTGTGCTCCTTTCCGCTCTGCGTCATCCTCCTCAAAGCCGCCATCTGTTCCGGCCTCCGCTCCTTCCGGCCGCTCTTCTCCGCATGCTTCACTCACACGCACGCCATGCAAATACGGGATATCCTCGCCATTACCGCCCTGCCAGCTCACTACGTCCGTCCCTGCCCCGCAGGATGTTGAATAATAATAATTTCCCGCAGCCTCCCCCTCATAGGTAAGAAGCACCCCGTCCGTCTCCTTGACCGCTGTGGTAGCTGCCGCATGTTCCTCGATATTATGATAAACCTGATAGGCTGTGGTATCATCCACATGAGCGCCAAGTTCCGGGAGCCCCGCCCGTAAAATATAACGGTATGCATAGGTTCTGGCGCACACCGCCTGCGCCTTCAGCGCCTCCTGCGGATAAGAAGCCGGCATCTCGCTCGGCACCACGGCATAGAGATATTCCTCCAATGGCAGCTCATTGATCAGCACTATTCCCTGTTCCATCCGCAGACATTCCATCGTTCCACGGTAAGCGTGATCCGCCCTGCCGCTCCCCTCCATTTCCACCGTAACCTTGTCCGTCAGATTCGCGCTCCGATAGGTCCTGCGCTCCCCCACGGCCATCTGATCACTCCGAAGCCGAATCTTTTCACCATCCACTAAAATGCCCACCGTCTCGTGGAAATTGCTGCCCGCCGCCGTGTTCTTTAGGAGGACACGGATCTGATCCGCCCCTGCCTCCTCGGATACCAGACAGGCATACACCTTCCCCCGGTCCACGACAAAATCCGTATCCGTACAGCCCACCCGCAGTTCTCCCTGCTCCAGCGTTCTCAGACTCCCATAAAGCTTATAGACTTCCATATCCTCCGCAACCTGATAAACGCCGTAATCTTCAATCTCCAATTCCTGCTCCGAAGCCCGAAGCAGTCTTCCGTGAATTTTTTCCCTGCGCTCCTCTGCCTCCACAATACATCCGTCCCGAAATGTCAGATCCGCAATCTGTTCCCGCTCAGGCGGATTTTTCAGGGCGTCTGCGGAAAGCGCCGCCCGGAATACGGTATCATGGTAAAAACAATCCAGTGTGCCGTCCTTGTTTTCCATCACCCAAACGCTTCCCAGATAATGGTCCTCCGGCAGTACCTCCACAATGGTCAGCAGCGTATTGCCCTGCACATAGACCTTTAATTCCTGCAGATCACTCTCCGCAAAGGCTGTCGAAGCATACGGACACGCCCCCTGCATCGCGCCGTTTTCCGTGTATGCCTCCGCCTTCTCCCGGTCTGTTTTCAGCACAAAGACCGTAGTTTCCCAGATCGAGGACTCCGTATCAAGATAAGCCAGAAAAATACGGAATGCCCGATACCAGTCCTCCTTTAAAAGAGCCTGTGCCGGCTCATAACGATCCCTGTAATCGGGAAGCCCCCATTCCTCGGCCGCCAGACTTTCACACAATGCCAAATACTGTCCATATGTAAAATATGTATTTTCTCCCTCTTCTGACAGTTGCCGGTCAGTCTGCTTCTGCCCCTCACCGTCGGATGCAGATGCCGAAAAGGAGACCCCCAGCGCATCCAGCAGAATCTCCACATCCTCCACCGTAATCCGCTCCCCCTCCGGCTGGGAAGGCTTTTCCTCCTGTCCCTGTCGCCTTCCCAGAAAAAGACAAACGATAAATAACAGGCCGAAAAAAATAAGAGCCAGCTTCGCCAGTTGTTTTCCGTCAAACCTCATATCGCAGCCCTTTCCATGTCCTCCTCTATTACTATGCGCACAGAGGCGGAAATAGTATCTTTTGTATAAAGAAAAAGCTTCACGGTCAAATCCTTTTCATTCACCCGTGAAGCCACCTGCCGTCGGCATTTCCCTTTTTCATATAATCTACAGCATCGCCGCCCGCAGCTCTTCCCCTCTTTTCGCACTCAGATAAGCAGGCGGAATATCAAACACGGTCTTCGCCCCTGTCTGGCCCTCCTGATTCAGGCGATAGGCGGCTCTCGCATAAGCAATAATCACGCTGGAAGTAAACTCCGGGTTGGAATCCAGCTTCAGGCTGTATTCTATCAGATGACTGTTCTCCTCTTCCCACCCCGTCTTTCCGCTGCGGAGCACAAATCCTCCGTGCGGTATGCCGCTGTGATCTCTGAGAAGCGCCTCCTCGCTGATAAAATGTACAGTGGTATCGTAATCCGCAAAGTAATTCGGCATGGTCTTAATCTCCTGCTCCACCTTCGCTGCGTCCGCACCCTCCTCCAGAACGACAAAACACTCTCTTGTATGTTTTTCCCTTGTGGAAAGCTCAGGATTTTTCCCCTCTCTCACCGCGTCAAGAGCCGCTTCCACAGGAATCGTGTACTGCTTTGCGTTTTTCACGCCCGCAATCCGGCGAATCGCGTCACTATGTCCCTGGCTGACGCCTTTTCCCCAGAACGTATAATCTTTCCCGTTCGGCAGAATGACGGAGGCGTACATCCTGTTTAAGGAAAACATCCCCGGATCCCAGCCCACGGAAATGATTCCCACTTTTCCGGCTTCTTTCGCAGCAGCATCCACGTTGTCAAAGTGCTTCGGTATGTTGGCATGGGTGTCAAAGCTGTCTACTACATTGAACAGCTTCGCATAAGCCGGCGTCTGCTCCGGCAGATCCGTTGCGCTGCCGCCGCATAATATCATCACGTCAATTTTATCTTTCCATGCCGCCGCCTCGGATACATGACAGACCTTCGCTGTTTTCGTGAGAATCTCTACTTTCTCCGGCGCTCTTCTGGTAAACACCGCCACAAGCTCCATATCCGCATTTTGTTTTACGGCGCACTCCACGCCGCGCCCAAGATTTCCATAACCTAAAATTCCTATTCTGATACCCATTTTATTCTCCGTTCCGAAGCGTTTTGCTCCTTTTCTCCATACCTGCAAAAGCAGCCGTACAAGACGACTGCTTTTCCATCTTTTGTATAACCCCCAAAATGCCGGATCTTGTATTTTGACTCCTAGCAATGCTAGGTGGGTAACCGCAACCATACTTCTGTCTTCCACTGCGCAATGCCCAAAAGGCTGGAGGCCTGACATCTATATGACAATGTAGGAATCCCGTTTAAAGTATCTGTAGGTTCAAAATAACAAGACTTTGTCGCGCATTTCAGGTTATCTCTATTATATCCGAATTGACCGCAGAATACAACAGAATTTTTTTCCACTCTTTATCTGTTGCTTTCCTTTTCCCGATACATCATTTCATCGGCTCTGTGGAACAGATGATGGAATGTTTCCCGCCCTGTCCGGGCATAAGAAGAACCCACGCTGGCGGAAACTTTTTTAAAGTTTTCATGTTTCGAATATTCCCCGTCAAGCCGATCCTTGAGCATCTTCCTTGTCTGCTCTACTTCTTCTTCGGTGCGCACCCCGGTCAGCACTACCAGGAACTCGTCGCCTCCCATGCGGGCAATCACCCCCTCCGGTACAGTATCCTGAAGCGTTTTTGCCGTGAGAACCAGCGCCTTATCCCCTTCATGATGGCCATAGATATCATTGACACTCTTAAAATGGTCCAGATCAATACAGTACACCGCTATGTGACCATTATCCTGTTTATCGATAAACTCATACACATACCGTCTGTTATACAGTCCCGTCAGGAAATCCGTGTTTGCATTCCTAATCATCATCTGCTCGTAAAGCTTCTCCTGCGTCACATCAATCGCAACGCCCACGGTTCCCATAACGCTTCCGTCCAAATCAAATAGAGGCGACTTATAGGTTTTCAACTCCCGCATACTGTCACCGATTTTGACCGTTTCATCGAAAATACAGGTCTCTCTCTTATCCATCACCTCGTACTCCGACTCCATGCAGATAAACTCGCCTTTGGCATACTCCTCCGGATCGATATCCCAAATATAGTAGTGACCACGTCCCTCAATCTGCTCCATAGTCTTATTGACAGCCTTGCAAAACGCCTCGTTGACTTTCATATGTGCGCCTTCTTTATCCTTATACCAGATCAGATGAGGAACGCTGTTGATCGTTGTGTCAAGGTAACTCTGTGTCTGCCAGAAATCCTTGCCCATTTTATAAGTCTTCTGCCAGCGAGTCAGACGAAACCGAAACTCTGCCTCCGTTAAAGGCATCACCCAAATATCCGTAATTTTCTCCGCGTCATCTTTTGTGGTCAAGAGCGCCGTCTGCTCCTGATCCGCCAACACAATCAGCTCCGTATCCTTCCGCATATGGGAAAGCAGAAATGCAAGCGTTTCCGCCGCATCCGTCTGCCGTATATCCGCCAGAATCACATCAGCCCTGCCAGTCAGCTCTGCTTCCGCGCGGACGCTCCTCTGATATTCATGTGAAAAATGAAGAAACTGCGGCATCTGTTCCAATATTTCAAATAACTCATTCTGTTCAGTAATCATATAAAAACAAATTTCGCAATGATACATATCCTTCCCCCAATTCCCAGGCAATTTCCAAAATCCACTGTTTCTTATTCATTTACCGCTTACCGGAATCAAAATTATGCCAATTCCCAAAATCAACTGCCCATTCACAGGCGGCTTTGACATAGATCCCACCCGTCGCAGACAGGCTTCTCATAGTGTTTATTTTACCATCTTTTGCCACAGATTCCAACACTCTTGCCACAACCCGCTTTCACTATTGGCATTTTTGCCGGATCATCACATATTTTCCCAGAATACGAAAAGTGTATCCGAAAATCAGCTGATTCCCGGATACACTCTTTCTGCCTGTATAAAATTACCTGAAAAATTACAGAGCGTTAACCAGCTTCTCAAGAGCTGCCAGTGCCTCGTCAGGAAGCTTATCATAACCTTCCTTCTTCTCAGCAAAGCCCTTAACTGCATCCACACGGGTCTGCAGAGCGCTCTTTAACTGTGCCTTGTAATCAGCGTCGTTCAAATCAGGGGTGAAGTCGCCTGTCTTGCCGCTCCAGTCGTTCATGATTTCGATATCCTCGAAAGGACCCCACTGCTCGAATTTCGCCTTACCCTCAACGATGGTCTCAAGGATGCCAAGCGTATCTTCCTTCTGGCACTTGTGACCCATGAAGTCACCGGTATTCACGATGTAGCAGTCTACGTTCTTCTCCTCAACCAGCTTCTTGAACTTCTCATAGTCGTTAACCAGAGGATACGTTCTGAACGGGTTAGCATAAGGTACGATACGGATTGCATTCAGGTCGGTGCCTGCCGCAACACGCTCTGCCGTGGAAGTCTTGGTAGCCAGCGTAGCGCCCATAACGGATGCAAGCGCGGAACCTTTCAACTTAACGATCGGCGGAATGGTAGGATCCTTCATAATCCAGAAGATCGCATTCACAGGTGCATCGATCTTATCTACACGGTTAGGAGACCATAATTTGGACTTGATCGCACGACCATTACCGTTTCTGATATCCTCGGTAACAAGCTGAATCTTTCCTTCGCTGTCCATGGTGCAGGAGCAGTTCTGAGCGGATAACAGGAACTCGTTGTCCGGGCAGCCTGTCGGATAATCCGACGTCTTATCAAAGTAAGTAGGCTCAAGAGCGATAGAAGAACAGGTATCGCTGTTGATGATGAAGGCGTCGTCGTGAAGCACCTTGATGCCGCCGAACTGATCGTACTTGCCATCATGCTTTGCATGGGTCAGGGTGGACTTACCGGAACCTGACAGACCATAAACGGAAGCAACGAACTTCTTGCCGCCCTCTAAGGAATATTCTTTCTGTCCGCCGTGGCAGGATGCATAACCGTTTCTGTTAGCAAGAGCCCATGCCATGGTCAGAGTACCCTTCTTGTGCTCACCAAAGTATTTCATACCGAGGATTGCAGCGCAGTTCTGGTTCGTATCGAAGTAGCACAGTGTCAGCGGATCGCTTAAGCAGCTGTAATCCACATCGGGAGCCTCGTGGGGTGCCCACTGGGGATCAGAGAAAATATAGATATCAGGCTCATTGCCACCGCCGATCGGCTGGGATTTCTTGTACATCTTTACGTACTCGTCGGACATATACTGGAAGTTAATCATCCAGTTGTAAAGCAGGTTCTCCTCTCCTTCCGGAATCAGAAGGTGAGCCTTTGCCATAAACTCAGTATCAAGACCTACAAAGCACTCTGCATGATACATGGTTTTCCAGCGGGTCTCATAGATCGCGTCCATAACCACTTTATCCAGCTTCGCTTCATCCACACCGGGCTCGCCTTTAATACGGCGTGCTGCCGCATAACGGCCGGTTACCGCGCCGTCATTGAATAACAGAACCTTTGCATCTGCAGGAAGACCGAAAGTCTCGCCGTCCTTAATCGGCATATCAGTCACCACGGTACCGGGTGAATTCTTTGCCAGCTCATATGCCTCTCTCAAGGTGTTAACCTTAACTACGTTGTTCCCGTAGAATGCCGCCTCAATAATGGAACGGGTTTTGGAAAAACCAACCTTGCCGGCGCCAATCTCGGAAATGGGATAATACGCTTTTGTTGCCATTTTTACGTTCTCCTCCTTAAAAATTGTATTGGTTCACGGAATGTCCGGGGAACCGTTCCCCTGATATCCCGAATGTCCCTCACATGTACCTGTCCGTACACTTTTAACATTATCTCAGACCGCCTCTAAAAAGTCAATAGAGCAAAATCGCGGCACGCACTTCTGCCGAAATTCAGAACAACGCCATTGTGGACTTCCTCTTTTCATTCATCTGCCGTCTCAGCATGGCCATCCGATACTGTCCGAATACCTCATCCTGTTTTTTCTTCGAAATCGCCTTCGGGAAATCCAGATCCTCCAGACGGCTTCTGGAAGAAAGCTGGTTAATTGCAGCAGAATGATTGAGATTGCGTGTATGCTGCAAAGCGTTAGTGGACGCACCCAGACTGCTTCTGCGCTGGGAAATCATATCCATTGCCTTATCTATGGCATCCAGACTGAAATTCTTCGAGGTAACGTCCAGATCAGCGATGCCCAAAGCTTCCAGCGTGGAATTCTCCATCTGGATATGCATACTGCCGCCATTCGGTGAAGTTGCAACTGCCATATCCGCCATACTGCCGTCCAAAAGCTTCTGCTCATTAAAGCTGGTGTCCCTTGCAAGCCCTTCTATGCCCTGTTTGAGCTGCTCGATCTCTTTCTGGTAAATCTGCTTATCCGCATCGGAATTGATCCCGTTCATGGATTTCACTGCAAGCTCCCGGATTCTCTGTAAATAATCCGACATGCCGCCCAGAGCGCCCTCCGCCACATTGGAAGCGCCAATGGCCATTCCCGCGTTATCCGCTCCGACCTTATATCCGATTTCCTGCGTTTTCATCCTGTTCGCAATGGCAAGCCCCGCCGCGTCGTCCTTCGCCGTATTAATCCGTTTTCCGCTGGAAAGATGGGAATATGACCAAAACAGACTTTTCTGAGATGATACCGCACCCACGTTCATACGCATGCTCCTCCCTTTACAAATACCTCTTGTTTCCACACTACATTTTAACCCGCAAACCCGCGCTTCGCGCTCCCTGTCCGCATTCGTCGGACGTTTGCCCGTTAATGATGCAAGAAAAAATAAATGCCGCCTTCAGTCGCAGACTATCTTGTCTGCGACTGTGCTATGTTCTTTTTATATCAATTATATTATACCGCCTGTAACCTAAAAAAACAAACATAAAATAGGAAAAATTTCCACTCCCATAATGAACTGCACGCATTCCTGTCTGGTACTATTTTACTATTTCGTGCGCTAATATTGTTAACATAATATTAAATATTTGTTAAATTACTTATTTTTTCTTGTTTCCGCCCTGTTTTTCATGATATTATAATGAAGTCGGTGCATGGGTAACCGTACGTACCCCTGCGCCGTTTTTGTCACAAATACACCCGAAGCATTTTCAGGGAAACAGCATTCGCTCTCTGAATCGGGATTCGGAACACCTTGATTTTGAAAGGAGGTACATCTCTATGGAACAGAATAGCTTTTCTGAAATCACTCCCGAAATTGTGCGGCTTGCAAATATGAGCGAACAGGCCGGCATTATTGATACGGATCTATTCACAAAATTTGACGTAAAGCGCGGCTTAAGGGATTTGAACGGTAAGGGCGTACTGGCCGGTTTAACAAACATTTCCGATGTGCGCGCCAACAAAATCGTGGACGGCGTACAGGTACCTACCCACGGTAAACTCTTCTACCGGGGATATAATGTCAAGGATCTGGTGGACGGTTTTTCTGCGGACGGCCGTTTCGGCTTTGAGGAAGTCACCTATCTTCTTTTATTTGACAAGCTTCCAAATGAGAAGGAACTGGAGGATTTTACAAAGCTTTTAAACAGCTACCGCTCCCTGCCTACCAGTTTTGTGCGCGATATTATCATGAAAGCGCCCAGCAACGACATGATGAACACGTTAGCCAGATGTGTGCTGACGCTCTACTCCTATGATGACAGAGCCGACGACACTTCCCTTCCCAATGTGCTCAGACAGTGCCTGCAGCTGATCGCGCTGTTCCCGATGCTTTCCATCTACGGCTATCAGGCTTACAATCACTACCACAATGGGGAAAGTCTCTACATACACCAGCCCCAGCCGGATCTGTCAAATGCGGAGAACATTTTACATATTCTGCGCCCGGACAATAAATATACGCCTCTGGAGGCAAGGGTTCTGGATATTGCGCTGATCCTGCATATGGAGCACGGCGGCGGTAATAACTCTTCCTTTACCACCCATGTGGTTACCTCCTCCCTGACGGACACCTATTCCGTTATCGCGGCAGCCATCGGCTCCCTGAAAGGCCCACGCCACGGCGGCGCCAATATCAAAGTGGTGAAGATGTTTGAGGAAATGAAGCAGGAGGTCTCCGACTGGAGCAATGAGGGACAGGTGGCTGATTATTTGAAAAAACTGCTCCACAAAGAAGCCTTTGACCATGCAGGACTGATCTACGGTGTAGGACATGCAGTATACTCGAAATCCGATCCCCGTGCCGTTATCTTTAAATCCTTTGTGGAGAGGCTGTCCCAGGAAAAAGGGCTGCATGAGGAATTTGCACTCTATAACCTTGTGGAGAGACTGTCTCCTGAACTGATCGCGGAAGAGCGTCCCATCTACAAAGGCGTCAACGTCAACGTGGACTTCTATTCCGGTTTCGTTTACAGCATGCTGAACCTGCCGATGGAGCTTTACACACCGATCTTCGCCATCGCCAGAATCGTTGGCTGGAGCGCACACCGCATGGAGGAGCTTGCAAACAACGGCAAGATCATCCGTCCCGCCTACAAGACTATATGCGTGGACAGGGATTATACGGCACTCGGGAAACGTACAAGTTAATAAAACTGCCGATCAGAGCATTTTCCCGTATCGAAAGCAAAAAGGAGAGCAGAGTTTCTGCCCTCCTTTTTTATTCTCCCGCTCCTACCCGATGCCGAGAAACTGTTTCACAACCGCCTTCATCTCCGTCCTGTCGCACACGTGATCGTGCAGCACCGGCGCGGTACGGATTTCTTCAATGGCCATCGGCACGGCCACATTACCGATCTTTGACAGTTCATCAACCAGCTCGAAATCACCCATAGCGTCGTATTTCGGATCGATGGCGTTCATGACGCTTCTGGTAAACTTGAAGGGACTTGCCGTGGAGGCGATCACAGTCTTCGTCTGATCCTTCGTGTCAGCCACATATTTCTGATAAACCGCACTCGCCACCGCCGTATGGGTATCCAACACATAGCCCGTATTTTCATACATCGCTTTGATTCTGTCCGCCGTCTCCGCTTCATCCGCAAAATTCCCGTAGAAATCGGTGAGCTGCTCTCTCATTTTTGCTGTGATCTGATAACTGCCCTGCTCGGACAGGCTCTTCATCATAGCGGCGTTCTTCTCCGGGTCACTGCCCGCAATACGGTAGATCAGTCTCTCCAGATTGCTGGAAATCAGAATATCCATGGAAGGAGAGCTTGTCAGCTTAAACTCCCGGTTCCTGTCATAATCTCCCGTCTGGAAGAAATCATAAAGCACTTTATTTTCATTGGAGGCACAGATCAGCTTACCTAACGGTACACCCATATTCTTCGCGTAAAAGGCCGCCAGAATGTTTCCGAAGTTTCCGGTGGGAACGACCACATTTATCTTTTCCCCGTCCTGAATCTTCCCTTCTTTCAAAAGCTGTGCGTAAGCATACACATAATAGACCACCTGGGGCACCAGCCGACCGATATTGATGGAATTGGCCGAGGAAAACTGTAAGCCGTGCCCGGTCATCTCTTCTGCCAGCTCCTTATCGTTGAAAAGCGCTTTCACGCCAGTCTGGGCGTCATCAAAATTACCATGGATGCCGACCACAAAAGTATTATCCCCCTTCTGGGTTACCATCTGCTTCTCCTGAATCGGGCTGACACCGTTCTTCGGATAAAACACGATAATCTTCGTGCCCGCAACATTCGCAAACCCTGCCAGAGCCGCCTTGCCCGTGTCGCCGGAAGTGGCCGTCAGGATCACGATCTCGTTCTCCACATGGTTCTTCTTTGCGGAAGTAGTCATCAGATGGGGCAGAATAGACAGCGCCATATCCTTAAACGCGATGGTCGCCCCGTGGAACAGTTCCAGATAATAAGCGCCCTCCGCTTCCACAAGAGGCGCGATTACCTCCGTGTCAAATTTGGCGTCGTAAGCCCGAGCGATACAGGTCTTTAGCTCCTCCTCCGTAAAATCCGTAAGAAACAGCTTCATCACTTCATAGGCCGTCTCCTGATAGCTTTTGTCCGCAAGCTCCTGCATGGTGCAGGCAAGCGCCGGGATGTGATCCGGCACAAACAGTCCCCCGTCCTCCGACAGACCCTTTAAAATAGCACGGGAAGCCGTAATCTTTTCCCTTCCGTCCCTGGTGCTGCTGTATAAAACTTCCATCCTTTTTCCATACCTTTCTTCTTATGCGTGCATTCAGTCAAACCGCAGTGCAAGCCCGCAAGCCTCTGTCTTTCCCCGCTTACATGCCTCACCGGCACCGTGTTCTCGAAGCGGCACCCACGCAGTTAATGCCATCGGCATTTACCGCGACTGCTTCATTGCCAATTTGAATGTTAACACACTTTCAAGGCGCACGCAATATTTCTTACAAGAAGAATTCATGGTGTCCGTAGGAAAAAAGTCTGGTAAGCTTTCTGTCAAACCATTTGAGCTTGTCGGAATCTGCCTTTTCGCGGGCGCAGAAATACAACGCTCCCCGGGAAATATCTTCTCCGTACAGGGCGCGCTCCACCGCCTCCACCGTATCATCACTGACACGGACATTCTGGTATCTGCCGTCCACTGTGGGCGAAAACTGGGCGATTCCCTGTTCCTTCTGCATGACCACCTGAAACACCGTATCAGGGAACAGCTCGTTATTCACCCTGTTTAAAACCACATTGGCCACCAGAAGCTTGCCATCCTGATCCTCGCCGCCTGCCTCCGCTTCCACAATCCGAAGAAGCGCATCATAGTCCTTGTCCGACAGCTGATACTTCTTCGTCTGTTCCAGTACCTCGTAATCTACCACTCTCTGTCCGGAAGATACGCTTTCCAGCATCTCTACAAAACTCTGCTTATCTTCCTCCATCGACGCGTCCAGGTATTCCATACGGAAAGCAGGCTTGGCCGATATCCGATCAATCTTCAGCTCCCTGACGCAGAGCCACGATGATAATATGGTCATCCCCGCCAAAAAGAAGCCAGTAATATATTTCCTGTACATCTCTTCCTCCATAGTCAAAGCAGTTTACTGTTTGAAACACTGTGACTCATCTGGCTGCTATCATATTCTATGCAGAAAACAGGAAAAATATTTCTGAATTTGTTTTTTTTCTCAAAAATGGTACAATTACTTAAAAGGAGGAGCGGCCCATGAACCAGCCATTACCGGGCGTATATACGGCAAAGCGCAAGGACGGAACCATATACTTTCGCGCTTCATTAACTTATCGCAATAAGCACATCAGTCTCGGCAGCCACAGCGACATGCAAAAAGCGCATGAGATCTACCGCATAGCCTCTGCGCTCATAAATGATTCTGCCATCCGGCTGGACGACTATCAGGAAGACTCTCCTCTCGCCTTCGGCAAATGGGTCTGTCTCATTAATTTCCGGGACAACGGGCTTTATTTTTCCTCGCCCATTTATATCCGTCCCCGCTTTTTTTACTATTACTTTTCTCCGGCCGAATTTTTTATTTTCGACAAGGATGATCTGTTCTATTATTCCTCCCGCAGAATTTCCAGACGCGGCGGCCATTATTTCGTGGCCGACTATGGCATGCAGATCAATATCATGAGCCGCTACGGCATCAAAAATTACGCCGTAGAAGGCCGGGACTACCGTTTCATCAACGGTAACCGAAATGACCTGCGCTATGAAAATATCGAAATCTTCAACCGCTTTCACGGCGTAAGCGCCGTACAGGAAAAGGGCCGCACCAGATATCTTGTTAAAATTCATGTAAAGGGCTATGTCAGGGTAGGCACCTACGACACGGAAACGGAGGCCGCCATCGCCTACAACAAAGCCATCGACCTGTTAAAAAAAGCCGGTGTAGACAAGGCATATACCCCCAATTACATGGAAGGAATATCTCCCGATGTCTACGCCGGCCTATATCATTCCATTCAGGTTTCTCCCCGCCTTCTGGATTACCGCTCCGAATAGCTGACAAAGCAGATATTTAAATCCGCGCTGCCGTCTATGCCGTTTAGCACGCCGTCCGTATTATACTGCCACATGGCATAACGGTAAGGATAATCCGGAATCTCCTCTTCCTGGGAAAGCCACACATCATAATCCTGCAGCTTTGTCAGATCCACTTCTTTCAGCAGCCATTCCTTATCCCCGTAAATCATGGGCACATAGCCTGCCGCCCTGACTGCGTCCAGAAAACTCACCGTGACCGTCGTCTTATCCTCCCGGCCAAGTCCCTCGATTCTAGACTTGTCATTGGAAACAAACCCCATATTAAAGGCAATCGGATATTTCACATGCGCCCTGTAAGGCTCCAGGTTCTGTACCACAAAATTCGCCTCCTGAACAGCCTCGTCCTGAGAAATAGCCTGAGAATAAAAATAAATGCCCACATCAAGCTGGGCTTCAATTGCCCCCTCGATATTCTCCTTGAAATTCTCATCCAGCGTGATCTGCCCCGTACTGTAACCCCGGCTTCCGAGACGGATCATCACATAATCCACCCCCGCCGCCTTCAGGCTCGGAAAATAGACCTTCCCCGTATGCTTGGAAATATCCACGCCCACATAGGAGGTCTCTCTGCCGTTTTCCATATACCGCTTCAGCCCGGCCTTATCCTCCATCTTGGTAAAATCAAAGGTGTTTTTGGTCAGATAAGGGCTTATTAACACCCATTCCTCCGTGCCGTCCCGGTTTGTAACCAGCGTATGCTTTCCGTCTGTGGCCGGGTCGTTCTGCAGTTCCTCCTCCTTCTGTCTTTCGTTTTCCTTCTCCCGCTCAGCCTTTTCGGTATAAGGATTTTTAGACACCGCATTACCCTGTTCACCCGTCTCAGGCTTCTCATCCTCATCCTCTTCCGGGTACATATCCCAGAAATCCAGATCCTCCGCACGAAGCTTTGGGGCCGCTTCTTCCTCCTGGGCCGCAGCAAGCTCCTCCTGCTTCACCGCTTCCTCCTTCTGCTCCTGTACCTCCCGCAGATATTCGCTGCCCCCACGTTTGCTGTCGTTTCCCCTGAATACGGCAAACAGGACAATCAGGACAAAAGCAGATACGCCGATCACCATGTAAATCAGGGAAGGGCCCACGCCGCCCCCTGCTTCCTCTTCTCCCGGCAACTTCATATTGTGGTCATTCCTTTCTCCCATGTGAAATCCAGTACTTCCAGGTCAGCTCAGCCGCGCTTTAAAAAGTACTTCTCACATTATTTTACTGTATTTTCATCCGAAGATATGATACCATGATATCTGGGAAATGGCAACTTTGCAGCATAAAATTAATATTCAGGGATTACGGTCCGAAAGGTTCCTTCTATGAAAGATTCCATACGCGAAAGTCTCAGCTATTGGGGACTGTACATGAAAATGCTCCAAGTCAAAAAGGAAGTCAGGCCGCAGGCTGTATCCTTCGGGAACGACAGACAGCAGTATTTCTTATACTATGAGCCGAATCACGTGACAAGCGATAAAGTGATTGTCTGGGTGCATGGCGGCGGATGGAATGCCGGATCACCGAAACTGTTTGATTTTGTCGGACAATGTGTCGCCGGAAACGGTTACCGCTTCCTCTCCCTTGGGTACAGGCTTTCACCTAAAAACAAATACCCCTGCCAGATCGAAGATGTATGCGGAGGCTATAACGCGGCCATCGCCTTTTTGAATAAAAAGGGAATGGATACTTCAAAAATCGTGATATCCGGCCCGTCTGCCGGCGCACATTTATCCGCCATTCTCTGCTGCAGCAAGAAAATACAGGAACAGTATGACGTTGACATTTCCCATGTGATCGGATTCATCGGTGTCGGCGGCCCTTACAGCTTTTCCGGTAAGCAGTCCCTGTCGGTGCGGCTTCTTCTGGATCAGTTGTTTGCAAAAGGCTACAACCGAACACAGGGCGAACCATGTGCTCTCATGACAAAGAGCGCCATCCCCATGCTGCTGATACAAAGTAAACATGACGGACTGATCGCCTATTCCTGCGCGGAAGATTTTTATAATAAAGCGCAGGCGCTTGGAAACCAGTGTGAGCTCTATTCTGTGACAGACAAAAAGAACACACATTCATGGTATACGGCCGGCATGTTTCTGGAAACGCGGGAGACGAATCAGGGGCTTGATAAATTCTTTACATGGATCGAAAATGTATCCTGATCGTATCTTCTGATGCGGTGGGGTTTTCGGTCATACACCAGCACAACATTGCACTGTCATAAAAGCATTTCGGAATGGAGCGCACATGAGACCACTTAGCAAAATAAAACATAAAGCACATATTGTATGGCCAATGGCGGCCCTTACCCTGGTTCTTTCCCTGACTTTTGCCATACTGACAGGCTGTGCCCGCAAAACCGAACCGATCTCCCGGACAGGCTTCTACTTCGACACGGTCGTGCAGATTACCCTGTATGACACGGAAGATGAAACGGTTTTGGACGGCTGCTTTGCACTGGCGGAAAAATATGAAAATCTTTTCAGCGCCACGGAGGAAGGCTCTGATGTGTGGAAGATCAATCACGGAAACGGAGAGACCGTCACGGTGTCGGATGAGACCGTCCAGCTTTTAGTGACGGCGACAGACTATGCCAATACGACGGGAGGACGAATAGACCCTACTATCCGCCCGGTCAGCGAACTTTGGGACTTCGGCTCCGAAGGAAACGCCCATGTGCCGGAAGACGCCTCCATCAAGGAGGCGCTCTCCCACGTCTCCTATGACAACATCCGTTTTGGCACAGCCCCATCAGACGAGACCGGTGATCCCGTCTACCGCACGGTTACACTGACCGACCGGGAGGCTGCCGTCGATCTGGGGTTTATCGCCAAGGGTTATATCGCGGACAAAATGAAGGAATATCTGCTCTCCCAGAATGTAAAAAGCGCCTGCATCAGTCTGGGCGGCAATGTGCTTGCAGTTGGTGAAAAGCCGGACGGCTCCCCCTTCCGCATCGGCATCCAGGAGCCGTTTGCCGAGTCAGGAAAGTCTCTGGACACCATTGAAATCAGGGATACCTCCGTGGTAACCTCCGGGATCTATGAACGCTGTTTCTATCAAGACAATGTGCTCTACCACCACGTTCTTGACACGGCCACCGGCTATCCTGTGGAAAATGAGCTGGCCGGAGTGACTATTATCTGCGATTCCTCCGTGAAAGCCGACGCCCTTTCCACCTCATGCCTCTGTCTGGGTCTGGAGGAAGGACGCCGCTTCCTTGACGCGCAGAAGGACGTGGCATATCTGCTCATTACAAGGGACGGAACGCAGTACCGATCCCCCAATTTTCCCTAAAATTAATCCCTTAAACCCGCATCCGTCTCGCCCATCCCCTGACGGCATGCGGCATACACAGAATGCCAATCAAAACCGGCACCCAGATCAGCAGATAGGGTGACCAGATATAGTGCCCGAACAGCCGAAAGGTATTGGTTCTAAAAATATCGGTGCCGCTCCCCACCAGAGGCAGCAGATCAAACGCCTTCTCCAACCAGTATGGCACAAAATCCTTCACCGTCTTCGGCCCGTATGCCACCGCCAAACTCAGGAGAAACGCCAACACATGATTTTTACAGCAGGCCGACAGCAGCATGACAACGCCCGCAAATCCCACCGCGCCAAGCAGCGTAAATGCATATTCATAGATTTCCGCCTGCAGCATATTCATGGGCGCAATCGCAATCATTTTAATCGTCTGGATGGGCATATCCCACCCTTCCGTCCCCAGAAAAACAAGCTGTGACACGATCATCCCCGCCGCCAGCAGTCCAAAGAGTTCCAGCGCAAAGGAAAGCCCTGTGAAAACCTTCGCAAGGGCAAGCTTCCTCCATCCGTTTTTTGTTGTCAGTATCAGGGCGCTCGTATTGTCATGCCACTCCCCGGCAAACAGGGACGACAGGACAATGGCCAGAAACAGCGCCATCACTGTCCCCAAGTCAGCCAGCATACTGCCGAGAACATCAGACCAGCCTTCCACCCATTTCCACGAAAAAGGTTCCTGTACCTTTTCATTGATCTGTAAGAGATATGCCCTCTCCCCGCCTGTCTGTCCGCTTACGTCAAGAAAGGTGTTAAGCGCCTTTTCCCTTCTCCCATAAAGCCCGGTGAGCTTGTCAGGATCCACATAGCAGCTCATGATCATAACGTAGTGCATTTCTTCCTGTTCCAATTCCGGATAGAGTGTGCTGATCATACTGTTCACTGTCTCCCATCCCGCATTCTGGTATGTTTGAAGGGTTTCTTTATTCTCCGCTCCCTGCGTTTCCTTTTCTTTCTTAAGCGCTGCGTGAAGACGCTGATAATCTCTGACCCATGCCTGCAATGTCTCGTCTGTCAGTTCCCCATATTTTGAAAAATAAGCCTGGCAATTTCTTATATTTACATATCCGTCGAAGTTTCTGCCACCCAAATTGTCTTTCCTGCTTCCGAACACGCCCCACTGATACACCAGAACGCTCCCGAGTACCACGCAGTAAACAAAGCATAACAGGACACAGATTCTGGTCGTGTTTTTTCTCCATAATTTTTTATGTTCCAGCCTGAATAGTTCCATCTCTACTTCCTCCTTGTATTTCTCGTAAGCCTACTCACGGAAACTTTGCAGATATAGATCCTCCAGAGTCGCCTCGCAGCAAACCGCCTCTTCCGCCGGCCTGCCATCCGACAAAATACGCAGAATAACCTGCTCCCCCTCATGCCGCAGGTTAGCGACCGTCACTTTTTCCTGCCACCGTGCCGCCTCCGTAGGAGACACGGCCAGCTCCCAGACCTTCCCCTCTGCTCTTTTCGTCAGTTCCGGCACCGTGCCCTGTGATACCAGTTTTCCCTTCTTCATAAGCATCACCTCATCCGCGATCGCTTCTATGTCCGAAACGATATGGGTGGACAGAATGACAATCCTGTCCTTGGCATAATCGGAAATCAAATTGCGGAAACGCACCCTCTCCTTCGGGTCAAGCCCGGCGGTGGGCTCGTCCAGAATCAGAATTTGGGGATGATTCAGGAGCGCCTGTGCAATCCCCACTCTCTGCTTCATCCCTCCCGAAAAAGTCCTGAGCTTCTTTGCCCCTACGTTTCCTAAATCCACAACTTCCAATAGCTCCTTTACCCGCTTGTTTGCCAGATCCCGTGGAATGCCCTTGAGGACGGCCATATACAGCAGGAACTCCCTGGCTGAATAATTCGGATAATAGCCGAAATCCTGCGGCAGATACCCCAGCAAATCCCGGTAAGTAGCGCCCATGGCGCTCACCTCGCTGCCATCCAGAAACACCTCCCCGGAGGTTGGCTCCAAAATGGCGCACAGCATACGCATAAGCGTCGTCTTTCCCGCACCGTTCTCCCCCAGAAGACCGTACATCCCCGGTCTCAAAATCGTGCTGACACAGTCCACCGCAATTTTCCTGCCGTAATGTTTGGTCAAACGGTCAATCGATAATTCCATAAGGTTTTCCCTCCCTTTTCATCTCCCATATCAAACAGATTTCTTTACCGAAAAATGCCGTAAAGACGACAAACAAAACAATCCAAATCCCTGCCGCGGATGTTTCATACAGCCAGGACAGCGTATTCGCTGATAGCCCCCACCCCACACAGGAGCCTGCCGTCACCACTGCCCAGGCAAATATCCTTTCCTTCCGCCGCAGTCTGATCAGCCGCAGTATGGCGGACATGCAGACCAGATACGGCACCAGACCGTACAAAATCATCTGCCCCATATTTTCACGGGAATTTTGCAGGCGCACGACCAGACCTAAAAGCACGGTAAAACCTATCAGATTTGCCGCTCCTGCCAGAATCAGCTTGGCAAGTATGATTTCCGCCCCCGACGCCCTTGTCGCCGCCTCCATCTCTCCCATTTTGTAAAACTGGCTGCGTAACAGCACCGGCATAACAGCCAGCGCAAACAGCGGCGTAAATACGGGAATGTAATGTGATACATTTTCCATGAATCCGGCCTGTAGGCAGACCACAAACAGCACCCCCGCCTGCAGACCGAAGATGGCCGGTCCCTCAAACCGCAAAACATCCGACAGGAACTGCCAGAATCCCGTTCTCTCCTCTTCCTCGTATTCTCCCTGCCTGCGCATAATCTCTATGCACCCGGCAGCGGTCTCCTCTATTTTGCCTGGACTTCCTTTCTCCCCCTGACGCAAAGAGCTTTGCAGATATTCCTCTATTCTTCTATTTTTCATCCCCAAACTCCCTTTTCATAAGCCGAAGTGCATTCCTGACCCGGCTCTGTGCCGTCCGCATGCTGCATCCCATCACCTTTGCGATTTCTGAAAACCCAAGCTCCTGACCAAAGCGAAGGATTACCGCCTCCCTCTGCTCTTCCGACAAAACACCAAGCAGACGCCGGATATCCTCCCGATTCTCCGCCTGCGCGATCTCATTTTGCCCGCTTGCAATTCCTTCCGCGTCCTCCAGCGAATAAAACGGCATTTTTCTGCTCTCGTCAATGCACAGTCGGTTGGCGATTGTGTATAAATACGCTTTGAACATGTTTCTTCCCCTATAACCATGCAGACTCCGAAACAGCTTAAGGAACGTTTCCTGTGTCAAGTCCTCCGCCTTTTCCGGGACAGCGCAATGCCATCTACAGTATCGCAGGATAGCGGCATAATAGCGGTCAATCAGCTCTTTTGCCGCAGCCTCATCCCCCGACTTAATTCTGTCAATCAGTTCATCATCGCACACATGTCTCCGCCCCTTTCCCGAAAGATGCGCACCTATATATATCCTGTCCCGTAAATCCGGCCTATTATATGAAACGGCGCAGGGCGCAAAAAGGATCAAAATTTTTTAACAATTGTTAAAATAAATACTCCTTTAGATACCCCTGTCATATCAGCCTGCCATGCTCCATCTCATATACGGCATCACACAAAACTTCGATATCCTCTTTGCCATGACTGGCAAGTATGACTGTTTTTCCTTCTTCCCTCAGTCCTAAAAGAATGTTCCGCACATCCTTTACACCCTGATTATCAAGTCCGTTCATCGGCTCGTCCAAAATCAAAATGTCCGGGTTTTCCATGATTGCCTGTGCAATGCCAAGCCGCTGCCTCATACCAAGCGAATACTTTCCGACTTTTTTGCGGCTGTCGGGATCTAAACCTGCCCGTTTCATACTCTCCCTGATCTGCGTCCTGCCTATCCGTTTACGGATAGACGCAAGATACTCCAGATTTTTGTATCCTGTATATCCGCTCAGAAACCCGGGATTTTCAATAATAATTCCCATATTGTCCGCAAAGTCAATGTCTTTTCCAATCTCCTTTTCTCCCACAACCACCCTTCCGCCTGTGGGCTTTAAGTAACCAATCATCGTTTTAAATAATACAGTCTTGCCCGAACCATTCCTGCCTGTAATCCCATAAATTTTCCCTCTTTCGAAGCTGATATTGATACGGTCGAGCGCAACCACATCGCCAAATCTTTTTGATACATTCTCCACACGGATTACTTCTGCCATATTTTCCTCCATTCCGAAGCATTGATTCAACCTTATACGCCACCCCTTTCCCAAGCAGCGAATACCAGACGCTGCCAGCCATTCTTATGTCGATAAAATCTGTCTCCTTTTTAAATATTCCCGTCCGATTAAAAATCCGGCTGCCGGCAGAATCACTTCCGCTGCCATGACCGGTCCGACCGGAAATCCTCCTGTTTGGCATAAACTGCTTTGATGATACATTCCCCACATTCCATACATCATAGGGGAAACCGCGCGAACCCGGCATCCGATGATAAATGTCACGCCTTCCAGCAGAAGTAACGCTCCCGGCGCAAAACGTCTTACGGAAAACAAATCAAACAGGACAAACAATGCCGCCATGCTGACGCTGTGAAACAGCCACAGGATACTGATTTTTACTAACAGTTCTGCGGAAAGCACCGATATATTCCCCACAACAATATCGCAGGCCAGAACAATGAGCTGGAGCAATACTGCCGTCTTTATGCCGAATGCCACTCCTTTTCCAAAATGCCTTTTCCACCAGCCAGAAACGGTTCCGTAACGGTATATCGAGAGCATTTCCACCCTTCCCTGCCTTTCCGCATAAAATCCCACTATAAGCAGAAAGATACCCACCGGCAGAAGCCACTGTCCAAACGGAATGAGCGGTATGGCATCAAAATCATCCAAAGGCACTCCCGCAAACAGCCTGATAAACATACTTGTACCCATATCTTCCCCGGCACAAACCATACGATCCGGCACTATTCTTCTACCTCCGTCCCCGAATGAAACTCCATTCTTTTTACAACAACAGATGATAATACCATGAAAGCTGTAATCAGTGCCAGAAACACCCCGGCCGACCGCCAGCAGGACAGCGTCCCTCCTGCCAAATATCCCGGAACTGCCCTCGCCAGTAAAGACGTATCCGTATGGCCGTCCATCATTCGTAAAAATCCAACCAGGTGCACCCCCATTACAGACACAACCCCTGCAATCCCCGAAAACAGCAGTGCGGCAGTATATAAGAGCACGCCCATAAAAGCAAGATAAAGATAGAGGAATAAAAACGTCACCGCAAATGCCTGTGGAACCGACATGGCTTTCATCATCCCAAGCCACGGAAACGTAATATTATATTTGACGCCAATGCTGTTTGCCGTATCAAGAGCCAGCGTATATACCGGACTGCTCCACATATTTCCTGCGTACCCGAAAAAGCTGCTGACAACTATGGTAAATGCCGCCAGAGCCGCCGTATAGAAAAATGCCTGTATCAGGATGTAAAAAAGCATTCCCATATTCCAGCAATTTCTGCCGCACCGGTATAAAAGCAGACAGAGATTCCCTTTCATAAACGGGGCGTCCGCCACCACCAGAAGCCACCCTAAGACCAGAAACAGCAAATTCACATAATGCTGCTCCACCACACAGAAGGTTTCCAGTATGTTGATTGGTTCCCCTGTGTCGGCTGCATACCGCAGAAAACCATTCGTCCAATAGCCCATAATGGCAAATCCCAAAAGATATCCCATGAAAACCCTGCCGCTTCTTAGCTCCTGATGGAACATTCCCTTTATAATTACCGCCAGGTCACCCATTCCGATACCTCCTCACCAGTCCTGCCATAATGGCTGTCGAAACGACAATCAGATAAACACATTCTACGCCTGCCGCCAGCGGGTAACTGCCCACATCCTCTCCCCGCAGAAGCCGGATTGGATTCAGCCAAACAATTCCATCCAGTCCAATCCACATGGATTCATACAATACAAAGGGCGCAATCAGGGCGACATAGCGGTTTGGAATCCATACTGCAAACATAAATCCCATAAGCGCCCAAACGCTTCCAAACAAAAAACCGAGAATGGTTTTCCCCGCCGCAATATACCAATCCCCATATTTCATTACATAAGTAAGCATAATTGTCCCGTCTAACAGTCCCTCGTCCGAACCCTGCGGCACACCCGGAATACCGAATGTATAAGCCGCAGCACAGGCAATTGCAATCGGAACTGCCAGCATAACACCCCCGGACAATGCGACGGTAAGTATCCTGATCCTTCCAAAACGCATCGGACCCATCCGAGAAAAAATCATGCGGTAATATCCGCTCTGGTATTCTTCACAGAAGCGGGCCGCATAAGCCAATACGGGAAAGACAGCCGCAAAAGGGGTAAACCCCGAAGCGCCAAACACATTGAACAGAATATAATAACTGCTCCGCGTGCGATTCAGCGGCGCCCCCGTCACCACCGCCGCCAGCAATAGTGCTGTCAGCGCCGCCATCCCCACAAAGAATCCGGCATTCAGGAAACTTCTTTTCAGGTCCTTCAAAAAAAACCCGCGCATACTAACCTCCATGATTCCTCTTTGCGGAATCTCAAATCAAAATGAAAAATGCTGTATTTTAGGCATTTTTCTGGGTGAAACTTAGAAGTTCTTAGCGAAACAGCCTCTGCTGTGAGCTTTAGAGCTTCTTTTCACCCTATTCCACCTTTATCAATTCTCCCGTCACGGCATCCAGATAAATATTCCACGCCGCACCTTTTTCAACCGCTTCCTGCCACGCCTGCCCGCCAGACTCTAACGACTCCTGCATTTCCCTCAAAGGAATAAAGATATGCCATGCCGGCGTCAGGATCAGTTCCGATTCCCCAAGCGTCGGGTAATAGACAAGTTCTGCCTGCGTCAGTTTTGCATCAGAAGCCCCACATAGCATATCGTTCTCCAGATATTTTCCCAAAACTTCTGTGGCCTGTGGGAATGTCAGAATTTTTCCGTTCTCGGACTGCTCTGTGATTTTACCGCAATAGTTCTCTAAACTCATTGCCGCTATACCGTCCTCTGTAATCCAGGCTGTCCCTCTCGGCTGGACTTCACCGCGCTTTACCGCGCCAAACTCTGACGCCACTTTGATTTTCCCATAAGAAGGCGTAAAAACCATTTCATAAAACGCGGTTCCGTCAAGCTCATAATAAAAAGCCTCAGATACTGATATTTCCGTAATGTCCAGTACTGCCAGTTTCTCCAGAAGAAGTTCCTCTGCACGGGAAACAGGAAATGCTGCACAGGCGTCCCCACTTTCCCTCATAACGTCGATTTCCGGCGCTTTTTTATAAATCGCATCACAATTGTTCTTTAATCTGCCATCCTCAAAATCTGCACATGTATTTCTTCCAAAAGACGCCTCTTTTGTCCCATCGGATAAGATCAGGAGAGAATCGTCACCGAAATTCGGCCATTCTCCCGGTTTATCCTCCTCATCCATTTCCCTCAGCTCTTTTTCCCTCTGTGCCAGATATTCTGCGGTAATGTCCTTCACATCTTCGCCTTCACTGCCAAGCAGCTTTTTGAGCTTTTCCTCATCCCAGTCATCCCGTTCCCGCAAGGTCAATGTGGGAGCTGACTGCGGCGATGCCGGCACTTGCGCACAGATCCAAATACCATTTTCCTCCGTTCCTACCAGGGCGTCATAGCTTTCGTCCGGCCCCGCATCTCCCGTTCCTTCCGTATGGATAGCAGACTCCGCTGTTATGATATTCTCCACCTCACTTTCCAGAGCGCTTTTTGCATGGTAAACTCCGCTGTCCGCAGATGCTTCCGGCGCCTTCTCACACCCTGTCAGAACACATGTCCCCAATACGCCTGCCATCAGTACGCCTGCATATCTTTTTCTCATTCTTTCATACCTCCTGTAAGTCCCTGCATGGGTTATGAAACGGATTATATCCTTCCTGTCTGCGCTTTTTTTGATTCCGGCGAAATCCTGCCATATTTTTTCCGAAATCAACCCAAAAAGAATGCAGGCCGCCATGAACACATGACAGCCTTTAGAGAGTTTACAGGTTTTTCATATACAGCATAATATCTGTTTCCATACGATTGTCTTTACAACACATTTCTATATCTCCATGATACTTCTCCACGATCCTCCGAACATTTGCAAGTCCCATGCCATGCCCTGCGGCAGACTTCTCCGACAGCCTGCGCATGTCGCATACACCTTCCGAAATCCCCGTACAGCTGTTTACCATGTACAGAAACAATACGCCGTTCTCCATCCGCATACTGAGTTTTAAAAACTGCTCGTCTGTCTGCGCGGCTGCCGCTGCCGCATTGTCCAGAAGGTTTCCTGCGACGACATTGAAATCAAACGAATGCAGCTTCATCTTCTCCGGAAGCACAATATCCGTTTCCACCCTCTTTAATGCTTCCTGCGCCCTTTGCAGCTTGAAATTAAGCAGGCTGTCCAAAGCTTCATTCCCGGTATAAACATGCTCTGAAGGATTCCGCATAAATGCCTGCATGGAATCCAGATACGCTATCAGCTTTTCCGGCTCTGCACTCTTTGCCAGTCCCCTAAGCGCCAGCACATGGTTTTTCATATCATGCTTCAATGCCCTGATCCGGCTCTGCGACTCCATGATCACCTCCAGCTGGTTCTGATAGGCAATCGTCTGTTGTCTGTAAATATCCTGTTCTCTGATCTGTACATAGTTTTTAAGCAGGATATGATACAGATAAAATACACAGAGATTAAATACCATAATCGCTGCACATAGAAATGCCGCTGTCAATCTGTCAACACTTCCGTGTGTCATTCCCCAAAACACTGCCACACTCAACACAGGAATGACTGACAGCAAGAACATCTGCCTCTGATCAAGCGCTATTTCCCTGCTCTCCTTCGGATCGGGAATATGACAGATCACCGCTGTGCAGACCAGCAAAAGCAGGGTCTGTACAGCGCTCTGCTGCATTCTGGCCGTCGCCGGAGTGACAAGAGATACTGCCACTCCACTGCCTGTATCCATGCAGAAAAAGAACAGGGAAATCCATACTTTTTTCTCCCATGCCGCACGGTAAAAACAGGCCACGCCAATGATGCCCGCCAAATGACATAATCCATAGGGAATGGATACATGAAATACCGTGAAAGCAATTGTGGTCATAAGATAGTAGACCGCGAATACCATTTTCCATGTCAGCCTGTTCCTGTCCTCTGTCAGCAGAAAGGTATCCAGGACTTTTTTCAGTAAGGCCGTTTGCAAAATACCCGAAATCAGAATCACTGCCACTTCGTATACGATCCTGTCATACATGGTACATTTTCTCTTTCAAATATTGTCTGATTTTTGCCCTGACTTCTTTTCGGTATGGTTTACTGACACTCAACACATCACCGTTCATCATCTTAATGCTTTCGTAAGCATATTCGCTCACATATTCCTGATGTATCACATAGGACTGATGTATCATCAGAAAACCTGCCGGAAGCTGCTCCGCAACATTTTTCAGTTTCCCGTAAAATTCCTCCTGCCCATCCTTTTTTATCATCAAAATTTTTTTATCCATACTCATAAAATATAAAATATCCTTTACCGGAACACGGAAAAACTGACTCCCTTTCCGGTATTCAAAACAGCTTTCTGCACACTTATTTCTTTTTATGCTTCTTTCCAGCACTTCTTTTAATCTGGCAGTAGAAATCGGCTTTACAAGAAATTCCAGTGGCTGCATTTTGAAAAGCTCCATCGCATAGCTCTGTTTTGAGGAAATATAGACAATATGGGTATCTGTATCCCCCATCTCGTCACGGATAAAACCTCCTGTTTCAATGCCGTTTTTTTGAACCAGTTCTATATCGAGAAAAAGGATATCCAGTCTGACCCCTTTTTTCAGGTCTCTCTCAAGACTCTCCCCGCTGTACCATACTTCTGTTTCAAATGTTACCGAAATATCTGACGAAAGCTCCTGAATCTGTTCCTCCAGCAAGGAACACAGGATTTTATCGTCGTCACATATTCCAATCCTATACATGCTATCCTTGCTCCTTTTCCACTATGCCGTCTCTATTGTACTTTATCCTTAAGCTGCTATCAAGAGCGATAACACACATATCAGGTTTTGATCATTGCATCAAAATTCATTCCTTTTTCCCACTAATCAGGGTTTTCTCGCAAGCTGCAGATCAATCGTGTCATATAGGGTGATCTGTCCCCCAAACCGGTTAATGACCTCCTCAATTTCCGAAAAGAACATCTTTCTTGTCTCTTCCTCAATCACCATATGGTCAGAATAAGTACCCAGAAGCGCGGTATATTCCTTCGCCGTAAAGCTACGCGTTCTGTGATAAATTTTGTAACCGATATCCGTAAACCCATACTTGCCCGCGATCTCTGCCCTGCTCTCGGCCTCCTTTTCACCATACTCGCTGCCTTCCGTGGAATTTGGCATATACACGTCATATATTTTTTGCAACGCCTGATGCAGTTCCTCCCTGCTCTTGTCCATGTAGGGGTGGTTCGCAAAACGCGCAAATACGCCGCCGCTTTTCAGTAGGTCAAAGACCTTCGGATATCCCGTTTCCTCCGGCACCCAGTGAAATGCGGATGCGGAATAAATCAGGTCATAAGAATTGCCCGCGCCTGCAAAATCCTCGAATTTTGACGTCACAACAGAGAAGTCGGGAAATTCCCGAAACTTATGGCGGCACAACTGCGAAAAGTTCTTTCCGTATTCCACGGCTGTCACTTTACATCCCGTCTTTAAAATCGGAAGCGTCGCCTGCCCGCCGCCGATTCCCACCTCCAATGCATGACTTGTCTGGTCAATCTGTTTGTAGCGAAAAATGTCCTCGTATAATTCCGAAACATATTCCGGCCGCATTTTTTCATATTGTCCGGCCACTGTGTCAAATGTCCACTCCAGTCCTTTTATTATCTGCATAACGTTTGCTCCTCCCCACGATCTCTTCCCATTCAGAACGCGTAATCTTATATGCATACGAAATGTAATTTTTTTCGTCAGGGTACTCCTTCACCTTTTTCATTCCATTTGCAACAGCAGTCCTGTAGGAACCAATATTCGTATATTTCATATAAGAATAAACCGCATTGTAATCCGTATTTTGAAACATCCAGTCCCTTGCTGCTTTCGCCGCTTCACTCCCGTACCCTCTCCTCCAATATTTTTTATGGATATGATACCCGATCTCCGGAAGAATGTCGCCGTCAATACTTTGCATGGTAATCCCACAGTCTCCGATAAATTCACCCGTTTCCTTTAAAATGACTGCCCATAATCCAAATCCGTATTTCCGATAGTTATCCAAGTTCCACTGAATCCAGTGTCTTGTCTTTTCCTCGTCAAAAGGTCTTGGATAATGCTGCATGGTCTCTGAGTCTGACAAAATTTCATATAATGCATCGTAGTCATCCATCGTATATTCCCTTAATATAAGTCTGTCTGTTTCTATCCCCATAGAGTCTGTTTTTCCTCCTCTCCCTATTTTCCTGAAAACCATATGCGCGCAAGCTGACTCCTCAAAAGCATCATACCATAAAAAATACCGGCAGACCGTCCTGTCTTCCAAATCCGCTTTTTTGTCCTCCAATGCCGGTTTTATCAGTAATAGCAGCTTGCCGTCTAAACATGGCTCTTCCCCTCATTGTCGGCAGAAATAAATGCAAGCACTTCCTCCATCTTCCACTCCTTAGACGGAATAATGGCCGCCCGCTCTCCGATCACCTCCTCGATGATGTGAAGTTCCAGCCTCTGCCTGTGCCTTAAATGCGCAATCAGATCGGAAAAGCCCTGACATTCATGCTGTCTGCCGTAAGGAGACTGTATCAGAAATTCCATCATCAGAGAATACCACATTTCATTCCCCTGATCGTCGCATCTCTCCCGTTTAATGAAGTCGATTATTTCCTCCATCTGATCGCTGTACAGATACAACATTCGAAAATTTTCTTTTTCGATTCCCTCGTACAGTTTCCTGTAAAACGCCAAAATTTCCTCGTCACTTCTCAAATGAAACAGCATCAAATCCTCCACGATATTCTGAAAAAAGGAGGCTTCAAACAGATAGCCTGTATCCGAAAAATTCCAGTATCTGGAACAGATGATTTTCTCCAGCTCCTGTATGGATTTTCGCCCATTATAAATCTCAAATTTTTCCGCTTCCTTATGAAAACCGGAAATATCTGTAAGGATTTTGGTGTAGGTCACAATATAATGACTGCCCTCGCGGAAGGTATTCTTTCTGATTTCCTCCCTGATCGGCTGATAACAGTGTTCAATCTGACGGTACTCCTCCTCTGTCATCCAAGTACACCAGGCAAGCTCGACCGGGGAATAATCCCCTTCCCTGCACACATGCAGCGCAGGAACCTGTTCTGCAATCCGGTTCAACAATGTGGATTTTCCCATGCCCTGAATACCTTCTATCCAAATATTTTTCATAGATTCTCCCTTTACAGAAATGACTTGTCAAAATCAATTTGATTCTCTTTTAAAATTATAACACGCCCATGACACAAGAAAAAGAGAGAACGCATTCTCTCTTTTTCTGTAATCCCCGACATTCAGGACATACTTCCCGCTCCGCCCATCAGTCTCGTCATCTCCTCAATCCGCTCAATCGGAAACGGCGATGATGTAAGCGGTTTCATGGCAATGGACATCAGTTTCATGGGATTATCGTCCGCCGCGATCCGGTTGGAGCTCATCTGTCCACACTGGCGGCAGCGGTGTATGATCGCCCATTCTCCGTTTTTCCTGACCCAGACTGCCACAGGCTCCATATAGCCGCCGCAGTCCGAAGCACGGTCTCCTGGCTCTATGTCCACGTGTAAACTGGTCAGGCAATTGGGGCAGTGATTTCTGTGCTTACTGCCCGCGCCATCCGGCACTACCTGACGTCCGCAGACCTTGCACACAAAAATTTCCACGCATGCATGGTTTTTGTAATATCCTTTTTCAAATGTCTTTCTTTTATTTTCCCTATTCAATTTTATTCCCTCCTAATCAAATTAACATTGCTCCATAGGAGGTTTTACTTGCATTTCCCTGAGAATCCTCTGTATGCTCTTTTGCGTCAGATAATACTGCAGCGCCAGTTCCCTCGTGGAAACGCCTTTCTGGTACTGCTCAAAAATCTGCTCGTTTCTGATCCGCAGTTTCTCGTTCACACCCGTGGACGAGCCCCACCTTTTTCTGCACTCTTTTTTCTTAGGCACATAGATGGCTTCACCACTCACATACGCTTGCAGCATCTCAAGAATATTTTCCGGCAGAATGTCATCTGCCCGCTTGTAGCTCATAGCTGCCTCCTAATATTTTTCTTTAGGAAACGCAATGGCTATCACAATTTAAGTTTGAAATGTCATAGCCATTGCTATGATACCGTGGTCTTCTTCATCAAACGCTTCACTCCTCTGCTTCTTTACAATTTGCTTCTCCATATATCCTTATTTTACATACCGCTGAAAGAAAATACAACCGCATAAAAGGTTTTAAAAATTTTTATTCCAGCAATTCTTTCGCTGCCTGATACGCTTCCACCGTCGTCCCAAGCCCCTCGCAGGCTCCCTCCAAATCCACCTGAAAACTCTCCATGGCATGCTCCACATTGGAAAGTAAAGTGCGTGCAGTCTCCTTCTGCCCACGCTCCAAGCCTTCTTCTAAACCTCTTTCTATTCCTTTTTCTATTCCTTTCTTAATTCCCCGTTCCTCCGCGTTATATAATCGACGGTAATAATCATCACGGGCCTCCGACTGCATCCGCATCTTTTCATCCGCTGTCAATTCCTTATAAGTAAATACACACTCCCTGATGGTTTCGTCCTTTTCTGCCAATATCCACATCTCCTCCCATGTCTGGGCCCGAAAAAGCCGTGCCCAGCAATAAAGCTCCGGCCACTTCTTCTCATCTGCCTTGTTACCCAACTGATTCAATTGTAGCGATTATCAGTTTACCTTCTTAACCCGGTTTTTGAACCAGATACAGAGGAATCGTATCTATAATAACCATCCTGTTCCCATGGCTATGAAACGCCTCTCGGATTCCCGCATAAAATCTGGTTTTATACGGCTCCTCCAGCGTGATGTGCTCACAGTGCGTACTGATCCATGCAATATAGGCATCGGCGTCAACCGTCCTCTCGCCCTGCCACTCCTTGCCAACCCAGTTGGTAAAACCGTAATGCAGCGCATTTTTATAATCCATTTTACAAGAGTAACCCTGCCTGACACGGAAATGTTTCTCATAAACCCGGTCAATTTCCGCGCGCAGCCCGGGATTCCGGCTTGTCTCATCACTGCGCGTCATAAACATGGCAAGGTATCCGCCCGGCTTTAACATCTGAAACGTCTTTGTAAAGGCGGTCTCCTCAGGAATCCACTGTATGGTCGCCGCTGAGTAAACCAGATCATATGTGTTCTCCTCAAATTCCCATGTCTCAAAATCCGCATTGATCACGCGGAAATTCGAATAAGAAGAAAATTTACGGTTCAAAAAGGAGGTGAAGTTTTCCCCCAGCTCAATGGCCGTATAGTCGCACCCCGTTTTCAGAACCGGCTCGGTGGCCTGTCCTGTCCCGGGGCCTATCTCCATCACCTTCTTATCCGGGCCGAGTTTGCAAACCGACGCCAGCTCCTGAAACAATTCTTCCCTGTATCTCGGCCTGTATTTATCAAATTCTTCAGGTATTTTGTCAAATGTCTTACGAAACTCCATCAATCAACCTTCCTCCTCCCAATACACCCGAAACCACTCCCGATACCCGGAATAAACCGTATACTGCGTCCCGCTCTCCAGATCAGTCACCCGGTAATAGCAGTATTCCTCATCCGTGGAGTAACCTCCGTTCACGCCATACTCAATCTCGCGAAAAAGAAGATATCTTCCGTCTGGCGAAAGCGACGGTTCCTCATCCGCAGGAATGCTCTCCTGCTTTCCAATGGGACGCAGGCCGAACGCATACCTCTTATATACCTTGCCGCTCCGGCCGTCCCAAAACCTGATCCGTTCCGCCGCCTCCACCTGCCGGTATTCCTGCGAAAAGTCCAGATGAAACACATACTTCATCCCATAGAAGGCCAGCCCATCCACAAACAGTACCAAAACCAGCACGGCAAATACAATTATGGCCGTGCAGAATATTTTTCCGTTCCGCTGTCTCTTATACACTGACCTTTCCTGCCAGCACATTCTTATAATCCTCCAGATTCTTCGCTAAAAGCGCTGGCGTATCCAGCCCGTAAGGGCAATGTCCCTTACACTGGTTACAGTGCAGGCATTCTTCAATTTTTCCCATCTTTTCCTGCCATACATCCCCCAGATAGTCCGCAGAGGGCGCACGGCGGATCATCAGCGACATACGGGCGCACATATTGATCTCAATCCCCACCGGACAAGGCATACAGTAGCCGCAGCCCCGGCAGAACTCGCCCAGCAGCTCTTTCCTGTCATTCTCAATCAGCTCCTTAAGCTCCTCTGTCATGGCAGGCGGATTGTCTATGTATGAGAGAAATTCGTCAAGCTCTGCCTCTCTCTGCACACCCCAGATGGGCAGCACGTTGTCATACTGCGCCAGATAAGCGTAAGCCGCCGCAGAATTGGTAATCAGGCCGCCGGAAAGCGCCTTCATGGCAATAAAGCCCATGTCCGTCGCTTTGCACTTTTCCACCAGCTCGATGTCCTTATCCGTCGCCAGATAGCAGAAAGGGAACTGCAGCGTCTCATAAAGACCGCTGTCAATGGCCTCATGGGCAACCGCCAGCCGGTGGTTTGTGATGCCGATATGCCGGATCTTCCCCTGTTCCTTCGCCTGCAGCGCCGCATCATACAGCCCGCTCTCGTCCCCCGGTTTGGGACAGAAAGCCGGGTTGTGGAACTGATAGATATCAATATAATCTGTTTTCAGATTGGTCAGGCTGGTCTCCAGATCCTTCCAGAACCCTTCTGCATTCTGCGCGCCTGTCTTTGTGGCGATAAAGACTTTTTCCCGCATTCCCCCAAAGGCAAGTCCCACCTTGTGCTCGCTGTCCGAATACCAGCGCGCCGTGTCAAAAAACGTCATGCCGTTCTCATACGCCTTCTGAAGAAGCTTCACCGCTTCCTCGTCCGAAATCCGCTGAATCGGCAGTGCACCAAAAGCGTTCTTATTTGTCTCAATCCCTGTCTTTCCAAGTTTTACTGTCTGCATCCTGTTCTCCTTTCCCAAGCCCATCTGTAAATCACCGAAAACCTGATTCTGCGCTGCCTGTATACTGCCACAATATTATATATCCCCACCGGACCCGAATCCCGCGCCGTCATAACTGCCAAGCGTCCCTGACAGGCCGCACCAGTTACACGTAAAATGGGTATCATTCCCATTATGGCAGTTCAGCTTGCCGCAGTTACAGACCACGAAATCCATCGTCCTGCAAAACGGGCAGCCGGGATACCCGCTGTCGGGGAAAATCTGTCCGACGATCTTTGTCTCATCGTAGTGTTCCCTCTTAGCAGCAGCCTCCCTTACGGGAAACGCCCATGTATACTTCCATCCGTTCTCTATTTTCTCGAAACGGACGCCGTATATGTTTTTTCCCTCTTTGCATTTACACAGAGCAATTCTCGCTTCCATCCTTCTTTATCTCCATTCCGAAGTCCCAAATTCCACAGCGCAGCACCGGAGCCCTTTGCCGTTCCACCAGCCAGACAAGCCTGCCCCGGGGACACCGGCTACCGGGCCTGCGCCATCTCATAGGCAAACAGCGCCGTAATATCATCCCCGCTTCCCATTTCGCTGGTCTCCTGCAGCCACGTTTTCAACTGCTTGGAGACAGCCTTCACGCCGTGTTCCTTAAGCAGGATATAATAATCCATACAGGTCTTTTTAAACTCCTCGTCGTTTTTATAGCTGTTGGAAAGACCATCCGTGGAAAGCATGTACATAACGGCGTGCTGTTCCTTCTCTTCCCGTTTTCGGATCAGGGTAATAGCCTTCTTCCATGATTCCGCCCTGCTGAGCGAATGGGTTTCCGTGCCGAGAATCTTATCCGCCTCAATGACGCTGTATACGCCGGACTCGGACACCTTCACAATATCCCCGTCTCCAAGTTGGAAGGCAAAAAGAAATTCCTCCGTAATAACCAGACCAAGCAGCGTACTCCCGTAAAGTTGATAGACCGCTTCTATGTCCCTGTTCTGTTTTTCATCGAGGGGGATTTCCCTCTTACATTTGGTGTGAAGCCGCAGGATTCTGCGTTTCCACTCCGCGTCTATCTCCTGCGCGATTTTGGTATCGCCTTCCCGCTTTAAAAAGGTAAAGAGCAGTTCCTGCTGTGCGGCATAGGTCTCCAGATATTCTCCAAGAATTTTACAAAATACATGGACGGCCTCAAAGGAGCCCGTCTTGCTGTAGGGACAGGAAGCACTCCCATGCCCGTCCGCCACCGCCAGAATCACTGGCCCGGAATCTTTCACAAGCTTTTTCAGACTGTCCTGGCACTCCCTGCCGCTCCGTATATGGGACGCTCCCTGTACGGATGCGCCGAATACGCTTCGTATCATATGCAGCATCCTTTCTACCACACATCGCCATCCTGTATATCATCCAGATCCGGAATCCTGCCGCCCATATCGACAATGACCGGCGTCTCACCATCCGTCCCCGCCGTATCCGCTGCGATACTCGCAGGCGCAGAAACCAGGGACGCCGCAGTGGATGCCCACTTGATCATCTTGGTAAGCGCTGCCGCATTGTTTGCCTGCAGCACCAGTTCTTTATTTCCCGTAAATTCCTCCAAAACAGCATCGTCCGCATCCTGTCCGATGGAGATGGCGATTTTGACCGCTTTCTTGCCCCAAGGCAGTTTCTTTAACTCCTCCAGCGCCTTTTTATAGTCATCCGTGGGCTGCCCGTCCGACAGAAGCACGAGTACGGGCGGAAGCGCCCTGTCTGACATAGGCGGAATCGTAAGCTGTGCTGCCAGCAGTTCAAAAGCCTTGCCTAAATCTGTCACCCCGACAGCCTCCAGATCATCCCACGCAAACTCCTCCACATTGACAGGATTACCCGTCACCCAGGATGCCCCGGTAGAAAATTTCAAAGTCCGGATCATCAGCTGCGCATTCGGGTTGTTTTCCGCTGCGGATACCATCTCCGGTATGGTGGACTGGATGGCATGATTCACTGTGCCGATCTTCTCCCCATACATGGAGCCGGAGCAATCCACAATCCAAAAAAAATGAAGCGGCCTGCTCGCCAGTTCTCCTCCCGGTCTTTTCATTTCTCCCATAATCTATCCTTCCTCCTTCTCTTATCCATGTGGAACATGCTTTATTTCAGGCATCCTCCCAAGTGCGATTCCGTATTTCCCGGCGTCCCGTCCTTGGGCGGGACTTCTTAAAAGTACATCTCACTTTGCGCGCTCGCATCTGATCTGCCAGGCTCTGGCATACTGCATCGCATAAGACCCCATATTGCACCGGATCGTAAAATTTTCATGCCGCTCATCGGGTTCTCCGAAAGTCTTCAAAAAGCCCGTCCCTTTTCCGCCGCCGATTTCAACCACAGAATCCGGTATATAAATACTTTCCAGCCCTTTACAGCCCGCAAAAGCGCCCTCTTCAATGGCTGTCACCCCTTCCGGGAGATCCACTGTCTGTAGGACATCACAGCCCTCAAAGGCCGATATTCGGACTGCATCCAGCTCCTGCGGGAACACCACATCCCGAAGACTTTTACACCAGCGGAATGTATTTTCCCTGATCTCCCTCAGTTTGCCCGGCAGTACCGCCCGTTTAAGCCGCCCGCAGCCGGCAAAGCTGTTCTCCCCGATATATTTCACGCTGTCCGGCACCGTAACCGATTCCAGACCGCTGTATTCAAACGCGCCCTCGTATTTGATCTCACTTCCTAAAATCTTGGGACAGCCTGTGGCGTCCGTGCTGCCAATGCCCCGCAGTGACCCAGGCAGTATTACTTCCTTTAATCCCCTGCAGTTTAAAAACGCACCGTTTCCCAGAATTTCAATACCGTCGGAAATAATGATCTTCTCGATGCCGACACATCCTTTAAAGGCGTAATTTCCTACTGCAACTACCCTTTTCCCCTCAATGATATTGGGAACCACCACGACAGGTTCGTCAAAATCAACAAATTTGAGAATCCGAATCCCCCTTGACGTCTCCTCATATTCATACAGGCTTTCACTCTCACAGGGAACCCATTCTTTTTCAGAAGACGGAACCGGTTTCTGCCCGTCCGCGGAAGCCGCCGCTTCTTCCCTTTGCCCGTCTTTATCATCCACCGACAGGTTCATCGCCTTTGCCCATGCCAGAATGGCAGCTTCGGCGCTTTTCGTCCGAATATCATATCCCTGCTCAATGGATCTGACGAATCGGTGCAGCGCCATTTTATCCATCTGCCCGAGGCTTCTCATTTCACCCACAATGCCGTCGTCAAATACAATCATCAAAAGATTCCTTTTCCGCCTGTCCTGCGGAAAAAAGTCCAAAAGAAGAGCCTGCAGCCTCTTTCTGTCAGAAAGTGCGTCCGGATAGTCATGTATGAGACCCGCCAAAACCTTATCGTCTTCCATACCCGTTATCATGCTCCTCCATGAAATTCTCCTGTCAGTTGCCCGAAGTCAATCTTCGTGTCCCTGACAATCGCCGCCGAGCGGCCCTGCGGCACGGGAATCTGCGTTCCGTCCGCCTTGATGTATGTCCAGTTATCCCCGGACAGATTTCTGATCCCCCACAGCTTCGGGTTTGCCGGATTCTGCACCACCTCACCGGCCTTTGTATCCATATCATAATTTCCTTCCACATGATGCCGGTACAATTTCGTATTGGACATCAGCAGTACCGTACTTTTTCCGATCATAAGCTTAGGCGGAACGGTTACTGCCTTCTGACAGCCCCAACAGATATGCGCTGCGCCGTCTTCTTCCTTGCGTACATCATAAAACACCTCGCTGCCACAGTTCGAACAGATCATAATGCCTGACATGAGATTCGCAAAAGTCTCCATCCATTTGCCCTCGGTAATCCGGCGGTTAGGCTGTCTGAGCCCTACGGTAAAGGACGTGGTAAACAGATCCCTAAGCTGCTGCGGATACAGATCCCAGAAGATAAGGGCATTGTCCTGATATCCCGCAAGGGGCCTGTTATCGTTGTCGTCCGGGTCAAAGATAAACAACGGATCCGTTCCGTACAGCATGTTCATGGCATGAATATCCATGCACTTGATCCGTGCCTCTCTCCTGCCCTCTAAGGGGTGGTTTAACATAAACATGTAAAAGAGCAGCACCGCCAGGGAAAAGAGATCCGTGTTCCGGGACGGCTTCTCTTTCCCTGTCACAATTTCAGGCGCCATAAAGCGGGGTGTCCCGTACACGCCGGTTTTCGCCCCGTTATAAGAAACGTTATCGTTATCACAGATCAGGACGTCGCCCGTATCGGGATCAAAAAAGACATTGCCGAAAGAAATATCCCGGTAGCTGTAACCTTTTCCGTGCAGCGCGTTATATCCTCTGGTCAGATGATAGGCCGCCCTGCACAGACAGTAAAAAGAAGGCTCCGCCTTTCTCTTCATCATGTCAACAATACTTCTGTAATTTTTCGGACGAAGAGGCATGATATAACCAAACGATTCTCCGTACGCTTTAAAGACCATATCCTGCGGCCACAGGAAAGAATCGTCCGGCGGGCCGCTCTGAATCAGATTATCCAGAATTTCCTTCTGGTTTTTGGTGGCGGTGTTCTTATAATACCACTTCAAGGCATACAGCTTATTTTCCGATTCTACCGAATACACTTCCCCCTGCCCGCCTGCGCCGAGCATCTGTTTTACCGTATATTTGCTGCCGCTCTCAGAAGTGAGAACCGTCCCGCTCTTCAGCTGTCCTTCCATGGTCCCTTCTCCCCGTTTTATATTGTTTCCCATGATTCCGCACAGAGAATGCCTCTTTTCAGGCATTCTCTTATGCGAAACTTAGTACTTCTCAGCGAAGCAGCCTCTGCTGTTGAGCTTTAGAAGTACTTTTCGCATTTTACACAATGACCTTCTTCGGGCACTTCTCTTTACATGTCCCGCAGCCGGTGCACTTCTCCTGATCGATAATCGCGTGGAAATCCTCAATCACAATCGCGTCCGCCGGGCAGTTTCTCTTACAGAGCTGGCAGGCGATACAGCCCACGTCGCAGGCCTTCATGGTCACAGGTCCCTTCTCCTTCGAGCTGCAGGCCACCACATGCTTCGCGTCGTAGGGAATCAGCTCGATCAGGTGTTTCGGGCAGGCCGCCACGCACTTGCCGCAGGCTTTACATGCCTCCTTATCCACCACGGCCACACCGTTCACCACATGTATCGCGTCAAACGGGCAGGCTTTCACACAGCTTCCAAAACCAAGACAGCCGTCGTTACAGGATTTTGGCCCGCCGTTTGGCACAAAAGCCACCATGGCGCAGTCCGCAATCCCCGTATAGTCATAGTCCACTCTGGTGCGCTCCTTGTCGCCGCGGCACTTCACAAAGGCTGTCATACGCACGCTCTCTCCGGCTTCCACGCCCATGATCTGCGCCACCTGCGCGCCCACCTTCTCACCGCCGACCGGGCAGGCGGTTGCAGGCGCCTCCCCCTTTACAATCGCCGCCGCCAGACCGGAACATCCTGCATAGCCGCAGCCACCGCAGTTATTTCCGGGAAGGACGCCCAGAATGGCCTCCTCCCGCTCATCCACATCCACTTTGAATTTAATACCGGCCACACCGAGGAACAGTCCCACAAACAGACCCACCGCTCCCACGATTCCCGTCGCCATCAAAATTCCCGCTATATCCATATTAACCTCCATAGTTTCTCACGCATCTGGTCAAGTGTAACACTTCAGCCCATCATCTTCCTGCCAACCTCGTGCAGGCACAGTTTGTCTGGAAGATTCGGTCTGGCTGAACTGTTACATTAGAGTAATCCCGAAAATCCGCAAAACGCGATCGCCATCAACCCCGCCGTCACCAGCACAATCGGCATTCCCTGAAAGGATTCCGGTATATCATTGTACTTGAGCTTCTCACGGATTCCCGCCAGAATAACAATGGAAATGGTGAATCCAACCGCCGTCGCAAAACCATTGACTATCCCGGTCACTATCCCGTAGTTCTTCTGTACATTAGTAAGCGCCACGCCCAGCACCGCACAGTTGGTCGTAATCAGGGGCAGATACACCCCCAGCGACTGATACAGACCCGGTATGAATTTCTTTAAAAACATTTCCACAAACTGCACCAGCGCCGCAATAACCAGAATAAACACAATGGTCTGCAGATAAGCGATATCAAACGGCTGGAGAATAAACTGGTAAATGGCTCCCGCCACCGCCGAGGCCAGCGTGATGACAAAGATAACCGCCACGCCCATGCCCGTTGCCGTCTCCGTCTTCTTGGACACGCCAAGGAAGGGACACAGCCCCAGAAACTGGCTTAAAACCACATTATTTACAAGGGAGGATGCAATCAAAATCACCAGTAATTCTTTAATCATTCTTCTTTTCCCCCTCTCCCGCTTTTTCTTTTCTTTCGTCAATCAGACGCCTTGCACAGCCCGTATCCCCACAGTTCATGCAGTCACTGTTACAGCCGGACTGGATCTTCGACATATCCTTTCCTTTTCTCTCCCCGGCAATCTTCACCTTATTCTGGATCGCCGTCAGGAGCGCCAGAACAAAGAACGCACCCGGTGCCATGATAAAGATGCTCACCGGAACAAAACTTTCCGGCATCACATGAATACCGAAGATTTCACCTGCGCCGAGAAGTTCTCTCACCGCGCCGATACAGGTCAGCGCAACGGAGAAACCAAGTCCCATGCCGATCCCGTCAAACAGCGACGGAATCACAGGGTTTTTGTAGGCATATGCCTCCGCACGCCCGAGGATAATACAGTTTACCACGATCAGCGGAATGTAAATGCCGAGGGCGTCGTAGAGGAAAGGAATAAACCCCTGTAACAACAGCTCCACCATCGTTACGAAAGAGGCGATTATTACAATAAACGCCGGTATTCTTACTTTATCAGGTATGATATTGCGGAGAAGAGAAATAAACACATTACTCAGCGCAAGCACCACCATCGTCGTGAGTCCCATACCCAGCCCGTTGATCGCAGAAGTGGTCACCGCAAGCGTCGGACACATACCCAGCATCAGGACAAAGGTCGGGTTTTCCTTTACAATACCGTTTACAAGACGTTCCTTTGCACTATTCATTTGCACTACCTCCTCCCAACACTGTCTGGAAATAGTATAATCCTGCGTTGACCCCATTGGTCACTGCATTTGTCGTAATAGTCGCGCCGGATATGGCGTCGATCTCATTGTCAGCCGCCGCCCCGTTTTTTGTATACGCGAACTTTTCCACATTTTTATCCGCAAACTGCGGTTTCAACACATCCTCAGCCTGCATACCAAGACCTGCCGTCTCAGAAATGGAAAGAATCGACATCCCGTTTAATGTCCCATCCAGACGCACACCAATGGAAAACTGAATATCCCCACCGTAGCCTTCCTTTGTCGTCACGGTGACCACATAGCCAAGCAGTTCGCCGGAAGCGTCCTTTGCTTCCATCACCTCATCAATGCTCTCCTGCGCATATCCCGCTTCATTCCAGCCCACATCTGCCACAGATTCAACACCTATCATGCCAAAGGATGCCGCGTCCGCAAAGACTTCCTGGCACGCCTCCTGCTTCGCCTTCGCCTCCTGCTCGGCTATCGGATTTTTTGTCACCTGATAAACCAGTCCCAGAAGCAGGCCTGCAATCAGGGTGATCGCCAGCAGAATCCCTGTATTTTTCATCATCTCTTTCATGCCTTCTCTCCTCCTTTACCAAATGCTTTCGGAAGAGTGACCTTCTCAATCAGCGGCACTAAGAGGTTGCCGATGATGATCGCATAAGACACTCCCTCCGCGGAGGGGCCGAAGATACGGAAAATCCCCGTCAGGATGCCCAGCAAAAATCCAAACAGATACTGGCCCTTTTTTGTGACCGGCCTTGTCACATAGTCGGTCGCCATAAAGAACGCGCCAAGCATCAAACCACCGCCGGAAAGATGGGCGGATATGTAAGGCCAGTTAAAGCCCCGGCCGCCAAACAGCGTCACAAAGACTGCCAGTGTCACGATGTAGGTACCGGGAATCCGCAGATCGATAATCCCAAATAAAATAAGGATGCATGCGCCGATCACAATAGCGATCATGGATGTCTCGCCGATAGTACCGGCCGTACGTCCTATCACCATATCCAGAATATTGACGGATTCCCCGCTCTTTAAAGCGGCAAGGGGTGTTGCTCCCGTGTACGCGTCACAGTCAAAATTCGTCATGATGGACGTAAAGGAAATGAGCAGAAAACACCGCGCGCCGAGCGCCGGGTTCATAAAGTTCTGTCCCAATCCGCCGAACAGCATCTTGACTACCAGGATGGCGAACACACCGCCCACCACACCGATCCACCAGGGCGCCGACACAGGCAGATTCAAAGCCAGAAGCAGTCCTGTCACTACAGCGGAATAATCTCCTATCGTTATTTTTTTCTTACATATTTTCTCAAACGCAAACTCCGTAAACACCGTGGACGCCACCGTCACAAGGATCAAAAGCAGCGCCTTCGGCCCGAAGTTGTAAATTCCGAATCCAGCCGCCGGAAGAAGGGCGATCACCACGGTCAGCATAATACTGCTCGTAGTGGACTTCGATCTGACATGAGGATTGGAAGAAACTTTCATTAAATCATTCATCTCTTCAGTCTATGCTCCTTTCATCGTAACTTTTCAGTCCTTCAAGGTTCCAATGAACAGTTACGCTATTTCTCATTTTTTCTTCTTGGCAAGCTGCATCTTACGCATGGATTTGATGGTCTGCGTCAGCGGTCTCTTGGCCGGGCAGACAAAGCTGCAGCAGCCGCACTCGCAGCATTCCATGCCATCGTGGGCAAGAAATTCCTCTTCTTCATAATGCTCCGCATAATCCGCCAGAAGCCTCGGAACCACCCGTCCCGGGCAGACCTCCACGCAGCGGCCGCAGTTGATGCAGGCGCTTGGCTCCATGCGGGACACCTCATCTTCTGTAAGACAGAGGAGCGCCGAAGCTGTCTTGGTCGTGGGCACATCCAGCCCGAAAAGGGCAAAGCCCATCATCGGCCCGCCGGATACAATCTTGACAGGCTCCTGCTTAAAGCCGCCGGCCTCCTCCACCAGTTCATGGTAATTCGTACCGATCCGCACGATAAAATTCTGTGGATTTGCAATGGCGTCACCTGTCACTGTGACGATACGGTTCATCAAAGGTTTTCCTTCCACCACCGCATGGTAAATCGCCACCACCGTGTCCACGTTGTTCACTACACAGCCCGCATCTGCTGGGAGCATGGAAGAATTGATGGCTCTTCCCGTGGCCGCATATATAATCTGCCGTTCCGCCCCCTGCGGATACTTTGTCTTAAGCGCCTTCACGCTGATGCGCGGCTCATCCTTGGTCAGATTCTTTAAAATTTCAATGCAGTCCGGCTTATTATCCTCCACCGCCAGAATGCCGCGGGCGTTCTCAAACAGCTTGAGGGAAACCTTTAAGCCCCCCACCAGCTTCTCCGGCTCCTCTAACATCCTCCGGTAATCGGACGTCAGATAAGGCTCGCACTCCGCACAGTTTGCGATCACATAATCAATTTTCTCCGGCTCCTTGGGGGAAAGCTTAATAAAAGTAGGAAAGCCCGCACCGCCCATACCGACGATACCCGCCTCCTTCACACACTCGATGATCTCCTCCCTTGTCATCTGCTCGAGAGGCTTCCGCTTCGGATACTCCACTTCCTCGTAGAGGCCGTCATTTTCAATGATAATGCTCATCACGCTGTCACCCGTGACCACACGCCTCGGCTCAATCGCCTTCACCGTACCCGATACCGTCGCGTAAATAGGCGCGGAAACAAAAGCACCCGCCTCCGCAATCTTCTGTCCGGTCAGCACGCGGTCGCCTTTCTCCACGATGGGCTTCGCCGGCGCGCCGATATGCTGAGACAGCGGGTACACCAGATCTCCCTTGGGCAGCACAGCCTTGATGGGCTTATCCTTTGACAGATCCTTTCCGTCGTAGGGATGTATGCCGCCGTTAAATGTTAATTTAGCCATACCTGTAACCCTGCTCCTTTCACGTTCAGCTCACACTTTAAGTCTGGTTGAACTGCTATTATAAATATACTATTTTTCGACGAAAAAAACTACTGCTATTTCAAAAAATATGCTAAACTATCATCAGGTAAGTTTTAGATTTTTTATGCGGAGGAATTGTATGCAAACCGAAAACCACACCCTGGAATCTTTCACTATCGGCTATCCGCTGGAGCGCACCGCGCCCCTCGACAAATTTTTATTTATCGACATTGAAACCACAGGTTTTACCGCCAAAAGCTCCTCGCTCTACCTGATCGGAACTGCTTTTTATGCGGGCGGAAACTGGCAGATCAGACAGTGGTTTTGCGAAAACCCTATGGACGAGTCCGCTGTGCTGAACACTTTCTTCGACTTTGCCGCCCCCTTCACCCATCTCATTCACTTTAACGGCAATAATTTTGATCTGCCCTACCTTCTGCAGAAATGTGAACAGCATAAGCTGCCGCACAATTTCGACAGTTTTGACGGGATCGACCTGTATAAACGCATTTCACCCTACAAGGCATTTCTGCATGTGCCCAACTGTAAGCAGAAAACGCTGGAGGCTCTTCTCGGCATCCACAGGGAAGACCGTTTTCACGGGGGCGAACTGATCGAAGTATACAGGAAATATGTGGAAACCCCTGCCCCTGAGGCCCGCTCCCTTCTGCTTCTGCACAACAGAGATGATATCCGGGGCATGCTGCAGCTTCTTCCCCTTCTGGCATTCTATGATCTTTTTAACGGGAATATCCGCGCAAAAAAGGCGCAGGCAAACAGCTATATTGACTATCATGGTCAAGAAAAACAGGAGCTGTTGATGAAGCTGGCGCTGCCCACCCCGCTTCCCTTCTCTCTCTCCAATTTGGCAAACGGCTGTTATTTCAGTGGAGAAAAGAGCGAAGGCATCCTGAAAGTGCCGCTCTATGAGGAAGAAATGAAATATTTTTACGCCAACTATAAGGACTACTATTATCTGCCGGAGGAAGATATTGCCCTCCATAAATCGGTATCTTCCTTCGTGGACCAGTCGCACCGCACACAGGCGACAGCCGCCACCTGCTACACACGTAAATACGGGGTTTTCCTTCCCCAATGGGATATTCTGGCGGAACCGTTCTTCAAACGAGACTATAAGAGCCCAGATCTTTTCTTTGAGCTCACCGACGAACGTAAGACAGACAGGGCGCTTTTCTCCCGCTACGCGCAATATCTGCTTGGAAAGATGGCAAAAACATATTAAACTTCCATATACGAGCCTGCGCATAACAAAGAGGGTAGCGATGAATCGCTACCCTTCTCTTATCAATATCTTATTGCGTTTTACACTGGTCTCTGATAGAAGAACGAATTTTTCCGTTCAAATCCCACATCCTTGTGGTTGATAATCTGCTCGGTGCTGCCTATGAACAGATAGCCGCCCGGCCTCAGACTCTTCTGGAATTTGCGGAACACATCATCTTTCGCTTCTTCCGTAAAGTAAATCAGCACATTTCGGCACACGATCAAATGAACATCCGTCGGATATGTATCCTTTAACAGATTATGTTCCTTAAATTCCACTCTGCTTTTGACTTCCTCTGAAATCTGATAGGAAGGGCCGACCTTCGTAAAGAACTTCTTTTTCAGATCCGCCGGCACACCCGCCAGGCTCTTTTCCGCATACAGCCCTATCTTTGCCTTCTCTATCACCTGCTTATCCAGATCCGTTGCATATATCTTAATCTGGCTGAGCGGCAGATGTCTGGACAGCGCCATCACCAGAGAATACGGCTCGTCACCCGTCGAACAGGCCGCGCTCCATATTTTTAGGTTCTTACCATAACGCTGAATCAGCTCCGGAAAAATGTCTTTATCCAAAAGCTGCCACTGGTCTACATTTCTGTAAAACTCAGACACGTTAATCGTCAGATAGTTGACAAACTCCTCAAACCTGGCATTATCGCTCTTAAGTACTGAAACATAATTATCATATCCGACAACCTTATTCTTGGAAATCAGGGTATCGATCCGGCGCTTCATCTGTTTTTCCTTGTAAGCATTCAAATCGATTTTCGTAAGGTCATAAACCGCTTTCTTAAAGTACTCATAGTCATATGCCATGGATTCCCACCGCCTTTATTTATTATGATATAAAAGCCTTTAAAAATGCAATCTCCACTAATACGTTTATTCCTCGTTCTCCTCTGCGATCACTGCATCGATATCCACAGATACAACGTCCTCATCCCCAGCTTTTTCAGCCTTAGGCTCCGATGCAGACATCGCCTTAATGCTCAGGCTGATCTTCTTGTCCGCCTCATTGAAGTCCACAACCTTCGCCGTCACTTCCTCGCCGCTCTTGAGCACATCGGAGGGCTTGTCTATATGTTCCTTGGAAATCTGGGATACATGAAGCAGAGCGTCGATGCCGGGCTCCAGCTCGATAAATGCACCGAAATCCGTCATGCGGGCTACTTTGCCTGTCACCTCTGTGCCTACCGCATATTTGTTTGCCGCATCCTTCCACGGATTCTGATCCTCAAACTTGAGGCTTAAAGCGATCTTCGTGCCGGATATATCTTTAATCAGCACCTTCACTACATCGCCAACCTTAAATACCTTCTTGGGATTCTCCACCCTGCCCCAGGACATCTCAGAGATGTGAAGCAGACCGTCGCAGCCGCCCAGATCTATGAACGCGCCAAAGTCCGTCACATTCTTAACCGTGCCTTCCACAGTGTCGCCGATCTTGATCGTCTCGAAGAGCTTCTTCTGCAGCTCTGCCTTCTCCTCAAGAATAAGCTGCTTTCTGTCGCCGATATATCTTCTTCTCTTAGGATTGTACTCGCTGATCACGAACTGGATCTCCTGACCCGCATATTTGTTCAGATCCTTCTCGTAAGTATCGGACACGAGACTTGCGGGAATAAAGATTCGCACCTCTTCCACAATAACGCTCAGTCCGCCATCCAGTACCTGTGCCACCTTAGCCGTAAGCACTTCCCTGTTCTCGTATGCTTCCTCAATGCGCTTATTGCCCCTGTCTGCCGCAAGGCGCTTGTAGGTCAGCAGAACCTGTCCCTCACCGTCGTTCACCTTGAGCACCTTTACCTCCATGGTGTCTCCGGGCTTCACAATGGTTGTCAAATCTACATTCGGTTCGTTTGTATATTCATTTTTCGTCAAAACGCCATCTGACTTATATCCGATGTTGAGAATGATCTCTTCCGGCTTTACATCGATAACGGTACCTTCAACAACCTCTCCTGTGTGTATTGTCTTTAATGACTCCTCTAACATTTGTTCAAAAGTTAATTCTGACATAATTTTGAACCTCCTCGATAATATTGTTTGGGGTCGAAGCCCCTGCTGTAATACCCACCAGTCGGACAGATTCAGGTAACCTTAAATGCAAGTCGTCGAGTGTCTGTATATAGTAGGTCATTTCGCACTCCTGCCTGCAGATCTCATAGAGCTTTCTTGTATTAGAGCTATGATTCCCACCAATAACTATCATTACATCAACCCGTGCCGCAAGTTCTCTGGCCTCGGCCTGTCGCACTTCCGTAGCGTTACAAACAGTATTCACAACACTACCATTGTAACCTCTTTCCTCGAAAATTTCAACCACATCTTGAAATTTCTTGTAGTTAAATGTCGTTTGCGAAACAACGCACAACTCTTCACCCGCCTGCGGAGCGAATTTTTCGGCCTCCTCCAGAGAACCGATGATACAGGTTTTCGTGTGGGACCAGCCTCTGGTCGCCTCCACCTCAGGATGCCCCTCGTCCCCGACGATCACAATGCTCTTTCCGGCCGCGCTCTCCCGCTCCACGATATCATGAATCCGTTTGACAAAAGGACAGGTGGCATCCACCACTTCAAACCCCAGTTCCTTCAGACTTTCACAGACACTTTTTTCCACCCCGTGGGAGCGGATGATCACCGTCCCCCTCTCCTCCCGGGGAATCTGCGCAGCGTCCGCAAGGGAATCCAGCACGCGCACCCCGTGCTTTTGCAGATCGCCCACCACTTCCTCGTTATGTATGATCGCCCCGAAGGTATAAATCGGAGGCTCGTCTTTCCCCCTGCTCTCAATCTGCTCGTAGACAGTATCCACCGCCCGCTGTACCCCAAAGCAGAATCCCGCATGCTCCGCCAGAATCACGTCCATAAATGCCCTCCTTCATACGGAAAATGCCTGATTTTGGCATTCTCCCACGTGAGACTTAGTACTTCTTGACGTCCCGTCCAATGGCGGGACGTCTATAGAAGTGCTTCTCACGTTGTGCACAGTGCTATGACCGCATCTGCCGCCTCCTGTGCCGTCATGTGGGAGGAATCTATCAGCACCGCGTCCGCCGCCTGCTTTAAGGGTGAGATCTCCCTGGTCATGTCCTGCCTGTCACGTTCGATAATATCCTTCTCGATCGTGTCAAGCTCACAGTTTTCCCCCTTTGCCGTAAGCTCCTTATAGCGGCGAAGCGCCCGCTCGTGGCTGTCCGCCGTCAGGAACACTTTCACCTGGGCATCCGGCAGCACACAGGTGCCGATATCACGCCCGTCCATCACCACATCCGCATCCGCCGCCAGCTTCTGCTGCAGCTGCGTCAGTTTTTTTCTCACTCTGGGATTCGGGCTGCTGACAGAAGCCATCCGGCCCACCTCCTCCGTACGAATATAGGCATTTACATTTTCACCGTTCAAGTACACCACCTGCTCGCCGTTTTCATAGCCGATGGTAATATCCGCCCCCTGACACTTCTCATCAATCTGCTCCGGGGCGGCGTTCTCCCTGATCAGATACAGCGCCATCGCCCGGTACATGGCACCCGTATCCACATAAATATACCCCATCTTTGCCGCGATCATCTTCGCGATTGTACTTTTTCCCGCTCCCGCGGGTCCGTCGATTGCAATATTAAATCCCATAGTGTTATTGCTCCTTTCCTTCTTCCGCACAGCACTTCCCGGCCAGATATCCCGTAGACCATGCTATCTGCAAATTAAAGCCTCCCGTCAGGCCGTCCAGATCCAGTATCTCCCCCGCAAAATAAAGCCCCCGGATGAGTTTTGACTCCATCGTGGAAGGATTAACTTCTTTCACCGACACGCCGCCCTGCGTGATAACCGCCTCTTCAAAGCCTCTCCTCCCTTTCACCCGCAGGGTAAAAGCCTTCGTGAGCTCCGCCAGTCTCCGCCTTTCCTGTCTGGTCACCTCATGCACCTTTTTCTCAGGGTCAATATCCGATCTCTCTATCATAACAGAAATGAGCTTTGCCGGATAGAGCCCGCCCAGCGCATTTTTAAACTGCCGGTTCCTGTTTTCCTCAAAGTCCCTCAAAATTCTCCTGTCAAGCTGCTCCTCCGAGAGCGCTGGCTTCAGGTCGATCGTCAGAACCACCGCATCCGCCCCCTTCTTTTTCCCGTAAAAGCTGCTGGCAGACAGGACCAGCGGCCCGCTCACCCCGAAATGGGTGAAAAGCATCTCCCCAAATCCCTGATACAGCTTCCTTTTCCCGCAGCTCATGGTCAGGGACACGTTCTTGAGAGATAACCCCTGTAATTTTTTACACCAGCCCTCCTCTGTTTCCAGCGATACCAGCGCCGGCGCGCAGTCCGTCACCTTATGCCCCAGAGTCTGCGCCATGCGGTGGCCGTCCCCGGTAGAGCCCGTAACCGGATAAGACATGCCGCCCGTCGCCAAAATCACCGTCCCTGTGGGAACCACATTTCCATCCGCAAGCCGCACACCTGTTATTTTTTCGCCGTCCGTTTCAATCGACCGCACCTCGCTGCGCAGTTGCACCTGCACCCCGTTTTTCTTCAAAAACCGTTCAAAGGCCGCCGTCACATCCGATGCGTGATCCGAGACCGGGAACATCCTTTCACCGCGTTCCTCTTTTAAATTACATCCGTTATTTTCTAAAAACATTTCCAAACTCTTGTTATCAAATGCGTGGAATGCACTGTAGAGAAACTTCGGATTACTCACAATGTTTTCAAAAAACTTGTCCCTTCCGCAGGCATTGGTCACATTACAGCGCCCCTTGCCCGTGATATAAATTTTTTTGCCGAGCTTTTCATTTTTCTCTAATAAAATAACAGGGCGTCCGTTTCCCGCCGCCGCTGCCGCCGCCATCATCCCCGCCGCGCCGCCGCCGATCACGACCGCCTGATCCTTGTCTCTGTTCATCGTTCTCCTCATCTGATCTGTGTTCTTGCCACACGGAGAATGCCGCCTTTGGGGCATTCTCCTGAGTGAAAGTGATTTGCGAAGCAAATCTGGAACTTCTTAGCGAAGCAGCCACTGCTGCTGAGCACTAGAAGTTCTTTTCACTCTGTCATTTCGGATTTTTTCCGAAGCGGATAGTTTAACATAGGCTCCTCATCTATAAAGTTAATCTCATCATTCAGGTAAACCTGATAATTATTCCAGGCCTCCTCAAGATTCTTCAGATTCTCCTTCACTTCCTCAGGCTGCTTCAGACACATCGCCACCACCAGCGCGTTAATCATGCTTAAGGGCGCCACCAGCGAATCTACAATGGACACCATATCGCTTCTGGCAAAGAGATTACATGCGGAGTATAGATTCATCGGGGAATGTACCGAATCCGTCACCGCAATCACCTTGGCATTCCTGTCGTTTGCAAACTCCATCGCTTTTAAGGTTCTCATGGAATATCTGGGAAAGCTGATCCCGACAAAAGCGTCCTGTTCATCAATACGGATCATCTGCTCAAAGGTTTCCGAAACACTTGTTGTTTTTAAAAGAACCACATTTCCCCGGATCATATTCAGGTAAAACTGCAGGAAGTCGGCCAACGGCTCACAGCTTCTGACACCCATAATATAAACCGTCTTCGCCGCCAGAATGATATCCACCGCCGTCTCAAAAGCCGTCGGGTCCAGATTATGAATCGTATCCTGAATTTTCTCTATGTCTGCCTGCAGAACGGAATTTAAGATTTCCGACTGGCTGCTCTTGCCGTACTTTGCCCCGATCTTCTGCACCGAATTTATTTTATTCTGTACCCAGTACTCCAGATCCCTCTGAAACTCCGGGTAGCCGTTGTAGCCGATGAACATGGCATAACGCACCACGGTGGACTCGCTGACCCCCACCGTATCCCCCAGCTTCGCCGCAGTCATAAACACTGCCTGATCGTAATGATCGTAGATAAATGCCGAAATCGCCTTCTGCCCCTTGCTCATCCTGCCGTAATATTCATTGATTCTCGTTATGATATCATACCGGTTCTCTATCGCCATCGCCAGACCCCTCTGCCAGAAGTTCAGATTCATAAAGCGAAATTAGAAGTTCTTTGCGAAATACCCTCTGGCACGAGCATTAGAACTTCTTTTCGCTTTTTTATACATTCTGGAATGCGTTGTAGGACTCCTCCAAAAGTTTGATGGTGTCCTCCTCCTGCAGATCATAATCTCCCGTCAGTGTCATACATGCCGCCCCGTGAATAAAGATCCACATCTTCATGAACATGCCGCTTGGATCCTTACAGCCGAATATTTTAGCACTGTTGATCTCACGCACTACCGCGCCATTTTTACCGTTCAGCATATCATAGAGACTCTTTCCGTGACGATTCTCCGACAAAAATAACAGACGGAACAGGTTCTGCTCCTCCTGGGAAAAACGGATATAAGCAAGTCCCAGATTGACAAAGGGCGTGTTGTTCAGCTTTGGAAAGCCTTCGTAATAAGCGCCGAAAAACTCTATCGCCTTGGCAAAGAGCTCATCCCCCAGCTCCTCCATGTTCTTGTAAACGCGGAAAATCGGCTGGGTGGAGCATCCCGCCCTGGCTGCCAGCGTTCTTGCGCTCACCTGTGTGAACCCTTCCGTCCGTGCCATCTCAAAGGCTGCGTTTAATATGTCGTTCTTTGTGATCGTCTCTTTTCTTGCCATAAGAATGTACCTCTCTCACTCTTCTGCAGCTTTTTAAAGCTTCTTTTGGTAACGTATGTTATTATAATATATTATGTAACCTGAGTCAACCCCTTTTTACATAAAATGTCAAAACTCTCAAAACAGAAAACAGCCTTCCGAAAATTCACTTTCGAAAGACTGCCTCTTTATGCCTCTGCTCTGTGTTAAAACAGTATCATCGTCGAACGGTCACCTTAATACTCGTCTTCACATCCTTTGCAATACCGTCTCTTCCCTGCAGCGTAATGATTACGGGAATCTTGTAAGTTTTTCCTTTCATGCCGCTCACCGTCAGCGCGCCGTCCCTGTCCGTGAGTTTCAGCTCCGCCGCCGCATAATGCTCTGTAGAATCCTTCTGCACCCAGGATACCGTGATGTCTTCCTTGCCGTCCCTGTTGCAGTCTATGCTGCCGGACAGCCCCTTAATCCGATAGCCCATTCCTTCCGGCAGTTCAAATCCACAGGTTCTGGTCAGTTTATCATTCGCCGCAAACAGCGTCTGGGAATTACCCTGAACCGTCACCTTTGGTACAGACTGTTTTGGCCTGATTGTAAACATCGGAGACAATACCTGGACAGTCTCTCCGTTCTCCAGCTTAAGCGTACAGCGGATAGCCAGTCGGTAACGCTGGCCGGCTTTCAGCTTGCTTTCGTTATTTTTGTTAATCCTTATACGGTACAGACCCGGCACCGAATCAAAGTACGAGACGCTGAAATATTTACTGTACTCCCCGACCAGTGAAAGGCCACTCTTATTATTGTAACTATAATTGTCACCGATGTTCTGTAAAGTTGTCCTGACATCCACATAATTTTTGACAGTATCTGTCCCGTCCACCTTTTTCGGATTTTTGGACAGATCCAGACTCCCCGAGAGCTTCACCTTCGCAGTGACCGCCTTGTTGGTGGCCTGTATCTTTAATGTAAGAGTCTTTCCCACAATACGTTGTCCCGAAACATCCCTGAAACATGGCGTAATCCTGAAATCATAGGTCCCGTTCTTGATTGCCTCCTGCCCCATGGTCTGCGCCCTGTTCAACCTTACAACAATACGGTTGCTCCCTGCACCGTTCTGTTCCATCTCCAGAATATCCTCATCCAATAACGCCTGTGATTTCGCATTTTTCCCCTCAATGACAATATCGTCACAGGAAATTGCCGACGTATAGGCATTTTTCAACTCGATATCCGTATATGCCGTATCCACGTATCTGGTGTTCATCACCAGCTTCGACTTCGCCAGGTAAGGCGTTGGATTCGCCAACTTAATTTTATGTACGGCGGATAACGGCTCCCTCCAGAAATCGGAGACGATAGTCATGGTCAGCTTTTCGCTGCCCTTCGTCTTATTTCCCACATAGGTGTAATCCCTGAAACCGGATTTTATCAACTCTTTGTTGTGGAAGGTCAACTCGTGGTAGCAGACCCGCGGGTCATCCGTCCCTGCAGAACCGTTTTTAAAGAGAAGCCTCTTCTCCCCGTTATACAGCAAAAAACTGCCTTTCACATGCCCCTCCAAAGAAGGAATCAGGGTAGCCTCTTTCTCTTTCACGGCAATCGCAGGCTTTTTGTAATTCCATTTGAGGGTCACCGCCGACTTATATATCTCCCGGTATCCTTTACACCTTATTTCCACTGTACCGGAGACAATCCCCGGCTCCTCCGGCTTTTTCCCGTCCGTAAGTCCAATGTCCTCCTGGGCAAAATACATCCGTTCCACATTTTTGCCCTTCTTCGCCGTATCAAACTTATACTCCGACGGTTCGGAAGAGAAACCGTTTTTCTCCCCCTCTGCACTGTCCAGCCATCTGACGGATTCAATTACAATACCCTTCTGGGCTATCCCGATATCCACAGAGGCTGGATCCGTGCGGTAAAACAGATTCGCCGGCCTCACCGACTTCACAGTCACCTTCGGCTGCTTTGTTTTCACCGTCACCTTGAGCGGATGGAAAAAGGATTCCGACAACAGGACGGGACTTTCCACGCCAAGATAGCAGTCATAGACCTTTTCCTCCACAGAATCTGCCGCGCAGATCAGATAGCAGTATTTACCGCCTTCCTCATATTCGACCAGTTTCAGATCAGTCTCCAGCGTCTTCTTGTCACTCTTCCACAGTCTGACTGTCCCAAATCTCACTGTCCCGTAAGCCGGAACGACCTCCACAGCCCCGCCATTTTCAAAAGCAAGCCTTCTTCCCTCTGCGCTGTCAAAATCGTAAGCCGGGTTTACCGTTACCCTGGAGACATCCACCCGGGGCGCACGGCTGCGGATTTCTATCTGAGCCGTGGCCGTACGGCCTGCCTTATCCTTCACCTTTGCCGTCAGGATCGCATGGCCATCCCCTACGATCTTTACATCTGCCGAGTGGGTGTCTTTGGACGCTTTCACGGTAACCACTTTATTATCCGAACTGCTCCAGGCCAGCTTCACCCTCTCAAAAGTATCAGACTCCTTATCGTTTCTGTCCAGGAGCTTTGCACAAACCTGAAAGCTCTTGACGCTCCCGCCAAAGTTCGCCACAATCCGTCCCTGCTCACTCGTAATCCCGGTTAACTGCTCCGGCTCCAGCGCGATATAAGCCTGTTTCTCCTCCACAGCCTGAATTTTAAAACTGGCCTTCGCCATAACCTTCTCATGCTTCGTCTTGGGATCCGTCACTTTAATAACAGGCGTCAGGGTATAATTTCCCTTCTTCATCGCCGTCACGGTAAAGACCTTCTGAATCCGCCCCGAAACCGGCTTCGTATATTCCCCCTCCTTCAGAACGATTCCCGCTGGCGCACTCATCTCTATCCTGTAGGTATAATTCAGACTCTCCTCGTAATTCATGTCCCCGTCGAAAAGGGACTCCACGCAAAGCGTCAGGGAATCAGAATCCGCCGCCGGATTTCCCTCTCCGTCTGCACTTCCCACCTCAAGCACATGGTTGTGGTTTCCTTCCCCGGCCTCATAGGCTGAAAGCCCGGTTATCCTGCCAATCTTCACATCAATGCTTATTTCATCCGGATAATACTGCTCTCCCTCATAAACTGTCACAAATGAATAGCTTTCCTTGTTCTCTCCGTTAATCAGAATAGGCGTATCCGGGTATTTCCATCTCCACCCGTCCCAATCCTCCGGGAGCTTCACATCGCCCAGTTTTTTATGTGTTTTCTCCAGCGCCCAGAGCATACTGCTGCCATGGGATGGCAGCTCCTTGAAATGCAGCGCCACTTCACAGATCTGCGTCTTATAGCGCACGGTATTATCCGCATTCTTTGGCTCCACACGAAGCAGGGCATCTCCCGCCTTAAGGGGCTTGATCTTTCCCTTCTCATCCACTGTCGCTACATCTGTCTTATCGATACTCCAGTTGAAATCCCCGCTGTCAAAGCCGGGTCTGGACGGCATGATCTCTCCCACCGCCGTGTAGATAATATTCTGTGTGCAGACCATCATATACTGGTCACGTCCAGCCTCATCCCTGGCATCCTCTTTCAATGCCGGATAGGCAGCGCGGTTGGCACTAAATCCTGTGATTGCGAATCCCCTGCCGGTGGACGGCTGCACCGAAACGGCCAGAAAAGCCTGCACCTGATCCGCTTCTGAAGTAAACACCAGTCTGGTGTCCCCCGCACGCTTTGTCTCGATCACGCCGTCCCGCCACTGCGCAATGGATTCATTGCCCGAAACAGGTTCTAAACAGGCAGCCTCCACAGGATTTCCATCCACGGTTCTGCAGAGAACATAACCCTCGTAGGAGTTGTCCCTCACTGCCAACAGCTTCGCTTCCTCCGCAAGAGATATACTGCCGTCCGCACTCTTTCTGCCGATCTGATAATCGCCCACCGTCACCTCGCAGGAGGCAGAAATTTCTTCCGCGTAGACAGAAGTGGCCGTAATCGTAGCTTTCCCCGGCGCCACAGCACATACTTTGCCATCCTCCGTCACCGTGGCAACCGCTTCGTCACTGCTCTTCCACTTCAGGTCAGCATTCGCTTCAAACGGTTTCCACTGCACTTTAAGGTTCTCATAACCATAACCTCTCTCCTTCGCGTATAACGCATTGGCGTTCAGATATAACTGTTTCTGCGATACCGTCAGCTCTATGGGTTTCACTGCCTCCGGCGTAGTAAAGCTTCCAAACGTTCTGTATGCGTCTCTGGCCACAGCTTCGGGCCTGTCACATTTCCCGTCATTGGTCAGAACCGCTGCAAACTCGTACTTGGTCTCCTTGAGCAGGCCGCTTAACGTCACGGCTGCAATATCTTCCTCTACACTGCTCACATTCACCACACGGCCGGCTTTTTTGTAATCTGTCCCGTTCTCGACACGATAGAAAAACTGTACAAAAGAATCCCGTCGTTCCACATTCCCGGAAAATTTCACCATCAGGGTCACATTTTCATCCTCAACCCTGGCCGTGGCCTCAGACAGCCTGCGGCCGTCCACTCCGGTCGTAAAGTTTATGGTTTTAGGATGCTTTAGACTGTCTCTTTCCACAGCGTCGGTATCGCCAAAGCCCATGGTAAGCTCGTAGGAAGTCTCCTCCTCCAGATCCCCGATCACAAAAGTATCTTCCACCGCCTTGTCACTTGTCTCAATTAAATGCACCTTTTCCCACGCAGTTTCTTCCGCCTCGGATGCCATTCTGAAATATCCGAGAAGATATCCGTCATCCGCACCTTCCATATTGCTTAATGTGTAATGTATTTTCGCAGAATAGGCTTTTGGCTCCGCTGTTATTCCCACATCCCGCAGATCTGCCGCCGTTCGGAATTCTCCCTCCGCAGCATGTTCCAGATCTGCCGGATCCGGATGCCAGTCCTTTGCAAACCCGACCCGGTACTCATAAACTGTATTTTCTTTCAGCCTGTCCAGCGAAAGGGTTTTTATCTCCTCATTCGCAGAATAACGTTCCTCGGCTATCGTCTCCCACTTCTCCTGCCCCTTCTCCCGCATCAGGAACGCAGCGATACTGCTGACGGTCACATCCATATCAAACATGCGGCAGATAATCTCTGCTGACGTCGTTCGCGCTTTGACACTGGTCTCTATACGCCGTGTATCGGTCAGGGTTGTAACGGTTTCTTTCACTGTATGCGTAAGATACGGCACTTCATCATGCCTCTTGCCAATACCGAGCACATATTCGTAAGACATATTTTCTTCAAGGCCTGACAGGACAAAATTGCCATCCTTATTCGCTGAATACGCATTGATCTGTTTCCATGCCCTGGAATTGCCAGCCTGTCTGTACCAGCACACCACGTAATCATCCGTGTAGGCATCAAATCCGGACAGGGCATAGTAAACCTCCACCCTGTCCACATAAACTTTCGTCTGTGTGACTGACAGAGAGCGATTATCCTTCCCCGTACGGAAAACATCCGTCGCATAGATTTTCTCCCCGCTCTTGTCACGCAGGGAGATCTCATACTCCGTGTCCTCCTTCAACCATCTCCACGACTCCGTGGCACTGTAATTATCCGTGGGTTTTAGGACATAATCCTTATTGTTTTTTGACTCTGTCTGTGCACCTTTTTCCCTGATATAACGGCACAGGGTAACCTCCACCCCATGCTCCTTCAGGGCAGCTGTATCCTCCGCCCCAAGCGTAACCTGATAGCTCTGGGACGTATGGGAACCGCCCACCTTCTCCAGCCTGATATGCGGTTTCCCGGTTTTCAGACTCTCATAGGCCACAGCCAGCAGATCCTTACCTTTGGAATCCACATTCTCAGACTTGCCTGCTATCCACCGCAGACGGTAATCAATATCCGCATCCGGCGCCCACCCGACGGCTGCCGTAGACACCGTCGCCTGATAGCCGTTCTCCCTGTTCAGCTCCACCGGCTTCCCCACATCCCCATATCCCCAATCACCGTCGGGCAGCAGAGAAAACGCCTGTAACTGCAGATAATAACTGTCTGTCAGCGTCTCATTCCCGGCCAGCCGGTAAGTGCGCACAAAATGAAACGGCCCCACTTCATCCGCAGCAGTCTCCACCCGCTCCAGATGTACACCGAGTTGATTTTCTATTTTTAATGTTTTTGTTTTTGTAACGCCGCCAATGGACAGGGTAAACTCATAGTCCGACCCCAAACTCGTCTCAGGCAGCACAATAAAAGGGCTGTTTTCTGTTTCCCCCTTCTCCAGCCGAAAAGAATGCCAGCTATAAGGAACCCTGTTTTCCGTCGCAGGTTTAAAAAATATACATCCGCTGACAGCTTCCGCAAGCCCCCTGACAGTCACATCATAGTCCGCATGCAGCCTTTCCCCGGCATTCTGTGTGATGCTGAAATCTACATCCGCCGCGTTACTGATATAAGCCAATGGCGGTGCCTCGACGTTTATACTCTTCGGCGCCGTAGCCGCTGCGCCATTCAAATATGTCATAGTGACCTGCATCGGATAGGTCACCCCCGGCTTTAAAAAAACCCCTTCACCGGCTGCGTCGAACTCCACTGTGAGATAGCCCTGCGCATCCCGGTCGCTGAGCGCGGTTTCCGCCTCAAAGCTGCACTCTCTCTGCAGGGAATCTGTCATTCTGACAAACAGCTTCACCTGCTCTTCCGTTCCGTTGCACACAGGCTTTGTATGCACTGTTAACTTAGAAAAATCTTTCGATATCTCCGCTCTGGCATCCTCTATGACTATCCCCGACTCTTTCGTGGTATAGTTCAACATCTTCAGAAGCATATTGGTTTCCAGGTCACGAATTTCAAACCGATACGCCGTCCCGGCTTTCAGTCCGTCAAAGACATAAGTATCCCAGCCAACAAGTGTCTTCTCCTTCGGCTTCTCAGATCCATCTACGGGCTGATACCTGCAGATCAATTTACTTCTGTCCCTCACCAGAGACTCCAAATCCAGCGTAATCGAGTTCTCTTCACATACGGCATCATGCACATACACAATATCCCGACTGTCCGCCCCCTCTATTTTAAACGGCTCCATACTGGCGGCAAATTTCACAAACCGGTTTTCCAGCGTGCCACGGGTAAACTTACAAGCCGTATGATAAGTTCCGGCTGGAAGTATATCGGAACTCACCTTACTGCCCTTGTCGTCTGTATAAATAAACTGGTATACAACTGAATATCCCTCCGAATGGTCTGCCGGACAATAATAAGGCGTTAACCAATACGGCTTTTTAGCGGCCCCTGTCACTTCTATCTGAAAACGGCTTCTGCCAGCCCTCGCCCTGACAGTTACAGAATCACCGTCCGGCAGCGCCGTTGTGTAGCTTCCGTCACTGTTTTTCGTAAATAACGTCTGATAAACTGCCCTCAGGTTATAAGTTAAACTGCTGTCCTTTCTGCCTGTATAAGATCCTAAGTATACAGTTTCCCCTTTTTCCATATATTCAGTGACGACATATAGAGAATCCCCATTCTCGGAAGACCAGTTTTTCAGCATCGTCTTTTTATCCGGTTCAGCACATACGCAGAACTCTACAAAATCAGAAAAACGCTCCTGTGTATAGAAAACATACGTTCCGGCATCAGGCGCAGTAAAAGAATACCAGACATAGGTCTCTGTGCCGTCAGCATTAGGTGGCAGCGTAATCTCAACACCGCCGTTTGCAGCCTTCTCGAAGGAAAGCGTCATCACCTCAGAGACTCGCGCAGAAAAAGCCGCCGCTGACAATACATTTTCCGATACACTGTTTCCAGAGACGGTAATCTCTATCTCATCCGGCCGTTCCTGCTCATCCCCATCCTCAGGGAGAACATCCTCTTCCGGCGTGTTATCCACAGGCTCCTCCGGCAGCTCACCCTCTGTATCGGGTTTTCCCTGCTCCCCAGAGGAATCTTCCTCTGAATCAGGATTCTCAGGCTCTCCCGCCGTTTCTTCCCCTGTTTCAGGATTCTCAGACTCTACGGGTGTTTCCTCCCCTGTTCCTGGATTATCAGGCTCCCCCGGCGTTCCTTCCCCTGTTCCCAGATTATCAGGCTCCTCCGGGATCTCGTCACCCGTGCCCGGATTCTCCGCTCTCCCAGACTTTTCCTCCGATGTTTCTTCCTCTATTGAAGCATCGTTCCCCTCTGGTATTTCGTGTCCTTTTTCCAAAGTCTCTGCCTGTGCGATCGTCCTTCCGGCACTTTCCTCTGTCTGCGCGGCATATACTGTCAACGGCGACTCCAAGGTTAAAATGGCTGCCAGCAAAAATGTCAAAGTCTTACGAATCATCATGTCTGTTCCTTTCTGAGTCAAAATTCGAAAAAGTGCCAATAAATATTATATTTTATTATAGTACATGCCGCAGAGCGCAACAAGCCGCAGAAACCGGGAAAAACATTTTTCTGCAACAATTTTCCTCCCCTTTAAACATAGGGCACGACTATCTCGAGTTTGCTCCGCATTCTCCTTGAATGGTTTACACTGTCGCAATTTCCAATAGAACAAAAATACAGCCCTCGAAAGTAAACTTTCGGGAGCTGTGTTTTTATAGCCTTATTCTGCTTCGTGCTTAAACAGGGTATGCACCGTTCTTCGTGTCAGCCTGGGTCATATCAACCTTCTCCTGCTGTGCCTGACGGTACTTGAAGAAGTCGATCGCCACCTGCGGGAACAGCGCGTAGGACAGAACATCCTCATCCTGCTGTTTCCACTCCTTCATCTCCGCTTCCAGACCTGCAAGCTCCGGCTCAGTATGCCCGGTCGCCTCAGCGGAACGGGCGGTAGAGCGCTTCTCTCCGGGAATAACCTTGTCGATCACTTCCTGACTCATAGGCTTAACCGTCTGTCCGTAATTGCCGCGGAGCAGATCCTTGAACTCGCCTGTCGCCATCTTATATCTCTCGCCCATCAGCACATTAAATACCGCCTGTGTGCCGACAATCTGGGAGGAAGGCGTAACAAGGGGCGGCTCACCACAGTCCTTACGAACTCTGGGGATCTCTTCCAGCACATCCTGGTATTTGTCTTCTGCTTTCTGCTCTTTCAGCTGGCTTACCATGTTGGAGAGCATACCGCCGGGAACCTGATAACGCAGTGTATTGATGTTGACGCCGAGTACCTTCGTGCTCATCAGGCCGGATGCGATACATTCCTCACGGTAAGGACGGAAGTAATCTGCAATATCCGCCAGAATTTCCTGATCATATCCGGTATCGTACTCTGTCCCCTTAAAGGTCTCAACCATAACCTCTGTCGCAGGCTGGGAAGTGCCCAGTGCGAAAGGAGAAATTGCACAGTCGATGACATCCACGCCAGCCTCCACCGCTTTCAGATACGTCATGGATGCTACACCGGACGTATAGTGCGTGTGAAGCTGGATCGGGAGCTTTGTGCTCTCCTTTAAGGTCTTTACGAGCTCCGCCGCGCGGTAAGGAACGAGCAGACCCGCCATATCCTTGATACAGATGGAATCTGCACCCATCTCCTCAATCTTCTTCGCCATGTCTGCCCAATAATCCAATGTATAAGCGTCACCAAGTGTATAGGAAAGCGCAATCTGGGACTGTCCTCTGCCTTCCTGCTTCTTGATCTTGTTGGTTGCGTCCACCGCAGCCTGAAGGTTGCGGATATCGTTCAGACAGTCGAAAATTCTGATGACATCGATGCCGTTTGCAATGGATTTCTCAACAAACGCGTACACCACATCATCCGCATAAGGTCTGTAACCCAAAATATTCTGGCCTCTAAATAACATCTGTAATTTTGTGTTCTTGAAGCCGTCCCTTAACTTTCTCAGTCTCTCCCACGGATCTTCCTTCAGGAAACGCAGAGATGCGTCAAAGGTTGCGCCGCCCCAGCACTCTACCGCATAGTAGCCGACTTTATCCATTTTATCTACGATTGGAAGCATTTTCTCGGTAGGCATTCTGGTCGCAATCAGAGACTGATGTGCGTCACGAAGAACGGTTTCCATGATCCCAACCGGCTTTTTAATCTGTTCTGCCATGATATTTTCATTCCTTTCTACATTTATTTAATCTCAGCCTGCCGAGGTTGCGATAGCAACCTCGCAATCGAGCGAAGCTCGATTTGTGCTCGATTTGTGCTCGATTTGTGCTCGATTCGAACCCGATTTATCAGAATACGCCGAACACTGCCATGAAGGTACCTGCCGCTACGGCTGTACCAATAACACCTGCTACGTTAGGTCCCATCGCATGCATCAGCAGGAAGTTTGTGGGATCAGCTTCCGCGCCAACCTTCTGTGACACCCTGGCTGCCATAGGCACCGCGGAAACGCCTGCGGAACCGATCAGCGGATTTACTTTGCCCTTGGTGAGAACACACATCAGCTTACCGAAGAGCACGCCAGCCGCCGTACCGAAAATAAATGCCGCCAGACCCAAAACAACGATCTTGATGGTATCCAGGTTCAGGAACGCCTCTGCGCTGGTGGTCGCGCCTACGGAAGTACCGAGGATGATAACCACAATGTACATGAGGGCGTTTGACGCCGTATCCGTCAACTGTCTCACCACGCCGCTCTCCCTGAACAGATTACCCAGCATCAGCATACCGACAAGGGGAGCCGTCGTAGGCAGGATCAGGGATACCACGATGGTAACCACGATAGGGAAAAGGATTTTCTCCAGTTTGCTGACAGGACGGAGCTGCCCCATCTTGATCTTTCTTTCCTTCTCCGTGGTGAAAAGTTTCATAATCGGCGGCTGGATAATCGGCACCAGCGCCATGTAAGAATACGCCGCCACAGCGATGGGTCCCATCAGTGTGGTCTGACCCAGCTTACCAGCAAGGAAGATGGATGTCGGGCCGTCCGCACCGCCGATGATGGAGATTGCTGCCGCCGCCTTATCGTTAAATCCTAAGAAGATCGCACCAAAGTACGCTGCGAAAATACCAAACTGTGCCGCCGCACCCAGAAGAAAGCTCTTCGGATTGGCAATGAGCGGACCGAAGTCCGTCATGGCGCCGACGCCCATAAAAATCAGGGACGGCAGAATCGCCCACTCATCCAGCTTGTAGAAATAATACAGCAGACCGCCGCCTGCGCCGCCGTCCCCGTAAGGCGCCATGATATCCGGGTAAATGTTTACCAGCAGCATACCAAAGGCAATCGGCACAAGCAGGAGCGGTTCAAATCCAAACTTGATAGCCAAAAGTAAGAATACCAGAGCTACCACAATCATCGCATAGTTGCTGGGTTCCAAATTGAAGAACGCGGTCTGATGTATCAGATTGTTAAGCGTCTCAACTATATACATGTTCTTAACCTCCTGTAGTTTTAGTTTCAGCAGCCTGTCCGCACGGACAGACACTGACGATTAATTTAATGTTGCCAGTAATGCGCCGGCCTCTACCGCGTCACCTACCGCTACATTAATGCTTGCTACAGTACCGTCCTGAGGCGCAACTACAGGAATCTCCATCTTCATTGCCTCAACGATCACAACTGCATCGCCCTTCTTCACCGCCTGGCCTACGTTCGCTTCAATCTTGAATACCTTACCTGCCGCACCGGCCTCAATCTTCACGCTGCCTGCCGCGCCGCCTGCCGCAGGCGCTGCTGCGGGCGCAGGAGCTGCCTTGGGAACCGCTCTGGGCGCTGCCGGAGCCGCCGCTGCGGGCGCGCCGCTTGTCGCTCCCTCTTCCACCACTACATCATATACGCTGCCATTTACGGTAATTGTATAATTCTTCATTTTCATATCCTCCTATATTCTTAGGCATTCTGCCATTTGCTCTTATTAGATTTTCTGATGGATCTTACCACAAATCCATCCGTGGATGCAGCGCCCTCGTAGGCTGCGATTGCCGCCGCGATAACCGCCACAAGCTCCGTATCGTCGGAAAGCTCTTCCTTTGCCGCAGCCTGCTCCACCACGGGAGCTGCCGCCGCAGGAGCAGGCGCTTCCTGCTTTTTCTGCTGCTTCTCAAATTTAGAGATAAACGTGAAGCAGTATATAATCAGACTGATCAGAATCAGGACCGCAAACACGGTTCCCATGCCGATCAATGTATTCATACCGGCCTTCGCCATGATCTCTCCCGTGGAATAGTGCACGTTTGTGGTGATTCCGATATAGGTTGCGAGCGCATTGTCGAGAACAATCTCCACGTCCGCATCATGGGAGGAACCAAGCACGTTAACTGTGATAGCCACCTCGTCTTCCACAAAAGCTACAGAAGCGCCGCTCACACCTTCGTAGGTGCCGATATCCTTCAGCGCGCTCTGCCAGCCGAGAAAACCGTTGTAGAGAGCGGGCTGATCCACATACTGCTCGATAGCGCCCTGACTCACGATCGTATTCATCTGATCAACGATGGTCGTACCGATCTGTAATGCCTGTTCATCGCTGATGGGGCCGCTCTGCGCTTTCTCCTCACCACACGCTGCAAGACAGGTCATACAGGTAATCATCCCTAATATTACCAATAGTTTTTTCATAACGCCTCCTTAAACGGTGCCGTGCTTCTTCTCGGGACGTCCCTCTGTCTTGGAGGAAAGCATCTCGAACGCACCGATCACATACTTTCTGGTATCTGCCGGCTCAACGATCTGATCCACATAGCCTCTCTTTGCCGCACTGGTCACATTATTCTGCAGAGCCTCGTACTCTTTCGCACAGGTCTCGATGGCATCCGCCCCCTGACCGTCGCAGATAATTTTCGCCGCCAGCTTCGCATCCATCATGCCGATCTGTGCATCCGGCCACGCAATCGTAATATCCGCGCCGACTGCCTTGGAATTCATAGCCACATACGCGCTTCCGTATGCCTTGCCGATAATGACATTTACCTTGGGAACGGTAGCATTGGCAAAGGCATATGTAAGCCTTCCTGCCGCTTTCGCCATCCGCTTCTCGGAGCAGGTGGTTGCCGCGAATCCCGCCACATTGGTAAGGGTCAGTACCGGAATGTCAAATGCGTCGCAGAAGTTCACAAACTCCGCCGCCTTCTCCGCTCCTCTGGGTGAGATCGCCGCGTCAAACTTCTCGGCCACCTCACCGTTCTCGTCGCAGACCTCGGTACGGTTGGCAACCGCGCCAATGGTAGCGCCGTTTAAACGGATAAAGCCTGCCACCATATCTTTTGCGTAATCCTGCTTTACCTCTACAAACAGACCGTTGTCCGCAATCTGGGACAGGGCGATCGCCGTATCACCCACACAGCTGGTAATCTGTGCACATGCACGGTTTAAATCGTCTGTGCAGTCCGTCCATGCAAGGTCGGAATTGTTCGCAGGAAGGATAGAAACAAGCTGTCTGATCTGACCGAGGATCGTCGCCTCATCCGCCGCCATATCCACAAGGCCTGTCTCCTCGCTCTGGAACGCTGCTGCGGAGGTGTCGCAGCGGGAAATCTCATTTCCCTCCAGCGCGTTCGGGGAATTGACGAACAGTTTCGCCTTCTCCTTCTCCATGAACGCAAAATCGGTCATGGCAGGAATCAGGGCAAGTCCACCGCCGCAGGAACCGAACACAGCCGTAATCTGCGGAATCACGCCTGACGCCATCGCCTGGCTTCTGTAGATCTCGCCAAAGCCGTTCAGGGCGTCAGTGGCCTCCTGCAGACGCAGACCCGCGGAGTCGATCAGCCCGATCACCGGCGCACCCATCTTCATCGCCAGCTCATAAATGTTCACAATCTTCTTCGCGTGCATCTCACCCACGGAACCGTTTAACACGGAAGCGTCCTGACTGTAGACATACACAAGATTGCCGTCAATCACACCGTAGCCGGTCACGACACCGTCAGACGGAGTCTCAGTCTGTTTCAGATTGAAATCTGTGGCTCTCGCTGTCACGAGACCGCCGATCTCAACGAAACTGTTTTCATCGAGTAAAGCATTGATTCTTTGACTCGCTTGAGAAGTAGTACTCATTTTTCAGCCCTCCATTTATATAATTGTAAATAATTAATAATGAAACCATACTGCTATTTGACATAGCGCACGACTGTAGTATAACACAGAATGTAAATCTCGACCAGCAGATTTTACAAAAAAAATGCAAGTTTTAGGATATACTGGAAAATCCACAAAAAGCTGCGTTTTTCTATGGCAGAATCCGTACATACGGCATAGTTTTTTATCAGCTCCCCGTTTAAATAATAGGATACCAGGCCGACCTGCTCTCCCGCCGCGACAGGCGCCTCAAGGACAGGCTCCACACGGGTCTTTACCTCCACCTGATCCGTCCCGCACAGAAGATACGGCAGGCTCTCCTCCTCCGTCTGCAGGGTGACACAGACTTGCGCCTCCTCAAATGGCGTTCCCTTCTCCCCCGCTATACCGTTTCTGACAGGAATGGCGGAAAAGCTCTGTTTTTCATAAATATCCCGGTACTGGTACCGCTCCATCCCATAGGCTACCAGCTTCTTCATATCGCTCCATTTATAGCTCCGGTTATTCGGCCAGCCGCAGGCCAGAAGGGCCACTGTAAATGTGCGTCCCTCGCTCTCCACCGCCCCCACATAACAGTAGCCGGCATTGTTGGTGAAACCCGTCTTCCCGGACAGCGCCTCCTGCATCATACCCAAAAACGCATTGTGGTTGTTACAGTGAAAGCTTCTTGTGCCGTCCGCATCCGTGAAATCATATCCCTGTGTTCTGGTAATTTCCAGAAACCGTTCCTTTTCCGGGGAATCCGTCACACAGTAGGCCATGATCCTGGCCAGATCCGCCGCCGTTGTGGAGTGCACCTTTCCGCTCTCGTTCACCTTCGCGTCCAGTCCGTTGGGCGTAATAAAATAACTGTCAAAGCAGCCGATATCCCGCGCCTTCTGGTTCATCATCGCCGCAAACTTCTCCACGCTGCCGCCCACCGCCTCCGCGATCACCACCGCCGAATCGTTGTGGGATTCCAGCATCAGGGAATACAGCAGATCCCCCAGATAATATTTTTCTCCCGCCTTTACATATAACTTTACCTTGGGCATACTCGCCGCATAGGAAGAGACTTCCACAATATCATCCGGGTTGCCGTACTCCAATGCGAGAATACAGGTCATGATCTTCGTGGTACTTGCCATCGGCAGCTTTTCCCCGGGATTCTTTCCATATAGAACCCGGCCCGAATCCGCATCCATGAGAACAGCCGCCTGGGCATAGAGCTGCAGCTCCTCCGGGGCGGTCTTCTCCTGGGCCTCGTCGTATACAGCCGGGGCAGGAACGCCCTCCTGCGCCCGCAGCACACACTGCGAAGCCGTATACCCCCGTGCACAAAACAAGGCAGCTGCCGTTACGATGGCAGCCACCTTATATATCCGTTTTCCAGCTCTGTCTGTCATATTTTTTATGTTACGCATACCCACGTCCTGACATTTCCGTTCGTTAATATATATGCATAACATGCTTTCCTATGACATGGTTTGTTTTATGCCTTTATCCGGCGTCAATCCCAATGTCCGCCCTCCCGGGTCTCCATCTTCCTGCATCTGCAGACCGGACACGCCGTTTTTTCACTCCATTCTTCCACACTCTGCTCTTCCGTGCAGAGATCCTCTGTCCCTTTTCTGCACAGGGGACACCGTCCTGTAACAGTCTCTTCACTGTCCGCCACCCGCAGCACAGGAACCGCAACCACATTGTGGCAATGCCGGCAGACCGCAAGACTGTACTGAAAATCATAAGCCGGAATCCGGCCTGCCTCCATCAGACTTTCCGCCTGCTGCCGGTCCTCCTCCAAAAATGCGGCAAGAATCGTTTCCCTTCTGCCATGCAGCAGACCGTTTCCCGTAAAGCACTGCCATTCCCTTTTACAGGCTTTACAGCGCACATTCACTATCTCACCCATAGCTTCCCACCGCCCTTCCCACACTAGCCAAGCAGGCTTAAGATAAGCTGGGAACTCTGATTCGCCTGCGAAAGCATGGAAGCTCCCGCCTGCGCAAGAATCTGGCCGTTGGAATATCCCACCATCTCCTCAGCGATATCGGTATCTCTGATACGGGAATCCGCCGCCGTGGTATTCTCCGTGATATTCTCCAGATTCCTGATGGTGTACTCCAGCCGGTTCTGGATCGCGCCATAATGGCTTCTCACATTGCCCACATAATGGATGGCCCGCTTAATCTCTTCTATGGCTAAATCCGCCTCATCCGTGGTTCTTACATTCGTATCCTCCAGCCCCAGCGCCTGACTGTTCATCTTATATAAATCGACGTCTATATGAATGCCTGCCTCGGCACCCACCTGCAGCGCAATCATCTCAGGCCCACTGTAATCCACATTGACCTGGAACGGGTCGATCCTAAAAGGCTGGTCCAGCGCCCCTGTCCCCAAAACCGAGGAAGGCCCCGCACCCAGACCGCCTGCCGCAATCACAGAGCCTGCTCCCGTCTTGGATTCATAAGCCAGCCTTCTGACAAACTCCGTCAATTCCGCGTTTCCATTCCTAAAACGCCTGTTCAATTCGTCTATATTAATGCCTGTATTTTTCTGGATCGCTGAAGACAGTGTATTTCCGGCAAGAAGATCCGCAAAAATCTTATCCATTCCGGCTGCAATATTTGCACCGGTAACGGCTCCTTTTCCATTCGCCAGCCACCCAAGATAAGCCGTCCCCAGATAGCCGTGCCCGTAAGGTCTTCCACCCATCGTAAATTTCGCCAGATAACCACTGATATTACTGTCCTGGCTTGCGTCGTCCGCATTTGCCAGAAAATTCGCATAATAAGACAGCGTATCGTTCCACCCGTTGGCAAAACCGCCTCCTGCAAGCTGGGCCGTCCCTTCCACAAACCAAGTGGGGTATTTTTCTCCTTTACGGCCGCTCATACCGTCCGTCAGGGTATACTGCATCACCGAATGCATCAGCTCATGGGCCATGGTCGATTTCAGGGTCTCCGCGTTGCTCCCCGTGCCCTGCGCATCCGCATCCTTAAAATCCGCGGCGTCCACGCGGATTCCCATGGTAATGGGTTTCCCGCCGCCAAGGCTGTAAGTAAAATAAGCGTATGCCATGGTATTGTTTTTTCCGTCGATATAGGACACCTGCAGCGCCATATCAATCGTGTCGCTTCCCACCGCAGTTTTTAATGACTGGAAAGAGCCCAGAATCTGTGAAACCGCATTGGGCACAATCTCATTTGCTATGGTGTCCGCAAGGACGCTGCCGCTGGAAACCGCATTGACACCGGCTCTTCCCGAACCCGCCTTAGCGCCGTTAATCTGAAAAGAGCCATCCCTCAAGTCAAGGGTGATATCGTACGCCTTCATCTCCATATAGCTGGTGGCAATGGGAGAATGCCCGTTTTCCGGGAAAATACTGATTTCATTAAAGGTGGTATTTCGCGCAGTCCTGTCAATCTCCGCCTTCAACTGCTGAATTTCCGTATCAATCATCATGCGGTCCACATCCTGCAACGTGCCGGTAGCCGCCTTGATCGCCAGCTCGTTGGCGCGCTGCAGCATATCATGCACTTCATTCAGGGCGCCTTCTCCGATCTGTACAAGGGAGATGCCGTCCTGTGCATTCTCTGCCGCCTGTGTCAGGCCCCTTATCTGTCTTCGCATTTTTTCGGAAATAGAAAGACCCGCCGCATCATCCGCTGCTCTGTTGATGCGGTATCCGAAAGATAATTTCTCTGATCTTTTGGCATTGTGTTTTGTGTTGATGCCAAGCTGGCGGTTTGCATTCGCCGCAAGTATATTAGTCTGTACTGAGAGCATTTTTCGGGGGGCGGGGGGGGGGCGGGGGGGGGGGGTTGGGGCGGGGGGGGGGGGGGGGGGGGTAGGGTGGTCTGGTGGGGGAGCTGGGGGG
>CAMWJF010000014.1 GCA_947174505.1 uncultured Lachnospiraceae bacterium
CTGCCTGCTCAATCCTTATTTTATTTCCGATATTCTTGAAAATTGAATTCCGTGGCCGAAAAAAGAATTACATTGACGCTAAAATAAATTTCCGTTAAAATCATATAGCAAAGGAATCCTTTTTTATTATTTATGGAGACTAAATATGCCTGATATTACTGAAATCCAAAAAGCCCTAATACCCATAGCCCATTCCTACGGCGTTAAAAGGTTATATCTGTTTGGCTCATACGCAAAGGGTACCGCAAATGAAAAAAGTGATATAGACCTGCTGGTGGAAAAGGGAAAACCTATGTCTTTACTAAAGCTTTCTGCAATGCGCCAGAAGGTTCAGGAGTCATTGAATCTTTCGGTTGACTTAATAACCACGGCAGGAATCGGGGAAGATTTCAGAAAAGAAATAGCCGGAACGGAAAATATTGAAAAACATTGATTCTTGACACAGGAGTTGCCTAACACCGGCAGACTCCTTTTTTATTTTCTGCGCCCCACCAGAATGCAGGATGGTTTAATACAAATCCCACTTCCTGTACTGTGGCGGTCTGTAGACGGGCCGACTAAGGATTCGCCGGAATCCAAATAGCAGGCAGTGGGCTGTCCTGCGGTCTCTCGCACAGGAATCCCTCTGCCGCCTTATGAAAACAAACCAACTACAAATTGAAAAAGGAGGAACTATCTATGGATGATTCTTTGATGGAATCCCAGCGCAATTCTGAAATTCCAACCGTTAAAGCAACAGAATCCGGGAAACAGAAAAAGAGCCTTCCCGACCATCTCTCAGACTATTCCACCATCATCGGCTTTCTGGAATACCTGAAAAAAATCCCGGAAGAGGCAGTAAAGGTCGATGCCGCCATGACGCAGTTACGCCAGTCCAGCGGCGCGTCCGCGTCTGAGCTGCGCGCTTACTTTGAACAGGCGGCAGACAGCGCACAGAAATACGGTATCTCCATCAGTGACCTGATCGGTATTACCGCTGAGTGGAGCCGGATGGGGTACGGCCTGCCGGACGCCAGGGCACTGGCGGAGGCCGCCACCTTATACAGCCACATCACCGGCATGGATATCAGTGCATCCAATGAAGCACTTGTTTCCACAGTACAGGGACTGCGGCTGGAAACTGGGGAAGTAACGCAGCTCCTTGACATGCTCTCCAAAGCCGGGAATGACCTTTCCCTTGATCCCGCCGGGATCGGTAAGGCATTACAGGAAAGCGCTGCTTCTTTCCGTGCCGCGAATACGGAACTTTCACAGTCAGTTGCCCTCACGGCGGGGGCAGACAGCATCCTGCAGGACCCCTCTGCCGTGGCGGATTTGTGGAATGCCGTTGAAGCCCATATTTATGGCACAAGGCGGGAACTGGAAGCGGCAGGAACAGAAACCGGCGGGATGTTAAAATCCACCGCACAGTTACGGGATCTGGTGCAGGAGCTGGCGGGCTTTGATATCACGGCCGGTTCAGACGGCACACAGCTTAAGGATCTCTACAGCATCATTGTGGGGATCGGGAATGAATGGCAGAACCTGTCCGCCACTGAACAGGGCGGCTTACTGGATGCCCTTGCGGGGACTCAGGGGGAAGCCCTTGGTTCTGTTCTGGATAATGTCTCCGCGATCGAGGGTGCCTACCTGTCAGCAGGAAACGCCTCCGGCTCCGCGCTACAGGCACAGGAGGAATACGAGCAGGGGATCCGATATTCCCTTGACCGGCTGAAAGCATCCTTCCAGCAGTTTGCAGACACGCTTGCGGGCGACGGCCTGTTAAAAGGGATCGTTGATCTCGGTAACGGCACGGTAAATGTGCTGGATTTTGTTACAGACAAACTCGGCGCCTTAGGGACGCTTGGTGCCATCGGCGGCGCCGTCGCCGGTGCAAAAAACTTGGGTTAGCATAAAACAGATAACGCAGAATGTGCGGGGCCCAATATATACCCCGTGCCGGGGTGGGAATCCCCGGGCAAAACACAAAGAACTGTATGGAAAATACAGGAGGGTATATTGGTAAAACCAACTGCGGCCGCTATACCGCAGACCTCCGATATGGCTGTGTGTGGACTACGCAGTCTCCGGATTTCGCGAGAACCGGACAAGGACAAGAACAGCTCATGTGACTCGTCATGTAGCATGATGACTTAACTTGCAGAGAGGCGTACTGCCCTTTTGGGTAAGTGCCGCTCCCATCGACTACCAGGAGGGCGCAGGTATCTTTCTGATACCCGCGAAGGCATAGTCAGACCCCTGCCATTGAGCGTGGCAGTGAAAAAGTTCACCGCAGCTATGCGGCGCGTTAAAAATAGCGGGCACCTGCGCCCTGCCATATGATGACTTCCAAAAACATGTGTGGCTGAAACAGACATTAGAACATACAGACCCTTAAGAATGTGCCGCAAGAAAGCGGACAGCACAGGATGTCCCCTCGTGTCGGACTGCGCCATATGGATTTTCTAAGATATTCCGGTGACAACTGCAAAAGCCGGACGAAACCGTCCTCTATTCGCCATCCGGGCTCATTTCGGACTTTCCGTGACATCCATGTCACGGAATTTCTGGGTACCGCACGGAATATCAGAAAATCTCATATGCCTCCGTAGGACGACTCCGGGAACATCCCGCGCCGTCCGCCATATACGAAATCTAAGGCTTCCATTTATGTCCGCAGTTTGCACAGCGGTTGACGGTACTGCCGGAACCCACAAAGCCTGTCAGGAGGGAATACCCTCTCTGGCCTGCTGTTATGTTGGTGGAACCGCATCTGGGGCAATGCACTGTACTGCCTGACTGTGGTGCGTTACTCTTCTGCTGTTGTAACTGGGCTTTGAACTGGGACATTTTTAGATTGTACTCGATGATATCCTTTTCTTTTAGGTCAATCATGGCTTCAATAAAGTTTTTATCAGTTGATATATCTTCTATTATTGAAAGTTCATCCCATGAAATGTTTAAAGTTTCTAATTCTCCATTACAGTTATTTGCTATATGTACTAAATCCTCTGATTTACAACATCCAATTATTTGTTTACACTTTAAACACTGTTTTACTATTCTATCCATTGTAATCCCCCATCACTATAATATATTTATATCTTATCATATTGATTTTATAATTGGAAGTTATAAAATCTATTCAGAAATGTCGCTCGCACAAATCTCTGATAACAAACTGCAATTCAACAGATTATTTAGTGGATTAAAACCTGATAATATCAAATACGAAAAAGCGATAGACACATTTAAAACGCTTGATTTATCTAAAATGAAATTTACTAACACAGATGGTACAAAAAATTGGACCGCCATCGCAGAAGCCATCGGCGACTGCGACGACACCGCCCTCTCCTACTTCAAAACCCTTGACGACGGCAACGGCACGATCAACAATCAGGCTGCTTCCCTCGAGGGCCTGTCCAAACACCTTGAAAAAGCAGGAAACGGTTTCTCCGCCGCCGCCCTCAAAACAACCCTGCTGAACTCGGCCCTCAATGCCGGTATCTTTCTGGCTGTCTCTCTGTCCATTCAGGCCATTTCCACCGGCATTGATAACTACATCCACAGGGTGGAGAACGCAAGGGAACGCACTGCTGAACTGTTTGATGAATTCCAGCAGCGGAATGACACCCTCTCCAGCCACAAAAAGACCGTATCGGAATCTGCCTCCCGTTATGACCAGCTGTCAAAGGGCGTTGACCTGTCAACCAATGAAAACCGTTCCCTTTCCACACGGGAGTATGAAGAATTTCTTGCCATCAACAGGCAGCTTGCCGACTCCTTCCCCGAACTGGCAAAAGGGATTGACGAAAACGGAAACGCCATCCTCTCCCTCGGCACCAAGGGCCTGACCGCCAAAGAGCAGTTGGAAGAACTGTTACAGACGGAGGAAGACTTAAACAACTTTAAGACTGCGCAGGGGCTGGAAGAATCGTTTACAGGCATCTACACTTACATCGAGGAAGCGGCGCAGGCTTCCGCTAAACTGGAGGGTACAGTCGCTGATTCCGGTGAGGCCCTTGTTCATTTACAGGAGATTGCGGCAGAAGGCATCAGGCTCGGTAACAGTCCTGACCAGCCTCTTTTCAGCGGAAATACAGACAATGGCGCGGAACTGGATTACCTGAACGCGCTTACCTCCTCCGCCAGGGAATTCTGGAAATCCTTGGACGGTTCCAGACGGGTAGAGCTTGCGGGAATGGGAATTGACGACGCCACCCTTTTTACAACATCCTATGCGGATGACGGTGCCTTTGATCTGTATTCACAGGCATACATGCTCACCGGTGATGAGAAGGCTGCACTGGAAACCATCATCAGGGACAACATTTCCAGTGCCAGCGGCGCCCTGTTAGACTCTATAGGAACGCAGACACAGGAGCTGCAGGCAAAGGTCCTGCAGGGTGAAAATGCATGGCGGGATTTTATACCGTCACTGGTTTCCGGGATGCAGTCCAGACAGACCTTTCAGGATCTGACACCTGATTTACAGGACGTTGCCATACAGATCGTGGAGGGGCTTGATTACAGCTGCGCCTCCGCCATGAATGAATGGGATCCCGATCCCTATGCCTATATCCGGGATAAAATTATCGTCCCCATGGGTAATCTTAACGCCGTTGACCAGCAGCTTGTAAAAGACAGTTTCCAGAACCTCCTTTCCTTGGACACAAACGCACTCAGCATCAACGAGCTGGATGAAAAAATGAACCTTTATATCAATTCCATTACAGGAAAGCTGGATATGACTCCTGTCGAGCTGCAGGCGGTGCTCGGGTTTGATCCTGACGATACGAAGGAAAGGCTGGAACAGTCCATCCGCACAATCGCAGACAGTCACGGTATAACCGACAGGGACCAGTACGCCAGCTTATCGGAGACCGTCGAATCTTTTACCGTAAAAGAGGCAGAGCTCTGGCTGGAAGCGACCCGCGGTGCAGAAAATGCCGAACAGGCTGCACGGATGTATGGGGATGCCCTGGAAAAAGCTGGCCGGATAGAAATGGAACCGCCGCTTAAGGCAGATGCCTTCACGGTGATGGAAGATATGGAAACAAAGCTGAAACCGGCACTGCAGTCCTTAAAATCCGCTTATGGGACGATATTTTCAGACGGTTTTCATGTAGATTCTGCGGATTTTGGAGCGCTGGAAAGCATCCGCTCCTCCATTGATTCCCTCAGTAAGGCGGAAGGACTGGATTTCCGTTTCGACATGGAATCCTTTAACCGTTTCGCCTCCATAATGACTGACACGGGTACCACACAGGCACAGGCCGAACAGGCTTTCAACGATCTGGCACTCTCCATTTACCAGGCAGGCGCAGCCACTGACGGGCTGACACAGGAAACAGCCGGACTTTTTTCCGGGCTGCTGGCATCGCTGGGCGTTGTCAACGCGGATGAACTGGCCATGCGTACTCTTGCCGAATCGGAGGGCGCAGCCGTCCTCGCATCCCACAGCCTTGCGGACGCCACACAGGCAGATATGTTCAATCTGCTGAATGAGGGACAGGCCGCCGGTGTGACCCGCGAAATGATTTACCAGTTGGCCGCTTCCGAGATCGCCTATAATACCACCGGTCTGAGTGTGGAAGATAAAATTTCCCAGTTAGGAAAACTGGCTTCCGCCTATGGCGACACAGCCACCTCCGCCATGGCTGCCGCAGCAGCCGACCGGGCCGCCAGCGGACATGGCGATTACGAAACAGTCCTGTCTGACATGATGGCCGGTCTCAAAAGGCAGGCAGATTCCTTCAAAATAGAGTTTGATCCCATAAAGCCCGGCAAGACCGGTTCTACAGATTCCGCCAAAGCCGCCAAAACCGAAACCAACGCCCTCTCCAACCTAAACTCCGAGATGGATAAGCTCCAGTCCTCCTACAAATCCTTATGCGACATCCGGGATACCTACAACCAGAATGGGAAGATTACGGTAGACCAGTATCAGGAACTGACGAACATGGGCTTTACCTTCCTCTCCCAGCTCGTGGATGAGAACGGACAGTTAGGCTTAAACGCCAGCGCCTTCGAGCGTCTCTCACAGGCCAAGCTTCAGGAGATGCAGATCCAGATGGCTAGGAATGCCGCCGACACCATAAATGGTCTGAAAACCGAAGCGGCGGCGGTGGAATATCTCACCTACGCCAACGAACAGCTGCGGGATGCGGCGCTCGGGGCGGCGGAAGCACAGCTTGCGGCCGCCGTAGACAACGCGAATGCGCGGGGCGGCAAGCAGGCCGAGGCCGCACAGCAGATTTATCAGGGCTATCAGGCCGCCAAACAGATGGCAGGAAAGGTGGACTTTTCCTTTACGCCTGCCTCCTCTTCCGCTTCTTCCCCTGCCGCAAAGGCAGAACCCGCGAAGACGGAAACCTCCTCCAGTCCCATGGACGCCTACAACAAAGAGAAATCCCTCTTGGAGCACATGCTGGCCATGGACCAGATCTCCAAGGCAGAGTACTATGAAAAGCTGCTTGCTCTGGCGAAAAGCTCCTTTGCGGGCGATGAGGAACATCAGGACCAGATCTGGGACGCGGAGGAATCTTACCACGATTATCTGGAATCCATCAAGGAGACCTATAACTGGATTGAAGTTTTTCTGGAAAATCTCTCCAGGAAAGCCTCCGCCCTGATCGACAAGGCCGGGAAGTTCATTTCCTGGTCCAAGAAAAACGCCATGATCAACCGGGCGGTAAAGGCCACGGACAAACAGATTTCCGGGCAGAACAACGCCTATGTCTACTATGCGGAAAAAGCAAGGCGGGTAGGCTTAAGCAATACTTACATCGACAGAATCCAGAACGGCACGCTGACCATGGAGGATATGCAGAACGAGTCGCTGTCGGATAAGATTGAAAAATATCAGGAATGGTATGATAAGATGACCGCATGTCAGGACGCCGTCTCAGAGCTTTACGACCAGGAGCGTGACCTCATCAGGCAGAAGCTGGATAACGTGCTGGCTTACTACAACGATCTTGACTCCTACATGTCCTCCATCGTTTCCAAGATGGACAGCTTTATCTCCCTGACGGATGACATGGGCAAGCGCAGTTCCCTCTCCGACCTTCTGGAGCAGTTTGCCGCAGTCAATGAACAGGCCGCCCACTTCCAGTCCCAGACAACCATTACATCCGACGCGTCGGAAAAGAAACGCTTCGAAAGTTCCGAACGGGTAAAGGCTGCGGAGGAAAAAGAAAAGGAGGAACTGCTCTCCTCCCTCGACGCCCAAAAGTCGCACGCCGAATCAGGGGTGAAAAATACTGGCACCTATAAAAAGATCGAGCTTGAAATCCAAAAAGCGATAGCCGAAGAAGCAAAACAGAAAGCGAAATTGGACGCTGTCGAAGAAGAAAACCAGATTAACGATAGCGATTCCGACGCAGTCAGAAAACGAAAGGCAAAGAAAATCGCCCCCAGAAAAACCGCCTACGAAAAGGCAAAGAAAAAGCGGGAAGATCTGGAAAATAAAAGAAATGCCCTGGAAGCAAACGCCTCAGCCAACACCATCGTGGAATATGCAAAGCTGTACGATAAGGAGCAGACTCTTTTAGCCAGACAGGAAACAAAAACGGCGCAGGGAAAAACCTTATCCGAATCCGACGCCAAAAAGCTGGCGGACACACAGGCCAGAATGGCGGAAATCACCGACGGGAGAAAAACCGCCATCAATGAGCTGGCAGACCAGCTTGCCATTGTAAACGGAAGTAAGCCCGGCGAGACAGAGGCCGAAAAGCTGAAAAAGCAGCTTGAGACCATCACAGGCAAGGAAGAAGACAAAGACAACAGGGTCGGTTCCGATATCAAACAGTCTGCCATCTACCAGAAACTTTTAAAGGATATCGCTGATAAAAACGCAGCAATTGAGAAAGAAACACACAAATATGACGGCAAAAAAGCGAGTAAAGCACAGTTAGCCGCCCAGCAGAAAAATCTGGATAAGATGAACGCACAGTTAGCCGCATACAATGCCAAGAAAGCGGAGCTGGAAGCCCACGCCACCGCCGACACCATCGGGGAGTACAGCAAGGTTTACGATCAATGGCGCAAACTTCAGGATAAGCTGGACAACGGCAAGGCTCTGACCACCGCAGAGTGGAAACAGTACAATTCCTACAGCGGCCAGTTAAAGCAGTTTGCCGACGAGAGGGACGCCACCGTCAAATCTTTAAACGAGCAGCTCGAAAAACTCCAGAACCCCGGCGATAAGGCCGCCAACATCAATCGCGAATACGAGGAAGCCTCCGAAGAAATCCGGGAAAGCTACAAAGACCAGATCGACTCTATCGACTCAGGCATGAAAGCCTCCAGTCAGTACAAAAACCTGCTGGCCAAAAAGCAGCGTCTGGAAAACAAGCGGGACAGCGCGAAAGGCCTGACCGCCTCCGAAGAAAATAACCTGAGAAAATTTACGGCGGAACTGGAGGCTCTGGAAAAGGGTGCCACCGGGAATAACATCGCAGGCTACATGAAAACATGGGAACAGTGGTACGCCCTCCAGCTAAAGATTGACAAAGGAACTGCCTTAAACGCAAAAGAGGCTTCCAAATATGATGAGCTGAAAGCCCGGCTCGAAAGCTGGAACACAGAAAAGCAGTCCCAGATCAACGACCTGTTATCCCTGATGGAGGACGATCTGGAGAAGCTGCAAAAAACCAATGATGAAAATCTGGCCGACGCGGAATCCGAGGTCAACAGCTATTACTCCAAGGTGTACGGACTGGCAAAGCAGATTGCCGAATACAACTTAAGCGCCCTGAATGAACAGCTTTCCTGCCTGGATGCCTATATCAGCTACTACAGTGATCTGGTTTCCCTCTTCGACCACTTCTCCGGCGAAAAACTTACCAATCTCCTGACCGATCTTGACGAAGGCGCCTTTTCCGATCAGGTCAGTGTCTATGAGAAGTATCTGGACACGCTGACTTCCAAATATGACGCCACGCTCTCCCAGATCAACGAGTATAAACAGCTTCTGGAAGCCATCGACACCAACGATTTCCAATCCTCCATGGCTCTGTTCCAGAAATCAATGGAAACCTATCAGGCTTCCGGCAATACGGAAATGGCGGACAGGCTGCAGACAGTTCTCGATTTATTAAACGAACGTGCCGCCGACGCGGACAACTGGGGCGAATATGCGGACCTGTGGGCCAGCGAATGGGAACAGGCGCTTGCGGATGCCAAATCCGGCCTGATCGAAACTGCCGGTTCCATACAGGAGATCAACGACGCCTTACGGGAAGTCAGGTTCTCCGGCATCACGGATGCCATCGAAGAATTAAACCGGGCGGACGGCCTTCTCTCCTCCATGTCCGGGCTGATTCAGGATGCATGGCTCTATGAGAACGACGGGCTTTCCGAGTACGGAAAGGCCAAAGCCGCCCTTCTGGTGTCCCAGCTGGAAAACGCGCAGAACAGGGCGGAGGAATATCTGGAGCTCACGAAGCGGATCAGGGAAAGCCAGGACACGTATGCCTCGGATACCGCCTGGCAGGAAGCGCTGACAGAGGCTTCCCAAAATTACTACGACACGCTCTCCGACGCCGCCTCTTTGGAAAACGCCCTTATGGATCTGATGAAGCAGGCGAAGGAGGAGGAAGTGTCCGGCTGGAAGGACATCATTTCCGCCAGAAAGGAAGCCTTACAGGCTAAGAAATCCTACTACGACTACGACAGGAGCCTGAAGGAGAAAAACAAAAATATCGACTCCCTGAAGGCTGAGCTTGCCGCCCTAAACGATATCAGCACCGCGCAGGCGAAGGCCAGAAGGGCTAAGCTGGAAGCACAGCTTGCGCAGGCCGAAGAAGAACTGGAAACCACCAGAACGGAGCATACATTTTCCATCAGCACGGAGGCTCTGGACGGTTACGCGAAAACGCTGGAGGAGTCCCTGCAGGAATCCACGGAAACCGTGCAGGAATCCCTCGAGTCCCAAAAGAAGATCATAGAGGAAGCAAAGGAGCTGTACCGCACCTCCACGGACGCGGTGGAGGAGACCATGCAGAAGGTCACGGACTTTTACCGCCTTGCAGGGGCGCAGATGGATACCTTCCTCGCCGCTCTGCCGGAGCCGGAGGCTGCCCTAAATCTCAATCCTCTCCCCGATCCTGCCGCAACGCTGGCGGGATTGCCAACGTCTGACCGGGAGTCTGTGGAAATCGTAAACCACTACGATGCGCTTCTGCGCGTAGACGGCAATGTGGACAAAAACACACTCCCCAGACTGCAGGAAATTCTGGAAAAGTCCTATCAGTACACCACACAGAAGCAGTACACCGACCTGAAAAAGATCGGCTATTCCTTACATTGACAAAATCAAACGGAGGGCGGCGGCATAGCTTTTACCGCCCCGCCTTCCCCGGAAAGGAGGCAACAAATACATGTCATTTTTAGATGCAGATTCTTTTACGTTTGACGGCCAAAACAGCGATTCCTACAACCTGATGATGTGCTGGATCGACGAAACCGCAAACGTTTCCGCAAACGGGCTGCGAAGATCCGTCAACAGCGGCGAAACAAACCACGTCCGCCTGAAAACCAACAATTACGGCGTGAGCTTTGAGGGAAATATCGAGTTTTCCTTCTATGTCATCAAAAAGGACGAAACGCCCTTTACCAGACAGGAATCCATGGCTGTCAACCGCTGGCTTACTGGCTCCACTGTGCCGCGGGCGCTATATTTTAACGATAACGCGGTTCCGTCACTCCACTACTACGCTGTGTGCACGGAAATTGAGGACAAAGTGATTCTGGAGCATCAGGCCAAGAAGCTGGTTTTCAAAACCAACTCTCCCTTCGGCTTTACCGATCCTGTCGAAAAAAGATTTCTCGTTGCAGGCGGGGAGGTTTTCTCCATAGACAACCTTGCCGATACGGTAAGCGGCGTCTTTTACCCCCGGATTCTTTTAGCCGCCCGCGGTACGGATGCCGTTGTCATCGAAAATATGAGCGACCGCAAGTCAGTCACCTTCCGTCTTGGCTTAATCCCGCCGGACACCTCCGGGAACCGAAGTATTCTTGTGGACAGCGCACAGATGAAGCTGCTTGACCTAAACGACGGCAGCCGTCTCATACCCTTTCACGAAGTCGGCTGGACGACACAGTATTCCAGCTATGTCTCATCCAACGACACGTACATGGAAACCATTTACTGGCTCCGATTAATACGGGGAACAAACACCATCAGGATAACAGGCGACTGCGAAGTTACCTTTATCTTTGAATTTCCCAGAAAGGCAGGATGCTTATGATTTATCTGGCAAAACCGACAGGCGATATCCTCGGCAGACCGGGCGGTCTGAAGGAGGAGACGTGCAAATTAAAGAAAACTTTGACCGACATGTGGGAGCTGTCCTTTGAGGTCAACAAATATGTGGACGAGAACGATGGTTTTCGTCCCTCAGATTTTTATGATTCCCTCTCCGAAAACATGTACCTCCTGCTGGAGAGCGGCGCGGACAGTGTGCTTTTCCTGATCGATGCAAAGCCCGTCGTCACAACCGACGGCACGCAGGAAACAAAAAGTATTACGGCGCACACCGCGGAATGCGAGCTGCAGCAAAAATTCCTCCGCAGCTTTTATATCAATAACGGCACACCGGAGAGTCAGGAATATCTGGCTGACGACAATCTGGATCCCTATACCCGTCTTCCGAAAGAATATATCAGTCTGGTGAATTTTGACTGTCCCGGCCTGTCCTTACTGCATCTGGCATTAGAGGAAACCGGCTGGACGGTTGACGAAAATCTCCGGACCGCCGAGGCCGGAGCCTGCGCCGGAAAATACCAGTTCAGCGTGGACGGGAAGGATATCTATTCCTTTCTCATGAGCGAGGTTGCGCCCACGGCAAACGTGCTCTTTTTCTTTGACCGCCGGAGGCGCATCATAAGCCTCCGCTCCTATCCCAATATCGGGAAGGACACCGGGATCTGCATCGGCCTGCGGAATCTGGCAAGCCGGATACAAGTGGAATCCACCACGGACATGGCGCTGATCACCAGATACCGCCCGGCCTGTGAAGACGGTTTCGGCATCGAATATGTCAATTTCGGCGATCCCTTTCTTTACAGCCTTGACTACTTCGCAGACACCCACAATGAATACGGCGATTATAAGTATGTCACCGAAAATTTCCACAACGAATATGCCGACTGGCAAAAGAAACGGGACGCCAACCGGCCGCAGTACATTGCCCTGACAAGGGAATACAACAAAACCCTGCTGGCTGTCAGCGAGCTACAGAACCGCCTGCCCAACGACGGCTGCAGCATTGATTACAAAACCTACAAGGCGGACGAGCTTGCCCTCTCATTACAGGCTTACGAAAATGCACTGGCCGCATTAATCACCCTGTACAAAAACGACTATCCTGATCTCTATTCCAATCCCGGCGCAGAGCTGGACGAGACGCATCTACACACCACCATGTACTGGCACGACTACTTTGCCTACAAATACCAGATCATTCCCTCCGTTCTGGAGGCCATGAAAATCTGGTACGAGACAGATACCAAAGGGAATCTTGTGAGAGACAAAGACGGCCACTATATTCTGTGTGAAAACGGAAACCCGGTGTATGCAGGAAATAACGCCATTGTAAAGCCTGTAAACGCCTTCCTGTACGAATTTGACCTGTATGGTCTGGAGGAGCTGAAAGCAAAGAAAAAAGCATGGATGGAATGTGTCAGTCTCTTATACCGGGACGGCTTCATTGCCTCCGGCACGAAGGAGGCTCCGAACGCATACCTGACTCCCGACGAAACCGGGTGGGAAACGCTGACCGACAGCCAGAAAGCGCAGTTTACCACCATGACCGCTTTCACGAACACGCTTAACAGCTATCTCGACTACATGTCCTTTGACCCCCGCGACAATGCCATAACGGGCACAGCCTGCAAGGGTATTATACGGCTGTGCGAAGATGCCATTTCCGAACGGCAGAAAGAGATCGATATGCTGCAGGAACGCCTCGCTTCCATCGGCGCTGAGAGAGACACTCTCTCCTCCTTCGTCCGCCCGGAAAATCATTTCGGCTCGGAGAACCTGAAAATCTTCCGTCTGCTCACCCACGAGGCGGACTACAGCAACAAAAATATCGTAACCACAAATCTGGACGATATCCTGACTGTGATCGACGTGGCCGAAGAACTCTATCAGGACGCAAAAACCCGTCTGGATACCGTATCCCGGCCACAGTACGCATTCCGCACCACCATTGACAATCTGTTCGCACTGGAGGAATTTGCACCGATGCGCGAGGACTTTTCCATCGGGAATTTTATCTACCTGATGCCCGACCTGTTCCGTGACGACTCTGTGAAACTGCGGCTCATATCCATTGAGTCAAACCCGCTTATCGACACAGGAGATATCTCCGTGGAGTTCTCTACCATGACAAGATCCCTGTCCGGCGTCAACGATCTGGCGTTTCTCTTCGGGGACGGCGCATCCGTCTCCTCGCACGCTTCCGGGTCAGCTTCCGGCAGCGGTGGCGCCTACGGCAAAAACGATGCAGAAATCCAGATCGCCAACAATATGTTAAACGCCCTGTTAAAATCTGAAACCTTTGGCACACAGGTGTCCGACGTAATACTGGACAGCATCAAGGGCAATAAGGGGAATTTCGGAAAGCTGCTGGCGCACAGCGGGATTTTCGACAGTCTGGAAAGCGGCGGGATCAAGATTAACGGCGACTGCCTTTTTGACAAAATCAAATCAGTCAACTGGAATGGAACAGAAAGTGACTTATTATGTAATAGTATCGGCAGTATCATTGATTTATCTAACGGTCATTTTAATCTCGGCGGGAAATTGAAATGGAACGGCAATCAATTAAACGTGGAGGGTAGTGGTAAATTTACTGGTGACATTATAGCAAACTCAATTATATTAAACAAAGACTCTATTGTTGCAGGTTTAACCGCCAATAAACTGGTTGACGCCTCTGGCTTTGTTATTCAGGATGTCGCAATCGGTGAACAAAATACCATTAGCCACAGCAATAATTATTTCTGTCTTTCATCTAACGGATTACTGGAAGCAGATAATGCAGTGATATATGGAAAAATATATGCAACAGATGGCCGGTTTACCGGTGATATTACAGCAACCAACCTGTCCGCTAATGAATCTGGCTCAATCGGAGGATGGGATTTCAACAAAGAAGCATTCTATAAAGGAAGTAATGTCTTCGAATCACAAAATGGCATCTATCTGGGCAATCATGGATTTTCGATTAAAGATTCGTTTAGTGTAGATAAGATGGGAAACTTAAAATCATCTAATGCTATCATAAGTGGTGGAGAAATCAAATTCAAGGGACTCTATGAAGACAATAACAACCACTATAACATGGAAATATCTTTAAGTAAAAACGGTTTCACTATCGTTTCACCCGATAGTAACATTGAATATATGAAAGTAGTTCCAAGTTGGCAGGATGGCGGAAAAATGATTTCAGCCAATCCTACCATCGCCTCAAATCCCTGTTGTGAATTTTCCGCAAAAGGTATTTCTGGCAATTATACATCCGGCTTTGATCAAACAGATTACTTCTTTGACTATGGATATACCTTAAGAAATACTCATGTATATTCCAGTACTACCAGCAGCGGATCACAGTTACGGATTGATACTGATGGTTACTTTAAGAGCTATGCATCTTCGTCCAAAATATATAAAAAGAATATAAGTACAAATATCTGCGATAGATTAAACCCGCATAAACTGTACAATTTAGATATCGTGCAATTTCAATACAAAGAAGATTATCTGGATGAAGATGACCAGCGCTACGGCAAAGACATCATCGGCTTCCTCGCTGAAGATGTATACGAAACCTACCCCATTGCCTGCAACTTAAAGGACGGCAAACCTGAGGTACCAGAGTACAACATGCTGATCGCACCCATGTTAAAACTGATACAAGAGCAACATGAAGAAATCGAAAATCTGAAACGACGCATTGCTGTTTTAGAGCAGAAAGCATAACGCTTCTGCTCTCATTTTTATGAAGGAGGAACCCCAATGGAACTATTAAGCAAAGATATCACCCTCGGTTTTTACAATGACACAGGCACCATCAATCTGCCTTTGCCCCAGTATGACGTTGGACGGCTCATCTCTGTCGGCTTCACAGATGATGGGAAGAGATTCAAAATACCCGAAAACACTTCCGTCTACTTAAAAGCGCTAAAACCTGACGGAAAACAGATCAACACCGACGAATGCTGCCGTATTCAGGATAACAGAGTCATCATTGAAGTGTCCAAGCAACTCTCCGCTGTTGCCGGAACAGTAGAATGTGAGCTGATCCTAAGCAACGAGACAGGCAAACAGTATATCTCCAACCGCTTCAACATTGTGGTCGGTAAGTCTGTACACAACGACGAAAATTTAACATCCACTGACACCTACAAAAATATCCTAGATGTTCTTCTGGAGCTGAATAGCCTAAAAAAGGATCTGGTATTCAAAAAGGAAAAGGATCAACCGGGCGGTGTACCATCCCTAGACGATCAGACTAAAATCCCACGGCATGAGCTGTACGACGCAGACTTGAACAGTAAAGGAACCGTAAAGCTCGTTGACTCCACAGAAAGCGATTCCATTGTGGACGCCGCCACCCCTAATTCGGTTAAAACGGTTAATAAAGCCTTGCAAAACCACGCTACAGATACAGGAAATCCCCACGCCGTCACTAAAAAACAGGTCGGTTTGGAACATGCTGACAATACCGCCGATACGGACAAACCTGTATCAGCAGCACAGCGAGAAGCAATCAATGAGTCATTTCAAAATGCGAAAACATATACCGACACCCATATTGATAATATGGAAATTCACGTATCCGACGACGAGAAAAAACTGTGGAATCAAATCAGTGACATTAGCGAGGTAATCGATTCTCGTTTAAATGAAGTCATTTTCGCACACGATATACTAAATACGACCGACGACGTAATAAGAAACAATGTAAACGGAAAGCTTGTCGATGCTCTTGTTATAAAAGAGGTTTTTCAATCTGTCAGTAATGGAAAAAAACTGCTTGCGTCTGCTATTACTGACAAAGGCATAACTACAGATGCAAATGAGACTTTCATCACCATGTCTGAAAAAATAGGCATGTTAGAGAATCATACCCATCATTATACAGAGTCCATTACCAAAGAACCTACTTATGCAGAAGAGGGAGAAACGACTTACCAATGCAGCTGCGGAAATAGTTACGTTGAAATGATACCAAAATTAGAGAAATTAGAAGGCGAAATTAAACTTTCTGAAACAAGTGGCACCATAATTGCTCCTAATAGCCATCAAATTTCTGTAATTACAAATAAAAGTGGTGGTAAATTAAGCGCTATCTCTTCCAATGAAAGCATAGCAACAGTATCTATTGAAGGAACTACAATAACAATAACTTCCGGTACTTCTGACGGAACTGCTACTATTATGGTTAGGAGTGCCTCTACAGAAAAATATAAAGAAGCCACTGCCACATATTTAGTAACTAATATAGCTGTCGCAACAGCACCCGACGGAGAATTGCAGGAACGTTGGCAGTATGTCCTAGACGGAGATAATGTAATCTTAACAAAATATATAGCTGATATTACCAGTCACATAAAATATAAAACTATAGCAGTGTACGCAAAATACCCATTAAATGGAAAAATCTACAATACGAAACTGACATCCAAATCGCATAATTTATTTAATAGCATATCGCCGGATAATAACACCTATGTTAGCAAAATAACGTTTAACAACGGGATTGACTATTCAGAAATGAGTAGTACCTCTGGAATGTTCTCCAACAATAGAATCGATTCCATTATTTTCAATGATTTTGATACTTCAAATGTAACAAACATGACTGGCATGTTTAAGAAATGTATCATTGGTTCTTTAGATCTTTCCAGTTTTGATACCAGTAAAGTAACCTCCATGTCTGAAATGTTCTGTGGAGCTCAAAACTTAACTTCACTAAACATGTCTGGTTGGAATACGTCTAATGTATTGGATATGTCCTATATGTTCTATAATTTGTTTTTAGCCAGAACTTTAGATCTTTCCAGTTTTGACATGAGTAAAGTAGTTTCCATAGATTCTATGTTCGAAGAATGTATTAACCTGTCCACATTAAAAATTTCACTCATTAACCTTAGTAATGTAACTGATACATCCCGAATGTTCTATAGATGTAGAGCAATAAGATCATTAGACTTTTCAAATGCGGCATCATACAACAATAAATATATGAATGAGATGTTTTATGAATGTGTAAGTTTAACCAGTGTTAATTTATCCGGATTTCATACTTCGCATGTAACTAATATGTCCAATATGTTTAACGGTTGTACAGTTTTAACATCACTAGATTTAAAAACATTTGATACCGCAAATGTCACTAAAATGAATTACATGTTCAATAATTGTAAAAGTCTTTCAACTATTTATGTCTCCAAAAATTTATGGATTATTGGAGACAACTGTTCCGACATCGGCATGTTCGATGGTTGTCGTACAACGTCTGTTACATATAGATAATACGTATTCTATAACATCAAAAATATGTCGTCACACTATCCCAAAAAGCAAAACGCTATTACTCTAAATATATTTGATCGGGGAGGAAAACCAATGGAATTATTAAGTAAAGATATCACTCTCGGCTTCTACAACGACACAGGCACCATCAGCCTGCCCTTGCCCCAATATGATGTCGAGCGTCTCATCTCTGTCGGCTTCACAAACAATGGGAAGAGATTTGAGATACCCGAAAATACTTCCGTCTTTTTGAAAGCAGTAAAACCCGACGGGAAACAGATCAATACCGACGAATGGTGCAGTATACAGGACAACAAGGCCATCATTGAAGTGTCCAAGCAGCTCACCGCCGTTCCCGGCACCGTGAAATGTGAGCTCGTCTTAAGTGACGACACAGGAAAACAGTACACTTCCAACCGCTTTAACATCGTGGTCAGCAAGTCCGTCCACAACGATGAAAACCTACTGTCTACCGACACCTACAAAAATATCATAGACATCCTTCTGGAGCTGGATGCCCTGAAAAAGGATCTGGTGTTCAAGAAGGAAAAAGATCAGCCGGGCGGTGTGCCGTCACTGGATGAAAACGTGAAGATTCCGAGGCATGAACTGTACGACGCGGATCTGAACAGCAAAGGCACCGTAAAACTGGTCGATTCTGTAGAGAGCAGTTCCACTTCGGATGCCGCCACACCTAACTCCGTAAAGACCGTGAATGACACTCTTGCAGAACATATGACTGACACAGAAAACCCGCACCATTTGACGAAAGAACAGTTGGGGCTCGCATTTGTTGACAACACATCAGATGCCGATAAGCCTGTATCAACCGCCCAAAAGGCTGTAAATGACCTGATCGGAGTAGGACGCGACAGTGCGACCCAGAGTACCAACATCAGCTACTCGTATCCCGATTTGGAACAGGACAAATGCCTAAACGCCAACGGCATAAGCACACTCGTGCAGGCAGTCCATGATCTGTCTAAGAGACTCTCGGAAGCCGTCCTAAAAGTAAAACGAAGTATCCCCACAATCAAGAGAAACAATACCGTGCTTATTCCCGACGCGACAAACTCTGTGAATATCACAGTCCCTACGAAAGTGAGTGAACTGCAGAACGACTGCAACTTCAAAACAACTGACACCAATACGTGGAAAGCCAACACGAAAGACTCTGAAGGATATATCCCTGCCGGAAAAGGCCACGCAAATCAGGTTTGGAGAACCGACGCGGACGGGAACCCTGGATGGCGGGAAAACAGCGTTGGAGCCGCTCTCGGCTTCACTCCCGTACAGCAGGGAGGCGGTGTCGGGCAAGGAGCAAACAAAGTAAAAATCGGATGGTCGACAACCGCAACAGGATTGAAAGCTACCGTTGATTCTACTGACCTTGGAAAAGTTTATACACAGAACAACTGCGATATTGTAATTCCCGTAAACAGAGGCGGCACAGGAGCTACTACTGCCGCAAATGCCTGTGCTAACATAGGCGCAGTGAAAAAAGCAGGAGATACCATGACAGGCGCATTAAATTTCGCTAATAATAAATGGAATCTTATGGGTGACGATGCATTTATAGGAGACGCAAACGTAAGCGGCGCCTTGTGCATAAAGGGAAACAACGGCAACACAAAGCTGGCATTCTTTGAAAAGGGCAGCACTACCAAAAAGCGATTTATCGAATATGCCAGTGACGGCTTTAAAACGGATACCGGTATCAAGATCAGTCAACCGGCATCTGGCGCTTATTCCGGAACCTATGCGGTGATGGAACGGACCGACACCGGAAAGTCAATCTCTGTCGGGATCGGAAGCAGCGGTACAAACAGAGGAATCTTTGACAATCCTTCAAACCAGTGGATGATTTATAAGGATGCCGGCAACAAAACGCGTATCCCCGGTTTTGCCTATTCCGATCTAATAAATAAACCGCTCATATCCCATTTTATCTGGCACACTGATGCAGCCGAAAAGCTGATTGAGATTTTTGATATCGGACGCCCAAATGCAGGATTCGGATATCTTGTCATAGGAGAAGGCGGCCCCGTTTCTTCGGGAAATGCAGACCATGGAAGCATCCGAATGCTTCTGCCTTGGAAGGGAACCCGCGATGAAGGTTCCGCGTTATCATCTGCTTACAATTTTCAAAGTATCGCTTTAGGGTCGTCAGGTTCTACTGCCCGATGGTCCGCCGCTTTCGTTAACGACGGTTCTGGGAATATATCGTATAAGGTAACCAAAAACGCGAACTGCTTTATAAGAATGACGATATACAGAGTAGCCGTCGGCCAATATTATGTATAACAGAGGAGACAGGAACATGAATAAAATCATTTATAACGATGGAGAGCAGGGGAACATAAACGGATATTCTCTGTCGGAAAATATCATCAAAATCACTTATGATACATCGGCATGTAAACCCGTCACAAATAATTCCGGCTTTAAAATATATGATAGGGAAAACCGGGAAATCATAGACGCTTCGGCATATATTTACCGTTGGGATATTCTGAATGCTGAGAACACAACACAGCCATGGACAGTTGCTTACACAAACTGCCCGGACTTCAAACAGAAATTTCCATATCCGACACAGGAAGAAATGGATCAGGCATCAGAAACGATACCTGATGATCCCCTGACCAACGAAGAACTGACCGAAGCCGTAGCCGATCTCATGTGCGAGATCAGCTTGATGCAGCTTAACATATAAACGACAGAAAGGAGGCACTCATATGGCATATAGAATTTTGAAAAGCCTGATCTCAAACAGCGCAAAATCCGGCGCTGAGCTTACCGAGATGGCCGATGTATATTACGGCGCGGGCAGACTAACACCAGAAGAATACTGCGATATCCTTGAGCGGATCAATACCATGGCAGGCTGATTCTTCTAATCCAATGAGCCGCTGCACGGCGGATGAAATATCATCCGGCTCGCAGCGGCTCCTCCCCTACATTCTGCACACAAGTCGTAATTAGCACCCTTTTTACTGCTTATTTTCAATCGGTGTGATTGAAAGCGTATACCCCAACGGCGCAAGTATTTTTAATAACGTGTCGATCTGTGGCGTTGACTTCATATTTTCTAATCTTGCAATAGCAGGTTGTTTTACTCCGCTTAATTCTGCAAGTTCGCGCTGCGAAAGCCCTTTCTTTTCTCTTGCTTCAATCATTTTCCCGATTAAATCCACCTGAAAATTAATTTGATCCCTTTCTTCCGGAGATACCATTTTATCATCATTGAACATTTCATCAAAAGTTTTATATTTACTCATATCAACCATTCCTTTCCAGCCAGTCTTTAATATTCTGCATTGCCCTTTTAATTTCTTTCTTCGGTGCTTTCTGAGACTTCTTAATATAATAATGCACCAGCACAAATTTGTTATCTTTCCAATAAAAAAAGAATATACGGTTGCTTAATGGTCTTAATTCCCACAAATTACCGTCAATATGTTTTACTATTGGGTTTCCTATCCTTGTACCATATTCTTCCAATGCTCTAACATAGGAAAATATTTTGTTTTTATTTATTCGGGCATTTTTATCTGTTTCCGCTTCTTTTGCCAATTTTATAAAATAATCACGTACTTCAGAAACACCATTCTTATCTTCATAAAATTCTACTGTATACATATTATTTCCCTTTCACGATTATATGATAACACATAAGTTATCAAAAATCAATCTTTTATTACTTATCCATGTCCACTAACTTTCCTACCATTGCATAGCAGAGAGGTACTGTGACACAAAAATAAGGGATAGAAAAATGATAAACTTTTCTACCCCCATTTTTTACTCTCTCCTTACGAACCCTCGATCACCCAAACTTCGCAATATCATAAGTCAGCGTGATGTCCTTCTCCCCGTAAAGCTTGAAATAATTCTGCACGATACGGTCTGTCACCACACGCACATTCTCCCGCTCCGTCCCCAAAAGGACTACTAAGAACTGGGAGCTGCTGTATCTGGCGCCCACGTCCACGCCGCGCAGGGACTTGCAGATCGCCTGCTCCATGCACTGCATGGCGGTTTCCATGCGCTCCAGCTTCACCTCACTGCCATTTGAAGAAAACAGGGTAAAGAGCAGAAGCTGCGTTTCCTTCTTGCTGCGCGCCGACATATGCTTCACGAAATCGTACACGTGGTTAAACTCATCGTAATCCACCTGGAACGCGCCCTGATAAGTCTCCCGGTTTTTAATGGCGTCCATAATCTTATCCAGATCGCCCTGAGACTGTTCGGGCGTCCGCAGAATACCGGATTTCTGGAAGAAGCCATAACGCCTGCCGCTGTTCTGTTTCACCAGATAGAGCGCCTTATCGGCCCTTCTGTAAAGCTCCTCAAACTCTCTTCCGTCCGTCCCGGAGATACTGATACCCACCGAAAGCTCCGCGTCCTTTAGTACCTCGACCTCCTCCTGCTTCCTGCCAAACGCTTCCAGAAGCTCTTCCACCTTCTGCGTAACAATCTCCTCGTCTGTTACGCCCGCCAGGTAATACAGGAACTCATCCCCGCCGGTTCTGCAGACGATCTCGTTTCCGCATACCTCCCGCAGCACATCGGCAACTGTTTTCAGGGCGTAATCTCCCATCAGATGTCCGTGCACATCGTTGATCTGCCGGAAATGGTCCAGGTCGATCAGCATCAGGCTGCCGCCCTCCGCACGCAGACTGATAGAGATATCGTGTTCTCCCTTCTGCCTGCTCAAAACTCCTGTCAGATAATCGACAGGTGATTCCAATATATCCTCCTCGCCCATGGTGATGCCCATGATCTTGCCGCTGTCGAAAATCGGCGTAGCCAGATCCTCTTCCGGCATCCACATCTTTTCCAGGGCGCCCTCTTTAATCAGTTCAACAAAAATATCTACCAGTTCCGGATCCCACTGGCTTCCTTTTCCCTTCTCAAGCTCCTGCATGACCACATCGTCGTTCAGCCGCCTGCGGTAAACCCGGTTGCTGGTCATGGCGTCGTAGGAATCCACCAGCCCGATCACGCGGGCCACCAGAGGAATCGACTCTCCCTTTAACCCCTCCGGGTATCCCCTGCCGTCATAGCGCTCATGGTGATATTTCGCGCCCACATTAACATTGGGAAACATCTTGAAGTCATTTAAAATCTCTGCCCCCACAAGGGTATGCCCCTTTATCAGGCGAAATTCCACATCAGTCAGCTTAAAGGGCTTGTTGAGTACGGCGTCAGGCACGCCGATCTTTCCCACATCATGCAGCATCGCCACATAATAAATGTTCTGAATCTCCTCTTCCGGCCAGCCCAGACGCTGCGCTAAGAGCTCGGAGTACGCTGCCACCCGCATGGAGTGCCCTTTGGTATAGTCATCCTTCGCATCCACTGTATTGGCGACCGTCATAATCGCCTGAATCGTGATGCGCTCCATCTCCTTCGTCTTTTCGTCCAGCCTGCGCTGTAAATCTTTCCGATAACCATCCAGCTCAATGGTGCTTCTGATCCGGCTTAACATGATATTCGGCTCAAAGGGCTTGGAAATATAATCGCACGCCCCCACACGGAAACATTCAATCTCCGTCTCCGCGCTGCGGTCAGCCGTCAGAAAGATAACGGGAATCTTCCTCCACCGCGCATCCTTCTGCAGTGCTGCCATCACCTCAAAGCCGCCGATTTCCGGCATATTAATATCCAGAAGGATCAGATCCGGGGTGTGCCGCTCCAGATACTTAAAGGCCTGCTTCCCCGAATTTACGGCTACTGCCTTGTACTCTCCCTCAAGGAGCTTTTGCGCCGTCGACAGCGTCAGTCTGTCATCATCGACAATCAAGATTATTTTTTTCATTTGTCCCCCAATACTAACTATGTAACATATACTTCCTTTTTCATTATACGCGCACTAAGGACAAAAAGCAAACAAATCTCCGATCAATTCAGCGCATCACGCATCAATTATCCTTACTCATCTCTTTTTTCAGACGCCGCATAATCTTTTTCTCCAGTCTGGAAATATAGGACTGTGAAATTCCGAGAAGCTCCGCCACCTCCTTCTGTGTCAGTTCCTTTCCTTCCGCGTTCCCGATCCCGAAGCGCAGACGGATAATCGTCTGCTCCCGCTCAGACAATTTGGCGATCGCCCGGATCAGCAGCTTTCTCTCCACCTCATCCTCCAGATTCTTGTAAATCACATCCTCATCCGTCCCCAGAATATCCGAAAGAAGAAGCTCGTTGCCATCCCAGTCCACGTTCAGCGGCTCGTCGATGGAAACCTCCATCCGATGCTTGTTATTTCTTCTCAAGTACATCAGGATCTCATTCTCGATACAGCGTGAAGCATAGGTTGCAAGCTTAATGTTCTTTCCCGGATTAAAGGTATTGATGGACTTAATCAGTCCGATGGTTCCGATGGAAATCAGATCCTCCACACCCACTCCCGTGTTGTCAAACTTTTTCGCAATGTACACCACCAGTCTTAAGTTATGCTCTATCAGAATCGATTTGGCCTCGTCCTCATATTCCGTTCCCAGATCGCCGATGATCTCATTCTCCTTTTCGCTCTCAAGAGGCGGCGGAAGCACTTCTGCCCCTCCTATGTAATGAATGTCTCCCTGTCTGGTCATCAGGAATTTCTGGTCCCTGTGTACCATCTTAAAATGAATCTTGCCGGGAATTGCCACTTTTAAAACCATCTTTTTTCCTCCTAGTTTTCTAATAGCCCGGGGTGTAATATCATCTGGTAATCACTGTCCTCCGATATTCCCGTATCACAAACCGCAACTATGACATGTTCTCTTTTGAGCGTCCCGCCCGTCTCCTCTATCAGCATCTCCGGCAGCTCGTAAGCGGAAAGAATCCCACTCTGTTTCCCCACGCTTCTGTACGGAACCGCATGAAACTTTTCCTGAGACATACAGGATTCCATACAGCGGGCGATTTTCCTGCTGATCACGCTCACCGGCGCGCCGCTTATGGGATCTGACAGATGATTTCCCGTATCCACAAGAGCGCTTATGCGGATTTCCTGTCCCAGGGCCGGCACATAGACGCGCACTGTCCGCAGACTGTCATCCCGCCTTCTCATAAGCCACTGTAAAACGGCCCTCATCACCAGATAGGACAATGCGCCTGCCGTCAGGGTTAAGAAAAGACCTCCGCTCCCCTTCATAACGGCTCTTAAGCGGTTCATAATCCATATCATGCCGCCGCCTAAAAAAAAGCCGGCGGCAGCCATAGCCAGGGACGCCCTGAAAAGGCTGCGTACACCGTGTATCTGATAGGTGAGACACATCATAAACATACTGACAGGTACTGAACCAAGTAAAAGTCTGCCTCCTACCGTGAATACCGGCAGCATTAAAATCAGGCAGCTCATCCCGGCTCCCGCTGCCGCCCCCAGCCAGATCTTCCGGCGCGTGGCAGTACGCCGCATAATTTGTCCGGCCAGGGACAGCAGATACAGATCAGTCGTCATCTGCAGGATGAAAACACTGTCAATATATAATTTGTAATACACATTCCACCTCCGTATTTCCTTTTCATTATAGGAAATGCGGTCTGCATTTTCTGTCACAATCAGGGAGCATTTCCCTTATTTTTCCAGACAGATAGTAACAAAGTAAAACAAAATACCACAGGATACTCTCCTGTGGTATTTCACATCTTTCCATATTATTATAAATTTCTATTGTCCCGTATCCTGTTGCTGCGGTTCCGGCCGTAAATGCCCCGGCCTTTACGGAATAAACGACTACTTTCTCAGGAAGCTCGGGATATCCAGTGATTTCTCCTCCACGGAGCTCTTGATATCATTGGCTTTCTGAATGCCGATCGGCTTAATCCCCGCCTGCGTCTTAGCCTGTCCGCCCTGTGCCGTAACCGGCTGCTTTAAACCCATATTCGCCGCCGCAAACGCACTGAGACCCGCACCCGCGCCCACCGTGCTCTTTCCCTGCAGGGAGGTGGGGGTTATGTATCCGCTCTTAAAACCGAGCCCCGCGCCCTGTCTGGCCGCCTTCTCCTCGATACCCGTAGCGATAATGGTGACATTACAGGTATCTGTCATGCTGGAATCATACATCGCGCCGAAAATGATATTCACCTCATCGCCTGTGAGCGCCCTCACATAATCGGAAGCGTCGGAAGCGTCCGCAAGGGAAATATCGCCGGATACGTTGATAATCACATGGGTCGCCCCGGTGATGGTCGTCTCAAGCAGCGGGCTTTCCACCGCCATCTTAGCGGCCTCCGCCGCCTTATCGTCTCCCTTTCCGGTACCGATGCCGATATGCGCGATACCCTTGTCTTTCATAACGGTCTGCACATCCGCAAAGTCCAGATTGATGATGGCGGGCATATTGATCAGGTCGGTAATACCCTGCACCGCCTGCTGTAACACTTCATCCGCCTTCTTAAGCGCCTCCGGCATAGTGGTACGCCTGTCCACAATCTCAAGAAGCTTGTCATTCGGAATCACAATCAGCGTGTCCACATTATCTTTGATCTTCTCAATCCCGGCCAGCGCATTGGTCATACGTGCCTTCGCCTCAAAGCGGAAGGGCTTCGTCACCACGCCGACGGTCAGAATACCCATATCCTTCGCAAGCTTGGCCACCACGGGGGCTGCGCCTGTTCCTGTGCCGCCGCCCATGCCGCAGGTGACAAACACCATGTCCGCCCCCTTTAACGCCTGGGCAACCTCCTCGGAGCTTTCCTCCGCGGCCTTCTCCCCGATCTCCGGCTTCGCACCCGCGCCAAGTCCCTTGGTAAGTTTTTCACCGATCTGCAGCAGTCTGGTCGCCCTGCAAAGCTGCAGGGCCTGTTTATCTGTATTAATGCCAATAAACTCTACACCGTCTATCTCTTCATCTATCATTCTATTTACAGCGTTGTTGCCCGCACCGCCGACACCAACGACGATAATCTTCGCAGCGGACTCCGCTTCATTCGACTTAATCTCAAGCAAGGCGATTCCTCCTTCTACTTCCACATGCTCCGTACGCAATCATATACTTTATCATATAATTATTTTCCGAACTTCGCAAGCCATTTTTTTCTTTTTGTCTTATTTTGCACCGATTTTTCCGAATCATTTTCCCGTCAATCCTGCTCAAAGCTGTACGTTTTCGTGTCTTCACTGTATTCCCTCATATTTAAAGTACCACTTTTTCCCAGCAGATCCGGCAGAATATACTGCAGTTTCATAATCTTTTCGTCAATATCCTTGTTTTCCCCCAGAGCGATCCTCGCATCCCCGAAATACAGCGTTACCTCATAGGCGCTGTCGAAATAGATCCGGTCTGCCGCGAGGGAATACTTCGCAAGCTGCTGGGTAATATTCAGAATCTCGTCAAACAGCTCCGGCTTGTCCACCGGCAGGGGCTCATGCAGGATCACGTGATCAAAAGTAAGCCCCGTCACCTGCGGAATCCCGGCGGTCTCCTCCATGGAAGTCTCCACCACGATGCCGTCCTTGTCAAAATAGACATAACGTCCCAAATATCTGACATAGCCCGCCAGCGCCTTCTCGTACACCGTAATCCGAATGGTATCTTTCGCCTCAATGTCCACATCCATCGTCTCAATAAAAGGAACGCCCTCAATTCCCTTATCACGGTATTTCAGGGAGAGGAGCAGGGAATTATCCCCGAATCTTCCCCCCATAACCATCTCCATAATCTCCTCGTTCGTATAATGAATACTGCCGTCCACATGAACCGTCGTCACCTTATAATTATTGATTATATAGAGAAAACCGCCGGTCAGAAGAAAGAGAAGCGAAAAGAGAACCGCAAGCGCAATCCCCACCCGTCTCGTCCTGCCGAAACGGAGTTTCTCCGGCTTCTCCTCACGTCTTTTCCCCCTCCGCTTCTTTTTTTTCGGCTCTTCCACATCCCCGTTCTTAATCAGCCGCAGATTCGGATTCGTCTTTTTTTTCTTTTTTACGGTTTTCTTATCGCTCATCTGCAAACCTCATTTTCCCGTAGTACAAGGAGTGCGGAGAATGCCTCTCAGCTTCTCTCACCCCGTGCGGAGAATGCTTATCCCAGCCGCTCTCACCCCATGCGGAGAATGCCGTATTTCAGGCATTCTCCCGAGTGAAACATAGAACTTCTTAGCGAAGCAGCCATTGCTACTGAACTTTAGAAGTTCTTTTCACTCTATGCCAGTTCTATATCCGCGCCCAGATCCCGCAGGCTCCGTGTGATATCCTCATAACCCCGGTCAATATAATGGCGGTTCGTCACGATGCCCGTTCCCTCCGCCGCCAAGGCCGCCACAACCAAAGCCGCCCCGCCCCGAAGCTCCTTCGCCTCCACAATGGTGTTGTGAAGCTTCCTGTTCCCGCATACAAGGGCGCGGTTTCCCGCCACCCGGATATCTGCCCCCATTTTCACAAGCTCGGGTACAATCCGAAAGCGATTTTCAAAGACCGTCTCCTCAATCCGGCCGTCCTGTCCCGAGAAGACCATGGCTGCCATGAAAAGGGACTGTAAATCCGTGGGGAATCCCGGATAAACCGCTGTCGCCAGATCTTCCTTAAGCCCTTTGCAGGCCCGCCCTTCCACAAGCAGTCCCTCCGGTGACGGCGACAGACGTACGCCCATTTTCTCTGCACAGGCAAGCACACTCTCCATCTGCCCGCAGGGCGCATCCTCCAAAAAGACGCGTCCGCCCGCACACAGACAGGCTGCCAGCCATGTGCCCGCCACAATGCGGTCCGCCGGCACACAGAAACGCACCGGATAAAGCTTTTTCACACCTTCAATCACCAGCCGGTCCGTCCCTGCGCCACTTATCTTACCGCCTGCGCTGACCAGAAATTCGCATAGCGCCTGAATCTCCGGCTCCCTGGCAGCCGGGTGGATCACCGTCTCACCCTCCGCCAGAACCGCCGCCAGGATCAGATTCTCCGTTACGCCCACACTGACGAAAGGCAGCTCATGCACCGCGCCATGAAGCCGTTTTGCCCTGGCGCAGAACTCCTCCGGCCCCTCCGAAATCTCCACCCCCATGCGCCGCAGCGCCTGTAAATGCAGATCAATAGGCCGTTTCCCGATCACACAGCCTCCCGGATACTCCATGGTAACCTCACCCATCCGGGCAAGCAGCGCCCCTAAAAGCATGATTGACGACCGCATGACTCCCACGGAATCGGCCGGCATATCGCACTCGGCCACGCCTTTTGTATCAATACGGATCACATCCGCCTTTCTGCTTACCAGACAGCCCAGACTTTCCAACAGCCGCAGCATATGGTATACATCCGAAATATCCGGGCAGTTTACGATCTCACAGGTACCGTCTGTCAAAAGCGTCGCCGCCAGAATCGGCAGCGAGGCATTTTTCGAGCCTTGTATCTTCGTCTGTCCCGAAAGACAGTTTCCACCATAGATACGAACAGCGTCCATAAATTTACCTCAGCTTCTATTTATGACCTATTCTATCTATATGGATTTCCGATCAAAAATTATCTTGTCCTCATAAATCTTTTAGCCGTATTCCCTTGGCCACGCTCAGAGTGATCCCAATTTCGATCAGCAAAAACATGACCGAAGAGCCTCCGTAGCTGATGAAAGGCAGGGAAATGCCGGTGTTGGGAATCGTATTGGTGACCACGGCAATGTTCAGAATGACCTGAACGGCTATATGCCCCATCACACCCACTACAAGCAGCGCGCCGTAGAGGTCCGGCGCATTGTTGGCGATAATCATCAGCCGCCAGATCAGCATCAGAAACATGATGATAACGGCGATCCCGCCGAAAAGCCCCAGTTCCTCGCAGATAATGGAAAAGATCATGTCATTCTGCGCCTCCGGCAGAAATCCTCTCTTCTGCATACTCTGCCCAAGCCCCTTGCCCAGCACGCCGCCGCTGCCGATGGCATAGAGCGCCTGCAGCGTCTGGAAACCGGTATCGCTGGAATAAGCCTCCGGGTCCAGCCATGCCAGCACACGGGCTCCGCGGAAATCCAGATCGTCCACATGGGCCTGTGCCGTCTGCACTACGTAAAAGACTGCGGCAGCCGCCACCGCCAGCGTCAAAAGCCCTAACAGAAAGAACCTCTTATAATCCGGACAGGACACAAAAAGCATCAATACCGCAATCGCCATCACGATAATCGCTGAACTCAGGTTATTTGTAATCTGCCAGATCATCAGTGCAATCGGCATCGGTATCCCCAGCACGAGCATAAACCCTTTGTTGGTACGGATCTGCTTTCCCATTTTACAGATCAGACTGGACAGAAACAGAATCATGCCCAGCTTCGCCACCTCCGCCACCTGTAGGGAGATCGGGCCTATGTACAGCCAGCGCGTCGCGCCGCCGGAACTGTAGCCGAAAGGAATGATCAGCAGGATCAGCACAGCGGAACCGATATACGCCGGCACCGCAAACCGTTCCCAGAAATGATAGGGAATGTTCGACACCACCATCATTGCCACAAGTCCCAGAATGGATGCAAAAAGCTGCTGCCTCAAATATCTGGTGGAATCCCCCAGCTTTAAGTTCGCCTCATAGGAGCTTGAGGAAAACACCATGACCATACCGAAGCCCACTAGAAAAAGCACGATAAACAGCAGGCTGTAATCCATAAAGCTCTCGCCCTTTTGTTGCCTTCTACGGGAAGCGTTTCTTTGTGCCACTTAACAACTCTCCTCCATCTGATTCACCATTTCCTTAAACATCCGCCCCCTGACCTCATAATTCGGGAACATCCCCCAGCTCGCGCAGGCAGGAGACAGCAAAACCGCATCCCCCGGCTCCGCCCTCTCCACACATACCGAGAAGGCCTCCGCAAAGGTATCCGCAAGCACAATATTCTGAAGCCCGTGGCTCCTCGCGCACGCCGCAATCTTTTCCCGCGTCTGCCCGATCAGCACCAGACACTTCACCTTGCCGTCGAACGCCTCAATCCATTCGTCGTATTCGCTCTGTTTATCATAGCCGCCGCCAAGTAACACCGTAGGCCGGTCCATCGCCCGGATACCCTGAATGGCCGCGTCGGGATTGGTTCCCTTGGAATCGTTGTAGTAGTCCACCCCGCGCTTTGTGGCCACAAACTCGATCCTGTGCTCCACCGGCGCAAACCCTCTGATCACGGACAGAATTTCCTTCATCGGCACGCCGCAGGCCGTCGCAACCGCCATGGCCGCCATCACGTTTTCCACGTTGCAGACGCCGACCAGCTTCATATCATGTATGTCCATGAGCCTTTCGCCCACCCCGCCCTTTGCCTGAAAGATTTCCTCTCCTTCCAGATAAAACCCGTCCTCCAGCCTTCTTACCGAGGAGAACCATACCACCCGCGCCGGGCACCGTTCCCCGAATGCCCTCGTGTAGCTGTTTTCATAGTTCAGGACACAGATTTCCTCCTTTGTCTGGTTTTTGCAGACCGCCTCCTTCGCCGCTGCGTAATTCTCCATGGTATGATGGCGGTTCAGATGATCCGGCGTAATGTTCAGGATCGCGGAAACCTTCGGCTTAAACCGGTCTATCGTCTCCAGCTGGAAGCTGCTGATCTCCGCAACCGTCACGGTCTCCTCCGTGGAATCCAGCGCCGTCAGCGTGTAGGGGTTCCCGATATTTCCCACCACATCCACATCCTTACAGTGGGCCGCCATGATCGCCCCCACAAGGGAGGTGGTTGTCGTTTTTCCGTTTGTCCCCGTAATGGCAATGACCGTTCCCTTCCCCAGTTCATAGGCAAGCTCGATCTCACCCCAGATTTTCACACCCCTTTTTCGGAACCCCTCCACAAAGGCTGTGTCCGTGGGAACGCCGGGACTTAAAACCACAAGCTCCACCGAAGCCTTCTGCACCTCCGGCAATGTGCCGATCACGATTTCCGCCTCTGTACCGGGTGCGAATTTTCCCCTCACTTCCTCTATATCCAGCTTTTCATTCTCGTCAAACAATACGGGCTTCGCCCCCGCATGGTTTAACGCCTCCACAGCCCCGATCCCGCTCAGGCCGGAACCGACCACGAGAACCTTTTTCCCCCTTATATCCATAACAACCTCCATATCCCTCTATACAGAGAATGCCGTTTTTCAGGCACTCTCACTTTATCCCAAACAGCGCCACAAGGCACAGCAGCGCCGTCACAATCGAAAATACTGCCACCACCCGCGTTTCCGACCAGCCGCACAGCTCGAAGTGGTGATGGATCGGCGCCATCTTAAAGATCCGTTTGCCGCCTGTCAGTTTAAAATAAGTGACCTGCAGGATGACCGACAATACCTCGATCATATAAATAAAGCCCACAATTACGATAAAGAGAGGCATCTGCATCATGTACGCCGCAGCCGCCACGAAGCCGCCGAGCGCAAGCGACCCCGTATCCCCCATAAAGACGCTGGCCGGATGCACATTAAAGAGAAGAAATCCCAAAAGCGCGCCCACCACCGCGCAGGTGATCGGCTCAATCCCACTGTCAGTCCCGATCGCCACCACCGTAAAGAAGGTCGCAACCAGCACGGTCACAGAGCTTGCCAGACCGTCCAGGCCATCCGTAAAGTTCGTGCCGTTCACCGTCCCGATCACCACAAAAAACAGAATCGGAATGTTCATCCAGCCAAAATCCAGATAAACCCCGTCAAGAAAGGGCACCTTCATGGCCAGCGATACGTCCGTATACCTTTGCAGATAAAACACGAAAATCCCCGTCACCAGAAACTGCAGGGCAAACTTCTGCCAGGCCCGGAGGCCCATGGAGCGTTTCAGAACCACCTTAATATAATCGTCCAGAAAACCTACCAGCCCGAAACCAAGCGTGAGAAACAGCACCGGGATAATGCCCGGGTAATCCTGTACGAAAAGAAGGGATGCAATGACCACACTGACCAGAATCAGGATACCTCCCATAGTCGGCGTTCCGTTTTTCTTTAAATGGCTCTCCGGCCCTTCCGTCCGCTCCGTCTGTCCCACCTTCAGCCTGCGCAGAAAAGGGATCACCACGGGCCCCAGAAACACGCTGATCGCAAAGGATACCAAAACCGAAATTAAAATCACACTGTTCATGCTTATCTCCCGCTCCTTATCACCAGTCCATTACTTACCAGTATATATCTTTTCCTCCAAATATGGAAGAATATTCTCAAAAAGCTGCCTCACCACCGGGGCGGCTATCTGTCCGCCATAATAAGTTCCCTGCGGATTATGGATGATCGCCAGGGCAAGGACCTGCGGGTTATCCGCCGGGGCAAATCCCAGAAAAGAGGCAATATACTTGCCGCTCCCACGGGGCAGAGTCTGGCTGGTAGCAGTCTTTCCTCCCACCCGGTACCCCTCCACCGCGCCGTTCTTTCCGCTTCCCTCTGCCACCACCTGTTCCAGAATGTAGCGCATCGTCTCGGACGTCTCACCGGACACCACATCCTCCCTCACCGGGTAGGTGAAGGACTCGCTGTCGCTCCCGTCAGCCCTCACCGCACGCACCGCAAAATGGGGCGTAATGCGTCTGCCGCCGTTGACGATGGACGACGCCGTTGTGGCAAGCTGGATCGGCGTGATCTGAAAGGACTGTCCGAAAGAGATGGTGGCAAGCTCCACCGGCCCGATATTTTCCATCTTGTGCATGATCGTCCCCGCCTCGCCCGGCAGATCGATTCCCGTCTTATCCAGAAGCCCGAACTGCCGGAAATAGGAATAATACCGCTCCACGCCTATGCGGAGCCCGACTGTTATGAAGACGGGATTGCAGGAATTCATCGTACCCTGCACGAAATCCTCCGCCCCATGTCCTCCCACCTTGTGACAGCGGATTTTCCGGTCCTCCACCATGATAAAACCGGGACAGCTGAAAGTGTCTGAGGGCTTCACCGACCCGGATTCCAGCCCCGCCGCAGCCGTGATGATCTTGAAGGTGGAACCCGGCTCGTAAGTATCGTTGATGCAGCCGTTTCTCCACATGGCGTTTAAAAGCTCCTGCCGCTTTTTCTCGGAGAACGCCATAGCATCCATGCCGCCCGGCAGCGTGTACGGATTATTTAAGTCGAACTCCGGCACATCCACCATGGCCAGAATCTCCCCGTTCTGCGGATTCATCACCAGAATGGAAACGCGGTCCGCCTCCTTGGTCTCCATGGTCTGCATGGCAAGCTGGGTGGCATAGCTCTGGATATTGATATCCAGACTGACATAAAGATCACGGCCGCTTACCGGCTCCACCCTCTCCTCGCCCTCCTCATCCTGCTCTACGCCCTTGGCGTCGGTCACCGTTAAGATCGTTCCCGCTTCGCCTTTCAAATATTCCTCATAAACAACCTCAAGCCCTATGATACCCTGATTGTCCCCGCCGGTAAACCCCAACGCCTTGGAAGCCAGCGTATCGTAAGGATAATAGCGCTTGTAATCCTCATCCACCTTAACCCCGTCAAGCCCCCTGGCCCTGATGGAGTCGCCCACCGCCTTATCCACATTGCTCTTTATCTTCTCAATGGAAGAATATTTCTCAACCCGCTTTCTGACATACTCCTCCGATAATCCCAGCTCCCTGGAGAGGACGTCGATCACCTCCTCCGCATCCGAAATCTGGCTGTGGATCACGGAAACCGTACAGACCGTCTTATTATCCGCCAGAATTTTGCCGTTCGCGTCTATGATACGCCCTCTGGCCGCCTTGATGCTTCTCTCCCGCTCGTGCAGCTCCTTTGCCTTAAGCGTATAATATTCAGACTGGAACACCATCAGATAGACCAGCCTTCCCGCCAGCCCCAAAAGCACCAGCACACACAGGAAAAATACGGTAACCGTCTTACTCCTGTGATAGGTTTTATGGTTCATCTTCCCTTCCATCAAAGAGAAACCTCACAAAAAGGTATTAATATAATCTATTATCCTTTTTCTGAGGTTATTCTCACTTCCCGCTATTCTGTTTCCTCTCCTGTTCCCGGCGGTGCAGGCAGTGACCACTCGCCGCCGGAACCGTCCCCGGATTCTTCATCCGAAGAATTTCCGATGCCTACCCTGGTACCGATCTGCGGATCATAAAAATCTCCCGTACTCGGGTCTACCAGATAGCCGGTTTCCGGGTCAAGGGGAAAGTCTTTCCACACTTCGTTCGGTCCCGTCGGTTCTTCCTCCGACCCTTCCGTGCCGCCCTCTGTGGGTACGTCTCCTTCCCCTCCTTCAGAACCGCCCTCGCCCCCTTCTTTCGGGATCGGATTTCCCTCCTCGTCCAGTTCCTCCTCCGGCTCCGTGCCCTGCGGCGTCCTGATCTGAATCTGAAGCTGTTCTAATTCCTCCCGCTCCGCATCGCTCAGCTCCTCCGTCATAAAGATATTCATGTAAGGAAGCACTTCTGTCAGGATTTTTTTCACGATTCTAGTGGCATATTTCGCGTCGTCCTGGTGCACCACATTGGGCCTGTCCACCACCACATAAATAACCACCTGCGGGTCGTCAGCGGGCGCATATCCCATAAAAGAAACCACATACTCTCTATTTTTTCTAGGCAGCGTCTCCGCAGTCCCCGTTTTTCCTCCTATCATATATCCCGCGGGCCTTGCCGTATGTCCGGTGCCGTTTTCCCCGCTCACAACTGTGTTGCAGTATTCGATAATCTTATCGCTGGTAGACCGGGAAATGGTCTGCTTTAAAAGCCTCGGCTCGATATTCTCTATGGTAGCGCCGTCTGCAGTGGTAATCCGGCTCGCCACATGGGGCGCATAGTAATAACCGCCGTTAATCAGCGAGCAGAAGCCCGTAATCATCTGAATCATCGTAGCATTAAAGGTCTGCCCGAAGGAGTTGGTGGCAAGATCCGTTATCGCGATGTTATCTGCATGGTAGATCATACTCGCCGTACGCGCCTCACCCGCCAGATCGATGTTCGTCTTAAGTCCAAAGTTAAAGGCGTGCTGATAATTTACAAATTCCGCCTTACCAAGCGCAAACGCCACATTCATCAGCACCACGTTGCAGGAGCGCTCCACGCCCTGCTGTACCGTAAGCGGCCCGTCCCCGAAGGTCTGGTGGCATTTGATGTCATAGTCGCCCACATGAAGCTTTCCCTCGCAGTTATAGGTCTCATTGCCGGTGATGGCGCCGCTCTCCAAAGCCGCCGCCACCGTGAAAGGCTTGAACACCGATCCCGGTTCGTAGGCGTCCACAATGCAGAAATTCTTCCACAAAGCGTTTAAATGCTGGTACATGACCTCGTCGTTCATGCCTGCAATGGACTCCTGCGTCACATATTCCGCCACGCCGTCCGTCCTGACCCGCTTCCCGTCTTTGTCAAGAAGAGGCATACCGACCAGATTTTCCGTATTTCTGACGTCATTTAAGTCAAAAACCGGGTAACTCGCCATAGCCAGCACACTGGCGGTATTCGGATCCATAATGACACAGCCGATATTTTCCGCCCCGTTGCCGGGTCTGGCGTTGTCCTTGTACTCCTCGTTAAACTCCTTCAGATACTTTTCCACGATGGTCTGGATGTTCGCGTCCAGACTAAGCTGAATATTGTTTCCGTCCCTCGCCGCGATCGTCGTGCGCTCCAGCGTGGAATCATCGTTAAGATAGCCGTACTCCCTGCCGTTAACGCCGCTCAAAATATCATTATAATACTCCTCCAGCCCGTAGGTACCTGCATTGTCACCCGTGGTAAAACCGATGAGGTCACAGGCAAGAGAGCCGTTCGGATACTCCCTTTTATACTCGTCCTCGAACCAGACACCCTTGATGTTGGCTCCCAGCTCCTCGTCGTCGCAAAATTCCTCAAAGGCTATTTTCTTCTCATATTCCACCCGCTTTGCCATCACATAGTAGGCGGAATTCGGATGTCCGGCTATATAGGCCCTGACCGGCTCGGGATCAATATCAAAAAAACGTTTCAGCGCATTTAAGGTAGGCTCCAGATACTCCTCTTTCCGAAGCAGCAGTCTGGTATCCAGAATGACATTATAAACCTTATTGCTCACCGCCAGCACCGTGCCGTTGGAATCCACGATTTCTCCACGTTTAAAAGGTATTATCGCAGAGTCGTACTCCTGATGCGACAATACCTGTTTCTTGTACTCTTCCCCGTTATCCCTGTTAATTAGGAACAGCCGGGCGCTGAGTCCCATGAAAGCCACCAGAATAAACAAAAACAGCACCAGCAGCTTTTTCTGCATTTTAATTGTAAATTTCAGTACGGAATTTCTTCTCTTATTACCCAAAAAACCACCTGCTTAATCGTGCTGCGGAATCTCCGCCATCTGTTTCACATAGTCGCTGTTTTCACTGGTGAAGGAAATGATCTGCCCTTCCTGCGCATACTGCATGCCCAGCTCCTGAATCGCGATTCTTCTGATTTCCTCCAGATCCACACTGCTCGTAATTCTGCTGTAATTCTCCTCGTTCGCTACCTTTAAAGCATTAAGCTGTCTCTCCAGTGTAGAAATATGCTTCACGCTGTTTGTGATATCCGACTGCAGTCCGATATAATACACCAGAATCATGCCAGTGGCAACCAGAGCCGCCCCAAGGAACAAAACATAGCCGGCGCTCATGTGCTTCGCCCGCTCCCTGTTCCTTCTCACGGTGTTATTTACTTTTTTCTTCGGCCTGTCGTCGCCTCTTCTCTCCGGCTGTATGTTTCTGACCGTATTACCATAAACATAGTGTGCGTTTCGCCGTACTGCTGCCATAATTCCTGTTTCCCCTCTTTATTTATATCTCTATATTTCAATATTGCTTTCTTACTGATCGTTTCCCTTTTTCCGCCCGCTCCGGCAGATATGTCTTCTCCGCCGCTGCACGAACCTTTTATCTCTTCTCAAACACCCGCAGCTTCGCGCTTTTTGCCCGGCTGTTTTCCTCCGTTTCCCTTGCAGACGGCAGGATGGGTTTTCTTGTGACCACACACCCTTTTGACACCTGTCCGCACACACAGACCGGAAAATCCGACGGGCAGGTACATGGGCTTTCGTTTTTCCGGAAGGCGGACTTTACAATCCGGTCTTCCAAAGAATGGAAGGTAATCACGCAGAGTCTCCCGCCCGGATTCAGGAGAGCAATCAGCCCGTCCAGAGAACCTTTCAGCACTTCCAGTTCTCTGTTACACTCGATCCTGACTGCCTGAAAAGTCCGCTTGGAGGGATGCCCTCCCGTGGCCCGCATCTTCGCCGGAATCGCCGCCCTGATGATCTCATTCAGCTCTCCCGTAGTTTCCACCGGCTTGTCCTTCCTCGCCGCCACGATATGCTTCGCTATATTCTTCGCAAACCTCTCCTCGCCATAATCCCGTAAAATCCGGGTAAGCTCCGCCTCTGCATATTCGTTTATGATCTCTCTCGCGCTCAAGGTCTGTCTCTGGTCCATCCTCATGTCCAGCGCGGCATCATATCTGTAGGAAAAGCCTCTATCCTCATTGTCGAGCTGATAAGAGGAAACGCCCAGATCCAGCACAATGCCATCCACGCCATATATGCCGATTCCCGCAAGCGCTGCCGCCGCATTCGCGTAATTGTCGCGGATCAGGGTAACCCGGTCCCTGTACGGTTCCAGCCGTTTCCCGGCCGCTGCGATGGCGTCCTCGTCCTGATCAATGCCGACCAGCCTTCCTTCCCCTGTAAGCCTTCCGGCCACCTCATAAGCATGTCCGCCGCCGCCAAGCGTCCCGTCCAGATAAATGCCCTGCGGTTTTATGTCCAGATTTTCTATGGTTTCCCCAAGGAGCACTGAGGTGTGCTTAAATTCCATTCCGTCATTCCTTTATCCTAAATATATCCGAGTTGCCCCATTGCTTCGCAGCCACCCGTTTTTGCAGTCATCAGATTCCAAGTCCAAGCTCCGCCATATGCTCCGCAATCTCATCCATGTCCTCAAAGGCCGCTACATCTTCAAAGCGTTCTTTGCCCCAGATCTCTATCCTGCTGCCGACGCCGACTAACACCACATCTTTCGTCAGCGCCGCAAACTCCCGCAGCACATTGGGGATCAGAATTCTCCCCTGTTTATCCACTTCCGCTTCCGTTGCTCCCGCCAGAAAAAAACGAACGAACTGTCTGGCCTCTTTATTGGTGATGGGCAGGGATCTGAGTTTTTCTTCAAAGCGTTTCCACTCTTCGTTATCATAAACAAACAGACAGCCGTCCAGCCCCTTGGTCACCACAAAAACGTCTCCCAGGATCTCCCTGAATTTCGAGGGGACAATCAGCCTGCCCTTTGCATCAATTGTGTGATTGTACTCTCCCATGAACATATGCAATCACCCTGCCCGCCTGTAACACCGTACCCTATGTGGTCTGCCACGAAAAAGGAATGTTAATGCCACTTTGTACCACTTCACTCCACTTTTCACCACTTTTAAACCAATTCTATCTTATTTCAGGGGATAATGCAAGGAAAATGTGCTGATCCGGCTGGAAAAAATGACGCGCATTAAGGTTGACACAAGTTTTCTGCGAAATAAAAGACGGACACAAACGTTTTACTTTGTGTCCGCCTTTTCCACCGCAATTGTGGGTGTTGTATTCTTCTTTAAATAAAATCGGATGAGGATGTCCGCCGCCAGCGCCGCGGCAAAAAGGATAACTGCCAGCACCTGCGATACCGCTATGGCGGTGTGGGGGATGAAGAGGGTGTCGGTACGGATGCCCTCGATCCAGGCCCTGCCGAGACCGTAGCCACCAAGATATAACAGCCACTGCTCTCCCTCGAATTTCTTATGCTTCCGGTATAACAGCATCACGGTCAGCAACGCCAGATTCCACAGGCTCTCATACAGGAACGTGGGATGCACCTGAATGTAATTCGTTCCCTCCGCCATATGGGCTGCAATCTTCTCAGAGATATCTCCCGCCCTGACCATCTGTGTCGGCAGGCGCATGGCAAGCAGGCTTTCCGTATACTCCCCAAAAACTTCCCTGTTCGTAAAGTTCCCCCATCTGCCGATCACCTGTCCGAGCACCAGCCCCGGCACGCAGATGTCCGCAAGCTGTAAAAAACTCTGTTTTTTCCTCCGGCAGTATACCCACAGAGTCAGAAACGCGGCAATTACCGCACCGTAAATGGCCAGTCCGCCGTTGCGCAGATTAAATATGCCCGGCAGATCATTCCTGTATCTGTCCCACGAAAATATTACATAATAGACCCTTGCCCCGATGATGGAAAAAATGATCGCATAGATCGCGAAATCCCAGACCAGATCCGGGTCCAGCTTTTCAAGCTTCGCCACCTTCGCCGCAAGAAGCACCCCCGCCAGCACCCCGGCAGCGATGATCACCCCGTAGAGGGCAATCGGAAAGCCGAAGACCGTAAATGTCTTCGGCACATTCTTAAGGTAAATTCCCAGATTGGGGAAGGCTATATCCATGTTTCCCATGATATCCTGCATATAATATCTCCCTATCTATCCTCAGCTGCCATTCATAGAATGCTGACGCATTGCTGTCACACATTGAAACGGAACAGAATCACATCCCCGTCCTGCACCACGTAATCCTTTCCTTCCATACCGACAAGCCCTTTTTCTCTGGCCGCCGCAAGAGAACCCTGCTCTAAGAGATCCTTGTAGTTGACCACTTCGGCCTTGATGAAGCCGCGCTCGAAATCGGTATGTATCTTCCCAGCTGCCTGAGGCGCTTTCGTGCCGATCTTAATCGTCCATGCCCTTGTCTCATCCTCTCCCGCTGTCAGGAAACTCATAAGCCCCAACAGACTATAACTTGCGCGGATCAGTTTCTGCAGGCCGGACTCCTTCAAACCGAGATCTTCGAGGAACATAGCCGTCTCCTCCTCGTCCAGCTCCGCGATCTCCTGCTCGATCTGGGCGCAGATCACAAACACCTCGCTGCCATTTTCCGCCGCAAATGCCTGTACCTTCTGTACGCCCGCATTGCCCGCGCCGTCGTCCGAAAGGTCCCCTTCCGCCACATTGGCCGCAAAGATCACAGGTTTATAAGTAAGAAGATTATAAGAGGTAAGAAGCGCAAGCTCATCCTCGTCCTCCGTCTCAAATACCTTCGCAAGCTTCCCTTCCTCCAGATGCGCCTTGATCCGCTCTAAAAGGGCGTACTCCTTCGCCGCCGTCTTATCCATTTTGGCGATCTTTGCCGTCTTGGCAATCCTGCGCTCCAGAATCTCGATATCGGAAAAGATCAGTTCCAGATTAATTGTCTCAATATCACGGAGCGGATCAATGGAACCGTCCACATGGACGATGTTGGAGTCCTCAAAGCACCGCACCACATGCACGATGGCGTCCACCTCACGGATATTGCTGAGGAACTGGTTCCCAAGCCCCTCGCCCTTGGAGGCGCCCTTCACGAGTCCGGCAATATCCACGAACTCGATGGTGGCGGGCGTCACCTTCTTGGAGTGATACATGTCCCCCAAAAGCTTCAGCCGCTCGTCCGGCACCGTCACGATGCCGATATTCGGGTCGATGGTGCAGAATGGGTAATTGGCGGATTCTGCGCCCGCCTTTGTGAGTGAATTAAAAAGGGTGCTCTTGCCCACGTTGGGGAGCCCGACTATGCCTAATTTCATAATTTATCATACCTACTCAGAAAGCCTTTATTTTCAAGGGTTTCTGCCTTTCTCTATATTTTTACTACACAATCTACTACACAATTTTTAAGGCACTTTCGATTCTTTCCACCTCTTTGAACTTCTCGTCCTCTGTCACATGGACATATAAATTCATCGTAATGCCTACATTAGCATGACCTAAGATCACCTGTAAAGTCTTAGGGCGCATCCCGCCTTCAATACATCTTGTCGCCATCGTGTGCCTTAGTACATGCATTGAGAAACGTCTTATACCGGCTTTGTCACACAGTTTAAACAATGAAGTGTCATAAGCTGAGTTTTTTGTTGGTTCGCCTTTCCTACAAAGAAATACATGTTCTTTGTGTATGACTCGCTTCTCCCAATCAATATCAGACCATTTCAGGCCTATTAACTCACCTGTCCGTAATCCTGTCTGCAAAATAAAAGCAAACTGATTATAATTACTGCTCTTCTCTGCAACTTCAAGGAACTTCTTTTGTTCGTCAATGGTTAATGCTCTGACCTTCTTAGGCTCTTTTCCGATATTATGCTTTATTCCCTTTGTCACTGGATTTTTATAGATCACATCATTTTCAACTGCATCAGAGAACATACAATATAAGGTGATCCTTGTCTGATATATAGTAGATGACTTGTAATCATCCTTCATCTGGTTTAGAACATTCTGACAGTGCATTGGTTTTACCTCTGATAATATCATATTACCGATACACTTCTTTATATTATGTTCAAACCGTTCTTTATAATTTCTTATTGTATTTGGTCTTATGCTGTCACCTTTGATATTTTCAATCCAGTAATCAAACCATGCCATTACTGTCATATCCCCAGATGCATTGATACCACCATGTTCATCCTCAAACTTCGCATCCGCATACCACTTACGGCATTCCTATAGCTTTGGGAAATACTTTTGAACTGATTTACCAGTTCTCTTGCTTACAAATCGTGCTGTGTATAAACCATCCTTTCTTTGACAGATACCGACTCCAAGTTCTATGCCCTTCAAGTCTTTACCCATAAAACCAACTCCTTTCTGCTGTAATCCAACAAAAAGAGTTTGATACAATCTGACATTATAGCATATCATCTATCATTTTGGAATATTCAAATTGATTTTTCAACCTAAATCTCTAAACTTTTCGATATGTACTGCTCAAATTCTTTCCTTTTTACCAACTTTTTATTACCGACATATAATACAAAATCACACTTTGGTTGCTTCAATAACTCTTCTATTTTGTTGATTCCTATATTTGAATAAGCTGCCGCTTCTTTAATCGTTAATGTCAATTTAAGCCAAAAGGGTATCTCTAATGCTTTTGTTTCTATAACACATCACCTCTGCAAATTTTTTATATCAAAAAGGTACTGCCACAACCACAACAGTACCTTAAAATTATATCTATATTTAATTTTCATCCATATAATCTAATATAAGGAACCTGACTCGGCATATCACCTTATCAGGTTCACATCGGCCTTGTTTGACATAAAGCACCTTGATAATTAAATAGACTTTGCACTTTGGCTGTGATATACTATGTATACAATACTAATACCATTCATCACAATAAAGGCGGTGATAATATGACAGACAGTGAAAAACTTGATCTGATTCTTGAAAAAGTAGTAATACTTGACGAAAAAGTAACAGGACTTGAAAAAGATTTAAACACCGTAAAACGTCAGGTTATGAAATCCACGGCTGAATTAAAGGCTATGGATGAACTGATTCTTGATGAAGTCGAGCGGGTACATAATATCCTAAATAAGCATACACAAGATCAAACAGTGCATACAGCATAACCACAACTACATACATTATCACATAATCCAAGGTGTAAAGTCTATTGAATTATCAAGGGCTCTACACTTTTTTATTTTAGGAAGTTATACAGTATGGCAAAATACTTTAAAGACATCAACACACTGGAAGAGTTAAGAAGACAGTACAGGGATTTATTAAAGAAATTTCACCCTAACAATGCAAACGGAAGCACACAAGCAACACAAGAAGTCAATGCAGAATATGACAGGCTTTTCAAAGTATTAAAGGATAGCCACGAAAGCAAAGCAACAGACAACAACGAGAACAACACAAAGACAGACTTTAATAATATGAAATATGACTTTTCAGAAGATGCAAAGTTAAGGGAAGTATTACAGCAGATCATAACTTTTGAAGGTATCAATATTGAAATTGTAGGTTGCTGGATATGGGTAGACGGTAACACATACGAATATAAGGACACATTAAAGGGAATCGGCTTTAAATGGGCTAGAGAAAAGAAAAAGTGGTACTTTCACACGGAAACATTCAAAAAAAGAAGTCATAAAAAATTAAGCACGGAAGACATACGGAACTACTACGGAAGTACAGAGGTAGCGACAGACGGAACAAAGAGGCTGAAACAAGCATTTGCATAATCACAAGTAAGAAATAGGGGTGTAACCAATGCAACGGCTACACCCTTACACATAAAAATATAAGAAAAGGAAGGCATAAAGATATGACAAGAGAACAATTTGAAAACAACACAAACTGGAAAATGACTTTTGAAGAATTTCAGAAATACGATTGTACACATTGCGACAATAAAGATTGGATACACCGTAACGCTTTTAGGCGTGTGCCTGTTAATGATGGTGGTTTAGGTTTATGCCCTAACTTGAAAGAATCATAATAAATAGAACGATAAACAGATATTCAATGATATATGGTAAAGGCTATGAGCTTTAATGACTCATAGTCTTTTTTGTGCGGTTTATTTGGTTGTAATCGTATGGTTATCATGTGATTTTAGGCTCAAATCGGGCTTGAAATGGCTTTATGGTAGAGTTGTCAGGGTAAGGGTGCAAGGTGGCTTAAATGGGCTTAAAATCGTGTTGTGTTATAAGGATTGTTGTGGTTTATTGCTGTAGGTGTGCGTGGTGGGCTGGTAGGTGATAAAGGTATACCAGGATGGGTTTACATAATATTTTTCTGACTTTAGTGCGGGAAAGCGCCTATCTAATCTATCCATGTGTCAACTTAATTTTTCAACCCTGAACCGAACTGCCCACTAAAATCGCCTTTATTTTTATTATGATAAGGTATGCTATCTCTATATGCCCATAGGGGGGGGGTAGGTTTCAATCTAAAAATTTTAAGTACCTGCTATATGACTATGCCCTTCTGAAAAAACGTAAAAAAAAAAGCATACCAGATTCCACATCCGATATGCCTTACAATCAATCGTTCAATAAATTATTCCTTTGTGCAACTGCAGTTTCCACAAGCATACGCCACAAAAGTACCCTGTTCCATCAGGCTTTTCTTTCCTAATTTCTTCATCCGAGCTTCCTCCTTTCTTACATACTTTAAATATCCTATGTAAATGGTATATTTAACAAATTATGATTTCAAAATATTAGCTTCATAGCGTTCAATGAATCTGCTTGCATTTTGTTCTTTTGAAAATACGCTTTTTTTCAGCTCCTCTTCCTTCATTTCTTCTGCCATCTGATCTTTCAGATATTCTTTTTCTGCCAACCTCTCTTCAAACTGCTCTCTTAGGAGTTTTCTCTTTTCATAGTGTTCCTGCGCTGAAGAATTTTTTCTCTGACTTCTTTTCTCCACTATTTTACTCTCAACACTATTGCTTGATGATGTATTCTTGGTGACAACGTACATATTAGGACTCATCCCAGCAGTACCATCTTCATAAAAAACCCATTCTTCATTTTTTACATCTGCTCCTAAAGCATTCCATGCTGCTATCAAATTTTGATGACAACCAGGTAAAATATCCAAATTCATTTCCAACAGTTCAGCCTTTTCAGGATCTCTTATACATTTCTCCAAATATGCTGGAGATATCGTTACTTTATAATTAGAAGCAGTCAAACAAGGGTACTTATCCTTCAAGTAAGCCTCATACGCTGATACGCTGGCGTATTTGTCCTCTGTTTTATTCTCCACTTTTTATTGTCTGCCCTCTCTGCCACATTGCTGTTCCCGATCTGGTAATTGTTTAATCCCACCTGCATAATACTTTCTCCTCTCCCAGCTAAAACAATCGTTTAGATTTGTTACATGGTACGCTTTGGATATTTAACCTCAGTTGATGTAAACGTATCATCCACCGAAACATGGATGTGTCCGCTGCTGTCTATTGCATATTCATTGCCATAAATGGAAAATGTGTCCCCCTCTTTATAACCATGCCCTATCCAATTTATATTATTCCAGTTTTTAATTTCGTTATCCACATTTATCACATCGCCGGATTCCCGCAGGATATAGGTGTGCTTTCCGGCGCCTGCATCTATGGAAAAGAAGCCCGGCTTAATTCCGACTTTCTCACAGGTCGCTAAAACTTCCTTCCTGCTGTATAGTTCTTCCCACGGTTCCCTTCCCTGTGCCAAAGCAGTCAAAATATTGCCTGCTTTTCCCATTTCCCTCATATAGTTGGTGCCCATATTATCTGCTAATAATGATTCTGAAAATACATAACCAATTAAGCCGTCGTTAACAGACCATGCGTATCGGCTACCATTTACCCCTGTCCACGCATAATAGCTTTTATTCTTCAGAACCAGAGAATTGTCTACGGCGTGAATACCTGGCAAGGAGTTCGCGTTGATCTTCGGTACTGCATAAATTGGCACTACCTGTCTAATTCCGTTATAAGTAAAAGACAAAGCACCATAATCCTTAAACTCAGGATTATATCCGCACTCCACATTCGTCCCAAAATTGATCGCATCCAGAATAGCGCTTGGATTATTATAGTTTGCAAAATAATAGGATAATTCACTTTCAGATACATTTGCACTTTTGTCTATCAATGCCGCTATGCGTTCTCTTGAAAACTTCCTCGCTTCACTGGAAATACTTAGGCTATCCCTTCTTTTGCTGCTGCCTGTTCTCGACAATAGCTGGAGCGCCGCCCGCTGTCTTACCAGTTTGTTTGTTTTTTTCGTATGTAACAATGGCCGGTGAAGTCCGCCTGCCCCGTATAAGCCTTCTAAATTTGCCATTAATATTTCCGCATCCTTTCAAATCCTTTCAAAAATTACCCTTAGTATACCTATGCTATAACCCACTTCAGTACACTAAGGATAATTTTACCTATAGATATGGTTTATGGTATTATAGGTGCAACATATCTAAGTCTCATAGTTGGTGTAAATGAATGACTGGATGTACTTGTGGATATCATTCTTGCTTCCCAACGCTGGTCCAATCTTGATTTATCTGTAACCGCAAGAGTATACGAAAAGGTTGTACCTGTTGCCGTCCAACCCGTTTCCTGATTTCTAAAATACCTTTTTGAACTTACAGTTGATAAGCATCCTCCAATAGTTATTTCATGCGCGATTGCTCCCTTTGGTATGTCCGGCTCGGATCTTAAATCTGCGAAATCCTCCCATGTACCCTTACTCGGAAGCGTAGTGGCACGAAATTCATGTACATAAGATCCCAACGTATATTGCGGGTTCCCAATCGTAAAGAAATATGATGCAGATATACTTGTTACGTCATGGTATACCTTTAAATAGTATGTTCCGTCTGACGTAATGGGAACTTCGTAAACCTCTGTACCCCCGTACTTTTGAAACTCATAAGAACCCAAGGGATGCGTTAGATTAGAAGAATCAAACACATCCACCGTGATTGTGCCTGCTCCGGGATTCAAATCAAGATAAACCGGATCACTTGTATACAAGGCAACCATATACCAATCTTCATCATCTTTTGATAATGTTCCTGTCACATAACGATATACGGATGTCTGATTGGATACATACTGCGCCGGCGTCTGTGCATTTCTTGAAATAAGTTGTGCATTTTCATAAGAATCATTTGGTTCTTTGTACTCATCTGATCACCCTCCCGTATGTAACCGTCCTCTATCCCTTGTTTCAGTCAGAAAGCTGCAGCAATTTATCAAGGAACGCTTGATAAAACTCCCGTTCTTTCATAATCAGCTGACGCTCTTCCATGCTACTTGCAGGCGATCCGGCAAGAGGATGATCCACATCGTATATCCATTTATTTACGGCTTTGACTGCGCTTTCCACGGAACTTCCCAGAAGATCATTCTGATTAAATTCACCCCTGTACCATCTGACAAAGCGGTCTATTCCCATTTGGGTCATATGGGCATGCTTGCCGTCTTTGCTTATATAAAGACCATACACCGTAAAAAATGCACCTGTTTCTTCCTCTGCCTCCATCCATGCCTGTTTTACCTCATCCGGAGCCTGAGCGCCGATCGAATCCAAAACGGCCGAGGTCTTATTCTGCACTTCCCTGTTTTCCGCTTCTGATGCTTTTGCAGAAACAGCATCAGCAAAAGCGGAATTTGTATTGCCAGTTTTATCCTGCGTGTTCTTTTTTACAGCGGCATGATATGGCACATGATAATGATTACTGATCTGCATAATCTCCTCCCTTACCGGATTCTAAATTACGTTTTCTGTTATCATTTATTTCGGTAAGATTCGGGATTTCTATAGTCGCTATGATATAAATGGACATTTGGGGGTAATAAAAGGACACGACACACATCCCTGCCTTGCCCTGCAGCCCTTCTTGGAACAGAAGGGGACGCATCAATATTATACACCCCTGTGCCTAAAAAAGCATTGCTGGTACGCCCCATTCATTGTAAGATAGATTTACAGGAGGGCACAGAACTTATGAAAACACGAAAGCTAAAAGGCGGATTTACGCCATACATGACAGCGGATGAAAAGCTGCTTGTTACAGTCAGCAAAAATACGGCATATGTGTACAGTCTGGAGGACGGAAAACTGCATCAGTCCATAAAATCACTCAGCAATCTTTCCGAAACAGCCGTCTCAGGGAACAAAAAACTTCTCGCTGTAAAAAATACATCCGGAATGATTGCGCTGCTTTCCATGGAGAGCGGCGAGGAGATCGGAAGATGCGCAATGGAACGCAAAGAGGGTGAAAAAATTGTGTTTACACAGGATGACTGCGGGGTATTGGATTTTGACTGGGACGGCAGAACCATGCTTTTAGACTGTTCAAGTGTAAAACACCGCATTCTGGACGGGCCGACAAATGTCGTATTGGGACGGCTGCCACGTACTGTCTTTATGCACTATGACGTTTACAGTGACCGCATTTATAAGATTATGGCTGATCAAATGGCAGGCGGAGACACAAGAGGCAGAGCGCTTGTATCATCAGCGGCCATAGAAAATATTGCCTATCATACGGTACGTGAATTTGATAACATACCCGACCATTTGCAAGGACTATCGTTCTGCAAAACTCATAATTATTATGTGGACTGGAAGAAAAACCTACTAATAAAAACCGACAAAAATTTTGCGGAAATCACGAGCACAAAACTGCCGTCTGCATGGAAAACCGCAACCGGCAAGCTGTATGACAGAATCTGGATATCAGAAGGAGAAAAATATCTGTTTGCAAATTTCGGTAAGCAGGGCGATCCGCGCGATTATAAGACGTATGCGGCGGCGCCATCCCTCTCCAGCCTGTATGCGCTTGATACCATGGAAAAAGTAGCAGATTTCGATTATGAATATGTTTCAGACTTTCTGATGTTTGACGAGGACAAACAATTTGTGCTGGCAACCTGGAGGGGATCATACTTGGGAACATTATAGGATTTCGACGCAAAGAAAACAGCCATGGCTAATACCGCTTCGTCTCCTTCAGCTCCCGGTACAAAACCATATAATTCTCATACCGCACCCGGCTGATCTGACCTTTCTCCACAGCCTCCTTGACATTACAGTCCGGCTCGCTGATATGGGCGCAGCCCCGAAATTTGCAGAACGGCTCGTGCTCCCGGAACTCGGGATAATACCCGCCCAGCTCCTCCTTCGTAATCTCCGGCATATCCAGAGAGGTAAAGCCTGGCGTATCCATGATATAAGTACCTTCCCCCAGCGCGATGATCTCCGAATGTCTGGTGGTGTGCCTGCCCCGTTTAATCTTCTCGCTGATCTCCCCCGTCTCCATATGTGTGGCGGGTGAAAGCTGATTAATCAGGGAGGACTTGCCGACGCCGCTGGGGCCAGCCAGCGTAGTGGTTTTTCCTGCCAGAAGTTCTCTGACCTGATCCAGTCCCCTGTTTTCCAGAACGCTTATAAATAACACCCGATATCCACATGTCTCATAGGCGCTCCGAAGCGCTGCCTTCTCCTCCGGGGAGGCGATGTCTTCTTTGTTAAAACAGATAATCGTGGGAAGGCTCTGCTGTTCCATACGAATCAGAAAGCGGTCCAGCAGATTAAAGTTCGGATTCGGTTTCACAATTGCAAAAAGAACCAGCGCCTGATCCACATTGGCCACCGCCGGTCTTACCAGCGCGCTTTTCCGTGGCAGAATTTCCCGGATATTTCCGTGCATTTCCGTCTCATCCAGCACGTCCATCTCCACGTCGTCCCCTACCAGCGGCTTGATTCCCTCTTTTCTGAATATACCCTTTGCCTTACACTCATAGACGCCGCGCCCTTCCACATGCACATAGTAGAAGCCGGCGATGCCTTTCATGATCTTTCCCTTCATATATACCCATCTTTACTTTGCACAGAGAATGCCCGTATTTCGGGCGTTCTCTTGCGTGAAACTTAGTGCTTCTTGGCGTCCCGTCCAATGGCGGGACGTCTTTAGAAGCACTTTTCACGCTATTCTTCCGTGAAGTTAACCTGTCTCTCCACCGTCTTTGTCTCCGTCCCGCCGCCCTCGGTCGTCGTTTCCCCGGTCTCGGGATTGGTGATCGTGGTGGGTTCCGTCTGCACCGTAAAGGTAAAGCGGATGGTGCCCGTTGCCGACTTGATTCCCGTATAATTAACCCCCACGGGAAATGTGGTCGTCTGTGTATTTAAAAGCTGCGTACCATCCCCGGCGGTAAGCGTCACATTTACCTGCATACCGTTCTGGTAAGACGGTTCCTCCGTAGGCGCCGTAATTCCTTCCGAATATTTGTACGTCTTCTGGGAAGCCCCTGTGCTGATCCGCAGATCCACAGGCGTGCCTTTGTCCACATAAGAGCCGACCGAATAGCTCTGATAGCATACCATGCCCGCAAGCGTCGGATCTTCATGGGTCGTCTCGGTGACATTTCCCACGGGAAGGCCGCTCTCTGTCAGGGTGGCCGTGGCGTCCATCTCCGTCATGCCAACCACGTCAGGAACCCTGACTTTATTGTCATCCGCGCCCTGACTGACGCGGATCGTGATGCTTGATCCCGCAGAGGCTGTGGTTCCCGCCTCCGGCGACTGGGAAATCACAATCCCTTTCTCCACCTGGGGGTCATAGCTCTCAACCACATTTACCACAAAGCCTTCCTTCTCCAGAAGGGACGTCGCCTCCGTCTGGGATTTTCCAGCCGCATCGGGAACCTGTACGCCCTCCGCCGCCTCCGCCACCGTGAGCACAATCGTCGTTCCCTTATCTATCATCAGTCCGTCCTGCACGCTGGCACGGAGCACCGTTCCCGCATCGTACGAACTGCTCTCCTCATATTTGATCTCCGGCGCAAGCCCCAGGTCAAGAAGCATGCGTTTCGCTTCGTCCACATGCATACCGACCACACGGATCATTTCCACCTGCTCCGACTCCTGTTCCTGATCCTCAGCCACCTGTTCCCCGCCGAATGTAAAGACGCCCATCGCCCTGCCTACCAGAAAGATCAGAATGCAGCCGATCAGCAGGGCCGCCACTACCGCAAGTATGGTAGTGATCTTTTCCATCTTAGGATCGTAGTCCTCATCGTCGTCGTCCCAGTCCTCGTCCTCATCCTCTTCGTAGGAGCGCGCATGATCTCTGTCCCTGACGTCCTTCTTTAAGCGCATAGCCTCGTCCATGGAATCCCGGTTCTCCGACTGGCGCTTGATCTGCACCATATCCCTGTCAGTGATCATACGAGTAGAAGCCTCCTCGTCCGGGTCTGCCACCTTGACAAAATCCTCGTCGGGGCTGATCAAAGACTGCTTTAAGTCCACAATCAGCTCAGACATGGACTGGTATCTCCTGTCCGGGCTTTTCTGACAGCACTTAAAAACAATCTGCTCCACACAGACCGGTATTTCCGGCACATATTCCCTTGGCGAGGGAAACTCTTCCTGAATATGTTTGATCGCTATGGCTACCGTAGTCTCCCCGTTAAAAGGCACCCTGCCAGTAAGCATCTCGAACATGGTAACACCCAGCGAATAGATATCGCTCTTCTCATCACTGTAGCCGCCTCTGGCCTGCTCCGGCGAGGTATAGTGCACACTTCCCATGACGTTGGAGGTGATGGTATTACTGGTAGCGGCCTTGGCAATGCCGAAATCCGTCACCTTCACTTTGCCTTCTTTGGATATAATGATATTCTGCGGCTTAATATCCCTGTGGATAATGTGGTTGTTGTGCGCCGCCTCTATACCCATGGAAACCTGAATGGCAATGCTCACTGCCTCCTTGACGGAAAGCCTTGCCTTCTTCTCAATATATTTTTTGAGGGTGATTCCTTCCACCAGCTCCATGACGATATAGTGGTTCTCCCCCTCCTCGCCCACATCGTAAACATTGACGATATTGGGGTGCATCAGTCCAGCAGCCGCCTGCGCCTCAATCCGAAACTTGGACACAAAATTGGCGTTTTCACTAAATTCCTGCTTTAAAACCTTCACCGCCACAAAACGGTTCAGCTTATGGTCTTTTGCTTTATATACATCCGACATACCGCCGGTACCGATCTTCTCCAGGATCTCATACCGGTCAGCGATCATCATTCCAATCTTAATCATGTTCTACCTCGTCTGCTAACGGTTCGATAACGATCACCGATATATTGTCTCTGCCGCCGTTTAAGTTGGCCGTCTCTACCAGTTCTTCTACCCTGTCCCTGAGACTTTTGCCGTTTTTCAGAATCCGGCATATCGTCTCGTCGTCCACCATGTTAGTCAAACCATCCGAACAAAGTAATACGATATCTCCTGTCTGTAATTCCCGATTGAAAAAATCAACCTCCACATCATCCTTTGCGCCTACCGCGCGGGTAATGATATTTTTATCCGGGTGATTTCTGGCCTCCTCCCGGCCGATCCCGCCCATCCGGACCATCTCCTCCACCAGCGAATGATCCTCCGTAACCTGCTCAATCACATCGCTGATCACATAGAGCCTGCTGTCTCCCACATTCGCCACTTCCAGAAAACGTCCGATACAGGCAGCCGCCACAAACGTCGTTCCCATGCCGCTTAAGGCAAAGTCTTCGCTGGCACGTTTCCGCAGCGCCTCGTTTGCCTTGGAAATCGCATGATTCAGTATCTTTTGGGGACTCTTCTCAAAGGATGCCTTCACTTCCGCAACCACAGTTCCCACTGCCAGATCGGAAGCGTAGTCGCCCGCCTTATGGCCGCCCATGCCATCTGCCACAATAAAAAGATTCGGCAGATTCCCGACAGGCGTCTCACTGCAATAAATATAATCCTGATTTAATTGTCTTCTTCGCCCGATATCTGTCAGCGCATAAGACCTGAGCACGGCTTATTCCTCCGTTTTGCATATTTTACCAATTACCCATGTTAGCATATTCCCTGTAAAAGAGCAAGCTATTTCAGCCGCGTTCCCCGCGCTCTGCTCATCCTCTGCAAAATGTACTCATTCATGCAGGCATGATTCGTCCATTTTACAGAGGATGGCTGAACTGTTATCCAAGAACCGCCGCCTGAGCTGGCCGCAGGCCCCGTCGATATCCCGGCCCATCTCCCTGCGGACAGTCGCGTTAATCCCCTTTTTCGCAAGAAGCGCGGCAAAAGCCTCCACCGCCTGTCTCCCGGACTGTACATAATCCCTTTCTTTGACGGGATTTACCGGAATCAGATTCACATGACAGTTTAACCCCCGGATCAGGGCCGCCAGCGTCTCCGCATCCTTGCGCGTGTCATTGACGTTCCGCACCAGACTGTACTCAAAGGTGATCCGCCGTCCGGTCTGTTCAAAATAGTACGAGCAGCAGTCCATCAGCTCCTCAAGCGTATACCGATTGGCAATGGGCATCAGCTCTCGCCGCTTTTCATCCGTCGCCGCGTGAAGGGACAAAGCCAGTGTAATCTGCAGCTTCTCCTGCGCAAGCTCCCGCATCATAGGCACAATCCCACAGGTGGAAACGGTCACATTCCGCTGGCTTACGTGCAGGCCGTTCTCATCCGTGAGAAGTGTGATAAACCGCAGAAGATTCTCATAATTGTCAAGCGGCTCCCCGCTTCCCATCACCACCACATGGGAAACCCGCTCCCCTGTCTCCAGTGTGATGGCGTATATCTGGTCAAGCATCTCCGACGCGGTCAGGTTCCGCACCAGTCCGTCCAGCGTGGAGGCACAGAAGCGGCAGCCCATACGGCAGCCCACCTGGGAGGAAATGCAGACCGAGTTGCCGTGTTTATAGCGCATCCAGACACTCTCTACCATATTGCCGTCAGGGAGCGCAAAAAGATATTTTTTCGTGCCGTCTATGGACGATTCCTGCACCGTCACAGTGCGCAGCGCCGTATAATGATAGTTTTCCCCACATTTTTCTTTCATAGCCAGCGGAATGTTCGTCATCTCCGCAAAGCTGCGCGAAAGCTTCCTGTGCATCCACTCGTAAAGCTGTACCGCCCGGAACGGTTTTTCGCCGAGCGACGCCGTCTCCGCCTTTAATTCCGCCAGCGTGAGGGACTTGATATCCTTCTTTTCCATAAAAGTTCCGCTCTCTCCGTTCCTTCCCCTAAGCCGGGTTCCCCTTTTTCCGCAGTTTTGCCAGAAAAAAGCCGTCCGTCTCGTGAATCCCCGGCAGAAGCTGCAGCATCCCCTGCTTTGCTTCTCCAGCCAATACGGCGGGAAGCCTGTCTTCCATACCCACCGTCTCCATTCCGAAGGACTCACAAATCCATGCCGCCATCTCTTCGTTTTCACCGGGATTCATGGTACAGGTGCTGTACATCAGGATGCCTCCCGGCTTTATATAATCAATAACGTTTGTTATTATTTCTTTTTGCAGTTTTGTGATCTCAGCCAGAGACTCCTTCGTCACCCGATACTTGATATCCTGCTTATGACCGATCACACCCAGTCCCGAGCAGGGCACGTCCGCCAGCAGAACGTCCGCCTTTCCCACAAGGGAAGCGTCTCTCTCCCGCGCATCCTGCACCCGGACGGACACGTTCTCCGTTCCAAGACGGGCACGATTTTCCTCGATCTTATCCGTCTTATGGCGGCTCACGTCACAGGCAATGACCTGCCCCGTACCGTTCAGCTTCACCGCCGCATGAAGCGCCTTGCCGCCGGGAGCCGCGCAGACATCTATCACCGTATCTCCGGGACGGATGCCTGCCGCCTCTACCACCAGCATGGAGCTGACATCCTGTACCGAAAAACGCCCTTCCCGATACCCGGCAAGACCGCGCACGCCGGACACGCCCTCCACGCCGACGGCATAGGGCAGATACGGATGCGCCTGCACCCTGACCCCGTCTTTTTCCCACGTGGCAAGCAGGCTTTCCCGCTCCTTTTCCGAAAGCCGTTCATCCAGACGAACGCTCACCGGCCGCCTCTCCAGACAGGCCTCCAGAATCTTCCCGCAGGCCTCCCCGCCGTAGTTTTCCGCAAAGTGCGAGACAAGCCAGGGCGGCATGGAATAACAGACGGACAAATAGCCCAGCGGATCATGCTGTCTGTCCGGCCAGACAATCTTCTCCCGCCCTCTGGCAATATTTCGCAGCACACCGTTCACATATCCCTGCAGGCTCTGGAATCTGCGCTTCTTCGCAAGCTTCACCGCCTCGTTGCAGACCGCCGATGCCGGAATGTGCTCCATGAACAGAAGCTGGTACACACTCATACGCAAAAGCTCCCTGATCAGCGGCTTCATTTTAATAACAGGCGTTTTTGAATATTGGTCCAGCACATAGTCAAGCTGAATCCGCCTCTCAATGGTCCCCTCGCTGACCCGCTTGATAAAGGCCTTTTCCCTGCTGTCCAGATAATCGTATTTATCCAGCGCCGCCCCGATCAGGACATTGCTGTATTCTGTCTGCCCGGACAGTTCCAGCAGGATATCCAGAACCACCTCTCGTACATTGATCTGTGCCACGTCATGTTCTCCTCACCGCAGTCGCCTCTGCCCCTGCCCCTTGTTCCCGCCGCCGTCACATCTGCCCCGGCCTTCTGTTCCCGCCGCTGTCACATCTGTCCCGGCCTTCTGTTTCCGCCGTTGTCACACCTGTTCCGGCTCTCTGTTCCTGTCTCTTCCACATCTGCCACGGCTCTCTGCCACTGTCCTCAATCCCGTCTCCGGCTGTTACCAAACAGAAGCACCAGACGAAGAAGCTGTAAGATCGCCGACGCTGCCGCCGCCACATAGGTCAGGGCCGCCGCCTTCAGCACCTTCCGGCATCCGGCAGCCTCGTCCCGCTCCAGCATCCCGTAATCTCCCAGCATGGCAAGCGCCCTGCCGGATGCGTTGAACTCCACGGGCAGGGTAACCACCTGAAAGAGCACCGCCAGTGCAAACACCCAGATCCCGATCTGGATCAGCACCTGGTTCATCCCCAGAATCGCGCCCAGAATAATAAGCGGAATCCCCGCCTTAGAACCGATATTGGCCACCGGCACCAGCGCCGAACGGATCTGCAGGGGCGCATAACCCTTATCGTGCTGCACCGCATGGCCGCACTCATGGGCCGCCACCCCGATGGCCGCCACGGAAGTCGAACCGTACACGGAATCCGAAAGCCGCAGCACCTTGTGCGCCGGGTCATAATGGTCTGTCAGGCTCCCTCCCACATGCTCGATGCGCACGTCGTAGATTCCCGACATCTGCAATATCCGCTGCGCTGCCTGCGCGCCCGTCATGCCCGTCCGGCTCTGCACCCTGGAAAACTTGTTGTAAGTGGAACTGACTCTGGCCTGCGCCCAAAGACAGAGCACCGCCCCGATCAGAACCAGAAAGTAAGTCGGGTCAAAATAATATCCAAATCCATAACCGTAATATCCCATGCTGTTACCTCCATTTTCCGAAGAATTCCTTCCGGCATTCTTCTGATTGAGACTTAGAAGCTCCCAAGTACATCGCCGGGCTTCACCGGATACCCGAGCAGGAAATCCTTCACCGCCATACGCTTTTTGCCTTCCGGCTGCACCGCAAGAATCTTAAGCACACCCATCCCGGTCTGCACATAAAATGCCTCTTTGTCCACCCGGACCACCGTGCCCGGCGAGGCGTTCCTGATCAGGCATTCCTTACCCTGCCCCGGCTGCCCATTCCCGGCGCAGCCTTCCTCCTTCTGCCCGGGAAGCGTTTCCAGGGCTGCGGACTCCTGCTCCGGCACCACTTCCTCCTGCCAGATCTTCAGAGTTTTCCCCTGATACACCGTAGAAGCTCCCGGCCAGGAAATCAGCCCCCGGATCAGACAGTCCAGCTTCCCTGCCTCCATCCGCCAGTCAATCTTCCCCATGGACTTATGCAGCATCTTCGCATAGCAGGAATCCTCGTCGTCCTGCTTCACAGGCGTCACATCCCCCGCCCCGATCTTTTCAAGCGCCTCCACGATCAGCCGCGCGCCCGCTGCCGCCAGCTTGTCATGAAGGGTGTCCGCCGTCTCGTCGGAGGCGATCTCCACCTCCCTCTTAAACAGCATATCCCCGGTGTCCAGTCCCTTATCCATCCGCATAATGGTAACGCCCGTTATTTTTTCTCCGTTGATAATGGCCCACTGGATCGGCCCCGCCCCCCGGTATTTCGGCAAAAGGGACGCATGGATATTCACGCAGCCGTACTTTGGCATTTCGAGTATCTCCTCCGAGAGAATCTGCCCGAAGGCCGCTACCACAAAAATATCGGCCTCATAGCCGCGCAGCATCTCCACCGCTTCCGGCTCCTTTATTTTTACGGGCTGAAAAACCGGAACACCGTGCTTTAACGCACACATTTTTACGGGCGTCATCTGCACTTCCCTGCCCCTGCCCTTAGGCTTATCCGGCTGGGTCACCACCGCCGCCACCTGATGTCCTGATTCGATCAATGCCTCCAGCGCGCCCACTGCAAAATCGGGCGTTCCCATAAACACCACTTTCATATATGCAACGTTCTCCTTTCCGCACATCACGGGATTTCCGTTATCTCCCGTTGTATTCCCTGACGGAATCACTCCTCGTCGTCACGCAGATCCTCCGTATTCACAAGCGGCCCGTGCACTTTTTCCACATACAGATGCCCATTCAGATGATCCACCTCATGACAGATCGCCCTGGCGAGAAGCTCCGTCCCCTCAATCTCAAAAGGCTCCATATTCTCATCATAGGCAAATGCTTTCACATAATTGGGTCTGGTCACTTTACCGCTCTTACCCGGAACGCTTAGGCAGCCTTCATAACCGTCCTGCTCCCCGCTGGTCTCCAGTATCTTCGGGTTAATCAGCAAAAGGGGATCTTCCCCGGTGGTATCAATCACCACGATACGCTTTAAAATACCTACCTGGGGCGCTGCCAGCCCCACCCCGTTCTCCTCATACAGCGTCTCAAACATATCGTCGATCAACTCCTGCAGTCTGGGGGTAAGCTCCGTCACCTCCTTACACTGCTTTGTCAGAACCGGATCTCCCATCTCCCTGATTTTTCTGGTTGCCATACTGCCTCTTCCTCCTGTCTTTCCTGTTTTCCATCTCTCTAAAATGTATTCATCGGGTCAAAGTCAAACTGCACCGTCTGTCCCTTAAGCTCCCGCTCCCTGCAAAAATTCTCCAGCCTGTCCTTGGCCTCCACTAAGATTTTATACGCTCCGTGCCTGATATAAAAGGTATGGCGGTAAAGATCGGATATTTTCCCAATCGCCGCTTCCGCCGGCCCGATCACCCGAAGCCCGTCTATATCAGCCATCTCTCTCTTGACTAAATCGGTCATTTCTTTTCCCAGCGCTTCTCCCTCCTCCTGTACGCGGGAGACGATGAGAACCGCCAGCATATGTTCCACGGGCGGATAACCCACAAGCGCCCTGTAGGCAATCTCCTCCCCGTAAAAGCCCTGATAATCCTGTTTCGCCGCATAGACCACACTGTAATGGTCTGGCTGGTAAGTCTGGATCACCACTTCTCCCGGCCGCTCCCCACGGCCCGCGCGGCCCGCCGCCTGGGTCAGGAGCTGAAAAGTGCGTTCCCCTGCCCGGTAATCGTTCCGGTTCAGGGAAAGATCCGCCGCCAGCACCCCCACCAGCGTCACACCGGGAAAGTCATGCCCCTTCACGATCATCTGGGTTCCCACCAGCACATCCGCCTCCTCGTCCGCAAATGCGGCAAGAATACGCTCATAGCTGTCCTTCCTGCGGGTGGTATCCGCGTCCATGCGAAGCACCCTGGCCCCCGGAAATTCCCTGTGAATGGCCTCCTCCACCTGCTCTGTCCCTGCCTTAAAGCCCATCAGATAGGGGGATCCGCAGGAAGGGCACTTCGCCGGTTTCCGCTCCTGATACCCGCAGTAATGACAGATCAGCATCCCGTTTCTGTGCTCCGACAGGGACACGTCACAGTGGGGGCATTTCATCACATGTCCGCAGGAGCGGCAGGAAATAAATCCCGCATAGCCTCTCCTGTTTAAGAAAAGAATGGTCTGCTCTCCCTTGGAAAGCCGGTCCTGCATCAGCTCTTTTAGCTTCCTGCTGAACATGGAACGGTTTCCCTGTTTCAGTTCCTCCCGCAGATCGATCGTATACACCGCCGGAAGCATGCTGCCCCCGGGGCGTTCCTTCATCTCATATAACTTATATTCTCCCCTGTCCGCCCTGTAATAGGCCTCCATGGACGGCGTTGCTGATCCCAGCACCACGCTGGCGCCGCACAGGGACGCGATCTCCACCGCCGTCTCTCTGGCATGATACCGGGGTGATGATTCGCTCTTATAGCTGTTCTCATGCTCCTCATCCACCACAATGACCCCCAGATTGGCAAAAGGTGTAAACAGCGCCGAACGGGGGCCGATCATCACATCGATCTCCCCTGCCTTCGCCCGCTCGATCTGGTCATACCGCTCTCCCGCGGACAATGTGGAATTGATCACCGATACCCGGTCCCCGAATCTCTTATAAAACCGCAGCAGCGTCTGGTAAGTCAGCGCAATCTCCGGGATCAGCATAATGGCCTGCTTCCCCATGGCAATCATCTCCTCGATAATGCCAAGGTACACCTCCGTCTTGCCGCTGCCTGTAACGCCGTGCACCAGATGCACACCCGGACGCCCCGCCCGGTAATCCGCCAGCACATCCTCAATGATATGCCGCTGCGCCTGATTCGGCACAGGACGGGCCTCGCTCCGGTCCGCCGTCCTGACAGGGTTTCGGTAACAGGTCTCCCTCTCTATGCGAAGATACCCCTGTCTCTCCAGTGCCTGCAGGGTAGAAGCCGTCACATGGAGCTTCTGCCTGATCAGCTCGTAAGGCAGCTCCTCCTCCGTCTGCAGCGCCGCCAGCACTCTGGCTTTCGCCCGCTGGTGCTTTCTTTCACATTCGTCGGCCGCCTGCGTAGTCTCCTCCGCGGACAGGCAGCGCAGCACCTTCTTTTTCTCCAGCGGTTTCAGCTTCTGCTTCACGGGAAGCACGGTCTTTAACGCCGCAATGGTGGTGGAGCCGTAATTGCTCTTTAACCAGTAAGCGATCCGAATCTGCCTGCCCTCCACGGACATGCCCTTCTCATCCACCGCGCTGACTGCCTTGATTTTTTCTGGGGGATAGTCCGCGTCCTCCGAAATATCCACCACATATCCCGTCCTCTCCCGGTTACCCTTACCAAAAGGCACGCGCACCTGTACGCCCGGACGTACCGCCTCTAAGAGTGCCTCCGGAATCCGGTACTGGAAAACCCGGTCTACCTTCTCATGGGCGATATCTATGATCACATCCGCATACCGCTCCGTCATGCCCGCTCCTCTAATATTTCCTGTATCAGTACTCTCTCGTCCATCGGGTATTTCACACCGTTGATCTCCTGATAGTCCTCATGCCCTTTGCCTGCCAGCACAATGATGTCCCCCGGCTCGCCGTGGTCGATGGCGTAGGCAATGGCTTCTTTCCTGTCGCAGATTTCCACATACTTACCGTCCGTCTTCGCAATCCCTGTCCTGATATCGTCAATGATCGCCTGCGGCTCCTCCGTCCGCGGATTGTCGGAGGTAATAATGGTCAGATCCGCCATCTGTCCGCTGACCTCCCCCATCTCGTAGCGTCTGGATTTCGCCCGGTTGCCGCCGCAGCCAAAAAGACAGACCAGCCTGTGCGGCTCATACGCCCTGAGCGTCTCCAGCAGGCTCTTAAGAGCCATGGCATTGTGGGCATAGTCAATCATCAGCGTAAAGTCGTCGGACACCTTCACCATCTCCGTCCGGCCCTTCACCTTTGCCGCCCTAAGGGCTTTTTGTACTTTTTCCTCCTGCACGCCGAAATGCCTGCAGATGGCAATGGCCGTCAGGGCGTTGTAAACATTAAATTTGCCAGGAGAGGAAATTTTCACGGAAAGCTCCGCAAGTCCCTTTGTCTTAAAAGCCATCCCCAGGCTGCCGCCCTCGTTTAAGAAAGCGATATCCTCAGCCCGCAGATCCGCCTCTGTATCAATCCCGTAAGTTTCAAGCTGACAGGTGCACCCCTTTGTAACTTCCTTCCAGTGGGCATCGTCAGCGTTTACAATCCCAACCCTGCACTGCCGAAACAGCAGGCTTTTACAGTGCAGATAATCGTCAAAATCCTTATGCTCGTTTTCCCCGATATGGTCCGGCTCCAGATTGGTGAAGATGCCGAAATCGAAGACAAAACCCTGCGTTCTGTGCAGCATCAGTCCCTGGGAGGAAACCTCCATCACCACCGTGTCGCAGCCTGCGTCCGCCATCATCCGAAAGTATTTCTGTACCAGATAAGACTGGGGCGTGGTATTTTCCGCATGGATATGGGTATCCCCGACAATGATTTCTATGGTGCCGATCAGCCCCACCTTTCTGCCCGCCTGCTCCAGAATGGACTTTACCAGATAGGTGGTGGTGGTTTTGCCTTTCGTTCCGGTAATGCCTATGACCTTCAACTGTCTGGCCGGATGCCCGAAATAGGCCGCCGAGACAAAGGCCATGGCGTAGCGGACGTCCGCCACCCGGATCACGGTCACATCCGCCCCTTCCGGCAGCTCCACCTCATGTTCCGTGAGCAGGGCTTTCGCTCCGGCCCGCACCGCATCCGCCGCAAACTTATGGCCGTCCGCTTTCGCCCCCGGTATGCAGACGAACAGACAGCCTTCTGTCACCTTTCTGGAATCATATATCACATCTGTTATATCCTGTTCCGTTGTGCCGCTTATGCACTCATAGGACATTTCCTTCAACAATTCGCCCAAAGCTGCCATAATTCACCTCGTTTAATTTTCCTTCATTTCTTATATATATTTATATAGTACGATAGCACGAAATAAGCGTTTTTGCAATTTTTGTCTGTCTTTAAGATTTCTTAATGTTTTTTTATTTTTCCTTCATACTCTAAACACATTTTGGACACAATTACCCTTTATGATAAGTATCAAGATAGTTGATGAATTCACTATCTCCCCCTCATAAGAAAACTGCGAGAGAGCCCGGAATGTCCGGGCTTTTTCGTATCTCGCGGCTTGTTTTTCTTTTGCTCAGGTATAAAACTCGCAAATCCGCGCTTTCAGCGCTCCACGTCCGATTTCATCGGACATTTGCTCGTTAGTGCCGCAAGAAAAACAAATGCCGGCTTCGCCGTCGCTTGTTTTTCTTTTGCTTACGCACTATAATCCTGCATCACCATCTGCAGGGACTCGACTCCCTTGTACACATTGATATCGGGATAATAAATCACACTGATCACAATGGCGCTGCTGCCGCCGCTGTAGAGCCTGTCGGTCTCCTCCTGTCCGAAATGCGCCGCCAGAAAGGCATGCCACCGCGCCAGATCACCGAAATACATCATATCATATTCCCGCCCAGCCTCATCGGCCACCCGGTATTTCCCTACGTTTCTATTCTTTCCCAGAATCCGTCCCCGGCATACCCGCACATTCTTCTGGGCAAAAACAGGCTTGGGATTGCCATTGCCGAAGGGTTCCAGAAGGGAAAGCTGCCTGACAAGCTCTGTCGTCACATAGGACATGGGCATGGGCACATCGATATGTATGACCTCCACCAGATCCTCCTCTGTCAATCCGCAGTGGGCATTCAGAAAGGCCCGGAACCCTTCCACGTTCTCCTCGGGCATGGACACACCCGCCGCCATCTTATGCCCGCCGTACTTCGTGTACAGCTCCTTACACTCACTCATCTTATCGTACATGTGATAGGCCTCTATGGAACGTCCCGAGCCCTTCACGCCCTCCTCGCCGCGGGTCAGCACAAAGACCGGCTTGTGGTACCGCTCCCTGATCCGCCCGGCGATGATCCCTGCCAGACTCTCGTGGCAGTCCGGCAGGAAGACCACCAGTACTTTATCCTCCTTCAGCGTGGTGTTCTCAATCTGCTCTATCGCCTGTTTTGTCCCGAGCAGGGTCATTTCCTTCCGGCTGTCATTTAATGCCTTCAGCTCCCCGGCTATGGTAACAGCCTCTGCCTGCTCCTTCGTCCGAAACATGGCGAGCGCGCGTTTGGCCGTGTCAAGCCGCCCCGTGGCGTTCAGGCAGGGCCCCAGAATAAAACCGATATGATACCCCGTCAGCCGCTTCTGTGTCAGCTCATTCACCGTAAGCAACGCGCGCAGCCCGGGATTCGCAGACTGCTCGATCTGCTGCAGCCCGTACCTAACCAGAATGCGGTTTTCATCGGTCAGTTCCATCACATCCCCCACTGTGGCAAAACCCGCGAAAGCCAAAAGCTCCCGCAGGAGGGTCTCCTTCTCTCCCGCTGACAGAACACCCTCCCCCTCCATTTTCCCGAGATAAATCTCCATCAGCTTATACGCCGTCACCGCGCCGCAGATGCCCTTATAAGGATAGGAACAGCCACTCTGCTTCGGGTCTACCACCGCATCCGCCAGGGGCAGCGTTTCCACCCTGCTGCCGTCCTCCTGCACCTCGTAAGGTACCTCATGGTGATCCGTCACAATCACCGTCATGCCAAGCTCCTTCGCAAAGGCAATCTGAGGCAGCGCCGCAATACCGTTGTCGCAGGTAAGTATCGTATCCACACCGTCGCCGGCAGCCTCCTCTATCAGTCGGTCATTCAGCCCGTAGCCGTCCTGAATCCTGTGGGGAATCACCACATCCACCGCCGCACCACACTGTTCCAGACAGGCAATTAAAATATAGGAAGCACAGACACCGTCGATATCATAATCGCCGATCACCCGGATCTTTTTCTTCTCTCTCGTTTTATCACAAAGAATCGCCGCCGCCTTCCCGGCATCCTTTAAAAGGTTCGGATCATACAGATCCGCCGTGGTGCCGTGAAGAAACTTCTCAATGGCTTCCTCCCCCTCCACGTCCCGGTTTCGTATGATTCTGGCAATCACCGGGTCAATCTGGAATTTTGCCGCTATCCCGTTAAAATCCGCCTTCTTGGCGGACACCATCCATTTCGCCATAAACAATTCATCGCCGGACAGCGATGATCCAGTCATGTACGCTGCCGCGCCTTTCTATTTGATTTAATAAACAAACACCCTCCGAAAAGTCACAATCTATTGTAACATTTTCAGAGGGTAATTTATAGTACTTTGTTTCCCAGTTCAGCAAGCACGTTTTGCGAATGGGCACGTGCTGAACCGCACTCTTACTTTGTCGCTTTCTTCACCAGCTTCGTGCGGAACACATACCAGAGCGCGCCTGTCAGGCAGATGGATGAATACGTACCGCAGACAATACCCGCCATCAAAGGCAGCGCAAATTCCCGGATAGAGGAAACGCCGAACACTTCCAGCGACGCCACCATAAAGAACGTGGTCAGGGAAGTAAAAATACTTCTCGTAAGCGTCTGGGTGATACTCCTGTTCACCATCTCATCCAGACCTTCTTTGCTGCGCATCTCGCGAAGATTCTCACGCACACGGTCGAAAATAACGATGGTGGCATTGATGGAGTAACCCACAATCGTCAGCATACACGCGATAAAGGTATTGCCCACAGACACCCTTACAATCGCGTAGAACGCCAATACCACAAGCACGTCGTGCAGCAGCGCAATCACAGAACTTGCGCCGAAGCGGATGTCCTTAAAGCGGAACCAGATATACAGAAGCATCAGCACCGTAGACACCAGAATCGCCTTGATCGCGCCGGACTGCATCTCGGAGCTGATCGTTGCGCTGATGGTTTCCGCCGTGATACTGTTCTCGTCCACGCCGAAGTTATTTACCATCACCTCGCTAAAGGCCTCTCTCTCCTGCACGTTCAAGGTTCTTGTCTTGATAATAATATCGTTGGAACCTGCCACCTTCGTGCTCTGCACATTGCCGTCCCCGGTGATCTCCTCAATATAGGGAACAATCTGCGCGTCAATCTCCTCAATGCTCATGTCCTCATTGAGCGTCACGGTTGTAGAAGTACCGCCCACGAAATCCAGACTGTAATTCATTGTCATGCCCATGCTCGACTTATTGATGCCCATCGCGACAAAGCCCGCCAGAATCGCAGCGATGGAAATACCGAAGAACACATATCTTTTGGAGAGGAAATTGATGGTCTTTCTCTCCTTCGCCGTGCCGTACGCCTTCTCACTCTGGATGCCCAGCGCATAGAAGATGTTCACCAAAGACTTCGTCACCACAAGAGCCGTAAACATGGAAAGAATAATACCCAGCATCAGCGTGATAGAGAAGCCCTTGATCGTGCCGCTTCCCATAAAGTAAAGCACCAGACCCGCAATCAGGGTGGTGATATTGCCGTCCAGAATCGCGGACAACGCCTTCTGGAAACCGATCTTAATCGCATTCTGCACGCTCTTGCCCGCTGCAATCTCCTCACGGATACGGGCGAATATAATCACGTTCGCATCCACCGCCATACCGACGGTCAGGATAATACCCGCGATACCCGGCAGGGTTAAGGTCACCTCAAAGGCATACATCAGAATGACCAGAAGCTCCGTGTACAGACAAAGCGCCAGAGATGCCGCAAAGCCCGCCACATAGTATACCGCAATCATAAAAATAACTACCAGCGCGAAACCGACCGCCGCCGCAATCAGGCTGGTCCGGATCGCCGCCGAGCCAAGCTGCGCACCCACCACGTTGGAACGCAGTTCCTCCAGCTCCAGCTTCAGGCCGCCGATACGGATGGTGGAAGCAAGCTGCTCCGCCTCCGCCGCCGTGCTCTGTCCCGTGATGACCGCATTGCCGTCCGTGATCGCAGCCTGTACATTGGGCACGCTCACAAACTCGCCGTCATAATAGATCGCAATGGTTTCGCCGTTCTCATAAGCCTTGGTTGTGGCATCCGCAAAAGCCTGTCTGCCCGCTTCGTTAAAGGAGAGGGAAACCACATTTTCCAGATTGCCCATGGAATCCTGCTGTGCTCTCGCCTGGGCGCCGTCTACCTCCGTACCGGTAAGCACAATAGAGCCGTCCGCCTGCAGTTCTTCCAGCGTTTTGTTCAACTGATACTGCGGCACCAGATTGCCCTCGGCATCGACGCCATAACCCATGTCATAGTTATTATTGCCCTCGCTGTCCGTCTGGGCGATAAAGTAGAGGCTTCCGGGCTTACCCAGCTCCTCCAGAATCGCGTTGGCATCGGTAACGCCGGGAATCTCGATATTAATCCGGTCGGTTCCCTCCTGATACACCTGCGCCTCCGTGCTGTAACCGTCCACACGCTGCTGCAGCTTGTAGATGGTATCGCTCATGTCCTCCGCGCTGGGATTCTCGTCTCCCACCACCTGATAGGTGATACTGACGCCGCCCGCCAGATCCAGTCCCAGCTTAATGCTCTCCGCCGCGCCCGACTTGTCCGAACCGACGCCGAAAACTGCCGTATATCCCAGCAGTCCCAAAATCAGCACATAGACGATCAGACTGACAACCGCTCTGCTCTTTTTCATTACTAACTCTCCTTTTCCTCATCGGCAAGCGCCGCTTTTATCATGATCGCACACTCTACCCGCTTCCTCTGGAGTTCACATCCCAGCTCGTAGGAACCGTTCACATCGCCGCTCTCATGGTAGGCGTTGGCCGCGCAGCCGCCGCTGCAATAAAATTTTGCGAAGCAATCCCTGCACGCCTTCTTCGCGTAGACATTGCACGCTTTAAACTGATCCCGCAGATCCTCCCGGACAATCCCCACGTCCACATTTCCCATGAGAAATTCCTCCTGTCCCACAAACTGATGACAGGGATAAAGATCTCCCCAGGGGGTCACCGCAAGATACTCTGTGCCAGACCCGCAGCCCGACAGTCTTTTTGCCACGCAAGGGCCACCTTCTAAATCTATCATAAAATGAAAGAATTGAAAACCCTTTCCTTCTTTTTTTCTGCTAATATATTCCAGCGCCAGCCTGTCATACTCCGCAAGGAGCTTCGGCACATCCTCCATGCGAAGCGCATAATCCTCTTTTTTATCTGCCACCACAGGCTCCACGGATATCTGCTCAAACCCTTCATCCGCCAGATGTATCACGTCCTCGGAAAAGTCCGTGTTGTTGTGGGTATAAGTGCCCCGCACATAATAGTTCATCTGGTTCCTGCTTTCGGCTGCCTTCTTATATTTCGGAAGGATCTCATCGTAGCTGCCCTGTCCGCCCCGGTGGGGCCGCATCAGGTCGTGGATTTCCTTCCTGCCGTCTATACTTAAAACCAGATTTGACATTTCCCTGTTCGCAAATTCCAGAATCTCATCATCAAGGAGCACGCCGTTGGTCGTCAGGGTAAAGCGGAATTTCTTATGGTGCGGCTCCTCCAGCGATCTGCCGTAAGCTACCAGATCCTTCACCACCTGCCAGTTCATGAGCGGCTCCCCGCCGAAGAAATCCACCTCCAGATTCACCCGGCTGCCAGAGTTTGCCACGAGAAAGTCTAACGCCTTCTTTCCCACTTCCAGACTCATTAACGCCCGGCTGCCATGGTATTCGCCTTCACCCGCAAAGCAGTATTTGCAGGCCAGATTGCAGTCATGGGCGATATGCAGGCAGAGCGCCTTCACCACCGTCTCCCGGTTTTTAAAAGCGTCTATGTAATTCTCGTAGATATCCTCTGTGAAAAGCTGTCCCTGCTCTTTCAGATACAGGATCTCTTCCACCGTCTCCTCAGCCTCGGAAGATTCCATGTCCAGTTCTTCCGCCACCCTGCGGGCAATCTCTTCCCGCTCCTCCATTCCCTGCCCCAGCAGCCGCTCCACCACCGGAACCGTATCGTAGGCGGACTTGTCCATCACATGGACGCTGCCGCTGTTGACGTCCATCACAATGTGATAGCCGTTGCTTATATACTGATGTATCACCATTATTCTCCTAACTTCTATTATTACATATTACAACTGCCGCCCGGCACGCGCCCACGCACAAGCAGACCCGCCATGCGCCGCATGCCGGGCCTGTCTTTTTCCTGCTCTTTTCCTTCTGGCACGAAACGCTTATCCCGCGTTACCGCCCACATCGCACCGTACACCTTCCGTATATGATGTGAACTGCAGTTATCTCGCCTTCTCGCAGCTCTGGTTTCCTACGGTGCAGGAAGTCTTACATGCAGACTGGCAGGAGGTCTGGCACTCGCCGCAGCCGCCCTTCTTCATGGATTCCTTCAGATCTCTCGTAGATAACGTCTTAATATGTTTCATCGGTATGTCCTCCTTATGTATAAACTTGCTCATAACTTTAGACAGTATAGCATAAAACTTTTTGCCCGTCTAGTGCGAGTTGCTGTCAGTTCACGGACAGTTCAAAGACCGCCCAGCGCCCATGCTCTCAATTAACTGACCATCCCGCCAAGCATGCCGCTGCCGGCGCAGAGAAAAAAGACTGTCATCATGTTCCCCGCAATATCTTCCACGCCTTTGTTTACCGCCAGGGACACCACCACCAGAATGCCGAAATACAGCGCGCCCATGACAAGACCCCACAGGAACTTCCTCCGCTTCTCCTTTTTCCCGGCAAGCAGGCCCGCCAGAAAGGTGACGATAATATAAACCGCGATGATACAGACAGACACCACCTTCTCAGACAATCCGAAGCGGTACAGCATAAACGCGAGCAGCAGCAGAAGCCCCGCCGTCAGAATGTAAGCTCCCAGCATACACTTGATCATGAAGACGGCCTTATCCATATATAAATCCTTTTTTCCCATGACTACCCCCTTGTCCTTTTACCTGATTACAGCCCGCAGCGCCGCGGCAATTTTCATCCGTCTTTCCCCGGCTTTGCGCGAACTGCGTTCCTCTCCATTAAATATGTATTCCTCCGCCCATAAAAACTTGACACAATCTTATTCTTATAATAATATTTTTCATTATAAGAAGCGAAGAAAAGTCCTTCGTACTTAATATGCAGACAAGGAGTGAACATCATTGGATACCACAGGTGTCATACAACTCGTCTCGCTGGGAGTGCTCGTGTTTTTATCAGCCTTTTTCTCCTCAGCCGAGACCGCCTTTTCAACCGTTAACCGGGTGCGCCTCCGCACCTTAGCAGAGGAAGACAACAAAGGCGCCATCCGTGTGCTTGCCATTTTGGACCAGTACGGCAAAATGCTGAGCGCCATCCTGATTGGCAATAACATCGTCAATCTGTCCGCTTCCTCCGTGATGACTACTTTCGCCATCAGTCTCTGGGGCAATAAGGCCGTGGGGATCGCCACCGGCGTTCTGACTTTCGTGATTCTTATGTTTGGCGAAATCATCCCCAAGACCTGGGCCATGCAGCGCGCCGAATTTATTTCCCTGATGTTCGGCCCCATTATCCGCCTGCTGATGACGGTACTTACACCGGTCATCTTTTTAGTGGACATGCTCTCCAACTGGATTCTCCGGCTGTTACATATCAGCTCCGAAGGAAACAATTTCAGCATCACCGAAAAAGAACTGAAAACCTATGTGGACGTCAGCCACGAGGGCGGCGTGATCGAATCAGAGGAACGGGCGCTCATTTACAATGTGTTTGATTTCGGGGACACTGTCGCAAAGGACATTATGATTCCCCGCATCCAGATGACCACGGTTCCTTTAAGCGCCACCTACCAGGAACTGCTCTCCACCTTTCAGTCCTGCATGTTTACGCGCATTCCGGTATATGACGACGATCCCGACCATATCATCGGCATCGTCAATATCAAGGATTTCATTCTGGTAAAGGACAAGGAAAAATTCAGCCTCAAAAAGATTTTGCGCGAGGCCTACTATACTTATGAATATAAGAATGTATCGGACCTGTTAATGGAAATCCGGGAAAAATCCTGCAACATCGCCTTTGTCTTAAGCGAGTACGGCGCCACCGTCGGCATGATTACGATGGAGGATATGATTGAGGAGCTGGTGGGTGAAATCCGCGACGAGTACGATGCGGACGAGGAGGAACTGATTCAGGAGACAGAGGAAGGACAGTATCTGGTGGAGGGCGGTATGAAGCTGAACGACATAAACGATGCCCTGAATATCTCTCTGGAATCCGATGATTATGATTCCGTCGGCGGCCTTATGCTCGAAAAGCTTGACCGCCTGCCGCAGGATCAGGAAACCATCACCTTAGACAACGGCATCATCCTGCGGGCCTGCGGCATTCAGGACAACCATATCGTAAAAGTCCTGATCACCCTTCCTCTCGAAGACGATCCAGAAGAGGCACAAGCGCCTGCGGAGTCCTGATCAGCAGCTCTTCCCGTGCCCCCTCGCTCCGAAGCTTTTCTTCCGTGCGAAAGCCCCATGTAACGCTGATACAGGGCAGGGACGCATTTTTCGCCGTCTGGATATCCACTTCGGAATCTCCCACATAGACCGCGTGGGAGGCGTCACATCCAAGTTCACGAAGCGCCCGGTACACCGTATCGGGCGCAGGTTTTCTCTTCACTTCCGCGCTCTCTCCGATCGAGACCGAGATAAATTCCCCGAAATACTTTTTACACAGCTTCTTGACCGCGCCGTCAAATTTATTGGAGACAATGGCAAGATGATACCCCTGCCCCTTTAATTCGGCAAGCATTTCCGTCACACCTTCATATGGGCGTGTCTTGTCCTCGCAATGCGCGGCGTAATGTGCCTTAAAAGCTGCCAACGCCGCCTCATAATCGGGATTCTCCACCCCCTGCGGTATGCTGCGCTCCAACAGCTTCGGCGCGCCGTTTCCCACAAAGCTGCGGATTTCCGCGACCGTATGCACGGGAAAGCCGAACTTTTCCATGGCGTAATTGACGCTGTCCGTCAGATCCTCCAAGGTGTCGAGGAGCGTTCCGTCCAAATCAAAGATAACTGTGTCCATTCGTGTTTTCCTCTCAAACTGCGCCGCTTATTTTCCCTTTTCGCTTATTTTTCCTTTGCGGCTAATGACATGATCGCCTCAATCTCCGCCCCGTTGTCCGGCGCGGATTCTACTATTTCGTGTTTCCCGTCCTGCGTGACTCTGGCGATCATATTTCCGTCCTGCGTGTTTTCCAGCGTATAATACAGTATCTCTTCCGTGTCCCGCTTATAGACCGCATAAACCCGGTAGCACAGACCCTTTTTATTCGTTTCGTCGGGCATATCGAGACGGGTAAGCTGCATCGTATCCGTAAGGTTCAGCGTCATAAGGGAGAAATCCTCCGCCCTGCAGCCGCTCTTTTTCCCCTTTGGGTAAACCTCGTCGTAAAGATGCAGAAGAAAAGCTCCCTCCTCCTGCTGCAATTTCTTAAGTCCCTCTTCTTTCTGTTCAAACAGATACTTCGGCAGAAGGAAAAGCGAAACCCTGTTGTGGGCCAGATCCTGAAACTGCTCCTGCGTCAGCTGCACGGTCTTAATCTGTCCGACAGCTTTCCTGCGCTTCTCCGCTATCTCCAGAACCGACTGGTTCAGAACCATCATGCCGGTAAAGGGATTGACCACAACCTCCGCCACCTTATCCTGATTGGCGGCCGCCATGGAAACCACCCCCATAAAAGGCATGGCCATCACCATGGGACTCTTCTTATCCTCGGGGATCTGTTCCGGCGAGGTAAAGATGGGAAGCGCCTGTTCCCCCGTCTCCTTGCGCAACAGGCAGGGCACAATCTTCGTCTCCTTGGGAAACTGCACCGGCTTTCCCGCCTTCAACTGTTCCATAAGCTCCGGATCAATATCCTTCGGCGGTATGGCAGGCACTATCACAATGGATTTCTCCAAAAGCTCCATCACCTTCACATAGCTGTCCCTCTCCTTATCCGAGCGAAAAGCCGCTATCGCCTCTTCCAGCGCCTTGTTGTCTATTTTCTGTTCCGCCATATTTACCTCCATGCCGGAGCCTTTTGCGAAGGCACGCGCCGAGAATATCAAAGTTTTCCGAAGAAATACTTTGATTCCCGGCTGCGAATCCGAGTTTGTGGCTCCGGCACAAACTCGCGCCCGAACTTGTTCGGGAGTTGAAACAATCAGCACATCAGTATGATTTTTCAGTCTCTCCTCCATCCTGAATTGTAATCTGCAGCTCTGCAAGCTGACTCTCATCTACCGTACCCGGCGCCTCCGTCATCAGGCAGGAGGCATCCTTGATCTTCGGGAATGCAATCACCTCGCGGATGCTGTCCGCATGGGTTAAAAGCATCACAATACGGTCAAGGCCATAGGCCAGCCCTGCATGGGGCGGCACCCCGTATTTGAAGGCGCTTAAGAGGAAACCGAACTGCTCCCACGCCTGCTCCTTCGTAAAGCCCAGCACCTCAAACATTTTCTCCTGTATATCGTCCTGATGGATTCTGACAGAACCGCCGCCAAGCTCCACCCCGTTTAATACGATATCATAAGCCTTTGCCCGCACCCTGCCGGGATCGGAATCAATGTACTGCCAGTCTTCCTCCATGGGCATGGTAAAAGGATGGTGCATCGCCATAAAGCGGTTCTCCTCCTCGCTCCACTCCAGAAGCGGGAACTCCACAATCCAGAGGAAATTGAACTGCGACTCGTCGATCAGCCCAAGCTGTTTTCCAAGCTCCACACGCAGCGCGCCGAGCACACTGTAAACAATGTTCTTCTTATCCGCCGCAAAGAGAAGCAGATCGCCTTTCTCGCCCTGCATGGCCTGCACCAGCTTCGCAAGCTCCTCCTCGGTCATAAATTTCGCAAAGGAAGACTTGTAGGTGCCGTCCTCCTGGACGCTCAGGTAAGCCAGCCCCTTCGCGCCGTAACCTTTTGCGAAGTCCACCAGCGCGTCAATCTTTTTCCGGGGCATACCAGCCTGTCCCTTCACGTTTAGGCCGCGGACCGAACCGCCATTTTCCAGAGCGGAGGTGAACACGCCGAAACCGCAGCCAGCCACCACTTCTGACACATCTGTCAGTTCCATGGTAAAACGGGTGTCCGGCTTGTCGGAACCGAAACGGTCCATCGCCTCCTGCCATGTCATGCGCGGCAGGGGAAGCTTCACATCCAGCCCGATGGCCTCCTTGCAGATATGCCTGATCAGCCGCTCGTTTACCTCCAGCACATCATCCACATCCACAAAAGACAGTTCCATATCCGCCTGCGTGAACTCCGGCTGTCTGTCCGCACGCAGATCCTCGTCCCGGAAACACTTGGCGATCTGGAAATACCGGTCGTAGCCGGAGCACATCAGAAGCTGCTTGTAGAGCTGGGGAGACTGGGGCAGCGCATAAAAGCTGCCGGGATGCACGCGGCTTGGCACCAGATAATCCCTTGCCCCCTCCGGTGTGGACTTACACAGAATCGGCGTCTCGATCTCCAGAAAACCCTCCTTCGCCATAAAGGAACGCATCTCGGAAACGATTTTGCTTCTCAGCATCAGCTTCTCCTGCAGATCCGGCCTTCTCAGATCCAGATAGCGGTATTTTAAGCGGATTTCTTCCTTTGTCTTGGAGTCCGCCTCCACCGGGAACGGCGGCGTCTCGGATTCCGACAGAACGCGCACCTGTGCGGCACGGATCTCGATCTCTCCCGTCTTTAAGTTCTCGTTGACAGCCCCGGAACGCTTCTCCACCTTGCCCACAACGGCGATGACAAACTCGCTTCTCATCTTTTCCGCCTTGGCGAAAGCCTCCGCCCCGCAGTCGCTCTCCTCAAATATAATCTGCAAAATGCCGGAACGGTCGCGCAGATCCACAAATATGATCCCGCCCTTGTTCCTCTGCTTCTGCACCCAGCCCATTACGGTCACTTCTTCCCCCACATTACTTAAGGAAAGCTCCGCACAGCGGTGCGATCTTTTCCAACCCTGCATTGATTCTGCCATAACTGTGATTTCCTCTTTTCTGAAGCGTTTTTCTGAAAACGTAAGCCGAATTGCAACCTCTGCTCTGCTGACCCGGAAATTTGCGGCGCTTCTCCACACGTCTCCCTTTTGTTATCTTTTCAGTTCCTCTTTGTAAAATTCCTCGAAATCTTCATATCCCTGTGCGGTGAGCTGCTCCTTCTGGAACTTCTTGTTCTTGTTCATGCGGGCCACCAGAATCTGATTACCGCTCTCCCGCTGCGCCTGGGCTTTTGCCATCACTTCACACAGCTTTTCAGAGGGCAGTCCCTTTTCCATCAGATACGCAATCTTTTTCCCCGCTTTCGGCACCTTGAAGCCGCTCTCCAGAAGCAGCAGGATAATCCGCTCAAAGCCGATGGAAAAACCGCAGGCCGGCACATCATTACCCGTGAATTTCCCCACCATCTTATCGTACCTTCCGCCGCCGCCGCAGCTTCCGCCAAACTCAGGCATTGCCACTTCAAAGATTGTTCCCGTGTAGTAGGACATCCCCCGCACCAGCGTGGGATCAAACACCAGCTCGAAGAAATCGCCCTTTGTGGCCTCCACACTGTCTATGATCTCCTGAAAGCTCTCTTTTACACCCTCCGGGAGCACACCTGAAATCTCGTCCGTAATAAAAGCGATGGCGTCTTCCGCAGTCTCCATTCCCTGAAACAAAGACAGATACTTCTCCACAGTCTCCTTTGCAAAACCGGCTTCCAGAAGCTCCGCTTCCACGCCATCTTTTCCGATCTTGTCCATCTTGTCCAGAATGATGAACACCTGATCGTAGTCGTCCTCCGAAAAACCGCTGTAGGCCGCCATGGCCTTTAAGATCTGCCTGTCGTTAATACGAACCTGAAAATTTTTAAAGCCAAGCTTACCCAGCGTGGTTGTGGTAGCCAGAATCAGCTCGATCTCCGCCAGATTCCCCGCCTCCCCCAGAATATCAATATCGCACTGCACAAGCTGGCGGTAACGCCCCCTCTGGGGCCTGTCTGCCCGCCATACGTTTCCTATCTGCAAGGCCTTAAAAGGTGAGGGCAGTTCATTGGAGTGAGCCGCATAGTAACGCACCAGGGGAACCGTCAGGTCGTATCGCAGGCCGCCGTCCACCAGATCCTCCTCACATTTCGCATCCTCCAGACGCAGTTTTTCTCCTCTTTTTAAGATTTTAAAAATCAGTTTTTCATTTTCACCGCCCGCTTTACAGGTTAAGTTGGCAAGATGTTCCACACAGGGCGTCTCTATCGGGGTAAACCCGAAATTTCTATAAGTTTCTTTGATAATGCCGATCACATAGTCCCGGATTTCCATTTCTTCCGGCAGGATATCCTTCATGCCGGTGGTCGGTTTCTTACTTAATGTTACTGCCATGATGCCTCCTAATTTATATTTTATTCCCGCGTCCGGCAGATCATAGGCTGCTCACAGACGTCTGACGGCCGCCGCAGGGTTCGCTTACATATACGCTTGTTAGATTTTACACTGTTTTGGAAGGTTTTTCAAGAGCGTTACGAAAAGCGTTTCCATCCGGGAATCGTCTTCCTCACGCCCTCACATCACAGAGCATCCAGTCAATGGCGGAAATATCCACCTTACTGCCGCAGTACGCACACTTCCCGCCGCCCAGCATATCGACGGAGGCGCCGCAGTTTCTGCATTTCAGCACTTCCAGCTTAAGTGTGGTAACCACATCTTTTCTCCGCTTCATCGTGACGGTGCAGACTGTCCTTTTTTTGACCAGCCTTTCTCCCCGCGCGCAGATCAGGCGCACCTTCAGCTTCATGGAAACATAAGTAAATTCCGCATCCGTCCACACACGGCTTCCCTTGCAGCCCAGACAGTCCACATCCAGAATACTCGTATCCTGACAGTTTTCCACCTCGGAGATACAGCCCAGATCCGACGGTTTTGCGGACAAATACCACAGTTTCATGTATGCCTGCAC
>CAMWJF010000015.1 GCA_947174505.1 uncultured Lachnospiraceae bacterium
CTTTTTACGAAATAAACATAGATATGGAGATTCTGGCGGTAAATAATATTTACGGTCCCTATCCTCCGGATGCGCAGCATTAAAGAGGAACGAAAGAAAGCGATCATAAAAAGAATATTTTTCGAATAATTAAGGCGGAGAGTGTGTGGGCTCTCCGTTTTTAATTCTATAGGAAATTGCGACAGTGTAAACCATTTAAGGAGAATGCGAAGCATTCTCTGAATCGAGCGCGCGGGCGCTCGATTTTTATATCTGCAAATGCAATTGACAGTATATAATAAACAAACTAGAATGAAATTGATAGTTCAACTCTTTTTTCGCCATAACACAGATATTATCATGATGAAGGCGAACTCAATTCCAGGTCAACCATGGAGTCGCATCTTGAGTCGGTTAAAAGCTTCTACGACTACGTGGTTTGTCAAGGGATTTATGTGCGGCATTAAAATATGCAGAATCTAAAAACAAAGAACCCAATAAGGAAGAAGATAATTTTTTTGAGTATTTATAGGACTTACACTTACTATGATTGAAGCGACATATTATCCCAAAGATTGGAATGCTAAACACAAGAAAGATATCAATAAGTGCATTAATAAAAGTATTGCACAAAATGATTATTACTGTTATGTATAGAATGCATTTTAAGCGGCAGGGAGTGTATAAGTATGGGAATATATTTAAATCCGGGAAATGAACAGTTCGCGGTTTCCGTTAATTCTGAACTATATGTGGATAAGACGGAATTGATTAAATATACGAATAGCCGTATCGGAAAAGACAGACCGTTGATTTGTTCCAGCAGGCCAAGAAGGTTTGGGAAAACAATGGCGGTAACCATGCTGGCGGCGTATTACAGTAAAGGATGTCATTCTGAAAAGCTGTTTGCAGGACTTAAAATCAGTCAGAATGAATTTTTCAAATTGCATATAAATAAATATAATGTAATTTTTTTGGATATCCAGTGGATGTATGGAAACGCGCTTGAGGAAATGAAGAGAAATTCAACGCTTAAAGTAGTGAGTTATATTCAGGAACAGGTGATAGCCGAGTTAAGAGAGGAATACTCCGAATATGTCCAGGACGATGACATTTCATTGCCTTCGGTATTGGCAAAAATTAATGTTATGGCAAAAGAACAGTTTATCATTATTATTGATGAATGGGACTGCCTGTTTCGAGAGGACAAAAATAACGAAAATCTTCAGAAAGAATATATCAATCTTTTAAAAGGGCTGTTTAAAGGGGCGCCATCGGGAGCTTTTTTAAAGCTTGCTTATATTACAGGAATTTTACCAATTAAGAAATATGGCACACAGTCAGCTTTAAATAATTTTCGAGAGCATACAATGGTCAGTCCAAGACAGATGGCGGAGTATGTCGGATTTACAGAGACAGAGGTAAGGACGATTTGCAAAGAACATGACATGCCATTTAAAGAGATGCAAAGATGGTATGACGGATATTATTTTGAAAAGATAGGGCATATTTACAGTCCCAATTCTGTAATTGAAGCTGTAGATAGCGGGGAATTCGGGAATTACTGGTCTGGAACAGAGACGTATGAGTCTTTGATGACGTATATTGCAATGGATTTTGATGGGTTAAGGCAATTGATTGTAGACATGCTGGGAGATCAGGGATGTAGTATTGACGTGGAATCATTTCAAAACGATATTACTTCATTTAAGTCTGCAGATGATGTTATTACCTTGCTAATTCATATGGGATATCTGGCTTATGATAGTAAAATAAAAAAAGTTTTTATTCCAAATGATGAGGTGAGGAGTGTTTTTCTGCGAGCAATTAGAAATGATGGGTGGGAAGAAGTAATAAAGGCGGTTGACGCATCGGAAGCTTTACTTAAGGCAACTTTGGAAATGAACGAAAAAGCAGTGGCACAGATGATACAGGAAGTCCATATGCAAAGTTCTTCCAGTCTGATATATAACAATGAAATTTCTTTGAGCAGTGTGATTGCATTAGCATACTATAGTGCATGCAGAGATTATACTCTTGTAAGAGAATTGCCGACAGGAAATGGATTTGCCGATATGGTTTTCCTCCCTAAACGTACATCTTTAAATCCGGCATTGGTTGTGGAACTAAAATGGGATAAAACTGTAGAAGGAGCAATCGGTCAGATTAAAAGGAAAGGATATGCGTCAGCCCTTAAAGAGTATAAAGGAAATATTTTGCTTGTCGGAATCAATTATGAAAAGAAGAGCAGGAAGCATCAATGCAGGATAGAAAAATTTGAAATGTAACTGTAAATAGAGAATTGACATGATATCGCAAATGAATTGGGATGAAACTGGTGATTGAAAACAATTTTATCAGAAAATTAGAGAAGGGTTTATTTTAAGAATGGAGCATGGATATATGGGAAAGATCAACCGTGAGGATATGCTGGAACTGACCAGGCGCATGACCCTGAAGCGTAACTGCTTTGACAGGATTGCGGGGGCATATCTGGATGAAGAGGGGTTTGTGGAAGGAACCTTTAATAAACATTTTCAGAAACTGTCACAGAAAGACCAGCAGGCAAACCTTGACATTGCAAAAGCGATACCTTTTTCAGATACAAATGTGCAGCTTAAGGAGTATGATTTTGGGGAAGGGGACCGGCGGCCGGGGAGTATATGGCAGCTTCTTATGGCACTGAAGGAGTGCGGGTTAAAAAATGATGCGATGCTGGATGTGTTTTATGAGGAATTTGGGCAGAGATATCGGACAGATGGCAGCTATGCCATTTATTTTTTCCATGGCAGTTACGATGTCCCGCTGAAAGCGAGCGACAAGGAAAGCCTTTGGGAATCTGAGGAGGTTTACCAGTTCCTGATCTGCGCAGTCTGCCCGGTTAGCGGCGATTATGATCCTGGGGAGCCGGCGTGCGGCTTTCTGTTCCCGGCCTTTAAGGACAGGAGCAGTGACATACACAGGATCGATGTTTTTGTGGCAGAAGGGCAGTCGAGGCAGGCGGAGGATCTGCGGAACATCCTGTTTCCGCAGTCTTGAAATAAAGAAACCATATGGGCACGGACCAGTTGTTTTTGATGAAGGGAGAACGACGTGACTGCAGCAAAGCATTTCACCTCACTGGAAAGCGCCATTTGCACGCTTTTCGGGAAAGATGTGAAAATGGAAGGAACTAGCCCGATATCCGGCGGGGATATCAATGAAGCGTACGGATTAACGCTGACAGACGGCAGATGCATTTTCATGAAATCGAATACGAAAGACAACCTTTCCTTCTTTACTGCGGAAGCTGCCGGTCTGGCGGCTGTCGCCCGGACGAAGGCGATTGGCACGCCGCGTATTCTTGGTGTTGGGACAGACGCGGGAAGGGGTGGATATGCCTTCTTGCTGCTGGAGTTTATCTCCGGTAAAAGCCGCAACAGAAATTATTGGGAGGATTTTGCAGGACGGCTGGCGGCCATGCACCGGGCGCCAACTGCAGGACTGGTTTCAGACGGAAAATATGGTTTTGACAGCCACAACTACATTGGAAGACGCAGACAGATGAATACGGCGTGTGACAGTTGGATTCGTTTTTTCAGGGAGTGCCGTCTTGAACCGCAGTTTCAGGATGCCGCCCGATATTTTGAGAAAGAGGATCTGAGGAGGATAGGCAGATTTCTTGACCATATAGATGAAATTCTTGTAGAACCCGAATATCCGTCGCTTCTACACGGTGATTTGTGGTCAGGAAACGTGATTACAGGGAATGACGGCAGTGCATGGCTGATTGACCCGGCGGTTTATGTGGGACATGCCGAGGCGGATATTGCAATGACAGAGCTTTTCGGGGGATTTCCGCCTGTCTTTTATGATGCCTATAAGACGGCAGCGCCTTTACAGCCGGGGTATGAGCGGCGGCGTGACGTATATAATCTTTATCATCTCCTGAATCACCTGAACATGTTCGGGAGGATGTACCTTTCGGAGGTGAAACGTATTGTGGAGCGGATGTGACAACCGGCCGGGTTTACACAGGAAAACGATTTGTCGCCCTTCTTTCAGAAACTGCATAAAATAAAGTAAAACCCGGCAGGAATACTTTATGGAAATTTATGTGGTACAATCGGGAGACACGGTAGATTCCATCGCACAGAGCCATGGAATTTCTGTGTCTTCCGTCATTTATAACAATCAGCTTGCCTATCCTTATCCGCTGGCGGTCGGGCAGGCCCTTCTTTTATCTTCGGGGGAGACTGCCGCGCCCTCTTACCCGGCATGGGTGAACGGCTATGCCTACCCTTTTATTCAAAAAAATGTTTTGGACGAAACGCTTCCGTATCTGTCTTCACTTTCGGTCTTTTCCTACGGCTTTACTACGGACGGGAATCTGATTCCGCCGACGGTGGACGACGCCTTTATGATTGACGCTGCGCTTGTGCAGGGCGTGCGCCCGGTTCTCACCCTGACGCCGCTTGGGCCGGACGGGAATTTCAACAATTTTCTGATCACCTCCGTGGTGAATAATCAGGCTGCCAAAGACAATCTTCTTGCCAATCTTCTTGCGACTGTTCAGGAAAAGAATTTTCAGGGCGTGGATATTGACTTTGAGTACATCCGTCCTGAGGATCGGGTTCCCTTTGCTGATTTCGTGGCGGATGTGAGGAACTTTCTCTCTCCCTATGGCTATCATGTTTCTGTGGCGCTGGCGCCCAAAACGTCTGATACGCAGGAGGGGCTTTTATATGAGGGGAAAGACTATGGACTGTTGGGAGCGGCGGCCGACAGCGTTCTGCTCATGACCTATGAATGGGGATACACCTACGGGCCGCCCATGGCCGTGGCTCCGGTAAATCAGGTGCGGCGGGTCGTGGAATATGCAGTTACCCGCATTGATCCTGCGAAAATTGATCTGGGAATCCCGAACTACGGTTACGACTGGACGCTGCCTTTCGTACAGGGATCCTCACGGGCGACTACAGTAAGCAATCTGGAGGCCGTGCGGATCGCCATAGAAGCTGGTGTCCCCATTGAATTTGACGAAACAGCCATGTCGCCTTTTTTCCAATATGAAAAGGATGGACAGTTACATGAGGTATGGTTTGAGGATGTGAGAAGCTACCGCGCAAAGTTTGCGCTTCTGCCGGAATACGGTCTGCGGGGGATGGGATACTGGCAGATTATGCGGTTTTTCCGCCCGAACTGGCTGCTGCTGGAGGATACTTTTGTGATACAGAGACCGTGACCACATGACAAAAGCTTTCTGCGATTCGCGACAGATTTATTTTACGCGTATAAATATTATAATTTTACGTACAAAATAATTCGAAACCTGTTTTTTTCGCAATAGCAGTCGATGGTTCCGCCCAGTTTATCGCAGAAAGCCTGTACGCTCTTCATGCCGAGCCCGTGTTCCTTGCCGCGGCTGCTCTTTGGAAGGCCGGTTGTGGAATCAAAGTGAATTTCCTGGTCACAGTCATTTTCCACATCGATCAGCAGATATTTATCGGTACAGTGTATTTTCGCATCAATGCTTTTTTCGGAGGATGCGGCGTTTTTTGTGCTGAATACGGCATTTTCCAGAAGGTTGGCAAGAACCACGGCCAATGCATATTCATTGACCGTGATTTGTCTGGGTATCAAGACGTCCAGATGCAGGGGAATTTGCAATGACTGTGCCTGCTCTGCTACCGTCATAAACGCCGTATTGACAATCCGATTTTCGCAGTATTGGATGACTTTGTTTTCATTTATCACCTCATTGATGCGCCCGGTTATATTTTTGATTTCTGCATACTCCTTCTGATCCAAAAGAGAATCAATCATTATGGAATAATGTCTCATGTCATGCCGCAGTATTTTCAGGTTCTGCTCCGATTTTTCCGTCAGATAATTCTGGCATTCCAATCCCTTAATATAGGATCCAAACATTACGTTTTTCCAATACGCTTCCACCTGCTTCGTCTCGCTGTCCAGATAGCGCAGCACCACCACATAGGATATCAGCATCGTAATCATTAGAAAAATGCTGACAAGAATATTTTCGGGGTGGTCGTAGAGTGTATAGGGGAAAAAGGCAATGCTGGAAAAACTGCAATAAAAACATACGGGAATCAGGCAGATTTCCCATCTGCCTTTTTCCAGATCCCGTTCACAGAATTTAAAAATAATATTTTTCGTTTTCAGATAAAGCAGCAGCAGAATGAGGACATGTGACAGAAGATTTCCCGCCAGCGCCAGACTGATACTGCCTGTAAAGATGTACAGGATCGATGCAATGATGCTTCCGACCACCACATAGTTGGAGGCGCTTAAGCCCACAAACAGCGTTTTGCCGTTGCGCTTTTCTGATATAAGGAGGCCGGTGAGCTGCGCGATGATAATCTGGGTAATCGTTGTGAAGAAGTAAAATAATCCGCTGCCCGGGAACAGGTTCAGTTTAAGCTGATTCAGTACAGTTGTCAGAAGAAAGGAGAGGAAACAGACAGCCAGTGTTTTCTTTCTGGAGTAGCGGTGTATCATAAACAGATATACGAACACCAGAAAGAAAACGTGACTCAGCATATAAGATATATTTTTAATGTAGATCATGTCATTCCCCCACCGATATTGCCCGAAACATAGAGAAGGTATTCCCGCTTGACATTGGCAGCCTTTGCCCGGCTGACCGGAAGACGTTTGCCGGATGCCAGAATAACGCTGTCAGATGTCAGTTGTTTTACATAATCAAGATTGACGAGAAAGGATTTGTGAATCTGCAGGAAATTTCTCTGTGCCATAATCTCCCGTGTCTCTTCCTCAAAGGACTTTCTGATAAACAGGCTTTTTAGTATTTCACCGTCTGTCAAATGCACCTCCAGCTTTCTGCCTGCGTTTTCCACATATTCAATCTTGGAATAGGGTCTTTGCAAAAGCCCTTCCTTTGTCTTAATCAGACAGAGGGAATCTACTCTCAGCTTAGCGTAGGAAAAGGAATAATCCAGCGCTTCAAACAGTCTGTTCTCGTCAATGGGCTTCAGGAGATATCTTACCGCGTGCACACCATAGGCATCCAGTGCATAGTCCTCCGAGGACGTAATGTAAATAATCACGCTTTCGCAGCCGGATGTCCGGATCAGGTTGCCTATGTCAATCCCGGTTCGTCTCGGCATCAGCATATCCAATATATAAATATCTGTCAGCTTCCCGGCCGAAATCCGCTGGTAGAGTCTGGAAGGATCAGAAAATTTCTCCAGTTCAAAGTCTTTGTCAGGATGCAGCGATTTATACTTTAACAACAGCTTTTCGGTGTGCAGAAGATCCTTAATACTGTCATCGCAAATTGTAATTTTCATAATGGGACGCGGTTCCTTTCCATCTGTCGCATTTTCAAAATGCATGTCAAAATACTGTGGTTCCAATATAAATTATATCGACCCAAGGGAGCGTTTATCAACCGATTCTTCGGGAAAAATCAGGGTTGATTGCGAAAAAATAACAGCAAAATGCGAAGAAGTGAAATTGACGGAAAAACCGGGGTAGATACTATAGTAGGTGCAGATTAGAGTATCTGTAATGTGGTAAAAATCTGTGAAATACAGGTGGGGATGGAGGTAAATATGAAGAAGTGGAAATGTTTTGTGATTGTGGGAGCAATTGTTCTTGGATGTATGGGATGCGACGCCAAACATTATTTTTAAGTCAGTGGACGGGGAGCTTCGGATAACGGGGATCAACTGATCCGGTACAAAGCTGATGGGAGGAATGGAGCCTTTCATCAGTTTTTTTAGGTACATAGGTTTGCAAAAAGCTGACAAATCCGCCTCTCTGCATTATACTATAAATAACGGATAGTAGGTTTATTGCGGCATGGGGGTAAAAATGAGAAAAAGAGTCATATATTCTTTAGGGACATATGTATTGCTGGCGCAGATGCTTTTTTCCAGTATTCTGCCATGCCATGCCGCGCAGACCGGCGCCGGGGCACTCCCGGCGGAGGGCGGGGCAGAAACAGCAAGCAAATCCTATGTTCTGGCGGCGGACAGATCACAGATTAGTTTTGGCTCGCTGGAACAGGGAAGCACGGCGCTTGGGCAGGACATTGTACTGTCCAACCAGGGCACAGAGGATATTTCCCTGCAGTGGCGGGAGGCCGATTACCATGACTCGATTTCCGTGGATGCGCCGGAAACGGATTTCCTTGCCGCCGGGGAATCCTGCGTTTTTACCGTCTGGGCAAATACCTCTCTGGAACCGGGAATTTATAATACCTTTATTTTGTTTGGGGATAAGGAGGATGCCTACTTTGAGAGAGGCATTCAGGTAACGGTTTCCATGGAAATTAAAAAGCCGGTGCCGACTGCGCCTGCGGTCACCTCAATCAGTATTTCTCCCGGAACGGCTGTAGCTTCTAAAGGAGGAAATTATACCTTTACCGCATCGGTATCCGGAGAAAATGACTACAGCAAAGAGGTGGCGTGGAGTGTATCTGGGCAGACAGGCCGGAATACCTTTATTGACGGCAACGGGGTTCTGAATGTGGGATCGGATGAGACCGCCTCGTCCCTTGTGGTGAAAGCGGTATCCAGACAGGACAGCAGATACAGCGCGTCGGCCCTTGTTTCCCTGCAGGCTTCCAGTTATTTTATTCAGTTGAAGGCTTCTCCTGAGAACGGCGGCGCTGTGTACGGAAGCGGCGCGGTGAAGGAGGGGGGATACGCGGTAATTTCAGCGGCGCCGAATAACGGGTTTGTTTTTGACGGATGGTATAAGGAAAGTGATAAGGTCTCAGGGAGTTCCCAGTATGTGGTGGAAAATATAAAGAGCGACGGTACATATGTAGCGCATTTTAAGCCGGTCAACTGCCGGATCAATGTCACAGTCAACAACAGCAACGGCGGAACGGCAACCGAGAGCAGGACCATAGGATACGGGGAGAACATTACGCTGGAGGCGTCGGCAAAGGATGGCTACCAGTTTGACGGCTGGATGGAAAACGGGAATCTTGTCAGTAGGGACAGTAGGATGCAGTTAAATCATGTCACGGATTCCAGAAGCTTTACCGCCATGTTTTCCCAGAACAGATTCAGCCTTTCCCTTGTCAGCTCCCCGGCTAATGCAGGTACGCTGTCCGGGCAGGGAACTTATCAGAAGGGCAGTGACGTCAGGATAAAGGCGGCGCCGGCACGGGGCTACCGGTTTGTCGGCTGGACGGAGAATGGAAAGACAATCAGCACGGACCAGGAGTATACCGTGAAGGATATTGCAAGGGATATGTGCCTTGCGGCGGCCTTTGAGAGAGACCAGGCGAAAACCTATACCATCACGGCGGTGGCTTCTGCGAACGGGACAATCACGCCGGAGGGGAAAAGCACGGTCGCGGAGGGCGCATGGGTCCTGTACGCCATCACGCCGAAAAGCGGGTACCTGATTAAGAATGTATATGTGGACGGAAAGGCCATAGGGGCAACGGCTTCTTACAATTTTTCACAGGTGGGGGAGAACCATACCATTTCCGCAGATTTTGCGCCGATACCCGAAAAGGATAAAAATAATGGCGGGACGGCAGCAGAAACCAGCACGCCGGAGGAAAAGAAAAAGGATCATGCAGGCGGTACAGATATACTCGATCAGGATGGTGAGGGGCTGGATGAACAGATGCAGGCGGTGGAAATGAACCGGCTGACGGGTACGCTGCAATATCTGAATATTTCCGTGCAGGAGGCGGAGAGACTGATTACGGAAAACGAACAGGTTGAACTGATGAAGGGAGCGCTGGAGACCGGGGATCTGCAGGTGACGATCCAGAATGATTTCGCGGACACAGAGCAGGAAACCTCCTACAGCAGCTTTTATGAAAACTCCGGCGTGCCCAACTTTGAGATCGTATTGGAGCATCTGCTTACTACGGAGGAAAAGATGGAAATGCTGCAGGGAAATGTGCCGGTTTCCATAAACCTGCATATTGAAGACGCCAACGGGGAAGAGCCGCCGCAGGTGCAAAAGGCGTTTGCGGAGAATAAACTTCCCGGAATGAACGTCGGGCAGTATTTTGAGGTGTTTCTCATGGCGTCAAAGAACAGCGACACACAGATGGTTTCCGAGCTTCCCGAGGCCCTTAAGGTGGTAATCAATGTTCCGGCGCATCTGAAGATGGAGAATCGGAAATTTTATATATTAAGACTGCACACAAAGGAGGATGGCAGTCAGGATTTTGCACAGCTTGCCGACGAGGACGATAACCCGGATACAATCACCTTTTCTACCGATAAGTTTTCGCCCTATGCGATTGCTTATATTGACTGGCAGCCGGAGAGCGGGGAGATTTCCGGGGCTTCGGAAAGGGAACCCGACAACCGGCGGCTGAGAGCCGCGGCCGGGATTGTGATTGTTTTTCTGGCTCTTGCGGTGACTGTGACAGGGATATCATATATTGCCGGGAAAAAGAAACAATAGAGGAAGCCTTTCATGGGAAGCGGACCGGGAGACTTTAAAGTCCCACGACAAAGGCAAAGTAACCGCGCCCGGTATTGAACAGCAGGCTGTAATCGAAATTGCCTGCGTAGAATGCCTGCAGGAACTGCTCAGGAGTCATAAAATGGCTGCTTTCCAGATGATATTGTAAAGCCAGGTCACAGCGTATGGCAACCTGTTCTGTGATCTGGATCGCAAGTTCTTTGCCAATGGCCATGACAAGCTGATCCATTTTATTTAAGGGGATATTCAGGATAGAGCTTACGGCCCGGAGGACGAGGCTTTCTTCCAGTGCCATAAAAATCTGTACTTCTTCGTGGTCTATGGAGAGGTAAGTCAAACGGATAATCATACTCCGGCCAAAATTTTCTCCGCTGTAATGTTCGCTGACGATTTCTGTCTGTAACTGGAAAATTTCCTGTATGGTGGCAGAAAGCGCATTTTCCAGGTTTTCCATATCGGCCCCGGTATGGTCGGATTTCCACTTGTTTGATATCATGCCCGCGATGGCGCGGTCTTCGATTATGATATGAGCTGTGAGCCACCCGACACAGATTCCGATAAAATGCTGGATGGATTCCTGCGAATAGTTTGATTCGGTTAGGTCTTTTTCGAGGGCTGGGAGTGTTTTAAAGCGCAGATCATCATGCAGGCGCTTGTGTATATCGTAGCCCTTGTATCCGATGGACTGCATGTATGCTTCCTCGTCGGCGAAGTGTTTTATGGCGTAGTTCTTAAAATATTTAATACCTTCGGCACAGGCCCACTGTCCGCTGCTTTCATCTTTGCTCAGGGTGATTAGTCGGTGTACGATGGAAAAAAGTTTCTGGTGCGCTTTGTCGATGGATGCAACGCCGATATTAAATCGTTTGTCCCATTCTGCTTCTTTAGACATTGCCGCTCCTTGCCCCACTGTCTGAGGAAGCTTTCGGGGCTTCCTGAGTGGGTTTTGCTGTTTCTATAATATATGTCGAAGCATGGCGAAGGGTGTCGTTTTTTAAGGCGTTAAGGGGGATAGGTATGGAACTTACACAGATCGGCGCGTTACAGATTGCAAAGCGGGTGGACGCGATTCTGCGTGTGCCGGGTAACTACCGGGGCGGAAATCTGGAAATGACGGTCGTGATTGACACGTCTCTGGAACAGGCGGATTTCGGGGAGGCGGTGGCAGCAGTGGTCAGGGCGCTGAAGCAGAGCAATGAGATCTTCAGAAATGTGCGGCTGAATCTGGTATTCTGGGGACAGGAAATGCGGGCAAATGTAGTGCCGATGGCGATGCTTATGACGGGCGGTGCGTTTCAGGGATACCGCTGCTGTCCGCTGAAAAAAAGATATGAGGATTTATTTGCTTATTTAAAAAAGTTTCATGCCAGAAGTAAGGTGGTGCTGGTATTTGCGGATGGGCAGAATGAGGTTTTGGACAGGCAGGCGGCGGGGGACGCGCTTACGCCTTTTTTAAAGAGTAAGCTCCTGCTGATATCGGAACGGGTTGTGAGCGGGACGGAGTTTCTGCTGGGGCTATGGCGGCAATAAATACAGAAAAGGGGAAGAAGTTTAGCCTGCCTACCGATGCACCACTCTGGAAAAGTGTCATAGAATAACTTTAAAACATGAGGGAGTTATCCTATGTCCAATTACGAAATTACACCGGGAACCGCTTTTACACAGCTCTTGATCCGCAATCATCCGGGAGCCATAGCATGGATCAACGGCAGTGAGCAGTATTCCGATTTAAGCGGCGCAGTCAAATTTTATCATACCACCTATGGCGGGGTGCTGGTGGAGGCGGAAATCTTCGGGCTTCCCAATATCAGCCGTCCCGGTTCCAGCAATTTTTATGCCATGCATATACACGAGTCGGGAGACTGCGGCGATCATTTCAGCCACACGGGACTGCATTATAACCCCGGCAATATGCCGCACCCCGATCACGCCGGCGACATGCCGCCCCTTCTCGGCAATCAGGGATATGCGTTCAGCGTTTTTTATGATAAGAGATATACCATTCAGGAAATTATCGGAAGATCTGTGATTATTCATGAAAAGCCCGATGACTTTACTTCCCAGCCTGCCGGAAATGCCGGTGATAAGATAGGGTGTGGAACGATAGAATGGACTGCATGAAAATGCAATATTCGCTTTCCTTTGAGAAGGAAAATCTGTATAATTGAAATAGGGAATTTGGCGGGGATGAGTAAAGGACAGGAAAGTGGGTATGGGTAAAAAAGTAATTGCGGCCGGACATATCTGTCTGGATATTACGCCGGTTTTCGGCGGAAAAAAGGCAAAGAAGCTGGGGGATATTCTGACGCCGGGGAAGCTGGTTCATGTGGGAGAAGCGGACGTGCATACGGGCGGCTCCGTGGCAAACACGGGACTTGCCATGAAAATTCTGGGCGCGGACGTCTCGCTGATGGGAAAGGTCGGAGACGATGTGTTCGGCAGAATCATCTGCGACACGCTCCGGGCTTATGACGCGGACGGGGGAATGATTATTTCAAAGGAGGAATCTACCTCCTATACCGTGGCGCTGGCAGTTCCCGGGATTGACCGTGTCTTTTTGCATAATCCGGGGGCGAACCATACGTTCCGGGCGGATGACATTGCGCAGGAGGAACTGGAGGAGGCGGCTTTGTTTCATTTCGGCTATCCGCCGATTATGCGGTCCATGTATGAACGGGACGGGGCGGAGCTGGTGGCTGTGATGAAGCGCGCAAAGGCGTGCGGCGCCGCCACATCCCTTGACTTTGCGGCGATAGACTCGGATTCGGAAGCGGGACGGGCGGACTGGAGGCATATTCTGGAGCGGGTCATTCCCTATGTGGATATTCTTGTTCCGAGCGTGGAAGAGCTCTGCTTTATGCTGGACAGGGAGCGCTTTCAGGAGTGGCAGGAACGGGCGGCGGGCAGGGACATTACGGAGATTCTGGATGTGGAAAAGGACGTCGTGCCGCTGGCGGATCAGTGTATGGCGTTCGGCGCTAAGATTCTGCTAATCAAATGCGGCGCGCCGGGCATTTATTATCGGACGGGAAATAAACAGGTTTTGTCAGGGACAGGCGCAAAGCTGGAACTGGATGCGGACGTGTGGGCGGACAAGTCGGGGTTTGAGTCCAGTTATGTGCCTGAGAAAGTGCTTTCGGGTACGGGAGCAGGGGACACAAGCATCGCCGCGTTTCTGACAGCCATACTACAGGGATATTCCCCGGAAATGGCAATGCATCTGGCGACGGCGACAGGGGCGTGCTGCGTGGCGGCCTATGACGCGCTTGGCGGTTTAAAGTCCTTTGCAGAGCTGGAGCGGAAAATTGCGCAGGGGTGGAAGAAGACTGTAATGGGCGGAGAGGAGAAAATATGTTAGTAACATTAAAAGAAATTATGAAACTTGCAGAAGATAAAAAGATGGCGGTCGGTTCTTTTAATGCGGCCAATCTGGAAAGCCTGCAGGCTGTATTGGGAGCAGCCGGGGAGTTGGACTACCCTGTGATTCTCCAATTCGCACAGTGTCATGAGCCGTGGATTCCGCTGGAACTGATCGGGCCGATTATGGTGGCGGAGGCGAAGAAGGCTTCCGTTCCCGTCTGTGTGCATCTGGATCACGGTGAGACACTGGAGTATCTGGCGCGTGCGCTGGAGCTTGGATTCACGGGAATTATGTATGACGGCTCGACGCTTTCCTATGAGGAAAACCTGAAAAATACGAAACAGGCGGTCGCCATGGCGGCGAAGACAGGCGCTTCTGTGGAGGCGGAGCTTGGGAGTATGGGAAAACGCGAAACGGGAGCAGGGGATGCAGACGGCGGGGCGGATGAGACAAAGATTTATACAGACCCGGCGCAGGCGAAAGCCTTTGTGGAGGAAAGCGGGATCGATGCGCTGGCATGTTCGTTTGGGACGACGCACGGCATCTATCTGTCAGAACCGAAGCTGGATTTCGATGTTGTGAGGAAGGTGCGGGCGGTTACGAATGATATTCCTGTCGTGATGCACGGAGGCTCCGGCGTCAGCCGGGAGGATTACCATGAGGCGGTGCAGGCGGGCGTACGGAAGATCAATTATTTTACATATATGGACAAGGCCGGGGGAAACACGGTGGCGGAATATATACGAACCCTGCGGGCGCAGGAGCCGGTCTTTTTCTCCTCCATTTCCATGGCGGGCAGGGATGCGATGAAAGAGGATGTAAAGGCGGCAATGCGGATATTTGCGTTGGCGGATTGAGAACGGGATGAGCCGGAATTTACATGTAATTAGGAGAAGGAACAGATACATGCAGCGACAGAAAGAAGGGATTTTGCATGAAGAATTATTCGGAGGATGCAAGCAGGCAGTACCACATACAGGTAGCGGAGGGCGAAGTGGGGCGCTATGTGATTATGCCCGGCGACCCCAAACGCTGTGTAAAGATTGCGCAGTATTTTGATGACCCTGTTTTGATAGCTGACAACAGGGAGTACATCACCTATACCGGAACACTGGACGGGGTGAAGGTCAGTGTAACCTCCACGGGGATCGGCGGCCCCTCGGCGGCCATCGCCATGGAGGAACTTGTGCGCTGCGGCGCGGATACGTTCCTGCGCATCGGCACCTGCGGGGGGATGCAGACAGAGGTAAAGAGCGGGGACGTGGTGATTGCCACCGGGTCAATCCGCATGGAGGGAACCAGCAGGGAGTACGCGCCCATCGAGTTCCCGGCAGTGGCGAATTTAGAGGTGACTAATGCGCTGGCGGAGGCGGCACGGACAAAAGGCTGCGCCTTTCACACGGGGGTGGTGCAGGCGAAGGATTCCTTCTATGGGCAGCATGAGCCGGAGACGAAGCCGGTAAGCTATGAACTGATGAACAAATGGGAGGCATGGAAGCGGCTGGGGTGCCTGGCCTCTGAGATGGAGTCCGCGGCGCTTTTCACGGTGGCAAGTTATCTGCGGGTGAGAGCCGGGGCCTGTTTCCTCGTGGTGGCCAATCAGGAGCGGGAGAAGCTGGGACTGGAGAACCCGGTGGTGCATGATACCGATATGGCGATCCGGGTTGCGGTTGAGGCGGTGCGCAGTTTAATAAAGAGAGATTAGAGAAGGGAAACGTGCCATTGCAGAAAAAGCACTGGCATGGAGGTGCATATGAAATATGACGTAATTATCATCGGCGCAGGGCCGGGCGGGATCTATACGGCTTACGAGCTGACGCGGAAAAGGGCGGATTTAAAGATTGCCGTATTTGAGGCGGGACATGCGCTGGACAAGCGGCGCTGTCCCATAGACGGCGACAAGGTGAAATCCTGTGTGAAGTGTCCCTGCTGTTCGATTATGAGCGGCTTTGGCGGTGCGGGCGCTTTTTCTGACGGAAAATACAATATCACCAATGATTTTGGCGGGACGCTGCACGAGCATGTGGGCAAGAAAAAAGCGATAGAGCTGATGCACTATGTGGATGAGATTAATATGAAATACGGCGGTGAGGGAACGAAGCTGTATTCCACGGCGGGCACCCAATTTAAGAAGCTGTGTCTGCAGAATAACCTGAATCTGCTGGACGCTTCCGTGCGCCATCTGGGGACGGATATCAACTATGTGGTTCTGGAAAATCTGTATGCGGAATTGAAGGACAAGGTGGAATTTCATTTTGACACCCCGGTTCGTGCGGTGGAGCGGACGCAGGACGGCTACCGGGTGATTTGTGAAAACGGCGCCTATGAATGTGACAAATGTGTCATATCTGTGGGACGCAGTGGCAGCAAGTGGATGGAAAAAGTATGCGAGGAGCTTGCCATCCGCACGAAATCAAACCGGGTGGATATCGGTGTGCGGGTGGAGCTTCCGGCGGTGATTTTCTCCCACCTGACGGATGAGCTTTATGAGAGCAAAATAGTTTACCGCACAGAAAAATTTGAGGACAGTGTGAGAACTTTCTGCATGAATCCCCATGGCATTGTGGTCAATGAGAATACCAACGGCATTGTGACGGTGAACGGCCACAGCTACGAGGGAGCGGAGAAGCAGACGGAGAATACAAACTTTGCGCTTCTTGTGGCGAAGCATTTCTCAGAGCCTTTTAAGGACAGCAACGGCTATGGGGAGAGCATCGCCAGACTGTCCAATATGCTGGGCGGCGGTGTGATCGTGCAGCGGTTCGGGGATCTGGTGCGGGGCAGGAGGAGCAACGCCAAGCGGATAGAGGAGGGCATCATCGAGCCTACACTTGCCGCTACGCCGGGGGACTTAAGCCTTGTCCTCCCGAAGCGGATTTTAGATGGTATTATGGAGATGATTTACGCCCTTGACAAGATTGCGCCCGGCACGGCAAACGACGACACGCTTCTGTACGGCGTGGAGGTGAAGTTCTATAATATGGAAGTGGAGATTGACGGGCATCTGGAGACGGCGCACAAGGGTCTTTACATTATTGGGGACGGCAGCGGCGTGACCCATTCCCTGTCCCACGCGTCTGCAAGCGGGGTGTTTGTGGCACGGGAGATTGCAGGATAACAGTTCAGCCGGAGTGTTATGTTTCTGACAGGTCGCGCCTGCGTGAATCTGCGGACACATGGCGCTCTATAAATAAAGGAGGTCTTATATGATATTAGGAGCACTGGAGGCGGGCGGCACAAAGATGGTGTGCGCCATCGGCAACGAAAATGGTGAAATTCTGGAACAGGTTTCGATTCCCACAGAGACGCCTGAAATTACGGTACCCAAACTCCTTTCCTATTTTAAGGGAAAAGAGATCGGGGCGCTGGGTATCGGATGCTTCGGGCCGATTGACGTGGACAGGAATTCCGAAACTTACGGTTATATCACTACCACACCGAAGCTGGCATGGCAGAATTTTGATATGGTGGGAACCTTTAAGAGGGAGCTCGGTGTGCCTGTGGGCTTTGATACGGATGTGAACGGTTCTGCGCTTGGTGAGTATACATGGGGCATCGCAAAGGGCCTGCACAGCTGTATTTATATCACAATCGGCACAGGCGTGGGTGTGGGCGTGATTGTGGACGGCAATCTTCTGCACGGTATGATGCACCCGGAGGGTGGTCATGTCCTTTTAAGCAAGCTGCCGAATGACACATATGAGGGCTTCTGCCCCTTCCATAAAAACTGTATAGAAGGTCTGGCGGCAGGGCCTGCCATTGAAGGCAGATGGGGTAAAAAGGCAATCGAGCTTGCGGACAGGGAGGAAGTCTGGGAGATGGAGGCGCATTATATCGCGCAGGCGCTGGTGGATTATACGATGCTGGTATCTCCGCAGCGTATCATACTGGGCGGCGGTGTGATGCACCAGACCCAGCTTCTGCCGATGGTGCGGGCGAAGTTTAAGGAGCTGCTGAACGGCTACGTTAAGACAAAAGAAATAGAGGATCTGGACAGCTATATTGTGGTGCAGAGCCTAGATGATAAGCAGGGCATCATGGGGGCGTTAAAGCTCGGCATGCTGGAGCTGGAGCGGCAGAGATAACATTTCGGATACAGAAAATAAAACAGCATTTCGGCAGTTTGACAACGAACGCCGGAATGCTGCTTTGCTATTGTATAGGAAATTGAGAATTTAGCGGGATGTATTTGCATTGGAAAAATAATCCTGCAGATACTCGGTCAGTATCCTTGCCGCCCGCCGCTGGGAAAGCTCCCCAGGGTGTCCGTTGGAGCCGACGGTTTCTTCCGTGGTGCCGGGAAGCTGTAAATAGATGACGTTGTGATCACCGCTTTCTTTCGTATAGCGGATCATAGCTTCGTTTATGGCAAAGGAGAGGTCGTAGCCCAGCATACCGTAACACCAGACGATGTGCGCATCCGGGTTGTGCCTGCGGAGCATTTGCAGGAAGGAGACGACGGCGTCCTCAAAGCGGTTTAAATCCTCTTCCTGATAAGTGCCATCCGGGTTCAGACGCTGTTTAAACGTCCGGCCTGTGGCGGGATCATGCCAGGCAGGCTGCTGGAAGGCAGATGCATCGTTGGTGCCCAGATTGACAATCACAGCGTCCGTCTTTCTTATGGAGAAATCATAGGGAGCAAAAGCGCCGAGACTCTCATTCCTTGATCCGCAGCAAAGGCCGCAGAGCTGCTCGTAGCGGGAAGGAATGTTACAGTCCGGGTTATTGTCCCAGCCGGATAATACGCCCCAGCCGCCTTTTGAAATGATATAAGCGTCCGCGCCAAGAGCCTCCGCCGTCATTTTTGCATAGTCGCGGCTGTAGCTCATGTACATGGGAATCCAGTCAAAATCACCCTTCGCGCCGTAGGTGCCCTCCCCGGAGGTTATACTGTCGCCCACAAATTCCAGTGTGTATTTTCCGGCGGGCACGGGATAAAAGTTGCCGTCTGCCTGAAAGCCGTGCACAATGAGACAGCAGTCCTCGTCCTCGACCATAGCCTGTGTTTCCCGGGTTATGCGTACATTTTTAACCGGCTCCGGGCTCATGCCGCGGAACAGACACAGGGAATGGGTTCCCGGCATCAGCATCTGGCGGCTCAAAAGCGCGCCATTGACTTCAACGGTCACCCACATTTCAAGGTTCTGCCAGCTAACCTCCAGATCAGCCCAAAGCTCAGAACCGGAAACGTTCAGCTCCACCGCGCTTCCGTTAAAGAACAGCGGCAGCGGGCAGACGCCGGGAACCGTGCGGCCGTGTACCTTGTAATGAGGGAGTTCCTGTAAGGTATATTTTTTTACATGATTCATAGGTCATTCCGCCTTTCTTTTCTCTTTATTTGACAATGGGCTGCTTTCTTCTATCATTGCATCCATATATCCCCGGTCCCACAGCAGGATATGCAGTTTGCGGGCGGCCTCCACTGCGGGCGCGGTAAAATACTGGTTTGTCATGACGGCACCCACCATGCGTTCATAGTAAGCCAGTCCGCCATAGGTGCGGAGCACGGCTTCCACGCCGACGGGGCCGCTGTAGCGTTTGCACTGGACGGCATAGGTGATCCCGTCCTTCTCCGCCAGAATATCCACACCGAAATCGCCGCTTCCACGGGTCACCTCCACGTCGATAAAGCCCTGCGCTTTTAGAAGATCGGCGCAGAAAAATTCAAAATCGTGTCCTTCCAGCTCGTCCATCCGGCTGATACGCCGGTTCCGTCTGCGGCGGAGAAAAAAGTCGATTACTATGATGAGTATAGCCATAAAGGCGATCAGGCCGATCAATGCGGCGAGAACCGATATATTTGATTGCGACATAGAAATCTCCGTTTGAATATGATGTGGTACTTTATTTTCCATAAAAGGATTGGTTCCGTATTATGTCAGCGAAAGAAAGAGGCTGTTTGGGCTGACATGATATTATGGTAGCAGTATTTCCGCGATTTATCAACGTCTTATGTGCAAAATTTCCGTGGCTGGTATGAAAACGGTTCTTTTGCAAAATGCAGGGTGCGGGGATAAACGCCGCTTTCCCGGCATAGATTTATATAAAACCAGTTTACGGATTTATCTATGGCATCTGTCTTATCCAATATTTCCAATATCATTATACCGGTTATTCTCTTTTATATCGTGGCTTATGGCATTGCCAACCGCTGCAACGTGTATGAGGATTTTATCAGGGGCGCGAAGGATGGCTTTCATACGGTGATACAGATTATGCCCACCTTAATCGGGCTTATGGTGGCGGTGGGGGTTTTGCGGGCCTCGGGATTTCTGGAATTTGTCGGCGGACTTTTCGGAGGTGTGGCGGACAGACTCGGATTTTCCTCCGAGCTGGTGCCGCTGATGTTTGTAAAGATGTTTTCCTCCTCGGCGGCCACAGGGCTGGTGCTGGACATTTTTAAGAATCATGGGCCAGATTCCCTGATCGGACTCACCACCTCCATTATGATGAGCTGCACGGAGACAATCTTCTATACCATGAGCGTCTATTTTCTGGCGGCCAGGGTCACAAAGACACGTTATACGCTTAAGGGGGCGCTGCTTGCAACGCTTGCCGGGATTGTGGCGAGTATTGTGCTGGCGGGAAAACTGGTGGGTTAGCGCAAAGGTGAAATAAACGGTTTTTCGTTCTTGACATATCAGTTTATCCTGCTATAATAAACACAAAGCATATTATTTTCTCGACAACAAATGTTTGGCGCAGCATTTTGCACCGAAGTCAAATAAAACCGGCATTTATGTTTGGTTTTCCAGTCTGTGTTTCAGAATTTCTATGCTTTTAAATCAACCAACACAATTTAAAAGCGGGAGATTCTGTGCAGACATCTCCTGCGGAACAGGAGGAAAGTTTATGGATTATGCACGAGAAGAAAGAGAGGAAGGATTTGTAGTGATGAAAGGTGGAAAACGCTACACGTTTGAGGACGTGGATGCGTTTCCCGACGGGGTGAGGGCAGAGCTGATTGACGGCGAGATGTTTATTATGCAGGCACCCGGGGAATCGCATCAGGATATTCTTGGGGAACTTTTCTGGTTCATCAAGTCGTATCTCAAGAGAAATAACAGACAGTGCAAGGCCTATATGGGGCTTGGCGCATTTGTCAAAAAGGATAAATATAACTATCTGATACCGGATATATCCGTGGTCTGCGACCGGGACAGGCTGGACCCGAAAGGCTGTCAGGGTTCGCCGGACTGGGTCATTGAGATTGTGTCGCCGTCCACAAGAAAGAGGGATTATGAGCGGAAGCTGGCGCTTTACCGGGAGACGGGGACGCGGGAGTACTGGATCGTGGACAGGAAACAGGACGCTGTCCTTGTGCACCGGTTTGAACGGGGCGGGGAGGTTGAGCGGTATTCCTTTTCAGGCCGCATTAAAGTGGGTATTTATGACGATCTGTACATTGATTTTTCGGAACTGGAGCTGGGCTGGGGGGATCCTGAAAATACCGGCACAGCATAAAATATTCACATGCGAAACGGCGCTCCGTAGGGGGCGCCGTTTCAGTGTGTGAGAAGGATAGAAATGTTGGTTCAAATATATGTCAACAGCAGCTTTATAGGCGGCTGTTATGATTAGTCGAAGCCGGTCGGCGCCAAAGCAGCACCGGCGACTCCATTGTAAGTGTAGTATAACCATCGCCAAAGAATCTGAATCATTCATTCCTGCGGGCCGAATATTTTGATCCGGCTCTGTCTTAACTACAAGTAATACTATACAGGCTATTTGTGAATGTGATGTGTCAAAATTCGAAAGAAAAAAGAAAGAAAATATAAACTAAAATTTATAATTAGTACTTTCGGGAGGGTGATAGTCCCACAAAGTTTGACTTTCAAACTATTTTTTGTTATTCTATAGGAAATTGCGACAATGATTCAGGAAACATGTTTGTGCAGCAGGGGAAAGATAAAGGATATGGGCATCAGCAATACATTGAACGAGGTGCTGGTCAGGCTTTTCCGGGATATTAACGCACTGGAGGAGCGGGCGATCAGGACGGAGGAATATAAGGACGTGACGGCCAACGATATGCATGTCATAGAGGCAGTCGGGCCGGACTGTGCCAAAAATATGACCAGTGTGGCGAGAGAGCTTGCGGTCACGACGGGGACATTAACTATAGCGGTCAATAGCCTGGTGAAAAAAGGGTATGTGGAGAGAACACGGAGTGAGGAGGACAGGCGGGTGGTGCTGATCTCTCTCTCCGAAAAAGGGAAAAAGGCATATCTGCATCACCGCCGGTTCCATGAGGAAATGATAGACGCCGTATTAGCCGAACTTTCGGAGGAGGAACAGAGAGCGCTCGAAAGCGCCCTCTCCAAGCTGACCAGATTCTTCCGGGAAGTAAGCTGACCCGCGTTTCGCAGAAGTCCGGATCTGTGCGGAGAATGCCCGCACTTTGGGCATTCTCTGACGTGAGACTTAGAAGTTTTCCGCGAAACAGCTTTTGCTGTGAGCGGCTAGAAGTTCTTCTCACGTTGCGCCAAGACGTCTCGCCAGCGTCCGATAGTCGGCAGGACCGTTTTGCAGCAGAAAAGAATGAAAACGGTATAAAAATGCCGTGTCGTTATAGACAGCGGTCATCTGGTTCGGTTCGGACCAGATGATGGCTGCCTGTTTTTTTAATTCCAGAATTTCCAGATATCCCAAATAATATTTCAGATAATTGCAGGGCTCCTCCGCAATATACTGATAGAGGGCGGCCAGATTGGCGCTGTCGCCCACACCCAGACAGTAGCAGATCTTCTGCACATCCTCGAAGGAAGCGTTGTCATAGTGAATAGCGATATCCAGAAGAGAATAAAGCCCCAGCCGGAACTGTCTGTCAAGGCGGCAGACCTGATAGTAGACGGCCGCTTCGGGATGGGATTCTTTAGCCAGCTCAATAGCCCTGTCAAAAGAGGCCAGCTCCACATACATCGCCCAGCCTTCCACAAACCCGCCGTAATAGAGGACATTTCCGAGCGGCAGAATATTTTCCTGCTCCTGATAGCGCTTGCTGTACACGGTCTGGTAGAGGTGGCCGGGGTACCCTTCGTGGGCCAGTGTGGTAAAGAGGGCCAGATCGTCCTCTGTATCCCGCGCATTTAGGCAGATCAGATTGTTGCAGATGTTGTCAATAGGAGGCATCATGTAGAAAGCGGGTGCGCTGTATGCTTCCAGACTGGCGTCCACATATTTGATGGTGGAGCGTATGGGCGCGTTGTCAGGACCGGCAGGGATGGGCGGATAGGACTCGCCGATTTCCGACTGCAGCTCGGCCAGAATTTCCTCCGGGGTCATTTCCGGCAGAAGCGAGGGCGTCTCCGCGACCATATCCTTAAGCGACGGGTTCGCGGCAAGGAGCGTTACCAGCGATTCGTAGTTGAAGCGCAGATCTCTGGCGAGAAGGCGTTTGATCTCATCCATATCCCGGTAAGAGCCGGTGCGCAGACGGACAAGCGCACGGTAGTAATCCCGGCCGTTTTCCTGTCCGGCCAGACCGCAGGTCGTTTTCCCCGATCCTTTTAACAGGGTCAGGCCGTCCGCCAGTTGGTCGTAGGCAGGAACGACCATTGTGGTCAATAGTCTGTTGTGTTCGGATGCGTACGAAGCGGCCTCTTCGGCGGTCAGGATTTTTTTATCGACAAGCTGCTGCAGTCTTTCTTTAAAAGTGATTTCGAGAAAATGTGTGCCGTTTTCCACAGAGGAGGCATCCAGAAGCTCCGTACACTGTCTGATTACCCGGTCAGCGGTCAGGTCGGACATAAACAGTCCGGCCTGCGCCTTTTCCTGCTCATATACAAGAAGGCCGTCAAAATAGTCGGGAATCTGGGTGAGGATCGACAGATAGTTTTCGATGTCGGCTTTATCGTCCAGACGGTACTCGGAAAACAAAATAGGCAGCTCTGAGGGGACGCCCGATGAGGGCGAGAGTGGCTCCGGGAAATAGGGGTAAGCGGCAGTCTGCTCCGCAGCCGCAAGGTAACTGTCCAAAAGCTCGTAAAGGCGTCGGTTTTCCTCATTCAGGGCATCGGGATTGATGGCGCTTAAATTCTTTCTTGTCAGAGACAGCGCGTACACTTCGTCTGCCGCGCCGCCGGCCTGATAGACAGGCAGGGTAAGAGACGACTCATCCACGCCGTAGGCGGACGGGTTGTCTATGGTATAGTGGAAATGAATGGGATTTGCCTGTATCTCCTCTAAGAAAAAGGCCTGTGCAAAGGCGCGGAATTTCGTGTCCTGATGCGTGCAGCCATACCAATACAGTGTCAGGACGCTCAGGGCGGTAAACAGAATCAACACAAAAGTCCATTGTCTGGAAGAGAGGGAATGTTTCAAGGGAACACCTGCAGAAAAGGATTTGTATTACTATATGAAAGAATGGGATAAATAATGACCAACAGTTCAGCTCACGCCATTCGCAAAACGCGTCTTCAGCGCTTCCCGCTGCTTCGCAGCTTCTTTTGCTCATAAAAAAGCGTTCCCTCAGACCGATATCTGTCCGTCAAATTCGTGCAAGCACGATTTGCCCGTCCAGGTACGGTCTGGCTGAACTGTAACGGCTAGAAAACGATTCGGTCGCGTCCGCCCTCTTTGCCGATATATAGTTTTTCGTCCGCTTCCTTCAGGAGGGTGGTGATATCGCTGTGATAGTCGTATTCCACCAGCCCGTAGGTAAGGGAAATGGTAAAGCTTTCAAAACCGCCGTCAAAGGTGATTTCCCGGATTTTCTGCCGGAGCGTCTCCAGCGCGGTGCTGGCCTCGTCTCCGTTTAAACGGGGGAAAATCAGCAGAAATTCTTCGCCGCCCCAGCGGGAAATGAAGGTGTCGGGTGGCAGTCTCTTCTGGAAGGTCTCTGAAATTTTTTTCAGGACCACGTCGCCCACATCATGTCCGTAAGTATCGTTAACCCGCTTAAAATGATCAATGTCGCACAGGCAGATACTGATCTGCGTTTCGGCGGCTTTGAGTAGGTTTTCCAGATATTCCATCGTACGCCGGCGGTTATAAAGCCCGGTCAGCGTGTCTGTGTTGGCCTGTTTCATCAGTTTTCTGTTATATTCAATCAGCTTGCCCTCCATCTCCTGCGTGGAAGAGCTGAACAGATAGGCTACCAGTCCCAGGCACAGGAAAATGAAAAAGGTATTTACGGTCTGCATCGCATTGGTCAGGTTGTCGTCAAGAGGCGTGGACGGCGCGTTGGACCGGCAGTAGTAATACAGAAACAAACGCAGCAGAAGCAGAAATACACTATAGACGATTTTGGCCGGTTCGTGTTTATACTTGCAAAAGAAAACAAAGACAAGCAGTACGACAAAAAAGTGCTGAATGCCGATATTCCAGCCGAAGTAATAAATATTCAGGCAGGACCAGAATAAAATACAGATATTCAGAATGCAGTAAGATACAAAAGTGCTCCACCGATAGGATAATACGAAAACAGCCAGAAACAAAACAGGGGAAAACATCGAAAAAACCAGCGCGCCGACATGCCCCATGATGGAAACCAGCACGCAGCATACCAGGGAGTGGAGCAGCATGGAGAGCGTTAATAAACGAACCGCGGCGATCAGTTTGGCGGATTCGTTCTGCTTCCCGGTATCCCGGCAGATATTTTCATAAATCGTGGCGAAAACGGAATTTTCTTTCATTTCGGCTTCTTTCATCTAAATAAGTTAAAAATTGACAAACTTCCCTAAGTATAATTTAAGAAAGCATACTTATGAACTATAATACACCCTTGCGGGCAATATTGCAAACCAACATTTATTAAAAAATGAATTTATTTTTTGCCGAAAAATTGGTAAAATGGATAAATAAAGGAGAAGCGTGTATGCAGCCTGCAAAAGTAAAGTATTCCATCAAATATAAACTGATCCTTCTTTCGGTTGTGGTAGTGGTACCCTTTCTGGTGATGGTACTTTATCTGCTCTACGCCCTGCATAACTATAGCGGCGCCTATGACGCGATTGTAGGGAATTTGACAGTGGCGAATAACTATAACCTGAATTTTAAGGAAGAAATGGATGAGAGCCTCTACAAGCTGGTGGTGGGCTTCGTCACCTTTGACACGGTGGGAAATGACGGTAGCCTTGTAGACCCGTACGAGCATCTGGACGAGCTGCGCAGTGAGTTCAATAACCTTATGCGCATTACCACGGATGATGAGAGCCGTGTCAGGCTGCAGATTCTTCTGCGCAATATCGAAACGCTGGAGGACCGTGTGGATGATATTCGGACGAATCTGGAAACGGACGTGGGCTATGATACCAATATTGAGATGCTTGACAATAATATATATATCCTGACGGAGCTGATTCAGGATAATATTCAGGCTTATATTTATTATCAGACAAAAAGCATGGAGTATCTGACGAGCCAGTTGAACGTGAAGGTACACAGTTTTACCATTTTCTGCGGCGTACTGCTCGCGCTGCTAGTCCTTATGGTGGCTGTCCTGATTGTGATGATCGTGACGGACATCATAAGGCCGATCAGGGTGCTTTCCAGGGTGACGGAGCAGGTGGCGGAAGGGGATTTCTCGGCCAGGGCGCAGGTGGAGACGCAGGATGAGGTGGCAGTTCTGGCGGACAGCGTAAACCTGATGACGGAGAGTCTGGAAGGACTTGTGTCTAAGATCAAGGAGGATGAGCGGAAGATGCGCAAGGCGGATCTGCGGCTTTTGCAGGAGCAGATCAATCCGCATTTCCTTTATAATACGCTGGATACTATCGTCTGGCTCATTGAGGGAAACGATTCCGACAAGGCGGTGAACATGGTTATGTCGCTGTCGGAATTTTTCAGGCTGGTTTTAAGCAAGGGAAAAGAATATATCACCATTCAGGAGGAAGAACTTCACATTAAAAGTTATCTTGAGATCCAGCAGGTGCGTTACCGGGATATTCTGGAGTATGGGATTCAGATTGATCCCGCGCTTTATCAATATCAGATTCTGAAGCTGACCATTCAGCCGCTGGTGGAAAATTCGCTCTATCACGGCATCAAATACAAGCGCGCAAAAGGCCGCATCACCGTGACGGGGCAAATGGAAGGGGATCAGATCAGGCTCCGGGTGGAGGACGACGGCGTCGGCATGGAGGAGGAAGAGCTTCATAAGCTGCAGAAAGAGATTCAGAAACCCTGCAAGGAGACGGAAAAGGGCTTTGGGCTTGCCAATGTCAATGAGAGGATCCGCATGAATTTCGGTGCGGAATACGGCATGAAGATTGATTCAGTCAAGGGAAAAGGCACATGTGTGGAGATTGTGATTCCGGCGGTGCCCTGCGCGGCGGAAAAGGAGGACTAGCGTGTTTCGGAAAAGATCTTACAGTTTGATGGTGGTCGGGCTGCTCCTTGTGATCACTATGGCCCTCCTGCTTTATGGCAGCAGTCTTTTTACGGATATTGAGGAGGAGGCCCATATCACGCAGGAGAACCGGATCGTGGTGGGTGTGTCGCAGCTCGGCAGCGAATCCGGGTGGCGGACGGCCAACACAGAATCGGTACAGAGGACATTTACACAGCAGAACGGATATTTTTTGGTTTTTCACAACGCAAGGCAGAGGCAGGAAAACCAGTTGAAGGCGATTCGCAGCTTTATTTCCCAGCGGGTGGACTACATTATTTTTTCTCCTGTGGTGGAGACAGGCTGGGAGACGGTGCTGCAGGAGGCGAAGGAGGCGGGAATCCCCGTGATTCTTATGGACCGCAATGTGGATGTGGAGGACGAGAGCCTGTATGTGACCTGTGTGGGCAGCGACTTTGAGGAGGAGGGCGAGAAGGCCGGGCGCTGGCTGGAGAGGGAACTGATAGAACGCGGACGTTCCAGCCGGCCTGTCAATATTGTGATGCTGACAGGAACGGAAGGGTCTTCTTCCCAGATCGGACGGTCGGCCGGGTTTGCCGCTGTGGCCGCCAGACATGATAACTGGAATATTCTCGAAGAGAAATGTGCGGATTTTACATCCACGAAGGGCAAGGAGGTGATGAAAACTTTCCTGCGCCGGTACCCGGATATTGACGTGGTGGTTTCCCAGAACGATGATATGACCTTCGGCGCGATCGAGGCGATCAAAGAGTCGGGGCGCACGGTGGGCGTGGGCGGCGATGTCATGATTCTTTCCTTCGACGCGGTGCGGGGAGCGCTTGACATGGTGGCGGACGGTGTGATCAATGTGGATATCGAGTGTAACCCGAATCAGGGGGAGTATCTTCTCCGGGTGATAGACATGCTGGAGGCGGGCGAGACGGTCGAAAAGAAATACTATGTGGAAGAGGACGTCTTTACCATAGATAATGTGACGCAGGAAGTTTTACAGGAGAGAACTTATTAACGGCGGCAAAATGCGGACCGCTTCTGAATTTAGAGGTTAAATTGACAAATTTACAATTCACAATTTGAGACTCTGGCATGGAGGATGAATATGCTGAAAGTTTTTTTAGTGGAAGATGAGAGTATTGTCCGGGAGGGGCTGCGGGATAACATTCCGTGGCAGCAGTACGGCTATGAGTTTGTGGGGGAGGCCAGCGACGGGGAGATGGCCCTGCCGCTCATTCAGAAGACAAAGCCCGACGTTCTGCTCACGGATATCAAGATGCCCTTTATGGACGGCCTGTCCCTAAGCCGTCTCGTGCATCAGGAATTTCCTGACATGAAGATCATCATTATCAGCGGCTACGATGATTTTGAGTACGCCCGGGGCGCGATTCTGGTCGGGGCGGAGCAGTATCTTTTGAAGCCCATTACGAGAGCTGCCATGCAGAAGGTATTGGCAGAGCTTAAGACAAAAATCGAGACGGAGCGGGAACAGAAGACTTATCAGGAAAAGTTCCAGAGTGAAGCCAGGGAGTATGAACAGTTTTCACGGACGGATTTCTTTGTCAAGGTGTTTGAGGGGCGTATGCCGGTGCAGGACATTTACGAGGAGGCGGCCAGGCTGTCTTTGAAAATAAACGCGCCCTGTTACAACATTCTGCTGTTTAATCTGCAGGAAAAACGCACCGGGGAAAACTGGGGTACGGAATCCGAGGACTTTGCCAGAAAACGGGAAGAGCTTCTGCACTATTTCATACGTTATCCGGAAAATCTGGTTTTCCGGTGGAACGTGAATACTTACGGCGTGCTGATTAAGGGAAGCCCCGCGCAGATGCAGGAGCTTGGCGCAAGGTGCCTGGAGAATGTGGACCGCATCTGCCACCCGGCGGGAGAGGTTCTGGACTGGTATGTGGCTCTGGGTGAGCCGGTGGAGAGACTGAGTATGCTGGCCGAGTGCTACAGCAAGGTGAATCATATTTTCGCATACCGTTTCCTGATGCCGCAGATACACGTCTTTACCAGAGAGACGATGGGCCGTGACATGTCGGAAAAGGAGGAGGGCGGCAGGATCAGGGATATTGACCCGGCGAAGATGGACGTGGAGCTGATCCGGGACTTTCTGCTGCAGGGCGTGAGGGATGAGATTTCGGATTTTGTGGAGAACTATCTGCTGGCGGTGGGAGAGGCGATGCAGTCGGCCATGTTCCGCAATTACCTGACACTGCACGTTTATTTTGCGGCGGTTTCCTATGTGGAATCCCTTGGATGTGAAAAAGAGGAGCTTTTGCAGCTTTTGGATGACGAGGGGCTGACGCCGGAAGGACAGTACGATGTGGACGCGCTGCCGGATTATCTTTGCGGCCTGATCGAAAAGGCCATGGAGCTGCGCGACAGGGAGTCAGACAACCAGAGCAGGCGCATTTTAAAGAAAGCGCTCTCCTATATAGAAGAAAACTATTCGCAGGAGTCCCTTTCCTTAAACTCCGTTGCGGGGGAAGTGAATGTCAGCGCCAACTATTTCAGTGCGATTTTTTCCCGCGCCATGCAGGTGACCTTTGTGGAGTATGTGACGGGCAAGCGCATGGACAAGGCGAAAAAACTCCTGCGCCAGACCCAGATGCATACCGGGGAAATTGCCATGGAGGTAGGCTACAAAGACCCGCACTATTTCAGCTTTGTCTTCAAAAAGACGCAGGGCTGCACGCCGAGGGAATACAGGGCCGGCGGGAAGGCATGAGGGAAAGCCCGGCGTGCGCCGTCAGGGCTTAGGCGGGCCCGTCGCTTTCCTTCCGCACAAGCTCCCATGGAATTTCCTGAGAGATCACGGGGATTCCCTGCAGCATTTTTATCATGGTCTCCGCCACGCAGCTGCCCATCTCATGGGGCCGGTGGGTCAGGGTAGTGATGCGCACTTTGCTCAATTCGCTCAAATAGCTGTTGTCGAAGCAGACCACGGAAATATCGCGGGGAACACGGATTCCGGCGTAGGACAGTTCCTTGATGAGCCAGTATGCGATTTCGTCGTTGTAGCAGATGACGGCGGTGCAGCCGGAAACGTGTTCTCTGATATAGGACGCGAGAAAACGGCTGTCCTGCTTTTTCTCCAGCTTTTCGATATCGGAACTGTGAAACCAGCCGATGTTCCTGTCGGAAAACGCCACATTGTGATCGCGCAGGCAGCAGAATACGCCCAGATAGCGTTCCGGGCCCTGCTTGTCGTCCGACTTAAAGATGCCTGCGATACGGGTATGGCCCAGCTCGGTCAGATGGTTGGCCAAAAGGTAGCCGCCGTAATAGTTATCGTCCTTGATGCATACCTCGTCCGGGAGGGCGTCATACTTATTATGTAGAAACAGAAGCTGCGTACCGGCGGCTTTCAGTTTCTCAAAGAGGTCGGTATTGGGGGTGGGAAGCGCGCTCTTCGAGCCCTCCACGATGATTCCACGGGGCTGGGTCTCCAGCAGGGAGAGCAGGATCTGCCGTTCCCGGGAGGTGTCGTTCTCTGTGGGATGAACCTGTAGCTGATAGCCTTTGGAGGCGAGGGAGGCTCGTATGTCGGTGAGCAGATGGGGATAAATATACTCCTGGCTGCTGGCGATCAGGATGGGAATGATATTCTGGTCTGCATCGGGAGACGTCCCCGTGGCATAAGAACCGCTGCCCCGGCGGCTTTCGATCAGCCCCTGGCTTTTGAGGAGCGAGAGGGCGGCCCGCACGGTCTGGCGGCTGACCTGATACTGTTCGGCTATGGCGCCTTCGGTGGGAAGCGCGGTGATCCCCTGTTTCAGATTCTGGGAAATCAGTTCGGTAAGCTGTTTCGAAAGTGTTTCGTACTTGTTCATAGTAAAAAAATCTCCTTTTTTGTTCATGGTTTATTAACAAATTACATCAAAATTATTCATAAAGTATGTCCCAATCGGAAAAAAACACCTCCTAAATCACGGTTCTGATGAGATTGACTATAAATGGAATGTGGGTAAAACAGGAAAATTCTTCGTTAAAATCCATAAAAGAATAACCAAATCGTAAAAAATTCCCCTAAAATTTTAAATTAGTACTATTGTTTTTTATTATAACATAAATTTGTATTGTTGAACTCATCCAAAATGCACAAAAGGATGATTTTGGGTGTTGAAGAGTTTCGTGCATTTTGCTAAAGTGTTCTCAGGGACGGGGAAACATGAAATCCCGTCACCTAAAAACATATTCTCCCGTCACAGGGATGGGGGAACAAGGAAAGGGAGGAAACAAACAATGAAGAAAAAAATGGCAGTTTTACTGACAGGCGCTATGGTAATGGCTACGCTGGCAGGCTGTGGCGGCGGTGAGGCAGCTCCCGCGGCAGAGACGGCAGCTCCTGCAGATGAGGCGCCCGCAGCAGAGGAAGCTCCGGCAGAGGAGGAGGCGCCCGCAGAGGAAGAGGCTTCCGCAGAAGAGGCTGAGGCTCCTGCAGCAAGCGGCGAGCTGATCACGGTTGGTATCATCAACAACGACCCCAGTGAGTCCGGCTACCGTACCGCGAACGATGCAGACCTGAAGGCTGCATTTACCGAGGAGAACGGCTATTCCGCATCTTTTGCATATGGTAATCCTGCGGTGGGTAATGCGAATGAGGATCAGGTGAAGGCGGCTCAGCAGTTCATTCAGGATGGCGTTGATTATCTGCTTCTCTCTGCGGCTGATACCGCAGGCTGGGATACCGTTTTACAGGATGCGCAGGACGCAGGCGTTGAGGTTATCCTGTTTGACCGTACCATCGACGCTGATGAAGGTCTTTACGCAGCATCCATCGTGTCCGATATGGACCAAGAGGGTCAGACCGCGGTAGACTGGCTTGCAGGCCAGGGTCTTGAGACCTACAATATCATCCACATTCAGGGCCAGATGGGTTCCGCAGCACAGCAGGGCCGTACCAAAGCTCTGGATGAGAAGGTAGCGGCAGAGGCTAACTGGAACATGGTTGAGCAGCAGACTGCTTCCTGGAATGCGGAGAACGCACAGCAGATCGTACAGTCTGTGATCAGCTCCGGTAAAGAGTTCAACGTAATCTACGCTGAGAACGACGATATGGCTAAGGGCGCTGTTGCGGCTCTGGATGCAGCTAACATCTCTCACGGCGTTGGCAAGGACGTTATCGTAATGGGCTTTGACTGCAACAAGTGGGCTCTGGAGGAGCTGCTTGCAGGCAACTGGAACTACGATGGCCAGTGTAATCCTTTCCAGTCCTCCTATATTGATGAGGTTATCAAGACCCTTGAGAGCGGCGGCACACCTGCTGAGAAGGTGATCATCATGGAGGAGAAAGGTTTCGATGCAGAGACCATCACTCAGGAGGATGTAGACAAGTACGGTATCTAATAGCTAAGGACTTTCGAGTCTGACAGTTTGCTACACGACAAAAAATATGCTATAATGGTTGAAACGAGCGCGGCGCAGCGACATGCGTGCCCGCGCTCTTTCTATAAGCGCCTGCGGCAGTTTTGCGCGGTGTTTTGTGGGAAAATAAACAATATAATGTATTAGGAGGTGGACCTGAGAGTGGAAGGAAATGTTGTATTAAAAATGAGAAACATTCACAAAATCTTCCCCGGTGTGCACGCCCTGCAGGGTGTAGACTTTACGCTTCGCAAGGGTGAAATTCATGCGCTGATGGGGGAGAATGGCGCCGGTAAGTCGACGCTGATCAAGGTTCTTACCGGGGTTTACGGCAAAGAGGACGGAGATATCTTCTTAGACGGCACGGAGGGCGCGGTTGCGATTCATTCGCCCCAGGATGCGCAGAATATGGGCATCAGCACCGTGTATCAGGAGATTACGCTCTGCCCGAACCTCACCGTGGCTGAGAATATGTTTATCGCCCGTACCAAGGGTGCGGTGCAGAACTGGAAAAAAATGAATACGGATACGGACAGGATTCTGGAATCGCTGCAGATACCCGCGAGGGCGTCACAGCAGCTTGGTACCTGTTCTCTGGCGGTGCAGCAGATGATCGCCATCGCCCGCGCGGTTGACATGGAATGTAAGGTTCTGATTCTGGATGAGCCGACTTCCTCGCTGGACGAACAGGAGGTTGAGAAACTCTTTAAGCTGATGCGGGATCTCCGTGCCAAAGGCGTAGGCATTATCTTTGTGACACACTTTCTGGAGCAGGTATATGAGGTCTGCGACAGAATTACTGTTATGAGAGACGGTAAGCTTGTGGGCGAATATGAAGTTGAAAATCTGCCCCGCGTGCAGCTCGTATCCAAGATGCTCGGTAAAGAGGTGGACGATCTCTCCGATATCAAGAGCGAGGTTAAGACATTCGACGCGGGGAAAGACGCGGTTCCCGTGCTGGAGGCGGAAGGTCTTGTCAGCAACGCGGGCATCAAGCCTTTCGATTTCCATATCAACAAGGGCGAGGTAAACGGATTTACCGGGCTCCTCGGTTCCGGACGAAGCGAATGCGTGCGCGCCATCTTTGGGGCGGACCGGGTGACCGGCGGAAAAGTCAAAATGGGCGGCAAGGACGTAAAGATTGCGAAACCGCTTGACGCCATGAAAAACGGCATCGCTTATCTGCCTGAGGACCGTAAGGTGGACGGTATCGTGGGCGACCTTTCCGTGCGCGACAATATTATTCTTGCGCAGCAGGTGCTTAAGGGCTTCTTCAAACCCTTCTCCAGGGCGGAAGCAAATAAGGTTGCGGATGAATACATAAAACTTCTGAATATTAAGACGGCTTCCAAGGACACCCCGATCAAGTCTCTTTCCGGCGGTAACCAGCAGAAGGCGATTCTGGCGAGGTGGCTCTTCACCCATCCCGAATACTTGATTCTGGATGAGCCTACCCGGGGTATCGACGTGGGTACGAAGGTTGATATCCAGAAGCTGGTGCTGAAACTGGCGTCCGAGGGCATGAGCGTAACCTTTATCTCCTCGGAGCTTGACGAGATGCTCAGAACCTGTTCCCGCCTGATCGTCATGCGCGACCGCAAGGCAGTGGGTGAACTGACTGGCGACGATCTGAATCAGGGTACGGTTATGAATACGATTGCGGGAGGTGACAAATAAATGGCAAACAGTGAAAATGCGAAAACATCGAGTGCAGGTTCTTTGAAGAATCTGGTTAGAAATCAGTGTTTTATCCCGGTTGCGGCGCTTCTTCTGCTGGCGGTTTTTAACCTGATTGCCGATCCTTCTTTCTTTAGAATTACATTGGGTTACAACAGCGCGGGGAATCCGGTGCTGTCCGGCTTTATCATCGACATTATCAATAACGGTTCCGAGCTGGCGATTCTGGCGATCGGCATGACGCTTGTTACGGCGGCTTCCGGCGGGCAGGATATCAGCGTGGGCGCGGCTATCGCTATCGCAGGCAGCGTGATTCTGCGCGTGCTCTGCGGAGGAAACGCTCGTCCCGAGACACTGCAGGCTCCTATCATTGTGGCGTTTCTGGTGGCTTGTGTGGTGGCAATGCTCTTCGGCGCGTTCAACGGCGTGCTGGTAGCGTACTTTAAAATCCAGCCCATGATTGCCACGTTGATTCTGTATACAGCGGGACGTTCCATCGCGGCGTGGATCAACAACAACGAGCTTCCTGTTATCAGCGATCCCAGGTTCGCTTATTTCGGCGGGTTTATTCCCGGGATACCGATCCCGACGCCCTGCTTTATCGCGGTAGCATGTATGGTCGTGATCGCCATTGTCCTGAAGGTGACAAATCTGCGTCTGTATACGCAGGCGGTAGGTATCAACCAGAGCTCCTCCAAGTTAAACGGTCTGAATCCGGAGCTGATCAAGGTGCTGGCTTTCGTAATTCTGGGCCTGTGTGTGGCGGTTGCGGGACTGATTAAGGTAAGCCGTGTGTCTTCCATCAACTACTCCGTTATCGCAAAGGATATTGAGATGGACGCCATCCTTGCGGTTGCTCTTGGCGGTAACGCGCTTTCCGGCGGTAAATTCAACATGGCGGCTTCCATTATCGGCGCATTCGTAATCCAGTGCCTGACGACGACGCTTTACAAATTCGGCGTTTCCTCAACGGCGCTTCCCGCTTACAAGGCTGTTGTGGTTATCCTGCTGGTTGTTGTCAGCGCGCCTACCGTGAGAGAATATTTTGATAAGATTACCAAAAAGATGAAACTGAGCAAGGAGGTGGCGTGAGATGGCAAAGACAGATAAGAATAATGCGTCTACGGGCAAGGGTCTCAGTGCAAAGCTGATGGGCATGACCGATACCAATCTGCTCCTGACGATTACGGTCATTGTATTTTTCCTGATGTATATAGGAGCTGTCGTATTTCTGCGCGCAGGCTTTTTAAAGCCACAGACCTTTTTTCTGCTTTTAAATTCCAATGCTGCGCTCATTATCCTTGCCTGCGGCATGAGTCTTGTCATGATTACTGGCGGAATCGATATTTCCGTGGGCGGCGTGACCGCTCTGGTGAGCATGTGCTGTGCGGTTTATCTGGATTATAAGGACGGCAATGTTTTTGGCGCGGTTCTGATTGCGCTGGCGATCGGTTTGGCATTCGGCGCATTTCAGGGTTTTATGGTGGCATACCTGGATATACAGCCCTTTATCGTTACACTGGCGGGTATGTTCTTTGCGAAGGGCATGACCACTGTGGTGAACAGTTCTCCCTTTAATGTGGCGAACGAAGCGTTCGTTGCACTCAAGACGACGCGTATCAATGTGCCGGGTCTCGGCTCTGTTAATAAAAAGGGAATCTATGTGCCCGCATATGTGGAGATTGGTGTGCTGGTTGCCATCTTGGTGGTGATCGTGATGTTTGCGCTGCTGCGCTGGACTAAGATGGGACGTAATTTTTACGCGGTGGGCGGCAACAAACAGAGCGCGCTGATGCTCGGTATCAATGTAAAGAAGACGAAATTCCTCTCCCATTTGATCTGCGGTCTTCTGGCGGGAATCGGCGGCTTCATTTACTTCCTGCATGTGGGTTCCGGCTCCCCTTCCAATGCGGCAGGCGCCGAAATGGATGCAATCGCTTCCTCGATCATCGGCGGCACCATGCTGACAGGCGGTGTGGGTAACGTGGTTGGTACTTTCTTTGGCGTACTCTCCCTGAGTACGATTCAGAATATCGTATCTTCCATCGGATTTGATGAAGCGTGGTGGACCGGTATCACAAAGGCGGCTATGCTCTGTCTGTTCCTTGTGGTTCAGAGTGTGGTTATGTCTGTGAGAAAGAAGAGAAACGCTACGAATTAAATAACAGGACAGAAGTGAACTGCCGGGCTGGCATATCGTGCCGCCCGGCAGTTTTGCGTGGAAAACAGTTGGTTTTGGGACTGGCCAGAGCGTTTCTAATCTGGAATGCAGGGAGGAATTATACAGGCAGAATCATCTTTAGGAGGCGCGGTTTTTGTGGAAATGTCATAAATATTCCTGAGAGGGGGCTATCTTTGCGCGACAAAATGTGCTATACTTAGAACAATGCAAAAGTGTCGGATGGCAAATTGCACTATATAAGGGAAGATATGCTTGGGAGGATAAATACATGAAGAAGATTGGTTTTAAGTTTGCGTCGGCAATCATTGTGCTTGCATTGATTTCGATTATTTCACTGGGGCTTCTGGCGAACAGCATGACAGCGATTTCCCAGGGCAGTCAGGATATTATGAACAATGAGGTGGAAAAAATCAATCTGATCCACGGCATCTATGAGGACTATCTGAACATGTACATGAACGTGTATGCCCATGTGAATGCCAAGCTGTTGCGGACGATGGACAAGCGCGCGGAGGATATTCTGGAGCGCCGGACACAGATGTGGGAATCCATGGAAGCTTATGAGGCGAAGGTCACCTCCGAGGAGATGCAGGGGGTTTACGATTCGCTGGAGGGGCGGCTTACCAGCTTTGACACTTATGTGGATACCATCATAGAGCTGAGCCGGTCGGGAGACAAGGAACGCGCCAATAACCTGATTGCCAACAACCTCGGTATGCTGAACAATACCATTGGCAACAGCATGAATGATTTGCTGGAATTTTCGGACACGGAGCTTGCCGAGGGCAAGACTTATCTGCAGGGGAAGGCGGAAGGCTCCTATGTGCTTATCGTTTCGGTTATTGCGATCCTGCTCGTGACGGCGGTTCTGGTCATGTTTATTGCACACCGCATTATTGTGATGCCGATTCAGAAGATCGCCCAGGTAATCAACGGGATGATCGAAGATATACATAATAATAAAGGAAGTCTGACCGAGAGAGTGCCCGTGCAGACGAAGGATGAGATTGCAACACTGGCTACAGGCGTGAATGAATTTCTGGATATTCTGCAGGATGTGATCGGCGGAGTTATCTCCTGCAGCGACGAGATTAACAGACAGCAGCTCCATGTAAATGAAGTGGTGGAGGAGACGAACCAGAATGCAAGCGATACCTCGGCTACGATGGAAGAACTGGCCGCCAGCATGGAAGAGGTGTCCGCTACGGTCGGCTATGTCAGCGAGAGTACAAGAGAGGCGGAGGCTTCCGTTGGAAATGTGGTTGATCAGGCAGTCAGCGGCACGAAGTTTGCGGAGGAGATCCGAAACCGCGCCGAGGAGCTCCGTAAGCTGGCACAGGACAGCCATGCGACTGCGGACAGTATGATAAAGGAATTTGACGTATCCCTGAACGCGTCCATTGAGGACAGCAAACAGATTGAAAAGATCGGAAACCTGACGGCGGATATTCTGAGCATTGCATCTAAGACGAATCTGCTTGCCTTGAACGCGTCCATAGAGGCGGCGAGAGCAGGGGAGGCCGGTAAAGGCTTTGCGGTGGTGGCCGAGGAGATCCGTATGCTGGCTGACAGCTCGAAGCAGACGGCCGGAAACATCCAGCAGATTTCGGCAGGCGTTGTGGCCGCGGTTATGACGCTGGCGGAGAATGCGGGTAATCTTGTAAAGTTTATCAATGAGCGCGTGATGCCGGACTACGAAATTCTGGAACGGACAGGGGAGCAGTACCTGAACGATTCCATTACGGTAGACCGGATGATGGGTGAGATGCGTGAATCCATGGAGAACATCGGCGGAATGATGCGCACGGTGGCGGAGTCCAATGAAAATATTACGAGTAATGTGAGAGAGAGCGCCCAGGGCGTCGGCGGCGTAGTGGATAATACGGCGGCGCTTGCGGAAAATATGAAGGGTATTGTGGAGGCGCTGGATCAGGTTTCCGATGTGGTAAGTCATCTGTCTGAGCAGACGGCGTGCTTTGAAGGGTAAGTGCAAAGGATAGGACGGAGGACATGGCATTGGGTGAGAATTTAGCGGAGAAGGAGCTGCCGGAGGTACAGAAGGCAGCTGACGGGGAGAAAGGGAACGGGAACAGTAATAACAGAAAAAACAGAGATACCAGGGTGGGGCTTACCCTCCGTATTCTGGTGTCGGTCTATGTGCTGTATCTGGCTTATGGTCTGATACAGGGGTTCGGAGACACCACGGGGAACGACAGAATATTTATTGCGGCAGCGATAGTCGTTTTTGTGGCGGCAGGCGGCGCAATCCTGATTTTATCGGCAAAAAAACTGATTAAGAAGGAGTATGTGGATGCAGATGGACAAACAGAGGACGATGAAGAACAGTAAAGGGGCGGGGATCAGATTTAAGATTAACGCGTGCATTTTGGTTACGCTGGTTGTACTTATAGCGCTGATGATGGCGCTGGTGGACAGGACAAGTAAATATAATGCGCAGTACTCGCAGATTCTGGACAGTATCAGCAAGGTCACTTATATAAAGGACAATGCCTCCTATCTGGGGCGCACTGTTGTCGTCAAGTGCAGTACCGGCGGAGACATTGCTTCCAGCGGCCATGTGGAAATTATTGACACCATGGAGCAGTATGTGGCGCAGGTTGGGGAGAATGTCCCCCAGGAGGCGGAGTACTCGGAAATGCGAAACCAATTCGATAAATTTGCTTCCGAGGCCGGGAAATTTATCGCATCTTTCCGGGAACTGCAGACGGCCTGTGGAGACACCTATTCTTCTGCGGGGCTGAATGCGGCGCAGAATATGAGCGGCAGCATGAGCTTTGTCAGCTCCAGCGCCGAGACGCTTCTTGCCTCGGAAATTGCGAGAAGCGAGAAGGTGGCGGACGAGATACAGGGCGCGTTCAGAAATATGAGGAACATGATCGTGGTGGTTGTGCTGGTTACGGCGGTAGTGGTTCTGGCGGCGGCTTTTGCGCTGACGCAGAGTATCACCGCGCCTATTATACAGCTTGAGAAGAAGCTGACGGTTATGTCCGAGGGGAATCTGACAAGCGAGGACATCAAAGTGAAGGGCAGGGACGAGGCGGGACGCGCGGCTTTGGCTTTCAACAGGATGAAGAGCAGTCTGGTGCACCTGATCAGTAAAGTGGCAACGAACATGGCGGAGCTAAAAATGGCTACTGCCACGGTTAACAACAGCGTGGATGAGAATGCGCAGGGCGGTACGCGTATTGCGGATGCGGTGGACGGGATGCTGGCGGCTCTGGAGAGGCAGCAGCAGGAGGTCAGCCGCGCACAGGAACAGATCGGCGAAATGGGCAATATTGCTGAAAAAGTGGCGGATTATGCAGAGGCGATCCATGGAAATGCGGGAAAGACAAGGGATAATGCCAAAGACGGTATGCAGAAAATCGTGGCTTATGTAGAGCAGATGCAGGAGGTCAACCGTTCCATGCGGGAGATGGAAAGCGTATTTGCTTCTTTCGGTGAAAATACGAAGGGGATGACGGAGGCGCTGGCGTCCATTTCCGCCATTGCGTCCCAGACGAATCTGCTGTCGCTGAACGCATCCATCGAGGCGGCGAGAGCCGGAGAAGCGGGCAGGGGCTTTGCGGTAGTGGCTACGGAGATCCGGAACCTGGCGGATGATTCGCAGGCGGCTGCGGCTCATATAGGTAAGATGATTGAGGCTGTCAGCGAACAGGCTAACCAGATGACGGCGCGGCTGCGGGAGAGTCTTGACCAGTTGGAAAAAGGCAACCAGATGACCGGCGAGGCGAGGGAGAGTTTTGAGATTATTACCGCGGGCACGGACGAGGTCAGCAACAGCGTGGAAGACATCATAAGCGGCGTGGAGGTTCTGAGCGACAGAATCAGGGAGGCCATGGAGAGCATGGGAACCGTCAGGGATGCCGCGGACGGGAATGTGACGGAGATTAACGAGGTCAGCGCGGTGGTGGCCGAACAGTCCGCGAATCTGGAAGAGGTGTCTGAGGCCATGGACAAACTGCTTGTACTTACGGGCGATGTGGAAGGACTGGTAAGTGCATTTAAAATCTAAAGACTGAGGTGGAAACCGGAAGGCAGCCGGTATTTATAGTATAAGTGGAAACACCCGTGGGGAAGTGAAGCCTGCGGGTGTTTTTTGTGTTTCTTCGCCGTGCAAGTTGTACACTATACAACTTGCACGGGATGTATGTAAAATGTGAATAAAAAGATTGACAATCTATTAGCATGTAGATATAATGAATATATCATCCGAGAAAACGGTGGTAAAAATGCACAGAATGGCTTGCGAATAAGTAGTCAATTAAGCAAAATGTTCCAATTACCGATTTGCTAAAAAAAGTAAAATATTTTTAAAATTGGCAAATTGTATAGTGTACAACTTGCGGATGCGTATAGACAAGTTGGCTGTGCGAAACAAATATTTAAAAGGGAGGAAAAGAAGAAATGAAAAAGAAAGTATTAGGCACACTTCTGAGTGTAGCAATGGTAGCTTCCATGCTGGTAGGCTGTGGCGGCGGTTCTGCGGAGACAGCAGCTCCCGCAGCGACTGACGAGGCTCCTGCGGCAGCGGATGAGGCTCCCGCGGCTGATGCGGCAGACGTAGCAGCAGATGAGGCGGCAGCAGCGGCTACATCCGCTGGCGGCAAGAAGGTTGGTGTGGCAATGCCTACCCAGTCTTCCGAGAGATGGATCAATGACGGCGATAACATGAAGGCGCAGCTCGAGTCTCTTGGCTACGAGGTTGACCTTCAGTACGCAGAGGATGATGTACAGGCACAGGTTTCCCAGATTGAGAACATGATCGCTTCCGGCGTTAACTGCCTGGTTATCGCTTCTATCGACTCTGACGCTCTGGTAAACGTAGAGGCACAGGCGAAAGAGGCGGGTATTCCGATCATCGCTTACGACCGTCTGCTGATGAACACGGATGCTGTTTCCTACTATGCTACATTTGATAACAAGGGCGTTGGTACCGCAATCGGTAAGTACATTGAGGACAATGCAAACCTCGATCCGGCAGACCCGAAGACCATTGAGTTCTTCATGGGTTCCCCTGACGATAACAACGCGCATATGCTTTACGCAGGTCTGATGGAGGTTCTTCAGCCTTATCTTGACAACGGCGCACTGGTTTGTAAGTCCGGCAGAACTTCTTTCGATGACACCTGTATCTTAAGATGGTCTCAGGAGACCGCACAGCAGAACTGTGAGAACTATCTGACAGGTTTCTACGCTGACGAGGATCTTGACATCTGCGCTACCGCTTTCGACGGTTTCGCATACGGCTGTAAGGCAGCTCTTGAGGGCGCAGGCTACACGGACGCTAACTGGCCGATGATCACAGGTCAGGACGCTGAGCTGATGGCTACCAAGAACATTATCTCCGGCAAGCAGACCATGTCCATCTACAAGGATACACGTCTCCTGGCTGAGAAGTGTGTTACCATGGTGCAGGCAGTGCTTGAGGGTGCAGAGCCTGAGATCAACGATACCGAGCAGTACAACAATGGTAAGATCGTAGTTCCTTCTTACCTGTGCACACCTGTAGCAGTTGACCAGTCCAACTACAAGGATATCATCGTAGACGGCGGTTACTACACAGAGGAGCAGTTGGCTGAGTAATTTTCTATAAGATTTTAGGAGGGCGGCGGCAGTTTTGCTGCCGCCCTCTCTTACCTATCATATATTTTAGAGAAGGGAGTTGGGAAAATGTCGGATTACATCTTGGAAATGAACCACATTGTCAAGGAATTTTCAGGTGTCCGGGCGCTGGATGATGTAAATCTGAAGGTGAGACGCGGAGAGATCCATGCGCTGTGTGGTGAAAACGGGGCGGGCAAATCTACGCTGATGAACGTTCTCTCGGGTGTCTGGCCTCATGGTACATATTCCGGCGACGTCGTGTACAAGGGGGAGACATGTAAGTTTCATAATCTGAGGGACAGTGAGGCAAAGGGTATTGTTATTATCCATCAGGAGCTTGCCCTGAGTCCGCTTCTCTCGGTAGCGGAGAATGTGTTCCTGGGCAATGAGCAGCTGGCGGCAAAAGGGGTTATTGATTGGACGAAGACCAGACAGCGTGCGCAGGAGATGCTTGCGAGAGTGGGGCTGGAGCATGAGGATGTAAATGTGCCGGTGAACTCTCTGGGCGTTGGCAAACAGCAGCTGATTGAAATTGCGAAGGCAATGGCCAAGAAGGTGGAGCTTTTGATTCTCGATGAGCCTACGGCGGCATTGAATGACGAGGAAAGTAAAAAACTTCTGGACATTATGCTGGAGCTTAAGAAGCAGGGAATTACCTGTATTATTATTTCCCATAAGCTAAATGAGATCGAATATGTATCTGACTCCGTAACAATCATCCGTGACGGTAAGACGATTGAGACGCTGATCAAGGGCAAGGACGATATGTCCGAAGACCGCGTGATTAAGGGCATGGTAGGACGTGAAATGACCAACCGTTATCCGGCGCGCGAAGGTGTGAAGATCGGCGACACGATCTTTGAAGTCAAGGACTGGAATGTTTACCATCCCGATGATGCGGAGCGTCAGATTTTAAAGAATATTAATATCAGTGTAAGGGCGGGCGAGGTAGTTGGGCTTGCCGGACTGATGGGTGCGGGGCGTACCGAGTTCGCGATGAGCGTATTCGGGCACAGCTACGGGCAGAAGATTTCCGGAACCGTTAAGATCAACGGCAAGGAAGTGGAGATGAAGACCGTGAAGCAGGCGATAGACAGTAAGCTTGCCTATGTGTCCGAGGACAGAAAGGTGTACGGTCTGAACCTGATCGGCGAGATCAAGGAGAACATGACCATAGCAGCCCGTCCGAAATTCTTTTCCAAACACGGCGTGATCAACGGAAATGACGAGATTGTCGCAGCGGAAGAGTATAAGAAGAGAATTAACGTCAAGGCCACTTCCATCGAGCAGGTGGTTGGCGCCCTGTCCGGCGGTAACCAGCAGAAGGTGGTTCTGGCGAAGTGGATGCTGACACAGCCGGATGTACTGATTCTGGATGAGCCTACCCGCGGTATCGACGTGGGTGCAAAGTATGAGATATACTGTGTGATCAATGAGCTGGCAAAAGCAGGGAAGGCGGTGCTTATCATTTCCTCCGAAATGCCGGAAATCATTGGTACCTGCGACAGGACCTATGTCATCAATGAAGGTCAGATCGCGGGCGAGCTGAATCATGCGGAGCTGACACAGGAAAAAATTATGCAGTGTATTATGGCACATAATAGAAAGGGTGATGGAAATGAATGAGAAGAAAAAAGTAGTGAATCTTGACATGAAACAGTACGGTATGTTTCTGGCGCTTATTGCCATCTATGTGATCTTTGCCATTATGACGGGCGGGAAGAACCTCTCCCCGGCTAATATCAACAATCTTATCATGCAGAACGGCTATGTGGTTATTCTTGCCATCGGTATGCTGCTCTGCGTACTGACCGGTAATGTGGATCTGGGTGTCGGCTCTGTTGTAGCGCTCACAGGCGCGGCTGCAGGTATTATCCTGATCGACTATAAAATGAATATGTGGATAGCGATCCTTGTTGCGCTGGTAATCGGTCTTCTGGTAGGTATGTTCGCGGGCTTTTTCATCGCTTATCTGGACATCCCGCCTTTCGTTGTGACGCTGGCTACGATGCTCATGGGCCGTGGACTCACGTACACCCTTCTGAGAGCACAGACAAAGGGTCCCCACCCGGACAATTTTGTATATCTGGGCGCAGGCTTCCTTCCCACGGCAAAAATCAATGTGGGCGGCGGCACACTGGATCTGGTTTGTATCGGTGTGGCGGTTATCGCTTCTGTTGCACTGGTTCTCAATGAGATCCGCAGCATTAAGACGAAAGAGAAATACAATTTCGCGACCAATCCCTTGTGGCAGGTAGCGGTGAAACTGGTCGTTATGCTCTTTATTATCTGGTTCTGCTTCCTTAAGCTGGCACAGTATAACGGACTTCCCTTCGTGCTTGTCATCATGGCGCTGCTGATTGCACTGTATGGATTTATCACGAGCAAGACGGTGGCAGGCCGTCAGATCTACGCATTGGGCGGTAACAGAAAGGCGGCAAACCTTTCCGGTATCGATACGAAAAAGGTGTTCTTCTGGGTATATACCAACATGGGTATTTTGAGCGCGGTTGCAGGTATCGTCCTCTCCGCCCGCAATTCTTCCTCCACGCCGAAGGCCGGTGACGGATTCGAGATGGATGCTATCGCATCCTGTTACATCGGTGGCGCGGCGGTAGCCGGTGGCGCCGGTACGATCATGGGTGCGGTAGTCGGCGCGTTCATTATGGGTATCCTGAATAACGGTATGTCCCTGTACGGCTGGTCTACAGATATCCAGAAGATCGTGAAGGGCGCGGTTCTTCTCGGAGCTGTAACCGTGGACGTTATTTCCAAGAGAAAGAAAGGCTGATGATCTGATATTTAAGATACATAGCGGCTAAGGACGGCGGGGGAACGCAGCCCTTAATGTGCGAGGGCTGCCCGGAAGGGTGGCTCTTTGCATACGCGCATATAAGCGGGCCGGAAAGTGATACAGGAGACGTATGACGGAAAAGGGGAAAGATATGGAGAAGGCAACGCCGAAATACATGGAGTTGGTCGGATGGATCAATGAACAGATAGAGACCAAAAAGCTTGTTCCGGGTCAGAAGATGTATTCGGAAAATACGCTCAAAGAAATGTTCGGTGTAAGCCGACAGACTGTCAGACACGCCATCGGCGTTTTGGAGAACGAGGGGATTATCCGCCGGATTCAGGGGAGCGGCACTTATATCAATGATAACCGACTGGCGAACCTGACGAAGCGGATGCGCGTTTCCGTGGTGACGACCTATGTGGACGGCTATATTTTTCCCAGAACGATACAGGGAATAGAAAACGTGCTTCTGGAGGCCGGATATTCGGTGCAGATTGCCTTTACCAATAACCAGCACGGCCGGGAAAGGACCATTCTGGAGGATATTATCAGCCGGGACGAGGTATCCGGGCTGATTGTGGAGCCGACAAAGAGCGGCATTCCCAATCCCAATCTGCGGCTTTATCATGAAATCCGCAGGAAACGGATTCCGGTTATCTTCATCAACAGCTTTTATCCGCAGTTAAAGATTCCGCATGTTTCCATTAACGATCATATGGCCGGATGGAAAATGACAAAATATCTGCTTTCCATGGGGCATGAAAGGATCGGCGGTATCTTTAAACTGGACGACGGGCAGGGGCAGGCGCGTTTTTCGGGTTATATGGACGCGATGATGGATGCCGGGCTGGAAGTGACGGACGGGCAGATCGTCTGGGTGGACACGGAGGAGAAACAGCGTCTGGAAAAGGCGTCCGAAAAAGTGCTGGAGCGTTTCAAAGACTGCACGGCAGTGTTCTGCTTTAACGACGAAGTGGCTTTCGGACTTCTGGACATTTTTAAGAAGAACGGCATCCGGGTTCCGCAGGATGTTTCAGTGGCCAGTGTGGATGATTCGGAGCTGGCGGTTTTGGGGGATGTGCCCATTGCATCCATGCCGCATCCCATGGAGAGGCTTGGCAGTAAGGCGGCGGAAAATCTGCTGCGGATGATTAAGGACCCGGCTTTTGACGCGAACTACGAGTTTGAGGTGGACGTGGTGCCAAGGAGGTCGGTGCGAAAGATAAAATAAGCGATATAGGGTGGCGGGACTGTGGCACTATCTGCGGAGCCGGTCAAGCCCAATATATCGCAGGGAAATTGTTATATACAACTTGCATATTTGTATGTACAAGTAGTAGACTGTATGATAAGAAGTGCGGAGGGGACAGCACAAAATATGTGCGAATATTGTATACAAAATTGTATATGTGTACAACTTAAGTCCTAGTTGCAGGAAAAACAAGCAAAAATAATGTAAGAAAGAGAGGGTATTGTATGAATGCAGCAAAGAGCTACAAGTTTTGGTTTTGCACAGGGTCTCAGGACTTATATGGGGACGAGTGCCTGAAAAAAGTGGCGGATCATTCCGCGAAAATGGTGGAGGCACTGAACGCTTCCGGCAATCTGCCTTTTGAAGTGGTATGGAAGCCTACGTTACTTGGCCAGGCCTCCATCCGCAAGGCGTTCAACGATGCGAACAATGATCCGGAGTGCGCGGGTGTGATTACCTGGATGCACACCTTTTCCCCGGCGAAAATGTGGATTCTGGGACTGAAGGAGTTCCGGAAGCCGCTCTGCCATCTGCATACGCAGTTCAACGAGGAGCTTCCTTACGATACCATCGACATGGATTTCATGAATGAGAACCAGTCCGCCCATGGCGACAGGGAGTACGGGCATATCGTGAGCCGTATGGGTATTGAGCGCAAGATCATTGTGGGACACTGGGCGTCCGAGCGCGTGCAGAAGCAGCTTGGAAGCTGGATGCGCACAGCCATCGGTGTGATCGAGTCCTCCCATGTGCGTGTGTGCCGTTTCGGCGACAACATGAACAACGTGGCTGTAACCGAGGGCGATAAGGTAGAGGCGCAGATCAAGTTCGGCTGGGAGATTGACCATTACTGCGTAAACGACGTGGTGGAATATGTGGACGCGGTGCCGCAGGGCGATGTGAACGCGCTGGTGGAGGAATATTACAGCAAATATAAGATTATTGACGAGGGCAGGGATCTCGAAGAGTTCAAAAAGCATGTGGCTGTGCAGGCGCAGCAGGAGATCGGTATCGAGAAATTCCTGGTAGAGAACGACTATCATGCGGTTGTGACACATTTCAATATGCTGGGCGGTCTGAAACAGCTTCCGGGTCTGGCGATCCAGAGACTGATGGAGAAAGGCTACGGCTTCGGCGCGGAGGGCGACTGGAAGGTAGCGGCTATGGTTCGTCTGATGAAGCTGATGACGGCGGACATCAAGGGAGCAAAGGGCTCTTCCCTGATGGAGGACTACACCTACAACTTAGTGCCTGGCAAGGAAGGCATCCTGCAGGCGCATATGCTTGAGGTCTGCCCCTCTGTGGCTGACGGCGATGTGGCGATCAGAGTGTGCCCGCTTTCCATGGGCAACAGGGAAGATCCCGCCCGTCTGGTATTTACGGCTAAGGAAGGCCCGGCGGTGGCATGTTCGCTGGTGGATCTGGGAACCAGATTCCGTCTGCTGATCAACGCGGTGGACTGCAAGAAGGTGGAGAAGCCTATGCCGAAGCTGCCGGTTGGTACGGCATACTGGACGCCGCAGCCTAATCTGGAGGTTGGCGCAACGGCCTGGATTCTGGCAGGCGGCGCACATCACACGGCGTTCTCCTATGATCTGACCGTGGAGCAGATGGCTGACTGGGCGGATGCAATGGGTATTGAGAGCGTGATCATTGATAAAGATACCAATATCCGTGATTTCAAGAATATGCTTCGCTGGAATGAGGCGGCGTTTCATTAAATAAAAAGGAGGTACAGGGATAAGTATGGGAGCAAAAGAATGTATTGCAAGCGGTAAAGCGGTGCTGGGTATTGAGTTCGGTTCCACCAGAATTAAAGCGGTTCTGGTGGATGAGAACAACAAGCCCATCGCATCGGGGGCGCACGATTGGGAGAACAGACTGGAGAACGGCATCTGGACCTACAGTCTGGACGACATCTGGACGGGACTGCAGGACTGCTACAAAAAACTGACAGAGGATGTGCAGGCACAGTACGGGGAGAAGCTTGTGAAGCTGGGAGCGATCGGTTTTTCCGCAATGATGCACGGCTATATGGCGTTCAACGAAAAGGACGAGCTGATGGTTCCCTTCCGCACATGGAGAAACACCATCACCGAGGAGGCTTCCACGAAGCTGACGGAGCTTTTTAATTACCATATTCCCCAGAGATGGACGATCGCGCACCTTTATCAGGCAGTTTTAAACGGCGAGGCGCATGTGCCGGACCTGAAATTTGTCATCACACTGGCGGGGTATATCCAGTGGAAACTGACGGGTGAGAAGATTGTCGGCGTGGGTGAGGCTTCCGGCATGTTCCCGATCGACATTGGGACGGGACAGTTTAACGAGAAGATGATCGCGCAGTTTGACGAGGCGGTTGCAGACAAGGGCTTTGCATGGAAGTTAAAGGATGTGCTTCCGGCTGTATACACGGCGGGACAGCAGGCGGGCGCCCTGACTGAGGAAGGCGCGAAGCTGTTAGACCCTACGGGCACACTGCAGGCAGGCATACCCTTCTGTCCCCCCGAGGGCGACGCGGGCACAGGTATGGCGGCGACCAACAGCGTGGCACAGCGTACGGGTAATGTATCCGCAGGAACGAGTGTGTTCGGCATGATCGTTATGGAGAAGGAACTCTCCAAAGTGTATGATGCGATCGATCTGGTAACGACCCCTGACGGCAGCCTTGTGGCCATGGTGCACTGCAACAACTGTACATCAGACTTGAATGCATGGGTGAATCTGTTTAAGGAATACTCGGAAGTGATGGGCATGAAGGTGGATATGAACGAGCTGTACGGCAATCTCTACCGCAAGGCGTTAGAGGGAGACGACGACTGCGGCGGCCTGCTGGCTTACAATTACTTCTCCGGCGAGCATGTGACGGGCTTTAACGAGGGACGGCCTCTGTTCGTACGCACGCCTGACGCGAAGTTCAATCTGGCGAACTTTATGAGAGTGCATCTGTTTACCTCTCTCGGCGCGCTGAAAACCGGATTTGATATTCTTTTCCAGGAGGAGAAGGTGGAAGTGGATGAGATTCTGGGACACGGCGGCCTGTTTAAGACAAAAGGCGTAGGACAGAGCATCCTTGCGGCGGCAATGAACGCGCCCGTGAGCGTTATGGAGACGGCGGGTGAAGGCGGCGCGTGGGGGATTGCGCTTCTTGCTTCCTACATGATCAATAAAGGCGCGGACGAAAGCCTGGCCGCTTTCCTTGACAGTAAGGTATTTGCCGGTCAGAAGGGCGAGAAGCTGGAGCCGAAGGCGTCCGATGTGGAAGGCTTCAATAAGTTCATGAAGTTATACAGCGCAGGACTGGCTATCGAGAGAGCGGCTGTGGAATCCATGTAATATGTGATGGGCGCTAGAATGAATATAAAAAACAGGAGGGCTGAAACTGTGTTAGAGGAATTAAAAAAACGAGTTTATGAGGCGAATATGCTTCTCCCGAAATACGGACTTGTCACGTTCACCTGGGGTAATGTGAGCGAGATTGACAGGGAGAGCGGACTTTTTGCGATCAAACCCAGCGGCGTCGACTATGATAAGCTGACCCCCGACGATATGGTGCTGGTAGATCTGGAGGGTAAAAAGGTGGAGGGAAAATATAATCCTTCTTCCGACACGGCCACCCATGTAGAGCTTTATAAGGCTTACAACGAGATCGGCGGCGTTGTACATACCCATTCTTCCTACGCGACAAGCTGGGCGCAGGCGGGCAGGAGCATTCCCTGCTACGGTACGACCCATGCGGATTACTTTTACGGGGAGATTCCCTGCCTGCGGTGTCTGAATGAGGACGAGATCGCGGACGCTTATGAGAAAAACACGGGACTTTTGATTGTCAACGAGTTTAAGAGAATGGAGAAAGACCCGGTGGCAGTACCGGCAGTGCTTTGCAAAAACCACGGTCCTTTTGCATGGGGCAAGGACGCGCATGAGGCGGTGCATAACGCGGTTGTGCTGGAGGAAGTGGCGAAGATGGCTTACCGCGCGGAGACGATCAACGCGAGAATCCAGCCGGCGCCGCAGGAGCTGCAGGATAAGCACTACTTCCGCAAGCACGGAGAGAATGCATACTATGGCCAGCGATGAGCCGTGCGCAGACAGAGGAGTATGCGGGAAAATTGAAGGTTTTTCAAGCGGGCACTGTGAATATGTGCGATTTGTGCCCGGGCACGGTGACAAAAGTGGAAGTTTATGATACACTTTAGGCATGTTGATACTATTATAGTTGTAATGGATGGAGGATAGCTATGAACAAATTAGAGTTACAAAAAACAGCTAATGAAGTCCGCAAGGGTATCGTGACAGCGGTACATGGCGCGAAAGCGGGACATCCGGGCGGATCTTTGTCGGCGGCGGACATTTTTACCTACCTGTATTTTGAGGAGATGAACATTGACCCGAAAGATCCCAAGAAAGCGGACAGGGACCGTTTCGTGCTTTCCAAGGGACATACGGCTCCCGGACTTTATTCTGTTCTGGCGAACAGAGGATATTTCCCGGTGGAAGATCTGCCCACGCTGCGCCACCTCGGCTCCTATCTGCAGGGTCATCCCTGTATGCAGGAGACGCCCGGTGTAGACATGTCTTCGGGCTCTTTGGGACAGGGCATTTCCGCGGCGGTAGGTATGGCGCTGGCGGCGAAGATGGACGGCAAGGATTACAGAACCTACACACTTCTCGGTGACGGTGAGATCCAGGAAGGCCAGGTTTGGGAGGCGTCCATGTTTGCAGGCCACAGAAAGCTCGACAATCTGGTAGTGATTGTGGACAACAACGGGCTGCAGATCGACGGTAAGATTGACGACGTGTGCTCCCCGTACCCGATTGATAAAAAATTTGAGGCGTTTAACTTCCATGTAATCAATATCGACGGCAATGACTTTGACCAGATTGACGCTGCCTTCAAGGAGGCAAAGGAGACCAAGGGACAGCCCACGGCTATTATCTGTAAGACAGTGAAGGGCAAAGGCGTTTCCTTTATGGAGAACAATGCGGGGTGGCACGGCAAGGCGCCCAACGATGAAGAGTATGCGACGGCGATGGCGGATCTTGAGAAGATCGGTAAAGAGTTAGGAGGTGCAAACTAATGGCAGATGTGAAAAAAATTGCAACAAGAGAAAGCTATGGTAATGCACTTGCTGCGTGTGGTGCAGAATTTCCCAATCTGGTAGTGTTAGACGCGGATCTTGCGGGCGCGACCAAAACGGGCGTGTTCCAGAAAGCGTTTCCGGACCGCCATATCGACTGCGGTATTGCAGAGTGTAATATGACAGGTATTGCAGCGGGCCTTGCTACCTGCGGTAAGATACCCTTTATCAGCTCCTTCGCTATGTTTGCGGCTGGACGTAACTTTGAACAGGTCCGTAATTCCATCGGTTATCCCCATCTGAATGTAAAGATCGGTGCGACCCATGCGGGTATTACCGTAGGTGAGGACGGCGCGACCCACCAGTGTAACGAGGATGTGGCTCTGATGCGGACGATTCCCGGCATGACCGTTATTGTACCCTCCGACGATGTGGAGGCAAAGGCGGCGGTGAGAGCGGCGATTGAGACGGAAGGCCCGGTATATCTGCGCTTCGGCCGTGCGGCTGTGCCTGTAATCAACGACAGGCCGGATTACAAGTTTGAGATCGGCAAGGGCGTTCTTTTGAGAGAGGGAACGGATGTGACGATCATTGCAAGCGGCATTACGGTATCTTCCGCTCTGGATGCGGCGGAGCTGCTGGCAGCGGACGGTATCAGCGCGGAGGTCATCAATATCCACACCATCAAGCCTCTGGATGAAGAACTGGTGCTTGCTTCTGCCAGGAAAACCGGCAAAGTGGTTACGGCAGAGGAGCACACCGTGATCGGCGGCCTTGGCAGCGCTGTCTGCGACTGCCTGTCCGAGAAGCATCCCACACCCGTTCTGCGGATCGGTATGCAGGATACCTTCGGCGAGTCCGGCTCTGCGAATGCGCTGGTAGAGAAGTATGGCCTGGACGGTAAGGGCATCTATGAAAAAACAAAAGGGTTTGTAAAGTAGGAAGGTACCTAAAATGGGTAAAAGAATTTTGTCTCCCTCCATTCTGGCGGCGGATTTCGCCAGACTGGGGGAGCAGATCAAAGAGGCGGACGAGGCCGGAGCAGAGTATTTACATATTGATGTGATGGACGGGGTGTTTGTACCCTCCATTTCCTTTGGAATGCCGCTGATCCGTTCCATCCGCAAGGTGACTGACAGAGTTTTTGACGTGCATCTGATGATTGTCGATCCTGACCGGTATTTGAAAGAGTTCAAGGCGTGCGGGGCGGACAGCATCACCTTCCATCTGGAAGCCACGGATGATGCGGAGGAGACGATAGACCTGATCCGGAATCTGGGCTGCCGTGTAGGTATGTCAATTAAGCCGAAAACGCCTGTTGAGTCGGTCAGAAAATATCTGCCGAAACTGGATATGCTTCTGGTTATGACGGTGGAGCCGGGATTTGGCGGTCAGAAATACATTCCCGAATCCACGGAGCGCGTCCGCCGGGTACGCGGGATGGCTGACGAGATGGGGCTTGACCTTGACATTCAGGTGGACGGCGGTATCACGGTGGAAAACGCGAAAATTGTAATGGAAGCCGGGGCTAATGTGATTGTGGCGGGCTCTGCGGTTTTCGGAGGCAGCATTACAGAAAATGTAAAGAAGTATCTGGCACAGTTCTGAGTTAAAATGTGCGGCGCAGCCTTTTGGGCTGCGCCGTTTATTTCTGCGGGAGTCGAATGTCCCCGACGCCTGCGGCGGGTCATTTGACTTTGTTGTCTGCCTCCGCTTTCCCCAGAAGATACAGAAAAGCGATGGCGGGCACGCGAAGAATCGGGACGGCTGTTTCGTGTCTGGTAACGCCGAAATCATCCATCTCCTTTGTAATTAGGAAAGAATGTGTGACTTTCGCGGTTTTATCCCTGCATAATTCCACAATCGCGTCTGAGGCGGGGATGTGGGAATTGCTGCGGTATTTTACCTCGCAGAGAATTTTCTGCCGGGGGAGTTCCACCACTACATCGACTTCTTTCTGGTTGTCTCTTGCATTTCTAAAATAGCCAAGCTGCGCCGGAGTGCCCTGATAGAAGGAAACCATGTGCTTGTAGACGGCGGTTTCCACCATGGCACCCAGCTCCGTTTCGTCCGACAGTACATCGTCGATCATCAGTACCGCGTTGCGGATAGCGGCGTCCGCAATAAAAATTTTAGGTTTCCCCTTTAGCGCGCCCTTACTGCCCACGTTCATAGGTTTGGACAGATAGATAAGATTAGACATTTTTAAGGCTTCGATATAACTGTCAATCGTGGAGACAGAGATATTTTCAAGCTCCTTTGCGGCTGTGGTGGTACTGAAAATCTCTGTGGAGTTCATACACAGATATAAAAACAGCTTTTCCATAAGAAGAGGATTACGGATATTAAATAAGGATAATACATCGCGTTTAATCACCTTGTCCACAACATCTTCGCGCAGCATCCGCTGTGCATACAGATCATCGCCGGACAGAACAAGCTCCGGGAAACCGCCGATGGTCAGATACCGGTTAAAATGATTTCGCAGGGGGCAAAAGCGGTTTATCAGTTCGCTAAGCTGCGCATGACTCAGATCGGTAAGCTCGCAGGGCTGTATGGTGTAAGACGGCAGGGGGTCTTCCAGCGCAAGCACTTTACAGTATTCGTAAAAGGACATGGTGGGAATTTTCAGAACATTCCACCGTCCCGTGCCGCTGTCGGCTGCCCCCTTTTCTAAAATGGGGCTTGCTGAGCCTGTGGCGACCATGCGAATGTCCTTCCTGCTGTCATAAATCACCTTCATCCACAGTTCCCAATCATCTGTATACTGTATTTCATCGAAAAAGAGATATTTTACCCCTTCTACCGGATACATGGACTCATAGACCGACAGAACGGTTTCCACACTTACAAGCTTGAGGATCGGATTGTCAAAGGAAACGTACAGTATATTGCGCGGACTTATCCCCTCCTCCAGCAACTTGTCAATAATCTGGTAAAGGATGGTGGTCTTGCCGACCCGCCTTACCCCGGAAAGCACGACAAACCGGCGGATGCTTGTATGCATCAGCATCTGAAGCGCCTCGTAGTAAGCCAGCCGCTTCTGCGGCCTTGCGTTGTCTTTGACGGCGGCAGGTGTTCTCCACCACGGATTATACTGCCATAAAACTTTAATAATTTTTTCCTCGCTTACAATCGCCATGTGATACCTCCGCTTATAGGGTAGTATTTCGGTGTATTACTAAAATATACCAGGGAAATACAAAGACTATTTTATAAGTATATTATAATAACAGTGAGACTATTGCGCAAGTATAATATTTAAATTTTCGTATTATTAGAATGTTATAACATGAAAACAGTGTGAAAATTTAATTGTTATAAAATGAAAACGCACAGACTGTTTCGCGGTTATACCATAGAAACAGTCTGTGCGTTTGCCTGACATGATAGGTATTTTTCGGGATGCCTAAGAAACAATATTCTGCAGCCAGACACCCTTCTTCACCAGCACGAATCCGATAACGCATTTAATCCAGTCGCCCATCTGCACAAAGGCATAGACGGCGACCACGGGCAGATTCGTGTAGCGGCTCAGAATAAAGGCGATCACTACGCTGACACACCAGATGAACACGCTGTCGAAAAGAAAGGTAATGATCGTTTTGCCGCCGGAGCGCAGTGTAAAGTAAGAGGCGTGCAGAAAAGCGTTCTGCGGCATAAAGACGGCTGTAAGCATAATAAAGTATGTAGCGAGCGTTCTCGCCTCGGCGTTTGTGTTGTAGAGCAGCGGGAAAAACCGTGCTAACAGGAGCATGACGGCGGCGATCAGAACACAGCTGAATACGGAAAAGGCAATCATTTTATTGTCTGTATCCCGTGCCTCATCCATTTTGCCTGCGCCCAGAAGCTGTCCCACAATAATCGCAACAGAGTCGCCCAGTGCGATAAATACGATGTTAAATACGTTGTTGATCGTATTGGAAATATTGAGTGCGGCAATCACGTTTAAGCCCCGGATGGAATAGCACTGCGTCAGCATCGCCATTCCGGCAGCCCAGAGCGTTTCGTTTAAAAGAAGAGGCATACCCTTGGTTATAATTTTTAACACAAGTGATGCGGGGACTTTTAACGTGACGTAAAGTCCCTGGGCAAAAGGGTGCTCCTGCGCGTGTCGGTGCGTGTGGAGAAGTACGATGGCGCATTCGACAAAGCGGGAGATAATCGTGGCGATGGCGGCGCCCCGTACACCCAAAGCCGGTGCACCGAATTTGCCGTATATTAATATGTAATTCAGGACCAGATTTACAAAGACTGCGATTACGCCTGCCTTCATGGGCAGGATCGTCTTTCCGCACTCCCGCAGGGTGCTGGAATAGACCTGAACCAGCATAAAAGGAATCAGGCCGGGAAGCATAATTTGGAGATACTCCCTGCCGTAGCGCAGAGTGGCGGCCACGCTGTCGACTGTACCATCGCCCTGCAGATAGAGCATAATCAGCGGATCGCCGGCGGACAGAAGGAGAATTACGGTAAATAAGGTAATCAGGGAAACCATCCATATTTTAAAGCGGACGGTCTGGCGGATACCTTCCTGATTTTTCTGTCCGAAATACTGCGCAGTAAAAATACCTGCGCCGGATACACCTCCGAACAGGCAGAGATTGTAGACAAAGAGGAGCTGGTTTACAATGGCCACGCCGGACATTTGTTCCGTGCCGATCTGTCCGATCATGATGTTGTCCAAAAGGCTCACGAAGTTTGTGATACCGTTTTGAACCATAATAGGAACCGCAATGGCAAGTACCATCTTATAAAAGCTCTTATCTCCGATGAATTTGTGCCGCGTTTTCTCTAAAAGTCTCATTCCACCATTCTACAGTAATCACTGTGTGGATGCAACTTGTTTTTAGGATGTTGGCTGACATATTTCCACATCAGATCCTTTCTCCCGGGTTTTCGTATATTCTTATGAAGAAATGCCGCTTATCTGGTCGGCATCTGTTTCTTCAGCGCCACCAGAAAAACATCCACGTTCTCCTGCTTCCAAAATTCGACAAACTGTTCCGCCATCTTTCCCAGATAGTCCTTCTGTGGAACAAGTATCTGATAATAGAATACGCGCCCCTGCCTGTAATTTTTTAAATAACCCTTTCTGACAAGCCGCGCCAAAAATGTGGAAATAGTCTGTGGTTTCCACTCCTTATGATACGTTTCATTCACTCTCTGTGTAATACCAGCCAGATCCAGCTCCCTATCCGCATCCCACACCGTTTTCATCACCATCTCTTCACAATTGGTTAAATTTTTAAATTCCATAATATGACTTCTCCTCCATCTTTAACTAGTTTTAGTTTGTGCTTTTTCGCTTATTTCATCATATTTCATCATTCATTTAATGGCAAGACAGAATTTACCATGTAGTCAATATTCCGTTTATTTTGTGGCAAATGCGGTGCAAAGGATTTTTACGGAAATGCGGGACCCGTATACAGGGTTATACCAGTAAATATGGGATGTCAGCCAACACTGATGTGGAAATTTGAAACTCTTATATTGCCTGCCCCATATTAGTCGTGTTATAGTATTATACATGTGATTAGATTCTATAAGGTATGGAGGTAATAGAATATGGCGGACGAACACAGAAAGGGCTTAAATGCAGGGCTGGTAGGCGCGGATCTGGAAAACTGCTGCAGGAAAGAGACAGCCTGCGGACAGTGCCAGAAAACGAACTGCGTCATAGGGTACGGAAAACAGTGCATCAGCGATTACAAAAGGGAGCCCAAAAAGGAGGTTCTGCAGGGAATGGAGCATATTCCCACGATGGACTTTAAGGTGTTTGATGAGGTGGAGCTGGAAACGGCGATTGCGCATATATTAAAGGAATGTAAGGACTGTAAGGAGGATCATACCGAGGACTGCATTATTAATGTAATAAGAAGCTGCTACGAAGTCGGTCTGCTGGGGGATGTACAGAAATATGAGGGCAGCGCGCTGCAGTACCTGATGTATTTGAAGGAGCATTTTCCTGACAGATCTCTTCAAATCGCCGAATTATACAGAAGCTGAACGAATCAGCCCGTTTTATGGAAACACAGCCTCGCGGGATCATCCGCGGGGCATATTTCTATTCTGTCAGGAAATTTCCCGGCAGGCTTCGAGTCCGCTATCCGGCATGAAATCACCGCAACAGGTTGTAATTTTGGCAAAAGTACGATAAAATGATAGGAAGGCAGAAAAGGAGTCACTGATTGTTTTGGAGATACCGTATGAGATCAGAAGCGCATATCGGGAAGAGTGGGAGGATGCCATGTCACTGGCGTGGCGGACTTTTATGAAGTTTGAGGCGGATGTCTATACGCCCGAAGGTGTGAAGAACTTCGAGAATTTTATCACGGATTCTACGCTTTACAGAATGTTTGTTATGGGTGCGTATCAGATGTTTGTGGCGCATGATGGGAAAAGGATGGTAGGGATGCTCACGCTCCGTGACAGAATTCATATTTCTCTGCTGTTTGTGGATGAGAAATACCACAGGAAGGGCATCGGGCGGGCTTTGATACAATATATGTCGAATTATCTTCTGACAGAGCTGCAGGAGACCCGTGTGACGGTTAATTCTTCGCCTTACGGTGAAGAGTTTTATCACAGGCTGGGGTTTCGGGATCTGCGGCCGCAGGAAAAAAAGGACGGCATCATCTATACGCCGATGGAGTTTGTGCTTTGACTGAATCATAGACGGGGGAAACTTATGGAGTATATTAAGAGCAAAGATATTTATCTGTTAATGAGGGATATCCTGAAACTGATTAATCCCACTCTGATGGAGCATGGGTCGAGAGTGGCTTATATTGTTTATAAGATGCTTCAGGAGGAAAACAGATACGAGGAGTTTGAGCTTGCGGATATCGTTATGGTTGCGACGATGCATGATATCGGTGCATATAAGACAGAAAAGACCAGAATCAACGATATGCTGCAGTACGAAACAAGAGACAGCATGGCACATTCCATTTACGGGTATCTGTTCTTTAAGTATCTGTCTCCGGTGCCGGATATGGCTAAGGTGCTGATGTACCATTGCAGGGATTATGAAAAGCTGCAGACGGTTGATTATGTGTATAAGGATGTGGCGGCTTACGTCAATATCGCTGAGAAGATAGACATTTACTCCAACACAATGGGGGCGCAGTTTGATCCCCGCATGTTCCAGAAGCAGGCGGGCACAAAGCTTTCTGCTTCGGGGCTGGACCGCTTTTACCAATGCGATTCGAAGTATGGCATTTTGGATAAACTTAAGGATGGCTCTTATAAGGAAGAACTGAACGAGATCGCTGAGTACATGATCTTTTCCAATGAAGATAAAAAAATCTTTATGGATATGTTGATTTACTGCATGGGCTTTGTCAGGGAGAGTATGGTGCTGGATACGGTTACCACGATCTGCATCTGCGAGGAGATTTCTGCCAGGCTTTTTCTTCCCGACCAGGAGAGGGAAATGATCTACTATGCGGCCCTGCTCCATGATCTGGGGATGATCGGGATATCGCAGGATATTCTGCAGGCACCCCGCAAGCTGAAACCGGAAGAGATTAAGCATGTCCGCACCCATGTGGACATTACAAAAGAGAAGCTGGAGAATAAGGTTGATGCTGAAGTGGTGGCAATTGCGCTGGCACATCATGAGAGGGGAGATACAAACGGATATCCCAAACGCCTGAATGACTCCCAGATCAGCCTCCAGCAGAGCGTGCTGCAGGTTGGGGATGTGGTCAGCGCCCTTGTAAACAAACGAAGTTACAGGGAAGCGGCGTCGAAACAGCAGGTGCTCCGGATCCTGAATGAGGAGGTTTCCAAGAAGCGCTTCAAGAGGCAGCCGGTTATGGTGCTGGTGGATTCTTATGATGAGGTGATGGCCCATGTGAAGAAAGAAACCGCCCGAATCCTGAAGATGTACCAGACGCTTAATATGCAGTATCAGCAGGTCAGCACGAAATATAAAATCTAAATTAGTTTGTTTTTTTACATATTTTTATATTTTTTATGGATTTTCACGCTCTGGTGATATATAATCGTATATAGTTGAGTAATTTTTGGAGTGACAGACGTGGGTAAATTTTTTGATATGGATAGTCCTGTCATGCGGGTTTTAAACCGTGTGGGGGATCTGATGATTATGAATTTCTTAATGATTCTCTGCTGTATTCCTGTGATAACCGCGGGGGCCGCTTTTACGGCGATGCACTATGTGCTGCTTAAGATTGTGCGCGGTGAAGAGGGATATCTGATTAAAGGCTTCTTTAAATCCTTTAAGGAGAATTTCAAACAGGCTACCATCATATGGCTTCTGATGCTTCTGGTGATTGCGGTTTATGCGGGAGATTCATTTATCTTCAACTATTCGGGGCTGACATTTCCGAAGGCGCTGGTAATTGCGGTAGTGGCGGTGGCTGTTCTGCTGGTGATGATGGCGGTTTATGTGTTCCCGCTGCAGGCCAGATTTGAAAATTCGGTGAAGAACACGCTGAAGAATGCCATGATACTGGCGTTTGCCAATCTGCCCAGGACATTGTTGATGGTGGGGTGTTATATACTGCCTGTTGTGATCGCGTACTTTTCGAATTATGCGCTCCTGTTTGTTTTTCTGTTCGGCATTTCTGCGCCGGCTTATGGGGCGGCGTGGATCTACAGCGGTATTTTTAAGAAATTGGAGCCGGAAACAGAGAAAGTCTCCGATCTGGACTTTTCTCTGAGAATTGATGAGGGGAATCAGGAAATCGATGGATAATCAAAACAAGTCTAGTGTATTACAGTGGCTCGTTCCTACAGGCGTTATGATGGTGGTTGTTATTGCCATGCTGCTCAGTTTTACCGCAAAGAGCAATAAGGAGGCCGAGGCGTCGGTCTCCAAGACGCTGATTGCTTCCACGGAGGGATACGGGGAACGGTTTCTGCATGAGCTGCAAAAGGTAGGCAAGGTCGGGGAGACGGTCAGTGAAATATTTGAGAGAATAGGGACGGACGACAGTACCCGCACGTCGGAGGTTCTCGGGATTGCGGCGAAGTGTGCCAATGTAGAAAAAGTCCTTTACTGTACCCCGGACGGACAGGCGGTAGACCAGACGGGCGCACCGCTTGATGTCGGACAGGAACCCTGGTTTGAGGAGGTGCTTGCAGGCGAGTTTCCTTACGCTTATACCTTTGAGGAACAGTCTGTTGTTGTAGTGAAGCATATAGGTCATAACGCGGAACATGGGTATCTGATGCTTTACTATCCGATGGAGCGGTTTGCCGAGATGCTGCTGCAGTCGGGCTATGATTCCAGCAGTTTTCTGGTTATTGTGGATCTGGAAGGAAATATACTGGGCGTGAGCGGCGCATCGACAAATGCCTGTCTGCAGGGCGGGAATATTTTTTCGGCGATAGAGGCGGAGAATAAGGAAAATGCCAGAACGATCCGTAACCGCCTGAACAACAGCTCCCGGGGCAGCGTAGACATACAGACGGGCAAGCAGCGACAGGTTCTGACGTCCGTACCTCTCGGGACGAACCGCTGGAGCCTGATATTGGGCGTCAGTGAGTCCTACGCGCAGAGACAGGCAAATTATATCAGGAAGAATACGAGAGATATGGTCTTTGCCCTGGCCCTTGTGATTGCTATATTCTTCTGTGTTGTTATGGTGATCAATATCGTCGGAAAGATACGCAGTAATAATAAGAAGAAGGAGCTGGAAGACAAGGCGGATACAGACCTTCTGACCGGGCTTAACAATAAGCTGGCCACGGAGCGTAAGATTAAGGATTACATGGCACAGAATCCCGATAAGCAGTGCATGATGTTCATGATTGACATTGATAATTTTAAGAAGATCAACGATACCATGGGACACGCTTTTGGGGACGAGGTGCTGCGGTCTCTCGGAATTCAGATAGGAGCGATTTTCAGGGCAAGCGATATCATTGGCCGTGTAGGTGGAGACGAGTTCATGGTATTTCTTAAGGATGTCGCGACTGACGAGGTTATCCTGAAAGAGGCCAAAAAGATGGAGAACTTCTTTAAGAACTTTCAGGCCGGTGAATATGTGAAGTATAAGGCTACGGCAAGTATTGGCGTAGCGGTATTCCCGCAGGAAGGCAATGACTTTGAGACGCTTTATAAAGCGGCCGACCAGGGTGTATATAAAGCGAAGAAAAGAGGAAAGAACCAGTTGGCGTTTTACCGGGACAGAGAGCCAGTGGGGCAGGGTAAGGAATAAAGAGGTAAAGGACAGGGACGGTTTGACACCGTCCCCTTTTCTTTTGTTTGTGCAGGAAATTGCGGTAACGAAAACCATTTAGCAAGAATGGATTATGTTACCGCAATTTTTTGCATTTTATGACGAATTTTGGATAAAAGGGTGGTAAAAACAAGGCGAAAAAAAGAAAAAGTATAAAAATTGAATAAAAAAATTTCAAAAAATGGTTGTCAATATGGGAAATGTGTGCTAGACTAACATTACGAAAACGTTTAAGTAAAGAACGCTTTTCGAGTAACTGTTACAATTTCAATCTTTATAAGGAGGAAATGAAAAAGTGAAAAAGAAAGTAGTAAGCATCTTATTGGCAACATCTATGGTAGCTACGCTTGCAGGATGTGGCAGCGATCCCGCTCCGGCGGCAGAAGCTCCGGCAGCGGAGGAAGCTCCCGCGGCAGAGGAGGAGGCTCCGGCGGCAGAGACGCCTGCGGCAGAGGAGGAAGCTCCGGCGGCAGATGACAGTGCGGCATCCGGTGATCTTGCTTACAGCGGCAACATCTCCATCATGCACTTCTCCACATCTGAGGAGTCTGAAGGTAACGGCGGTTCCGATGGTTTCAGAACATGCCTTGCAAACTGGCAGAATGACCACGGCAGCATCACGCTGGATGAGGAAGTTCTGGCAAACGATGATTACAAGACACAGATCGCTACCCGCGCAGCAGCAGACGATCTTCCGGACGTATTCCTGCTTCAGGGTATGAACACCATCAGCTGGGCGAAGCAGGGTATTGTGTATGATCTGACAGACAGCATCAAGAACTCTCCTTATGCTTCTGATTACAACATGGATTACCTTGTACCTTTCACGGCAGACGGTAAGTACTATGCTTATCCCGCGCTGACAGGCGGTACCTGTACTGTAGTAATTTACGATTCCGCTATGTGGGAGGAGGCAGGCTTCAGTTCCTTCCCGACCACCTGGGCTGACGTAGAGAAGGCGGCTGAGTATTTCAGCGGTCAGGGTATCGACACCATCGCATTCGGTAACTCCGGCCAGTGGCAGCTGAATTCCTGTTTCGTATCCTGCCTTGGTTACCAGTACACCGGTACACAGTGGTTCTCTGATATCATTGCAGGCACAGGCAACTTCGAGGCTCCTGAGTTCGTGGCAGCTCTGACAGAGACACAGCGTCTCTTCCACGACACAAACATCTTCAACAAGGACTTCAACGCAGTATCCAACGAGGATGCGCGTGAGTACTACATCTCCGGCGACGCAGCAGCGTTCATCGGCGGTAACTGGGATGCTTCTTACATCCAGGCTACTCTGGAAGGCGATCCGAAGAAGGATACCACAAAGTTCGCGGTTCTTCCTCAGGCAGCAGACGCTGGCAAGTATGAGAAGTTCCAGAACATCGGTCTTGGTTATGGTATGGCAATCAGCGCAAAGGTAGCTTCCGATCCTGATAAGCTTGCGGCTTGTATCGATCTTTGCCAGTACCTGACAGGTCCCGCGTTCTCCGAGTATGTAGGTGCTAACTATGCACTGGCAGGTTTCTGCAGCTCCGATGTGGATCTTTCCGCATTTGACCAGTACACACAGGATTTCTACAACTTCTCCTATGTGGACAACAAGGGCTGTGAGATTTACGACTCTTATGTAGACGGTTCCGTTTGGTCTGTACTTAACACCGAAATGCAGGAAATGGTTAACGGTGACAAAGACCCTGCAACTGTAGCGGCAGATACACAGGCTGCATACAAGGCATACTTGGGCCAGTAACAAATTGAGCTAACGCTCAATTGCGAGCGCCGCTAGCGCGGGCTCGGTACAAACTCGACTTATTAAAGTTTGAGAAGGTTTTGCAACATATAATACAGGCAGCGCCGCCTGGGAGGTTTCTCCCGGGCGGATGCTTACCTGAAAGGGTCTTTGATTAAGCGCGGGCTTAATTACAGCGAAGCGTCAGAAAATGTCTTCGTTTCGCTTTTGGGGTATGTCTCAGTTACGTTAAAATGGGCATTAAAAGGAAATGGAGGCGAATCTATGCTGAAATCTATTAAACCGAAAAAATGGGTAGTAGCTGCATATCTTGCCGTGCCCGTGGCGCTGTATGTGTTCACGGTATTCGCGCCGCTGGTTGCAGCACTTTTTTACAGTTTCTTTGAATGGAAGGGCGGGCCGGTCAAAACCTTTAGCGGCTTTGCCAATTACTCGCAGTTATTTAGTGACGAGGTGTTCTGGAGTTCCTTCTGGCACAATATTTTTCTGGTGATTGTCTGTATCATCGGGCAGATTGGTCTGGCATTCATTGTTGTACTGCTAATCAACTCTAAGGTAACCAAGCTGCAGGGCATCCACAGAACGTTCGGATTTTTCCCGAGCACGATCTCGGCAGTCTGCATCGGTTTTATCTGGCAGATGATCTACGATTCCAAGAGAGGTCTGCTGAACTACTTCTTGGAGAAGATCGGCAGGGGCGACTTACAGAAGGTATGGCTGAATGAGCCAAGGCTGGTAATGCTGCTGGTGTCCATTCCGCTGATCTGGCAGTTCATCGGTTACTATATGGTAATCCTGCTGTCTGCGGTTTCCTCCATCAGTACGGAGGTTTTGGAGTCGGCGGAAATCGATGGAGCGACAGGTGTCCAGCGTGCGCGTTACATAGTTTTACCTTTGATTAAGAATACTCTGCTTGTATGTATCACCCTCTGCGTGGCGGGTAACATGAAAGCATTCGATAATATTTACGTTATGACCTCCGGCGGACCTGGTTATTCCTCCATGGTTATGGCAATGTACGGATATAAGGTTTCCTTCGAGCAGTCCAACTTAGGTTACGGTTCCTGTATTTCCGTCGGTATCTTTGTACTGGCGCTGGCAGTAATCGGCGGTTCCCAGATTCTTATGAATTACTTTATGACGGACAGCTATGACCGTCAGGAAGCAAAGCATCTGAAACAGATTGAGAAGGAAAGAAAACAGGCAATCAAAGCCCGCAAGGCGAATGGGTAAAGGAGGGGATCTGCTATGGCTAAAGAAATGAAAATGACAAAAGTAGAAGACAAATCAGCAGGCACCCGTGCGAAGAGAGGCGTGCTTACGGTAGTGATTAACTTTTTCTTATGGTTCTTCTCACTGACCTGTATTTTCCCGCTGTTCTGGATGCTCTATTCCTCCCTGAAGGAGAAGAGAGTGTTCAATGCGGATATCATGGGCCTGCCAAAAGAGCCGACGCTGGCGAACTATACAAAGATCCTGTCCAACAAGGACTATCGCCTGATGCAGTCGGTGGGTAATAGTGCAAGAACGACGATTCTGTCTGTGCTGCTCATTGTAATTATTGCATTTATTGTAGGATATATTCTTTCGAGAATTGATTTTGTGCTGAACAAACCGCTGTATGTAATGTTCCTGATGGGAATGCTGATTCCGATTCACTCGCTGATGGTTCCCATTTACATCATCTTTTCTAAAATGGGGCTTTCAAACCACTGGTACACGCTGTTGCTGCCGTACGTCTCCTTTGCACTGCCCATGTCGATCTTTCTGGTGCAGGGATATGTGAAGGGTATCCCGACGGAGCTTGAAGAGGCGGCCGCGATCGACGGTTCCACCTTCTCGAAGACAATGTTCGGTATCATCCTTCCGGTGTGTAAGCCGATTCTGGTGACGGTTGCGATTATCAACGTGTTCAGCTGCTGGAATGAGTTCTCCTTCGCCTTGATTCTGATTAAGGACAGGGCGCTGTACACGGTACCGCTGGGATTGAAACAGTTTACAGGTCAGTTTACGTCGGATTATCCGAAGATCATGTCGGCTATGCTGATCACCATGGCTCCTATCGTGATTTTCTACTTCGCATTCAGCAAGCAGATCATCAAGGGTATGGTTGCCGGGGCGGTGAAAGGCTAGACGCATTTACTTAGAAGGGGTTGTATTTTATCATATGGGGGAGTTATAAGCCGGGGACGAGAAATCGTCCCCGGCTCTGTTTATTCTATAGGAAATTGCGACAGCGTAAACCATTCTCAGAGTTTGCCGCAGGCATACTCTTAATGTTCGCTGGCGAGCGACGATTTTTTATACACATAAGCAGATTCAGAAGACACCAGAAACAGAACATGCAATGAAAATTTATATTGACATATACCCTGTGGGGGTATATTATATTCGTGTAAATTCTAAATAAACGGGAGAAAATATATGAGTGAGGAAAAAACAGCCGCAAATGATGTATGCGCCTGCTGTCGCCACAAGGGCACACCCCGTGATGCGCGGGAACAGAAAAATTTACAGAACCGTATCAACCGGATCATCGGCCAGCTAAAAGGGATTCAGGGAATGATTGAGGATAACCGCTACTGCGGCGATGTCCTGATGCAGATCGGCGCGGTGGAGAGCGCACTCCAGAGCCTCGGTTATGTGATTCTGGAAGAGCATATGCAGACCTGCGTGGCGGAAGGCGTACGGGAGGGGAACACACAGATTCTTGCGGAAGCCGTAGAACTGATGAAAAAATTAAAATAGCAGATTGAGCTCTGCTCAATCACGAGAATAAAAGAAAGATATTGGGGAGCTGGACATGAAAACAGAAAAATTTAACGTGACTGGCATGACCTGCGCCGCCTGCAGCGCGCATGTAGAGAAAGCGGTGCGCGGCGTAGCGGGGGTTGAAACGGTCAGTGTCAACTTGCTTATGAATAATATGGTGGCCTCCTACGAGGAGCCCGCCACGACGGATGCGATCTGCCGGGCGGTGGAGAAGGCCGGATACGGCGCGGCTTCCGCAGACGCAGGCAGCGGGGAAAAAAGAAGTGGTGCGGACGGAAAGGGCGGCAGATCCAAGACTGAAGGGCAGGACGCTTTTGCAGATCATGAGACGCCGAAACTGCGCCGCAGGCTGATTGCCTCCCTTTGCCTGCTGCTGCCCCTCATGTATGTGTCTATGGGGCATCTGATGTGGGGATGGCCTGTGCCCGAAGGGTTTTCCGGCAATCCGTGGGCGATTGCACTGTATCAGCTCCTTCTGACAGGTATGGTGATGGTCATTAACCAGAAGTTTTTTGTAAGCGGTTTTGCGGGGCTGATCCACCGTGCGCCGAACATGGATACTTTGGTGGCTCTCGGAAGTACGGCGGCTTTTGTGTACAGCGCGGCGGTCATGTTTGGCATGGGTGGCGCATATGGTATGAACAATACGGAAATGGCAATGCACTTTCTGCACGATATGTATTTTGAGTCGGCGGCCATGATTCTTACGCTAATTACAGTAGGTAAGATGCTGGAGGCTTACAGCAAGGGAAAGACGACGAACGCGGTCAAAAGTCTGATGGACCTTGCGCCGAAGACAGCGCATGTGATCCGCGACGGCGTGGAAGTGACAATCGATGCGGATGAGGTTGCGGCGGGAGATACCTTTATCGTGAAGCCGGGTGAAAGCATTCCCGTGGACGGCGAGGTAATCGGAGGCGAGAGCGCGGTGGACGAGGCGGCGCTCACGGGGGAAAGCCTTCCTGTAGATAAAGGGGTCGGGGACCGGGTCAGCGCGGCTACCCTGAACCAGAATGGGGCGCTTACCTGTGTGGCGACGCGGGTGGGCGGGGACACGACCCTGCGTCAGATCATTGACATGGTGGAGAATGCGGTGGCGACGAAAGCGCCGATTGCGCAGATTGCGGACCGGGTGTCAGGTGTTTTCGTGCCCGTGGTGATCACGCTTGCGCTTATTACGGGAGCGGTCTGGCTGCTTGCGGGGGCGGGCGTCGGCAAAGCGCTTTCCTACGCGATCAGCGTGCTTGTGATAAGCTGCCCCTGCTCGCTGGGTCTGGCTACGCCCGTGGCGATTATGGTGGGAAACGGCAGAGGGGCAGGACAGGGCATTCTCTTTAAGAATGCGACGGCCCTGGAACAGACGGGCAGGACGAATTTTGTGGTGCTGGATAAGACAGGAACCGTGACAGAGGGGAAACCCCGTGTGACTGACATCTGTCCGGCAGAAGGCGTTTCCGCGGAGGAGCTTTTGCGGGTGGCGGCTTCCCTGGAATATAAAAGCGAGCATCCGCTCGCGCGGGCGATCTGTGAGCGCGCCGGGGAGGAAAGAATCACGCCTGACGAAGCGGCAGATTTTAAGGCGCTGCCCGGATGGGGTGTGGAGGGCGTGCTGAAACGGCGTACCGACGACAGCGGGGAAGGTGTGCCGGAACGGTGTTTTGCCTGTGGAACAGCGCTGGGCGGAAAGGCGGCGCTGCTTGAGGAGCGGGGGCTGATGACGGAGGCGTTTTTGGTGCAGGGCCAGAAGATGGCCGAGGAAGGAAAAACGCCGCTGTATTTTGCGGAAGGCGACGCCCTGCTTGGCATGATTGCCGTGGCGGACGTGGTGAAGCCGGACAGCGCGCAGGCAGTGCAGGAGCTGAAAGACATGGGCATTCATGTGATTATGCTGACAGGGGATAACCGCCGGACGGCGGAGGCTGTCCGCGCGCAGGTAGGTATCGACGCCGTGGTGGCGGACGTTCTGCCGGGGGACAAGGAAACGGTGATCCGGCGGCTTTCAGAGTACGGGAAGGTGGCCATGGTCGGCGACGGCATCAACGACGCGCCTGCGCTGACAAGAGCGGATGTAGGCGTGGCCATAGGCGCAGGCGCGGATGTTGCTCTGGACGCGGCGGATATTGTGCTGGTAAAATCGAAGCTGACAGATGTTTCGGCGGCGGTTCGCCTATCCAGACAGGTACTTAAAAATATCCATGAGAATCTGTTCTGGGCGTTTTTCTATAACTGCGTCGGCATTCCCATTGCGGCGGGTGTGCTTGTGCCTGTTGCGGGGATTTCCTTAAACCCCATGTTTGCGGCGGCGGCTATGAGCCTGTCCAGCTTCTGTGTGGTTACGAATGCCCTGCGGCTGAATCTGTTTTCCGTCCGCAGCACGGCGAAAGACAAAAAGGCGCATATGGTTCCTATGCCGGATTTGACAGACGGCTTTACAGGGATAGAGAGTAAAGGAAAAAATGAGGAAAAAAGGAAGGAGAATGAGAGCATGGTTAAAGTATTGGATGTAGAGGGAATGATGTGCGGGAAGTGTCAGGCCCATGTGCAGAAGGCGCTGGAGGGCATTGACGGGGTGACAGCCGTGGAGGTCAGCCTGGAAAATAAGCAGGCAACGGTAACGATGGATAAGGAGATTGCCGACGAAACACTTGGGAGCGCCGTGACGGAGGCAGGATATGAGGTGAAAGGGTGCAGGACTGCATAAGTGCAAATAAGGCGTTAGCAAATTGAGCGTGTAAACGCTCAATTTATGCAAAGTGCACAGGAAAGCGGTATATTCTTAGTCAAATTGCCGTGTGCCTTAAAAAATTTTTAAGAAAGTAAGCAAAATCTACAATCGGAAACAAAATCTTTGTGGAATAGTGGTATAGTAAAGGGGACAAAAGTCCGTTATACTAATTTACAGAATTAATCGTCCGGGAAACGATTTATAGCGGACGAAAAAAACAAAAATTAAATTAGGAGGCAATCATGGCAAGTTTATCTTTAAAGAATGTCTGCAAGGTATACCCTAACGGATTCGAAGCAGTAAAAGATTTCAATCTTGAAATCGCAGATCAGGAGTTCATCATTTTCGTAGGCCCTTCGGGCTGCGGTAAGTCTACTACCCTTCGTATGATCGCTGGTCTGGAGGATATCTCCTCCGGTGAGCTGAAGATCGGTGACAGACTCGTTAACGATGTAGAGCCCAAGGACAGAGATATCGCGATGGTATTCCAGAACTACGCTCTGTATCCGCATATGTCCGTGTATGATAACATGGCATTCGGCCTTAAGCTGAGAAAGGTTCCGAAGGACGAGATCGACAAGATGGTGAAAGAGGCAGCTAAGATTCTTGATTTGACGGCACTCCTTGACCGTAAGCCCAAGGCTCTTTCCGGTGGTCAGAGACAGCGTGTGGCTATGGGCCGTGCAATCGTTCGTAACCCGAAAGTATTCCTGATGGATGAGCCGCTGTCCAACCTGGATGCAAAGCTCCGTGTGCAGATGCGTGTTGAGATCTCCAAGCTGCACCAGAGACTGGGCACCACCATCATCTATGTAACACATGACCAGACAGAGGCTATGACCCTCGGTACCAGAATCGTTGTTATGAAGGACGGCGTGGTACAGCAGGTTGATACCCCTCAGAACTTATATCAGAAGCCCCAGAACCTGTTTGTAGCAGGCTTCATGGGATCCCCGCAGATGAACTTCCTTGATGCGGTTGTTGAGAAAAACGGCGAAACTGCAAACCTTAAGGTTGCAGGCCAGACCATTCCGTTACCGCCTGCTAAGTCCAAAAAGCTGATCGACGGCGGTTATGTGGGCAAGACCGTTACATTCGGTATCCGTCCTGAGGATGTATATGATTCCGAGATGTTCATCGAGACTGCTAAGTGCGTATTCGAGTCCACCATTAAGGTTTACGAGCTGCTTGGTGCAGAGGTTTACTTATACTTCGATCTCGCTGAGTTCCCGATTACCGCAAGGGTAGATTCCCGTACGACGGCAAGACCCGGCGACACAGTTAAGTTTGCTTTCGACGTTGAGAAGATCCACGTATTTGACAAAGAGACAGAGCAGACCATCACGAACTAATTGAAATGACTGCAGGGGAGGGAGGCGTAAGCAACCCTCCCTTTTATGCGTATAAACAGATTCGAAATACTTTACATTTCTCATTCGTGCTGCCCGTCATAACATGCCGCAGTCAGGCCTGCATGCCGCCTGTCTCTGTCGTGTTCTGACTCTGCTTATATGTATATGGAGGAATATATGATTTCAAGTCAGATTATTAAGGCCAGTATAGAGGAGCTTTCAGCGATTTCCAAGGTATCCCTTGCGGTATGGGATCCGGAAGGAAAGGAGATTGCGGCGACCTTTGAGACAGGCGATATCTCTCCGTCGCTGATTTCGGGATTTGTGGATTCTCCCGCTGACAGTCAGGTGATCGGGACGCACCATCTTCTTAAGGTTTTGGACGAGGAGGAGGTGCTTTTCGTTCTGGACGCGAAGGGAAGCAGCGAAGACACTTACATGATAGGCAGGATCGCTGTCAGCCAGCTCCAGCATTTGATCGTTGCTTACAAGGAACGGTACGACCGCAATAACTTTTTTCAGAATCTCCTTCTGGATAATATGCTTCTGGTGGACATCTATAACAGGGCGAAGAAGCTGCATATTGAAGCGGCTGTTCCGCGTGCGGTATTCCTGATTGAGACAGATAAGGAGAAGGACAGTACGGCGATGGAGCTTTTGAACGGTATGTTCACGGCTCAGATAGGAGATTACATTACGGCAGTGGATGAGAGCAATGTAATTTTAATAAAGGCTCTTAACCCTGAGGATGATTATGAAAGGCTGGGGCAGATTGCCGATACGATTGCGGATATGATGAACATGGAGGCGATGCTCAACGTGCGCGTTGCCTACGGTACAATCGTAGAGGAGCTTAAGGAAGTGTCAAAGTCCTACAAGGAGGCTAAGATGGCTCTTGATGTGGGCAAGATTTTCTATGCGGAGAAAAAGGTGACGGCCTATAATATGCTGGGCATCGGCCGTTTGATTTATCAGCTCCCGATTAATCTGTGCAGGATTTTTATCGACGAGATTTTCGGATCGAACGTACCGTCAGAGCTGGACGATGAAACCCTGACAACGATTAACAAGTTTTTTGAAAATAACCTGAATGTGTCTGAGACTTCAAGACAGCTTTATGTACACCGCAATACATTGGTGTATCGGATAGAAAAGCTGCAAAAGAGCACGGGACTGGATATTCGTGTTTTTGACGATGCATTGACATTCAAGATTGCGCTGATGGTAGTGAATTATATGAGGTATCTGGATTCTTTGGACTACTGATGTGAAAATAAGTGCGAATATAAGACAGGGGGAGCGGCTTGCACGGGCCGCTTCTTTTTGTGTGCATAAAGAAGAGACGAAATGTGGCAGGAGCGGTTCTAATTTGGGCAGGGCACGCATATATATGAAGTGAAGAATTATAAATTAGTGATTTGCGTCGTCAGGTCGCCCGGGCGCTCCGGAATGGAGGTTGTTATGTATCAGAAGGAAATCATTTATTTGGGTCTGTATAAAGACGGGGATCGTCTGAGGAGCGCGGGCTTTCTCAAGGTGGAAAAAAGGGACAGGGAGGGGAACTTGTCTTTGATGGTCAAAAACGTGCCGCACTCCATAAACGGGAAATATCCGGTGCGCTATTACAATGGACTGGACTGGAAAGAGGAGGATGGCATTACGGTGCAGGAAGGCGGCGGCAGGTGGGAAAAGCAGGAGTCGGATTCTCTGTCACAGGTCCGGCTGCAGATTATGCTGCCGGGCGGCTATCTGGTAGAGGGCGCCAGTAAGGAGGCTGTCAGGCAGGCGCCGGTCGCAAAAGTGGAGGAGAAGGGCGGACGGACGGCCAACGCGGAACCGGAAGAGGAAACAGGGCGGGACTTGCGGGAGGAGCCTGCTGCTATGGGGTCGGTTATGCTTTTGCCGGAGGAGGCTGCCGCTTTGGAAACGGTCGTATCCCAGCCGGAGCGTTATACTGCGGCGGAGGCAGATGCGGAGCCGCCTGCGTCCGTGCGGGGGCAGGACGCCGCAGCAGAAAGGTCAGCCGCTGTAGAGCCGCCTGCGTCCGTGCGGGAGCAGGATTACGCAGCAGAACGTCCTGCCGCTGCAGAGCCGGTTGCGTCCATGCAGGAGCAGGACGCCGCAGCAGAACGTCCTGCCGCTGTAGAGCCTGCTGCGGCCCCGCGGAAATCTGCCGTGCCGCAGGAGCCGCCGCAAAAAGTAGAACGCATTGTGGTGCAGAAGCAGGGCGGTCGGGGGAGGGGCGAAGTGTCAGGCCGGACACAAAAACCCCTGATGGCGGATGCCTTTGTCATAGAAGGGTTAAAGGAAGATAAATGGGAGCAGATTCTGGACACCTACGACAATATCCATCCTTATGGCGACGGACGCGTCTATGTGAAGCTGGAGCCGAAGGATTTTATCATTCTGTCGGGGAAATACCAGCATCTGGTAAACAACAGCTTTCTGCTGCACGGATTTTATAATTATCGCCATGTGATTTTGGGAAAAGAGGGGGAAGGCTATTATCTGGGCGTTCCCGGCGTTTTCTATGAAAGGGAAAAGATGGTGGCGCTGATGTTCGGCTTCGAAGCCTTTGAGTGCGAGAGCGGGGAGGCGAGGGCGGGTGAGTTCGGCTATTATCTGCGGAAGGTCGAATTGTGAGCGCAATTCCTGCTGTTGTAGACAGATGATTTGCCCGCGCCTTTTTCAGTGGCAGCAGGAAACGGGGAAAATGAATACAGAGGCTGTCAGTCAGATGCCTTCGTAATCGAAAGGCGGAATAAAACTTTCCGAGGCGCTTTCCCCCTCCTGCATAAAGCCGTTTTCAATGCCGACTCGGATGGCATAGTCTACGAGCCGGTCATATTCTCTGGCGGAAACCCGGCGGTTCAGTGGAGGGATATCGGAAACCTGTGAAAGCGGCGTATATTGGTTCATAATACTGACATATATGTCATTTTCAAACGTCTCATGGAGAAAGCGCAGAATCTGTCGGCTGTCCCTGCCGCAGCCGGGTAAAAGCAGATGGCGGACGATCACGCCCCGACACATCAGAGAATCTTCCCCGTCCGCAAAGACGGGAGCGCCGACCTGACGCACCATCTCGGTGATGGCGGCAGAGGCCGTTTTAAAGTAATCGGGCGCGTGGGAATACTTCTCGCTTAAGGCTGTGTCGCGGTATTTTAAGTCAGGCAGATAAATATCGATCAGGCCCTCCAGCATACGGAGTGTTTCCACCTTTTCATAGGCGGAGGTATTGTAGATAACAGGGATGGAAAGTCCCTGCTTTTTTGCTGTCTGTAATGCGGCTATGATCTGGGGAACAAAATGGGTGGGTGTGACAAGATTGATGTTGTGCGCGCCCTTTTCCTGCAGTTCGAGAAATATATCGGACAGGCGGGTTACCGTGATCTCCCGACCGGCCTGTCCACGTGCAATCTCATGGTTCTGGCAGTATACGCATCGGAGATTACAGCCGCTGAAAAAAACAGTGCCAGAACCGTTCGTGCCGGACAGACATGGTTCTTCCCAGAAGTGGAGGGCGGCTCTGGCAGCCGTAAGCCTCGCGGTTTGCCCGCAGAAACCGATTTCACCGGCATCTCTGTTGACGTGGCAGTCTCTGGGGCAGAGCGTACAGTCCGACATGACCAGCTGCGCTTCGTTTTCGTAAATAAACTGATCTGTATTTTCCATTTTGTCTTTTCCATATAGCGGGTTTGCGGCAGAATCTTGCCCAGAAATGCAAAACCGTGCGCTTTATGTCGAACCGAAACCCATGTACGTTACCTTTACAGTTAACTCCGCCAGGCACCCTCACGGCACATGAAAGGTTCCACTTAGTGCTGCTGTGTTCCCACCCTGACACGGTTCATGGATTCTCATTGCGTAAGACCCAAACTTCAACGCCACTTATAAAGGGCAGCTACTCAGGCGCAGGCCCTCGATAAAGCATCACCCCCACTAGAGCGGATTGTGGGTACAGGGCACCGCTAACGCCCCGGCTGCACGGTTTATTCAGTATACTGTTTTTTTGGAAGTTTGTCAACTTGAATCGTTTTCTTTTCACGGAATTCAATTTTCAAGAATATCGGAAATAAAATAAGGATTGAGCAGGC
>CAMWJF010000016.1 GCA_947174505.1 uncultured Lachnospiraceae bacterium
CGGGTCCGCCTCTCTGATCCGCAGGGTCCTTCGAATCTCCTTGGGAATCACAATGCGTCCCAGATCATCTATTCTTCTAACAATTCCTGTAGCTTTCATAATATAACCTCCGTCTGTAAGTCATAGTCTTATTTTCATTTTTCTCTGTTTTTTACTATTATTTGTAAGGCAGGAAATTATATGCATCGAAATTCGCGATTTCCATTTCGGCAGAAAGAGCAGCAAAACAAAAGTCAGTTAAACCGCAAAAATTAAAGCTGTTTGCAGGATGCTTTTCTGCGCAAAATATGCTATACTCTCTTTAGTCGATACAGCTACAAAAATACAGAAACGGAGGCATGAAACTATGGCACATCAAAATCTACCTGCGGCAGAAGCCCTGTCAAAATTAAAAGAAGGAAACGGGCGCTATCTGACCGCTTCCAGCAATCCGGGAGACGTTTCTCCCCAGATCAGACAGAAAACCTGTGATGAGGGACAGACCCCCTACGCAATCGTTATCACCTGCTCGGATTCCAGAGTAATTCCGGAGAGCATTTTCACAGCGGGCATCGGCGAGCTGTTCACGATCCGCGTAGCCGGAAATGTGATGGATCACCATCAGCTCGGCAGTGTGGAATATGCCGCCGACCACCTCGGTACCAATCTGGTAGTCGTTCTGGGACACACCCACTGCGGCGCAGTAGGCGCTGCAGTAACCAGCGATCCGGGCGGATTTGTAAAATACATAACCGATGAGATCAAAAAGGCCATCGGCGACGAAAAGGACGAGCTGAAAGCCTGCCGCTTAAATGTGGAAAGAAGCGTTTCCATTATTAAAGATCAGCTTAAGCTTACGGATTCTTCCGATTTGAAAGTATGCGGCGCTATTTATCATATTGACAGCGGCAAAGTGGAGTTTATGGACTAAACCCAGCCAGCCGAATGAAAACGGCTGTCTTCCCGATGCGGAATGACAGCCGTTTTTCTCTTAATCATTTGCAAAGTTATCTTTTCACACATAATCATCTTTCCACAGCCGCAATCGAATCATACAGCATGGAAAACCCATATTCCAAAAACTGTGTTTTGGATAGTCCCATCGCCCTTTTCACATATTCTTCTTTGTTCGCCGCAAGCTGGATGATGCCGGAGAGCATACCCCAGAGGTTAAATATCGCGGGCATGATTTCCAGATCATCCCGCAGATCGCCTTTTTCCATACCCGATACCAGAAAGTCTTTTAATTTTTCATTGATCTCTTCCCCAACCAGATAGGTTTCCTTTTCTTCCGGCAGATAGTCCTGCTCCTCAAAATCAATATTTATTTTATCCAGAACCATTTTAAAGTAAAAGGGAAACTCCTCCTGGTACCGCACCAACGCCTGACAGATGCAACAATACCTGTCTTTTGTGGTTTGCTGCTGCTCCAGTGCCGAAACCATGTAATCATACAGCTTTTTCATGCTCTGCAGAACCAAAAGACCGACAATCTCCTCTTTGTTTTCAAAATACACATACAATGTCGCTTTGCTGTATCCCGCCGCTTTCGCAATATCGTCCATAGAAGTCGCCTCAATTCCTTTATCCATAAACAGAGCTGACGCGGCAGAGGCTATCTTTTCCCTGTGTACACTTCTTGGCTCTTTTTTTCTTCTTCCCATGCAGTCCCCTCAATAACTAAACCGTTCAGACGTCTACAGAACTCCAACTGCCATTCCCTAACAGCTGTCTCCCCCGTTCCCATATCTGTCATACCGGCACTGCTCCACAACCTTGTCCCCCAAAAGCGTGATGGCCTGTACCGGGCATGTACTGATACAGCGGTAGCACATGGTACAGCGGTTCCCCGCTGCCGCCCTGCTGCCCTTTAAAGCAAGATTCCCCATGGGACATAAACGGGTGCACTGCCCGCATCCCGTACAGGCATCACCGATCTTCAGCCGGTCGGAATAATTCTTTGTCTTTCCGTAAAACCAAAGACGCTGGCAGACCAGCCCCGCTATCCTGTCATGGAAACGCAGGCCGTTCTTTGGATATTTTCCCTGTCGGATTTCCTCCGCACATTTTTCAATCTTCCTGTCTGCCGCCCGGATGACCTTCCGATTTTTTTCACCTGACCTTTTCAGCAGCTTCACATCACAGATAGAATCCGGCATAAGGATATGTAAGCCGCCAACGACCTCCGCCCCATATTTTTTTAGCAGGCGCGCCGAGCAGCCCGCACCGTCTCCGCTAAACAGCGCCATCGTCGCAACGCAAAGCACTTTCTTATTTTTCCAAAGCGCAGCATGGCTTTTGATAAACTCCCTCACGATAACAGGCATGTTGGAATATTGCACCGGATATGCCAAGACAACAAAGTCCTGCCGTGACAAAGCTTTCACAGTTTCTTCCGACTCAATCGGAAACGACTGTGCCGTTTCATCCAACAGATGCACCAGTTTTTCCGTGCAATGCTTTGTATTTCCTGTTCCGCTGAAATATACGCCTATCATAGTTTTCTCCGTTCTCGCCCACGTTTCAATTCTATAATTAAACTTACAGTTTAATTATAGATATAAAAATTTCTGTTGTCAATACCATAAACAACTCCCTTTTCACGCCATGTAAAAATCGAGCGCCCGCGCGCTCGATTCAGAGAATGCTCCGCATTCTCCTTGAATGGTTTACGCTGTCGCAATTTCCTATAGAAAAGACAGTACAGTCCCCTTGGTTCGGACTATACTGTCTTGCATGAATATCTGTCTATAAGGCCTATCCCTAAAACGATCCTGTCTTCTATTTTTTCACGCCCTTCGCGCCGGACAGATTTGCATTCTGCAAAATATTGCTGTCGAAGGAGGTAAGCATACTCTGTTCCTCCCGCTCTCTCTTAAGCGCAAGCTTTACCATGTCGTCCAGCATCTCTGCGTAGGGCTTGCCAAGCGCCTCCCACAGATAAAATGCGAGGGAACCCGGAATGGGGTTGATCTCGTTTACAAACACCTGATCCGTGTCCCTGTCAATCATAAAATCAATCCGGGACACACCGTTACACCCAAGCGCCCGGAAGGTTTTCACCGCCAGTTCGCGAATCTCCTCCCGCTTCTGGGGTGTCAGGTCCGCAGGCAGCTCTCTCTTCGCTGTTCTCATGCCCTCGGAGCCGCCTTTGCCACCCGCCACATATTTGTCCTCATAGCTTAAAATCTCGTCGCTGGAAATCGGCTCCTCACACTCGGAGGCGTGCGCTTCCTCATAGTCCCCCAAAACCGCACAGTTAATCTCCCGCAGATTCATAATCGCCCGCTCAACAAGCACTTTCGGCCCGAAGGTAAACGCGTATTCCAACGCCTCCCGCAGCTCTTCCCGGTCCTTTGCCACCTTGATTCCCACGCTGGAGCCCAAATTGACAGGTTTCACAATGACGGGATAAGGAATTTTTTTCTCCACCCTGTCGTAAGCTTCCTGTTCACCGCTCTCATACTCCTTCCCGTACAGCGTCACACAGTCAAGGACAGGAATTTCGTTGTCCTTAAGCACCGTCTTCATCACATATTTATCCATGGTAACTGCCGAGGCCATCACATCGCATCCCGCAAAAGGGATATTATAATGCCGCAGAAATCCCTGCAGGGAACCGTCCTCCACATTAGCACCGTGCACCACGGGAAAGGCCACGTCAATCTGCGCCACCTCGGAACTGCCGAATTTCTTTTCCGGGTATTGAATCAGCTTTACGCCGTTCTTCTCGCCCATCAGGAAAACACGGGTGCTCTTTTTCAACAGCTCCGGGATATTTCTGTAGTTGGCGATATCCGCAATCAGCTCTCCCGTATAAAGCTCGTTCTCTTTCGTGATATAGATGGGCACCAAATCATATTTATCTCTGTCGAAAGCATTGTACGCCTGTAAGCCGGAGATCACGGAAACCTCATGCTCCACGCTCTTGCCGCCGAATAAGACTCCCACTCGAATTTTCATAACTGTTTCATTGCCTCCTTCACTATAATCCTTGGCCATTCCGAACCGTACATTTCGCCAAATCGCGTCTCCGGCGCTTTCCTTTTGCTCAATACGGACTCTCGCCCTGTTTCCTATAAATCTGTATCGTTCCGCGCTCACGCATAGTTGTCGGGCAGATCGTTCTCGATCAGGATAATCTTCTGCCGCTCGCCCGGAATTGCATTCACCATCCGAAACGCCTCCTGCAGATCATCCACCGGAATCATCCTGTTCGCCGGGAATCCCGCTTCTAAAAGGCCGTCCTGAATCGGCTTCGTCTGCTCCTTTCCGACAAGTACGGCATAATCGCATTTGTCGGCGGCATAGACGCCCACCTCTTTGTTTTCATCATACTGTTTCTCTCCCAGCTCCACCATGCCCGGCGTCAGCAGAATGCGAAGCTCCTGAAACATCGCCAGCGTATCTAATGCCGCCTCAAAACCGTTTTTATTGGAATTATAGGCGTCATCCAGCAATATTCTGTCGCCCTGCTTCACAAGCTGCAGCCTGTGGGGAACGCTCTCCAACTGCTTCACCGGGTAAATCAGCTTTTCCATGGGAATCCCCAGCGTATGCGCAACCGCAATGGCGCCCGCTATATTCTGCACATTGTGGCTGCCCACCAGCTTCGTGTGGAACTCATACTCCTTCCCCGTCTCATCCTTCATTCTGAAAGAAGAACCCCTCGGCGAAACGGCAATATCATAAGCCCGGAAATCTGCGTTCTCCGCTGTAATTCCGTAGCTGACTACATTCTTACCCGTCTTGGCATTTCTGATATACGCATTGTCATAGTTTAAAAATACTTTCCCGGATAAGGGTACGGCATCCGCCAGCTCAAATTTGGTAGAAACTATGTTTTCTATGGCGTGGAAGCTCTGCAGATGCTGCGGGCCGACAGAGGTAATGATACCGTAATCCGGATGCACCAGATCACAGATTTCCTTAATATCCCCCACCTCTCTCGCACCCATTTCACAGATAAAAATCTCGTGAAACGGCTTCATATTTTCCCTGATCGTCCGCACCACGCCCAGCGTCGTATTATAATTTCCCGGCGTGTGCAGGACGTTGTACTGTGTGGAAAGCAGCGCGCTTAAATAATATTTCACACTGGTCTTACCATAGCTGCCCGTAACGCCGATAATTTTCAGATCCGGCATCTCCTTTAGAATATGTGCGGCATCGTTGATATAATACTGATCAATCTTCTTCTCAATCGGGTGGTTAACCGCATTTGCCAGTAAAATAAGAAGTGGCTGTAAAATAAACATAATCAGCAAAATCAATTCTGCATTTCTCAGTAACGGATGTTCCCGCAGAGGCAGTATCCCCTGCGAAGTCATAAGCATCCCTCCGCCTGCCGTCATCCATACCCCGGGAAGTACAGCCACCGCCACGGCAAGAATATATAAAATCCCTGTCGTGACAAGCATTCTCTTCACGCGAGGCGTATACACCAGCGGCTTTTTGGCCTTATGGGGTTTATTGACCAACATGGTCATTCCATTCATAACACAGGCCGCAATCAGACAGCCCGTATTCCCGACCGCCGCAAGCGGAAGGGAAATTAGCGCATACAGGCATTTGCCAAGCAGCCTTCCCACATTGGTATGCACCCGCATCCACTCCCCGTACTCCCGCGGCTTATAGGAATTCTGCTGAAACATATGCATCAGATATAAAATATACCAGACCGCTCCCACCAGATAAGTGGCGAGCCATATGCAAAAGATTATCATATCCATTCCTGCCTGTGATTCCTCTCCGTCTCTATTCAACGATCAATTACTCTTTTAAGCATCCCTGTGCTAATTAATGCCCAAAAACACCTGTAGCGCCCCATTCACCTTCGCAGGCTGCTCCGCATAAGAGAAATGTCCTGCTCCTTCGCACACCACCAGTCCTGCGTCTGCGATCAGTTCTTCCATCCGTCTCGCGTCCCCGATGGGCGTAGCCGTATCCAGATCCCCCCAGATCAGCAGAGTCGGGCATTTCACCAGATGAATCAGCGGCTCCAGATCTTCGTTGACCACCTTCACAAGCGTAGCCCGCATCAGCGGCGTCGCGTTATTATAGTCCGAGGAGCCGCGCCCCCGCCGCATGTCCTCCACCGCATCCGGGTAGAGAAAATGCATGACCTTCGTGCTCATAAAAGCCCGGCCGATCTTATAGCATCTGAGGCTCGCCTTCTGCCGAAAAGTTTTCTTCGGCAGAATCCCTGCGCTGTCAATCAACACGGCACGTTCTATGGTAAAGGGCAGATTCTCTCTTGCATTCATCTTAAAAAATACCCGGCCTCCAAAAGAATGCACCACCACACTCAGTTTTTCTATCGAAAAGGAGGCGATAAACTTCAGGACAAAATCCACATAATCATCCACGCACCAAGGTTTCGGCGGCTCAGGCGTCTTTCCAAAACCCGGCATGTCAAGGGCAATCACACGCCTTCCCTGCTTCAGCACATCAATCACACTCCGATACAGGGTAATATTGGCTCCCCAGCCGTGCAACAGGAGCACGGTCTCTCCCTCGCCCTCTTCTATATAATTCACTGGAATATCATCTATTTTTCTGACCATAAATTCTCCCGCGCATCCATATACGCTTCGATCCCTGCGCTATTTTATACCTATGTCTGGTCTGTCTTAAATATGTTTTCTCGTTATGCCATAGCCGAAGCTGCCGCGCGCTTATCCGCAAAATGGCGTCTTGGTTTCTTTACACGCAAAAAGCGCACATTTGTATTGTACTGTATTCCCCCCGTTCTATCAACCGAAAAATAGACGGAATCGTGGCCGTTTATCTCATCTTCATAAACTATACCCACTATTCCGCCATATAATCCACGTAATCTGTTTCACTGGCAAATAACATGTATGTGCCGTTCACATATCCCATATAGCCGCTCTCTACCGCATATCCCTTCATCATGTTTTCTCCTTTCATTTCCTGTCCCGCCGGCCGAGCCGACGAACTTGTGTTCTAAAAAGAGAATAACATTTATGAAGTCCTATATTTGGGACTTATGATATTATTTGCAAATTTGACAAACAATATTGTGTGTATTCCTTTTAACTTCAACTGTCTGCCATTCGGTCATTATTACAACTCCAGTTTACACCGAAGCCGATACCTTCGCTCCCGTATCCTCCTTCGGCTCCACCGTCCCCGCGCTTGAATAGAACACGGGCTCCAAATCCGCCTTCGGTTTCGCGGATGTATCGGTATCCAGATCCACACCATCCGTTTCCGTCCCATTGGCGGCGGTATTCTCCTTCAGGAGCACCTTGCCGTCCTCGCTGATTTCAACGGTGTCCGTAATGGTATCGTTCTTATTTTCCTTCCTTGCCTCCTCAAGCTTTTTCTGCTGCTCCTCGCGCTCTTCCCTGCGGTTCTTAATCATCTCCTCGCGCTGCTCTTCCGCGATCTTTCTGGTTTCCTCCGCATCCTTCTTCATGCCCTCGTCGGCCTCTTCTTTGTACTCATAGGCATCCTCGTGGAAATCACTCATATACCCCATAGCCCGCTCCATCATTGCCGTATCATTCTTGCGTCTCGCCTCCTTATAGACCCGAAACGGCGTATTGAGCATTTCCATATTAGTCCTTGCCCCGATTAATCCTTCCATTGTCTTTGTATGCATAGTGCCATCCTCCTTTGCTGCTTTATCCTATCTGTCTGTTCTCTGTTTCGGCATGGTACATCCGGCTTTTTAGTATCCTGTTTCAAACAACCCGTTCCATGTCATGTGCGGCTTTCCCGAGCGGCATCAGCACGGAAATATCAAAAATGCCGTTTTGCATTTCCGTGTTCATAACGCCATTGTACTCCTGCACCACATCGCGCACATTCAGCAGCCCAATCCCCTGCCCCCGTGGATTTTTCCTCTCCGAAATGCCGCCTGTCGGCTTCCCGACTGCGTTCATACTGTTTTTTACCACAAGCAGAAAACATTTTTTGACTGCCCCGGCCTGTACACGGATAAAGGGCTTCTCTCCCTGTCCGTGCGCCTCCCGCTGCAGTCTCCCGCATGCCTCCACCGCATTGTCCAATACGTTTCCGAACAGGACGCATAAATCAAACTCGTTGATATGGCTTTGCTTCGGTATCTGTACGTCGCATTCCCAGTCTATCCCCTTTTCTTCCGCCATTTTTCGTTTCTGGCACAAAAGCGCATCCACCGCCCTGTTTCCCGTGGCTTCCTCATTCGCGCCGAGCTGTGCGCTTCCCTCCATCCTTTTCAAATAATCCCCCAGCTTTTCCCACGCCTGCTCCTCCCACAGGCCGCGTAGTGCAAGCACATGGTTTTTCAGGTCATGACGCAGCCGTTCCGCCTGACTGTATTGTTCTTCCAGCATTTTATAAACCGCCACCTGTACCTGATACTGTTCCGCCTTTTTCTGCTCCAGATGAATCCGGTCCATACCGAATACATATACGCCCACAGCAAACAGGGATAACGCCGATAAAACACCCCATCCGACCAGACTGAAAATATGGTCGTAATACGCCCCCATATCTCCGCCGCTCCTGAAAAGGACGCCGTGGCTTGCGCCCAAATCCGCCGCGTAAATCAAAGCCGCCAGCACAAGCTGGGGAATGGCCAGTACCGCATACCATTTCCCCGTCTTCCCCCAAAAGACGCACCGGAGCCGCTTTCTCATCCCGTATACAGCCATACCCGCCACGCCGAAGCTGATCCCGCTGACCAGCGTAATTACCCTGTCCCCCATAACAGGAACGTCCACACGCTGGGCCGTATGCTTCCAGACCAACAGCAGGCAGGAAAACAGAGAATCGAAAAAAATACACGCCAGCAATGTCAGCGTTATTACGGTAATCAGTATGGATGCCGCCCGCACTGTTTTTTCCGCCTGTCCTTTAAACCGCATCACACCATCCCTCCCTTCTCCTGCATATACTTAAGAATTTCCCCGCAAAATGCCTCATACCGCCTCTTTGCAATGGAAATCCGTTCTCCGTTATCAAGCACAAGCTCCTGCCTGTTATACACGTCCACATATTTCAAATTGACCAGATAACTTTTGTGACAGCGGAAAAAACCTTTCCCCTGCAATTCCCTTTCCAGAAGGCCGATCTGTTCGTAATAACTGAAAACACCGCCCAGCCCATGGGCGTCAATCATCCGGCCCCGGATCTCAAAATAGCAGATATCGTCCAAAAACAGTTTTCTCTTCTGTCTGTCCCTGCTTACAATGATAAATGCCTGCGACCGTTCCTGCGTTTTGCGGACAGCCTTCTGCAGCACTCTTTTCAGCTTTTTCTCCTCAACCGGCTTCAGCAGATACTGAAAAGCCTCCACGTCATAGGCGTCGAACACATAATCCCGGCTGGCGGATATAAAGACGAGCAGCTTGTCGCAGGCCTTCTCCCTGACCATCTGCGCCGTCCTCATACCATCCAGGCCGCCCATGATAATATCCAGAAATATAATGTCAAAGGTTTCCGGCGACTGTAATAATTCCCTGCCGCTGTAAAACTGGCGTATCGTGCATGGCACTTTCATCTCGTCTAAAATGCCCCTGATTTTTCCCGCTATTTTACTGCACTCCACGACTTCATCATCGCATACCGCGATCCATAACATGTTTATGCTCCCTTCGCCCGCGCCTGATTTCCTGCCCTCTTACTCAAAAATCCAGCCGCTTCGCGCTCTCTGATTTTTTCGTTATCATATCAGGTGAAATCAAATGCTCGCTCCGCTCGCGCTTGATTTCCTGCTGATATGATATATGATATATATCGGCTTGGGGTGGGGCGCGTTTTCGCTCCTGTCATAAACGGTGTTTTTCGTGTAACAACCGTCTCCTTTGTCCGCATCCTCATAAATAATAGCGGTAAATCTATATGGTTCCATAGGTTTACCGCTATTTACTGCACTTTATTTCATTATTCATATGCAAAGCAATATACCCTGCATCCTATGGCAGGATTTTGTCTGCATCCCGCCTAAAATCATGGTAATCCGTGAGAAGGTCTTTCAGGGTAATGTTTCTTAGACTATCACAAAAATCATTTTGGATTTTCTGGTAAGAACAATGTAACACATTATGAATATTTTTTCCTATCGGACAGAGTGGTGAAGGCAGCGGATGAACGCCAAATAATTTGGAAAGGAAGTCCGGTTCTATCGCTTTGCATATACGGTATATCGTTATCTCATCCAACGGGCAGTTGATCGTTGCGCCACCTGTTCCAAATTTGACAGATATTACACCGTCCTTTTTCAACGCACTCAAAATATTTCGGATTGTGACAGAATTGCTTCCGGTCGATAATGACAAAAGTTCACTGGTTACCTTTTTCTTTTCTCCATATTCATAAATAAAAATAAGGCAGTGAATGGCGACGGAACACTTTGTACTGATATGCATGGCGCTTCTCCTTCCTGTGTCTTATTGTACCATAAGCACATCCTGCTGTAAATCTTGACGCTACACCTTGCATCTGCTATAATGGTGTAAACCTAAAAATTACAGGAGGGATTCCATATGAATGTTTCACAGATTATTTTCAGCCCGACCGGCGGCACGAAGCAAGTGACGGACACCATCATAACAGCGTGGGGAATGTCCGCCAGGGAAATTGATTTGACCTGTGCCGAAACCGATTATTCCGCCCTTAGTCTGGAAAAGGATGATATTGCTGTTATTGCAGTTCCCTCTTATGGCGGACGTGTTCCGGCTCCCGCGGCCCAGAGAATTTCAAAAATTCACGGCAATCAGGCGCAATGTGTCATCGTCTGCGTATATGGAAACCGGGCATATGAGGACACTTTGACAGAAATGCATGACATTGCAGAAAAGAGCGGTTTCAGAGTGGTTGCTGCAATCGCCGCGATTGCGGAACACTCGATCATGCACCAATACGCGACGGGAAGACCTGACACCAAAGATAAACAGGAATTACAGGATTTTGCCAAAAAAATTTTAGAAAAAATAAACGACAGTGCGGCTGGCGCTTCCACGCCACAAATACCAGGGAACCGTCCGTATAGGAAAGCAGGCGGGGCCGGTTTAGTACCAAAGGCTGACAGCAAATGCACGCGTTGCGGACTATGTGCCAAAAACTGTCCGTCACAGGCAATCAATAAGGAAAATTTAAAAACTGCGGACAGTAAAAAATGTATTTCATGTATGCGCTGTGTTGCAAAATGTCCCCAATCAGCCCGTAAAGTAAATGGCGCCATGGTTTCGGCTGCCGCATTCGCAATGAAAAAAGCCTGTTCCACAAGAAAAGAAAACGAGCTGTACCTCTAAAAATCAGGAAATACAGGAGGACGGAGATTCCGTCACATTCCTCTCATCCCCCGGTACAGCTCCCGGATCTTCTCCCCGTCCGCCAGCCCCTCCGAAAAGGCGGTCGCGCTCCCGGCAGCCATACCCATATAAAAGGCATGTGCATAATCCTGTTTTTCCAGCCATCCGGCCACAAACCCCGCCGCCATGGAGTCTCCCGCACCGACGCCGTTTACCAGCCTCCCCTCCGGCACGGGAGATTCAAACACACTGCCGTCCTCCGCCAGAAGCACCGCGCCCTGTCCCGCCATGGACACAAGCACATTGCGCGCGCCCTTCTCCCGCAGCTTCTCTGCATAGGGAAGGACCGACTGCCTGCCCTCAAACGTCACGCCGAAAATTTCACCCAGCTCGTGCTGGTTCGGTTTTACCAGAAAGGGATGCAGGGGCAGTGCATTCACAAGCCCCTCTCCCGAAACGTCCACCACCGTCAAAACGCCCGCTGCCACCCTCTCCATCATGCGCAGATAGGTGTCCTCCGGCAGGGAGGATGGAATACTCCCGGACAAGAACAGCACATCGCCCGCCGCAAGCTCCAAAAGACGCTCTTCCAGCAGCGCCAGTTTTTCCTCCGGAATCTCCGGTCCCTGTCCGTTGATCTCGGTGCCTTCTACCGACTGCAGCTTCACATTGATTCTGGTGAGCCCTTTCTTCAGCGTAATCAGGCCGTTCCCTATGCCGCGCGCTGCAAGCTGCCGCTCTGCCTCCTGCCCGGTAAAGCCCGCCACAAAACCAAGCGCTGTACTATCCAGTCCGAGATTGTGCAGCACTGTGGAGACATTGATGCCTTTGCCGCCCACAGTCAGAAGTTCTGTCTCCGTGCGGTTGGTATAGCCCAGCCGGAAACTGTCTACCGACACGGTATAATCCAGAGACGGATTTAAAGTTACGGTATAAATACGGTTCATCTGTCCCACCCTCACCATTCTCTTATTGTATTCTGCATCTGTAAAACATCCCTTTCCCCTATAAACGGTAAATCCCTGCCGAACAGGGCGCCGCCGCCAGGCCGCCCTCCACGCCTTCGAGCTTACCCCCTACCGTGTAGAGCGCCTCTCCGGGTTTTACGCCGCCGCCCAAAGGCTGCTTCCTGTCTGAAGGGTTAATCACCACCAGCAGTTTTTCATCCCCACTTTTGCGGACAAACATAAGCGGGTAATTTTCACTCTGTAAAAACTCAATTTCCCCGTCGTTACGCAGCGCCTCATGAGACTGTCTGAAAGCAATCAGGCGCTTCACCTCGCTGTAAAGGGAATCCGCATCCCCAATCTGCGCCGCCACGGTGGGCCGGTCCGGCGCGCTGTCCTGCGCGACATAAAGCATTTCCGGCCTCGCCGCCGAAAAGCCCGCATTCAGGGAATCATCCCACTGCATGGGAGAACGGGAGCCCGTCCGCTCATAACCGCCCTCAACAGAGTGCAGACCTTCCACATACCGCATCCCGATCTCATCGCCGTAATAGATAAAAGGCGCGCCCGGCATGGTCAGAAGAAAGGCGAAAGCAAGCTTCATTTCGTCTCTGTCAAGCCGCCTTGCCAGTCTGTCCATATCGTGATTGCCCGAAGGAATACAGATCAGACCGCCGCAGGACTTCTCATAGCTCTCCTGATATTTCTCCCAGAAAGCCGCAATGCTTCCCTTCCCTCTTTTGGAAAACCAGGGTTCATCACAGCGGAACAGATCGTTGTAATGGGAGGGGCCGAAATGCAGCAGGAAATCCATGTGGAAGCCGCCCGCCAGCGATTTGTCCGGCTCGCCCCACTCGGAAACCAGCACCGCCGCCGGAAATTCCTGATCCAGAAAATCCCGGATATCCTGCCAGAGTCTGATCGTGCCCTTGCCATCCTCATCGTTCTTGACAAGAGAGCCCGCCATATCCACGCGGAACCCGTCGCAGCCCGCCTTAAGCCAGAAACGCATCACATCCTTCATGGCCTTTCTCGTGGCCATCGGTCCCGGCGCATCCATGGCCTGCTGCCATTTTTTCTCAGGGTTCGGCTTATAATACCCATAATTTAACGCAGGCTGATGGGAAAAGAAATTGACCCCACATGCGCCCACGCGTTCCGAAATTCCCTTAAGGGCGTTCATGCCGTCCGGTTCTTCCCATGTGCTGTCCGTCCAGACATAGCGGTCGGTATACTCGTTCCTGTCCGCTTTCATGGACTCTTTAAACCATTTGTGGTTGACCGAGGTGTGTCCCGGCACCAGATCCAGAAGCACATGCATATCCCTCTTATGCGCCTCCCGAAAAAGCCGCACCAGATCCTCATTCGTTCCGTAACGGGGCGCAACGGTATAATAGTCCTCCACGTCATAACCCGCGTCGTAAAAGGGTGATTTGAAACAGGGATTCAGCCAGAGCGCATTACAGCCCAGCTCTTTGATATAATCAAGCTTTTCAATGATGCCCTGCATATCCCCGATGCCGTCGGCGTTGGTGTCGTTAAAGGACTGCGGATAAATTTCATAAAAAATTGCGGTGTTTAACCAGTCAGGTCTGCCTGCCATAGTTGGTTCCTCCTCTATTCATGTTATCTTTTTCCAGGGAACACAGCCGTTCCCTGTCGTCTCTTTTCTAACACAATACTCGCATAATCAAGGAAAAACAATCCAATATACTATCATATACCGATACTATAATATCATGCAGGAATGGTTTTTGCACCGTGCGCGGGCACAACTGTCACACCAGCATCTCCTCCATCTTCCCCAGCGCCTCCCGCGTCAGCATAAGCAGCGTTTCCTCATCCTTCTCGATCACCCCGCACTTTCTGTAGTGAAGATAAAAGGTAGGATCGCCCTTGGGGTCGAACCGCAGGCTCCCGCCATAATCACTTATGAGCAGGGGAATATTTTCCACCCGGATGGGCGCGTCCGGCCGCAGGGTGAAGCTGATCCGTTCGTTCTTCCCCTTCACCTCCGGCATGTAAAGCCTGTGGGCGTGGGAACGGATCAGCGCAATCCGCAGAAGATTTTCCACCGATTTCGGCACTTGACCAAACCGGTCAAGTAGCTCCTCCCGCATATCGTCACATTCGCGCTCGTTCTCAATCCCCGCAATCCGCTTATAAATATCCAGCTTCTGCACTTCGTTCACAATGTATTCCGGCGGGATGTACGCGTCCACGTCCAGATCCACGAGCGTATTGAAATCTTCGATCACGGAAATGCCCTTCTTCGTCTTGACCGCCTCGTTTAGCATTTTACAGTAGAGGTCATACCCCACCGCCTGCATATGGCCATGCTGGCTTTTGCCGAGAAGGCTGCCCGCGCCGCGGATTTCCAAGTCGCGCATGGCAATCTTAAAGCCGCTCCCCAGCTCCGTAAATTCCCTGATGGCCTCCAGACGCTTCTCCGCCACCTCCTTCAGCACCTTATCCCGCTTATACATAAGAAAGGCGTACGCCGTCCGGTTGGAACGCCCCACGCGACCCCGGAGCTGGTAAAGCTGGGAAAGACCCATCTGGTCGGAATCATGGATAATCATGGTATTGACATTTGAGATATCCAGTCCCGTCTCAATGATGGTGGTGGACACCAGCACATCAATCTCCCCGTTCACGAAATCATACATGATCCGCTCCAGTTCCGATTCTTTCATCTGCCCGTGGGCAAACGCCACATTGGCTTCCGGCACGAGATCGCTGATCGCCGCCGCCACATCCGCAATATTGTTGACCCTGTTATAGACGTAGTAAACCTGTCCCTCCCTTGCAAGCTCCCTGACAATGGCCTCCCTGACCATCTCCTCATTGTACTCGCACACAAAGGTCTGGATCGGCAGCCTGTCCTCGGGCGCCTCCTCCAGCACGCTCATGTCCCGGATGCCCACCAGACTCATATGCAGCGTCCGTGGAATAGGCGTCGCCGTCAGCGTCAGCACATCTATATTCTCCTTCAGTTTCTTGATCTTTTCCTTATGCGTTACACCGAAGCGCTGTTCCTCGTCGATGATCAGGAGCCCCAGATCCTTGTATTCCACATCCGCAGACAGAACGCGGTGGGTGCCGATCACGATATCCACCATGCCCTTCTTTAAATCCGTGATCGTCTTTTTCTGTTCTGCCGCCGTGCGGAACCGGGAAAGGAGGTCAATCCGCACGGGAAAATCCTTCATTCGCTGTACAAACGTATGATAGTGCTGCTGGGCCAGAATAGTGGTGGGTACCAGATAAACCACCTGTTTATTCTCCTGTACCGCTTTGAAAGCGGCACGGATCGCAATCTCGGTCTTTCCGTAGCCCACGTCTCCGCAGATCAGGCGGTCCATGATTTTTTCGCTCTCCATGTCTCCCTTCGTGGCCGCAATGGCCAGCACCTGGTCCTCCGTCTCCTCGAAGGGAAACATCTCCTCAAACTCTCTCTGCCAGACCGTATCCTGCCCATAGCAGTAGCCTTTGCCGTTCTGTCTGGCGGCATAAAGCTCCACCAGATCCCCGGCAATCTCCTCCACCGCCGTGCGCACTTTGGATTTGGTTCTTGTCCATTCCTGGGTTCCCAGCTTATTCAGCTTGGGTTTCGTGCCGCCGTCCGCCGAGGCGTATTTCTGGATGACGTCAAGTCCTGTCGCCAGCACGTAGAGAATGCCGCCGTCCCGGTAGGAAATCTTCATGTAGTCCTTCACCACATGTTCCACTTCCACCTTTTCAATACCCTGATAAATCCCCAGTCCGTGACTCTCGTGAACCACGTAATCCCCCACCTTCAGATCGTTAAAATCATTGATCTTCTGGCCTTCGTATACCTTTTTCTTCCTCTTCTTCTTTTTCTGTGCGCCAAAAATATCGCTCTCCGCAATCACCATAAACTGCAGAAGCGGATATTCAAACCCCTTGCGGACCCTTCCGTAAGCGGTCATCACTTCTCCCGGCTGCACCTCACGCATGGGATCTTCCGTGCAGAACGCGTTTAACTCCTGATCCCGCAGCTCCTCCGCCAGCCGTCTGGCGCGGGTCCTCGACCCGGAAAGCAGCAGAATACGGTAACCCTTTTTCTTATAATTTTTCAGGTCCTTCACCAGCGCGTCGAAGCTGTTATTATAAGAAGGAAGGCTTCTGGCCTGCACGGCAAACTTCTGCTCCGTCCTGACAATCGGATTTTTCCCTTCCATGGAAGACAGGCTTACCACCCTCCCGCTTTCCAATCCGGCTGCCACCGATGCCGCGGGAAACAGGACATCCATCTGCCCCGGCAGAATATAGCCCTTCTCAGCCCGGTGCGCCATGCTCTCCCGAAATTCCAGCTCCACCGCATCCACATGCTCCCTGATCCGCAGCGGCTCGTCCAGAAAAATGCAGGCCCCCTCCCCCGCGAAGCAGTCCGCAAAGGACGTGGTCTCAGGATAAAAATAACGCACATAGCTGTCCAGATTGATCGCATTATAAGAAATGCCCATTTCCAGAAGCGTCTCTGTAAGCTCCCGGATCTGCACCTCGATGCGGTGGCTCTCCTCCGTCTTCATCTGTTTTCTGAGAACTTCCGCCTGCTTTTTCCCCTCTTTTTGAATCAGGGCCAGCCCGTCCCTCAGCTCTTTTTTCGACAAAATAAGTTCTGTGGCAGGATAGACAGACACCGCCTCCAGCTTCTCGATGGAACGCTGGCTCAAAACGTCGAAGCTGCGGATCGACTCCACCTCGTCACCCCACAGCTCAATCCTGTAAGGATTTTCTTCCGTCAGGTCAAAAATATCGACAATGCCGCCACGGATGCTGAACTGCCCCGGCTCCTCCACCTGATCGCACCTCTCATAACCAAGCCCCACAAGAGACTCCGCCAGATCCCGCTCTTCCACAGACATCTGCCTGTCGATTCGGATCACATGTCCGCTCCATTCCTCCAGAGACACCTGCGGCGCCATCAGCGCATCGAAGGTAGTAATCACAGTGAGCGGCACACCCTCCGCCATTCTGCGAAAGACCTTGATGCGTTCCTTCGTGAGCTGGTTGCCGTGGATATCTGCCTGAAAGAAAATCAGGTCCTTCGCCGGATACAACATGACATTCCTGTCATAAAACTGGTAGTCCTCATACAGCTCCTTCGCCCGCAGATCATTAAAGGTAATAATCAGCTTCCGGCGAAAGCCCTCGCCCAGCCCGTAAATCATATGCAGTTTTTGGGAATCCGCACAGCCGCTCAATGCGGCGGAAGCCTTTCCTCTCGCAAGCAGCTCCCGAATTTCTTCATATTCCCCCAGCTCCGAAAGCGGGGCCAGCAATGCTCTCATGTAAACCTCTTTCCATCATAAATATTTGATCGTTACCATTCCTACCCGGACGCCAAAGACCCCCGGATCACACGCCGCCTTCTTCCTCCTTCTTCGGCGGACGTTTCCGCGCATTATATTTGTTCATGGCCGCATCCGGCCCTTCCACAATCACCGTCTCTATGGCAAGCGCCGCGGTTCTCGCGCTCTCATTCATCACTTTCCGCTCCCCGGCGGAAAAATGGCCCAGCACATAGTCCGCCAGATCCATCCTTGGCGGCTTTTCTCCCACGCCCATCCGCACCCGGATAAATTCATCGTGTCCCAGATGCATGATGATATTTTTCAGGCCGTTGTGCCCCCCGTCGCTGCCCCGCTTGCGGATGCGGATCTGTCCCATGTCAAGACTCACGTCGTCTGAAATCACGATCAGCCCGCTCTTCTCGTCCGCTTTGTAAAAGTCTATGACGCTGCGGATGCTCTCACCACTCAAATTCATGTAAGTGAGCGGCTTAACCAGAACCGCCTTGTGCCCTGCCACGATTCCTTTTCCGATGACCGCCTTATGCTTCTTTTCTCCCAGCACAATGTCGTTCTTTTCCGCAATCGCGTCAATCACGTCGAAGCCGATATTGTGTCTCGTATTCACATATTTTTTCTCCGGGTTCCCCAGACCTGCGATGATATACATAACTACCTCGATTCTATAAATTTAGACATCAAAAAAGCAACCGCCGCTCACCAAAGTAGTTGGTTGCTTTTTAGCTTCCTTACCTATTCATTGATCTTGTCAATGCTTATAAGGTTAACACCAAGACTTGTAAGTATCACCTTCAATGCTATATAATCTTCCTTCAAGTCTTCATAGGTCTTAACCGCATTTTCTTTCCTTGCCAGAAGCATCCGCTTTTGTACTTTCTGAAAATCATTTATAGATCTTTCAATAACCTCACCATTGTTCGGCATACCCGTCACCTCCCAATCAGAAATCAGAGTTATTATTGGAACCAGTATACCATAACAGGAATACAAAGTCCATTGTAACATGAATAGCTGTTTTTATTCAGTAAATTATAATAATATTCTGTCCACAAAAGAGAAGGACGCTCCCGCGTCCTTCTCCCGTTCTCATCCTATGCTACTCACTATTCGGCTCTAAAAGCGCGTTCTCATAGCTTTCCAGAATAATTCTCTGGATCCTGTCCCGAGTCTCGGAATTAATCGGGTGCGCAATATCGCGGTACTCACCATCCGACGCCTTCTTACTCGGCATAGCTATGAACAGACCTTTTTCGCCTTCAATTACTTTAATGTCATGAACTACGAATTCATCGTCAATCGTGATCGAGACGATCGCCTTCATCTTGCTGTCTTGAGTCATTTTACGCACGCGGACATCAGTAATTCTCATGAAGCTCAGCCTCCTTATCATATGATACCGGTCCGGAATCTACCGGTTTTCACAAGCTTTCTACACAAGTCATACTCATCAAGCCACGTAGCTTGTAATAAACATTTAAATAATTATGCCCCTATTACAGACAACTTACACTTTCTTGGCAATCACCCCTCATCCCTGTTAAACACACATCCTGCATATCATAACATAAATCATCCGTCAGGTCAAAGCGAATATCTGTCGTTATGTTCCACAACAATTTCTATCCCTTCCTCTCCCTTATGGTAGGAATTTGCGCGGATCGTTCCCCTGCTCTCAACAATGCAGTTCTCAATATGCGTGTTATCGCCAATATACACATCATTCAAAATGATGGAATTTTTGATATAACAGTTACTTCCGATATAGGTTTCCTTAAAGATCACGGAATCCTCTACCGTGCCATTGACAATACAGCCGCTGGAGATCAGGCTGTTTTTAATCTTGGCGCCCACATTATATTTCGCAGGCGGCAGATCGTCCACCTTGGAATAAACATCCGGGTACTGCTTGAAAAAGTAATCCCTGATTTCCGGTTTGAGGAAATCCATGTTAGTCCTGAAGTAATCCTCCACGGTAGCAATATTGCTCCAGTAGTCCTTCAGCTTATAGCCGAAAATTCTCTTCTGGTTCTTGTAGCGGATCAGAATATCCTTTACAAAATCATAGCGGTCCTCTTCCCGGCACTTCTCGATCATCTCGATCAGCATTCTTCTTCTGACCACATAGATACCGCAGGAGATGGTGTTGGACTTGGCCACCACCGGCTTCTCCTCAAACTCCTCGATGCGGCTGTCCTCATTCATCTTCAGCGTACCGAAACGCTCCACGTTGGCATCCGGAGCCAGATCCTTGCAGACCACGGTGATATCGGCCTTCTTCTCTATATGATACTCCAGAATCTTATTATAATCCATCTTGTAAACACAGTCGCCGGAAACAATCACCACATAGGGCTCATGGCTGTTCTTTAAGAAAGACAGGTTCTGCGCAATCGCATCCGCCGTACCCCGGTACCACGCATTGCTCTCAGCCGTCACCGCAGGCGTCTCCACAAACAGGCCTCCCTGCTTACGTCCGAAATCCCACCATTTGGACGAGCTCAGATGCTCGTTTAAGCTGCCCGCATTATACTGCGTAAGCACAGCCACCTTATTGATATGGGAATTGGACATATTACTGAGCGCAAAGTCGATGCTTCTGTAGCTTCCCGCTATGGGCATCGCACAGACCGCGCGCTTCTGGGTCAGCTGCCTGATCCTGTGATTGTTACCACCTGCTAAGATAATTCCGATTGCTCTCACGATTTATCACCTGCCTTAATCAAAGTTTTACCGCTGGGAAGATAGGAGTCCTTATAATCATCCGGCGTAGTCACACCGAAGACCACCGAATTCTTCCCAATGGTTATCCCCTTCGGGATAACGCTCTTCTCGCCTACCGTCACCAGATCGTGATCGTAGATGTTCGGGTCTGTCTCATTGGGAACAGCCTCGCCGATGCCCAGCTTCACATAATCCTGAATCTCTACATTTTCCGCGACAACCGCTTTATAAAGCTCGCAGTTTTCCCCGATCCTGGTCTGGTTCATAACGATGGAATCCCGGATTACCGTGCCTGCCCCGACGGTAACGCCGCAGCCGATCACGGAATTGTAAACCTGTCCACAGATTTCGCAGCCCTCACCGATAATGCTCCGCTCCACCACGCTGTCCGACGACAGATACTGCGGCGGCAGGATCTCGCTCTTCGTGTAGATCTTCCAGTATTCCTCGTAGAGGTTAAACTCAGGCACAATGTCGATCAGCTCCATATTCGCTTCCCAGAAGGAATGAAGCGTTCCCACATCCTTCCAGTACCCGTTAAACTCATAGGCGTAGAGGGGCGCGCCTTTCTTATGGCAGTAGGGGATCAGATGTTTGCCAAAGTCCAGTCCCGGCTGTTCCGAATTGGCGAGCATCGCCTCCTTCAGCGTCTTCCAGTTAAAGATATAAATACCCATGGAGGCCAGATTGCTGCGCGGGTTCGCAGGCTTCTCCTCAAAATCAGTAATCCTGCGGTTTTCATCGGTAATCATAATACCGAAACGCTTCGCCTCTTCCATCGGAACCGGCATAACTGCAATGGTCACTTCCGCACCGTTCTGCTTATGGAAATCGAGCATCACTTCATAATCCATCTTGTAGATATGATCCCCCGAAAGAATCAGCACATAGTCCGGATTAAAGGTCTCCATGTAGTCGATATTCTGATATATAGCGTTCGCCGTACCGGTATACCATTCGCTGTTGGCACTCTTTTCATAGGGCGGCAGAACCGTAACGCCGCCGATGTTCCTGTCCAGATCCCAGGGTATGCCGATACCGATATGTGTATTCAGCCTGAGGGGCTGATACTGCGTCAGCACGCCTACCGTGTCAACGCCTGAATTAATGCAGTTGCTCAGCGGGAAGTCGATGATCCGGTACTTACTTCCGAAGGATACCGCAGGCTTGGCCACCTTCGACGTAAGCACTCCCAATCTGCTTCCCTGACCGCCAGCTAACAGCATGGCAATCATCTCTTTCTTTACCATCTTTTTCACCTCTTATTTCTTAATATTATGTTTTTCGTATCTGTCTATCTCCATTACAAAAAATGATCCATATGTAAAGTATACCACAAGCTGACTAAAAACTGAATACAATTTACAGGAATTCTCAGTTTTTAGTCCTTTCGATATATTAATAATATACAATATTTTATTTCATTTTTCAATGTCTTTGTTAATTTTTACATATTAACCTGTTTTTTTTCATTTCCTAACTTTATATTGGTTTTTTCCTACAAAATGAGTATAATACTAGTAAAAACTGTAAAAGGGAGATACCCCATGTACCAGATTGATTTTCACAAACCGATCCGCATCTACTTTATCGGAATCGGCGGTATCAGTATGAGCGGACTTGCAGAGATTCTTCTGGCGGAAGACTTTACGGTATCGGGTTCTGACCGCGCTCCTTCTGAGCTGACCCGTATGCTGGAAGAACGCGGCATCAAGGTTTTTTATGGACAGAAAGAAGAAAACCTCACCGGCGACATTGACCTCGTCGTCTATACCGCCGCCATCAAAGGCGATAATCCGGAGCTGCTTGCCGCAAAGAAGTTAAACATTCCCACGCTGACCCGGGCGGAGCTTTTGGGGCAGATGATGAAAAACTATGAAACGCCCATCGCCGTAAGCGGCACCCACGGAAAAACCACTACAACCTCCATGATTTCCCAGATTCTACTGAGCGCAGATACAGACCCTACCCTGTCCATCGGCGGCATCTACCGGCCCATCGGCGGCAATATCCGGGTGGGTTCATCCGGACTCTTTGTCACGGAGGCCTGCGAGTACACAAACAGCTTCTTAAGCTTCTTTCCAAAAATCGGCATTATTCTTAATATAGAAGAAGACCATCTGGATTTCTTTAAGGATCTTGCGGATATCCGGAACTCTTTCCGCCGTTTTGCCGGACTTCTGCCTGATGATGGCGCCCTCATTATCAACGGCGGTATTGAACGGTGCGAGGAGCTTACGGAAGGCCTTCCCTGCCGTGTTATCACCTATGGTCTCTCCTCCGGTTTTGACTACACGGCATCGCAGATCACTTACGACGAATCCGGGTTCCCCTCCTTCTGCCTTGGCGGCAGGGAAGGCCGGGAGCGCAGTTTTTCCCTGCGGGTACACGGGGACCACAATATCCTGAACGCTCTGGCGGCCATCGCGCTGGCGGATCTGCTCGGACTTTCAGATGAGGTGATCCGCGCAGGACTTATGGCCTTCACCGGGACGGACAGACGTTTCGAGTATAAGGGGCAGGTGAACGGCGTCAACATTATCGACGACTACGCCCATCACCCCACAGAGATCCGCGCCACCTTAAACGCTGCCATGCAATACCCCCACAAGCGGCTCTGGTGCGTATTCCAGCCCCACACCTACACAAGAACCAAGGCTTTTTTGGAAGAGTTCGCCTCCGCCCTCTCTCTGGCTGACGAGATCGTCCTGGCAGATATCTACGCCGCCAGAGAAAAGGATACGCTTGGCATCAGCTCGGAAACCCTGCAGGAAAAAATCCGGTCGCTCGGACACTCCTGCCTCTACTTTCCCAGCTTTGGGGAGATAGAAAATTATCTCCTGAAAAATTGCACAAAGGATGATTTGTTGATAACTATGGGCGCAGGCGATGTCGTAAAAATCGGTGAAAACCTGTTACAGAAATAATTATTCACAATATCCACAGAAAAGAACCTGGGATGATCCGTTTTTTCTGTGGATATTTTTGTGGAAGACACCGTGCGGTTTCATAACACTTTCCCTGTTTGTCCACAATATCCACCAAAAGAGTCTCCGCCATCTATTGATAAACGTTTATACGTTTGTTGCAGATTGCCCATTTCCTTTTCCTGACACCTGATGTTATACTTCTAAATACGCGCAGCGGATATCTTCCGCTTTGCATATCAGTCATAATATAGGGGTATAGGGGTATAAAAGGGGTATAAAATGGGGTTTTTGACAATTTATCAGGATAATTATACGGATTCCACGGTTATCTCAAACCGTTTTATTGACGAGTACATGCAGGCCGCAAATGATGCACAGTTAAAGATTTACCTTTACCTGATACGCATGATGCGCGCCAGACTCGACACCAGCATAGGCGATATCGCCGATAAATTCAACTACACGGAAAAGGACGTAGTGCGCGCCCTCAAATATTGGGAAAGGAACGCTCTTCTGGTTCTTGACTATGATGGTCAAAAGAATATTGTTGGCATTCACCTGATGGATTCCGGCGCTCCCGCCCCGGTTCCGGTGCACTCTGCCGCAGCTACTTATCCGAGCGTTACGGCCCCCTTTCCTTCCCTGGCTGCGCCTGCGCATACAGCTGTTTCGTCTGCCGCCCATCCTGCCATGGGTGCAGCGGTTCCCGAGCAGACACAGATTCAGACGCTCTCCGCTGAAAAGCCGAATTATACTGCGGACCAGCTCCGGGATTTTAAGGCGAACGAAGAGACTGCGAGACTTCTTTTTGTGGCAGAGCAGTACCTGAAAAAGCCTCTGAGCGCAAGCGACATGCGCACTATCCTTTTCATTATGGACAAGCTGGGGTTCTCCGAAGATCTGACGGATTACCTGATCCAATACTGTGTCGACCGCGGCAAGCGAGATCTGCGCTACATAGAAAAGGTCGCCATTAGCTGGGCAGAACAGGGCATTACCACACAGAAGCAGGCCGCTTCCCTGGCCGGGAAATATGATAAGGCCGTTTACGAAATCATGCGGGCTCTCGGGAAAAACAATATTCCCACCGAGACAGAAGTTGCGTATATTGACCGCTGGCGCAAGCTTTACGGCTTTGAAAACGATGTGATTCTTACGGCCTGCGAACGCACTGTCCTTGCTACGGACAGCCACCGTTTTGAATATGCGGACAGCATTCTGACAAGCTGGTCTAAGGCAGGCGTACACCACAAAAGTGACATTAAGCCTCTGGACGAGAACCACCGCCGGAGCAGAGTGAGCCGTCCCGCCGCGTCCACGAATAAGTTTAATCAGTTTACGCAGAATGAATATGATTTTGATGCCCTCGAAAAGGAAATTCTGAGCAATTAAAAATCGTCGCTCGGCAGCGAACATTAAGAGTATGCCTGCGGCAAACTCTGAGAATGCTCCGCATTCTCCTTGAATGGTTTACACTGTCGCAATTTTCTATAGAATAACAAATGGAGCTTCGCTCAATTGCGAGCTTCGCTCGATTGCGGGATCCGCTTCGCGGACTCGGATAAGCCAAAAAAACTCTCGTATCAGAAGGAGGCGCCCGTGCCACTAACGAACACGCAATACGACCGAATCTTCCGTCAGTATGAGGAGAAGCAGAGACAAAACCGGCTGGAAACGCAGCGCAGACGCGATTATGTATATGAGCGTCTCCCCAAATACCGGGAGCTGGAGGATGAGACTGCCTCCCTCTCCGTCGCACAGGGGAAGAAGCTCCTGTCCGGCGATGAGGGCGCCCTTGCGCATCTCCGTCAAAATCTTGCCGCCCTGCGGGAGCAGAAAAAACGGCTGCTGTCGGATGCAGGCCTTCCCGCCGATTATCTGGAGCCGCTCTTTTTCTGTGCCGACTGTCAGGATACCGGCTATATCGGCCAGCGCAAATGCCACTGTCTGAAACAGGCGGAAATCTCCCTTCTCTACGAGCAGTCAGGACTGCAGGAAATACTTGCAAACAACAACTTTTCTCTTCTGTCCTACGAATTTCACACCGGAGAAGATCTTTCCCACTTCGAGAAAGCAGTAAAAAACTGCAGGAATTTTATCAAAAATTTTGATTCCGACTACCACAATCTCTTTTTTTATGGTACAGTGGGTACGGGGAAATCATTTCTTTCAGGCTGTGTGGCCAAAGAATTGATGGATCAGGGACATTCCGTGATCTATTTCGGTGCGACAGGTCTCTTTGATTTATTGTCGAGCACCTCTTTTGACACAAAAAACAGGGACGAGCGGCAAAACACCTACTCTGATCTCTATCGGTGCGATCTGCTTATCATTGACGATCTGGGCACGGAGCTGACAAACCAGTTTACCGCCTCCCAGCTCTTCTCTCTCCTGAACGAGCGAAATATAGGCAGAAAGGCCACTATCATATCCACAAACCTTTCTCTTCGAGAATTGCAGGACAGATATTCCGACCGTATTTTTTCCCGTATTACAAGCAACTTTATGGTCTGTAAACTCACAGGCCCGGACATTCGTATGTACCAGAAGAGACAGTTGAACAGAAAGTGAGGACTCTTTCCATGAACAGACGCGAAGAGAAAAGAAATCTGGAAACCATACCTGTCGGCTCTCTGGGGATGATTCCCCTGAAAGGCTGCAGCAAACTCGGCGAAAAGGTTGACTATTATCTGGTGAAGTGGCGCACGGAGCGCGAAAGCGAACACAAAGATTCTCTTGCCTTCTCCGGTTATCAGCGCGATACTTATATTCTGGACGCCGCCGTCCCCAGATTCGGTTCCGGCGAAGGAAAAGGCGTCATCAAAGCGTCTGTGCGAGGCACGGATCTCTATATTCTGGTGGATGTCGCCAACTACAGTCTCACCTATTCCCTCTGTGGGCATGAAAACCATATGTCTCCCGACGATCATTATCAGGATCTGAAGCGTATTATTGCAGCGGTTGGCGGCAAGGCGAGGCGCATTACCGTAATTATGCCTTACCTCTATGAGAGCAGGCAGCACAAGCGTTCCGCAAGGGAATCCCTGGACTGTGCCCTCGCGCTTCAGGAGATGGTAAGCATGGGCGTGGATAATATCATCACTTTTGACGCCCACGATCCCCGCGTACAGAACGCGATCCCCCTGCACGGCTTCGAGACGGTGCAGCCTGCCTATCAGTTTATCAAGGGACTTCTGACCCACGTAAAAGGACTGCAGATCGACAGCGACCATATGATGGTGATCAGCCCGGATGAGGGCGGTATGGGCAGGGCAATCTATATAGCCAACGTACTTGGCCTGGATATGGGAATGTTCTACAAGAGACGGGACTACACCCAGATCGTTAACGGCAGGAACCCGATTATCGCCCATGAATTCCTCGGCAGCAACATAGAAAACAAAGATATGATTATTATCGACGACATGATTTCCTCCGGCGAAAGCGTATTGGAGGTGGCCTCCGCGTTAAAAGAGCGCAAAGCCGGGAAAATTTTCGTCTTCTCTACCTTCGGTCTTTTCACAGCCGGACTGGATCGTTTTGATAAGGCCTACGAGGACGGTACCATCTGCCGCGTCCTGACCACAAACCTGATTTACCAGACGCCGGAGCTGCTCAGCCGCGATTGGTATATCGACTGTGATATGAGCAAATATATCGCCTACATCATCGACACACTGAACCACGACGCTTCCATCAGTGATCTGCTAAACCCGGTAGAGCGTATCCAGTCCATTGTGACAAGATATCATGCAGGGGAGCTGGAATAATAAAAACTTTATGTTCATACGAAAAGCTGCCGTTCATTAATTGCGACAGTGTAAACCATTCAAGGAGAATGCGGAGCATTCTCTGAATCGAGCGCGCAGGCGCTCGATTTTTTATTGATACGGAAGAATACTATATGCCATTTTATCAATAGACAATCGCATATACTCCGCATTGGGGGAAACTCAAATCAGAAATATCTTGACTGTCTGCTCCATGTGTGATAAAGTTTTTGTGAATCAAATGATTAACAGTTGGGTTGTTCCGTCCCTGCGTCCTGCTTTCAGAGCAGACGGCAAAGAATAAGACGCTGTGCTCTCAGTCGTTCCGGGTTCTTTTGTGTACCATTGACTGGTGGAATCCGCTTGTATGGCTGGGAACCGCCTGCGCCCAAGAGGACGCAGAGTTTTCCTGCGATGCAAAGGCGCTGAAAGGCGCCACAGCTCCCTGCTGCTCCTTCTTTTTCTATGCGGATTCTGCTTTCCTTCCCAAAGTGCAAAGGCACAGGAAGCGGTCCGAACTCCCCGTGCGGAAGCAGAAGCCCCTGAGACCATGAAGACAGCAGATGGAGAAACTTCCGAGTCCACAAAGGCAGCAACGCCGAAAACGTGCAACATTAAAAAACGGAGGGAATCTACAGGATGAAACGCAGAGCAATGGGTAAAATAACAATTTTCTATATGCTGACCACACTGCTGCTGGCCGGATGCGGTAAGGAGGACGTTGCAGAGAAGAAAACCAAAACGCTTGAAATAGAGAATATTCCGGCAGATGAGCAGCCGGAGACAGAATATGGGCAGCCGCAGAAAGCCGAAACAGATCAGGACATTCCACAGAATGTTCCCGATGATCAGACTGCGTCGGACACGCCAAAAGAATCCGCAGGCGAAACCGGGCCGGAAGGCGATCAGGTAAATACGCCGGAGGCAGAAAAGAACGACACCGGCTCAGCAAGACTGCAAAAGTACCGGGCAGTGCTGACAGACGTTCTTGAGAAGCATGTTTATCCCGACGGAACAGACTGTGGTTTTGACGGAACGTCTGCCTCCGCTGGCAATAAATTTGCGATTTATGACGTGGACAAAGATGGCGCTGAGGAACTGCTCCTCTGCATCACAGCGGCTCCCACGGCAGGTATGCGGGAAGTGGTCTATGCTTACGACGAAAAGACGGATGCCGTGCGGGAAGAATATTCGGGCTTTCCCGGTGCGGCTTTTTACGAAAACGGCCTGATAGAAGAAGGATTGTCCCACAATCAGGGGATGGCTCCTCTGGGGGACTTCTGGCCCTACATGCTCCACCGTTATCAGGCGGAATCCGACAGTTATCAGTGTACCTTTATCGTGGATGCATGGGAAAAAGCTTTCATGGCGCAGGATTATGACGGCAACCCGTATCCTGAGGAAATAGATGAGGAAAAAAGCGGTACTGTCTATTTTCTGATGGAGGGCGGCACCTATAATACATCATCCACAGTTCCCGTCTGCAAAAGCGACTATGAGATCTGGCAGCAGGAGCAGGGGATTGGAGGCGCACGGATAGAGATTCCGTATCAGGCACTGACCTTGGAAAATGCAGAAAATTTCTGAACCGATGCATAAAAACAGGCTTGTGCTTTACCGGCTGTCATGCTATACTATGAAACGTTGGGGTTCCCATGAATACAGGAGCCCCGGCAAATATATACGTCAGTTCGAGACCTTCCTGACGTTAAACAAAACTAAAGGAGAAAACTGCATATGAAAACACAAAACACACAGGCGGTTTCCATGAATACCGCCCACACTCATGCGCTCTTCATGGCGCAGGCGGCTATGATCGCCGCACTCTACATCGTATTGACCTTTATCGCAAACGCCTTCGGGCTGGCCAATTACGCTGTTCAGGTACGCTTCTCGGAAGCGCTCACCATTTTACCCTATTTTACGCCCGCTGCCATTCCGGGACTGTTTATCGGCTGCCTTCTAAGCAATATCCTGACAGGCTGCGCTCTGCCCGATATTATTTTCGGCTCCCTGGCCACGCTTCTCGGCGCGCTCGGCACCTACGCCCTGCGGAAATGGAAGTGGTGCGCTCCTGTCTGCCCGATTCTTGCGAATACAATAATCGTGCCGCTGATTCTGGTCTACGGCTATGGCCTGCTGATTGAGGGCATGTCCCTGATACAGTGCCTCGGCTTCTACTGCCTGACTGTCGGCGCGGGTGAAGTGATTTCCTGCGGGATTCTGGGGATGATTCTCCTGGCCGCACTGCAAAAATATGAAAACCGCATCTTTGTAAAAACAAGATAAGTAATAGAATAAGCCCTCTGCAAACCAATTATTGCAGGGGCTTATTCTTATCTGAACACATTCCCAAAATACTCCTTCACCTGAAGCAAATCTGCAAACACCGCCTCGCATAACCCCCGCATCTCCTCCGTCGCCGGTGTCAGATCCGGCACCATGATGGGATGCATCCCCGCGCCGTGCGCCGAACGAATGCCGTTGTAGGAGTCCTCTATGGCATATGTATTTCCGGGCAGAGCGCCCATACGTTCACAGGTCATCAGATAAATGTCCGGGGCCGGCTTACTGTTCTTTAGCAGGTCGCCGCCCACCACTACCTGAAAATAGTCATAAAGCCCTGCCGCCTGCAGCTCCTGCGTGACAACGGCAAGCCTAGTGGATGAGGCAAGCCCCAGGGGAACCTGTTTTTCTGACAGATATTTCAGCAGTTCCGCTGCGCCCTGCTTCACGGGAATTCCCTCTTTCTCCGTGATTTGATGAAACAGCACGGAGCTTTCCTCGCTGAATTTTTCATAGGGAAAGTCTTCCCCATAATGTGAAAAGACAATCTCCTGCGTGCGTACCTTATTCGTGCCAATACACCGCATGAACACCTCCCGGATATCAGGAATTCCATGCTTCTCGCCAATGCGTTCCCAGCAGTCTAAAACAAGCCTTTCCGTGTCAAAAATCGTACCGTCCATGTCAAAAATCACGGAGATATCCGATTGCAGCATACGCGCCTCCCTTTCTTTCCTTCACTCTTTTCTTATATAGGAAATGAACTGGTTCCCGTTCTCTTCCAGCCATTCCGCCGAATCATTCATGCCTCTTTTTTCCAGTGTCCCCGCCACCGGATCCATCACCACGATGTTCAGTTCGTTAAATCCTGTGATCAGCACCGCGTTGCCGTCCTCCAGCATGGCCAGCACCGGGATGTCCTTATTCACATAGTACAAAACCGCGTCCAGGCTGCACCCCGACAGATCCAGTATCGTACAGTTCTGCAGGTCACCTTCCAGAATATCCATCACCGTATCTCCCATATTCAGGCGTCTCTGCGTATTTCTGGAAATCCCCTCATACCTCAAAACCGTGTCCAGGCAGACCGCCAGCGAACTCTCACTCTCTGTCACCTCGTCCTCGGTAATCGCCATGATCTGATTGCGCGTGCTTCTCGTTTCCCTGCGCCACACATAGTCCCCGTCGTCATCCACCACCACGCCTGCCACACGGTATGCCAGTTCTACCGCCCTGCCGGGATTGACATAAAGGTTTTCTATGCCGTTCTTCCCATACACATAGAAATAATTTTCCGTAGGGCCGTCTCCCAGCTCTCCCACCGAACGGTTTCCCTCAAACAGAATTTCCTTCGGTGTCAAGAGTTTTAACCCCTTGGCGTCTATCTCATTTTTCACCGTTATCTGACAGATAGTTTCATAAGTTTCGGTGACCACAAAACCCAGCACATTATTGCCGCTCCTGACTTCCTCCGTGTTCATGATCTGGTCATCCAGAGTAGGCACGTAGCTTTCGCTCTCTTCATCATACACAACTCTGGAAAGCGTGAGCTGATTTTCCGAAATCTCGCTTCCCACCACATAAACACTGTCTTTCCGGTAGGTCTTTAATACGCTGCCGTCGTCGCTCTGGATTTTCAGGCAGTACATGGGAAAGGTCGTAATGCCCGTACTGTTCTCCCTGACATCCCGCTTTTTGGCAAGACCGTAAATCAAATCTTCCCCCATAAATCCCACGACCGAGATATATTCATCCGTCCCCGCCCCAATCTTCGTCTGCTTCTGCGTATTCAGATTCATCAGAATAAGCTCGGACGCCGCATAGAGATCATTACCCTCCTGCCAGACAAGCATCATATTAGACTCTGACACATGATAGCCGCCCTCTTTCAGTCCCGTCACCACCGTCTGAATCGAAAGGGTACGGACATCCACCGCGTACACGCTGCCGTTCAGCATAAAATAGTAAATGCCTGTCCTGCTCAGATAAGAAAGCTCTTCAATGTCTGTCTTTAAAAGCTCGTAAGACTTGTCATAAGGAATGTACGCCATCTCCTCCACGGTATTTGCCGTACTGTTATAGGCGTAAAGCGCCACACCCACACATCCCTCATGCCGCCCTCTGTTCATATATCCGTAGACCAGAAACAGAATATTCCCTGCCTCGTCCACTGTCAGCACCCGGATATCGTGTCTGTCGTATGCGCTTCTTTCGTCCCGAAGCTCTTCCGTGTTGCCATAAAAGCTGAAAAGTCTGGCCAGCTTATTATCCGTCACATTATAACTGTATAGCTTGTCCGCCACCGTGAAGGCAAATACATTACCGCCGTCGCTCTCCTTGAGCGTCACCGCATCCCCGGTAATTCCCAGCACAATCTTGTCATTGATATAGACGTCGGAAGCCTCGTCAAATACCTGCTCCATGGTTCTCTCAAAGTCAAGAAGATACATGCGGTCCGGCGTATAGCGGATTCTGTAAAATTCGCGTATACGGTAATAATCTGTCTTCTTACCATTCTTTATATTCACCAGATATTCCAGATTAAAGGAGCCTGTCTGCTCCGCAAGCTCTCTGATGATAATACGCGGTTCCGTCACCTTCCTTACCGGCAGTTCTCCCCACGTCACCTGGTTGAAGTTCGAATGGATCGTTACTTTATGGAAAGTGGTATTGTCCCCCTCCGCATTGGATTCCAGATACTTCGTCAGCTCCGCCGCCGCTTCCCTGTCAAACGTGCGCTCGTGAAAATCCATAATATAATCCAGCTTTTCACGGACATAGAGCGACTCGCTTAATATGATTCTGGAATAATATCTGATCTGCGTACTGTTTTGCGGCGCAACAAGAAAAACCAGCATATACTCGGTATCATTCTCGATCAGGTCCTTTAACGTAATGGAAAAGGAAATCTCGTCCTCGTTTATCTGATAGTCCTCCACGGGAGTGCTCTCTACCAGACGCTCTCCGTCAAGACTTCTCACCTCGAAGCTGATCGAATCGATTCCCCGTCCGTACGTGTCCATTTTTACATCTATTTTTCTATCCTCACCGATAGGCTGGAGGTTGTCCCTCAGATAAGCGCATTCCATACTCTGGGCATAGCCATGCAGACTTCCTACCCTGTACGCGCCCACATACATGGACAGCACAGGGTAAGTCGCCTCACCCATCTCGGTCGTCATATCTGTATTTCCCTGATTCATTACCCTGCTCAAAATCATCAGTGCAAGCGCAAAGATGCATCCCAGCAAAAGGCCCTTTATGATTGCTCTCTTCATGTATTTGCAGTTCCTCTGTCAAAACTTTAAAATCCCGTTTTGATTCATATGGCGTTTTTTATAAATCTCACCGCACAGCAGCACTTGGACAAATTCCGCGGTCCGGTCCCAATCCTGCTTCTCCCGCTCCGCGTTCTCAGCCTGCTTCAGTTTATCCACAACGACCTGTGTCAGCCGGTAAATCTGCCACTTGTCGGGGTATTCATCATAAATCATACTGCCTTCATAGTCTAACCGATCCAGAATCTCTGCAATCATCTTCTGGTATTTCTTCGCTTCCGCCGGATACATCTCCTGCAGATATTCCAGATCCCTCGTCACCGTATCCTGCTCCTGATAAAAGAGCGGCATCGGATAAGCCATGTAAAACGGTAAAATTCTCGATTGTCTCATACATTCACCATGATAATCGGTCGCTTTATTTTATCATATGGCGCCCGCCCTGAAAAGGTGAAAAAATCGTCACTCGGCAGCGAACATTAAGAGTATGCCTGCGGCAAACTCTGAGAATGCTTCGCATTCTCCTTGAATGGTTTACACTGCCGCAATTTCCTATGGAAGAATAATTTGCGCTTTGCACAATTTGGGACAGACCGTGAAAACAGACAGGAGAACGGATGGCTCCGTCCTCCTGTCTTAAAACCTATTATTTGTGCACTGTCTCTATCCTCGCCACAGCTCTCTTCAGGGACATTTCCGCCCTTCGCATGTCCGTTCCCGGCGCATGTTCCCTGATACGCTCCTCGGCGCGGGATTTGGATTCCTCCGCACGTTCCACGTCAATCTCGCCGGGCCACTCTATGATCTCGGCAAGCACCGTGACCTGATCCTGAAGCACCTCGGCAAACCCCGCATGCAGAGCCGCCTCGGACACCTCCTGGTCCTTCGTGATCGTGAGGATTCCGGGCGCAATGATCATCGTCATCGGGATATGCTCCCTGTATATGCCGACCTCGCCCTCGACCGTGTTAAACTCCACCATGGACACCTCGTCCTCATAGAAGACCCTGTCCGGTGTGATGATCTTTAATGTAAAGTTTCTGCTATCCTCAGCCATATATATACCTCTTTATTTCATAACGCGCGCAACCACGTCGTCGATGCTTCCCGCATTCAGGAAATAACTCTCCGGTATGTCGTCGTGCTTGCCTTCCATGATCTCCTTAAAGCCGCGGATGGTCTCAGAAATCGGCACATATTTTCCGCTCGTTCCGGTAAACTGCTCCGCTACGTGGAAAGGCTGGGAGAGGAATCTCTGTATTCTTCTCGCGCGGGCAACCACCAGCTTATCCTCCTCGGAAAGCTCATCCATACCGAGGATGGCGATGATATCCTGCAGCTCCTTATACTTCTGCAGAATCTCCTGCACGCCTCTGGCCACCTGATAGTGCTCCTCCCCGACAATTCTGGGATCGAGGATTCTGGAGGAGGACTCAAGCGGGTCAACCGCAGGATAGATACCTAACTCCACAATCGAACGGGAAAGCGTTGTGGTAGCATCCAGATGCGCAAACGTTGTTGCCGGAGCCGGGTCAGTCAGGTCGTCCGCAGGCACATATACAGCCTGAACGGAGGTGATGGAACCGCTCTTGGTGGAAGTGATACGCTCCTGCAAAGCGCCCATCTCTGTCTGCAGCGTAGGCTGATAACCCACCGCAGAAGGCATACGGCCGAGCAGCGCGGACACCTCGGAGCCTGCCTGTGTAAAACGGAAAATATTATCGATGAAAAGCAGCACGTCCTTGCCGCCCTTGTCACGGAAATACTCTGCCATCGTCAGACCCGTCAGACCCACTCTCATTCTTGCTCCCGGCGGCTCGTTCATCTGTCCGAACACCATCGTCGTCTTATCAATAACGCCTGATTCCTCCATCTCGTGATAGAGGTCGTTACCCTCTCTGGTACGCTCGCCCACACCGGTAAATACGGAGTAGCCGCTGTGCTCTGTCGCAATATTACGGATCAGCTCCTGGATCAGCACCGTCTTTCCCACGCCGGCGCCTCCAAACAGACCGATCTTACCACCCTTCTGGTAGGGGCACAGCAGGTCAACGACTTTAATACCCGTCTCCAGAAGCTCTGTCGCCGTGGACTGCTCCTCAAATGCCGGAGCCTGTCTGTGAATCGGTTCATGTCCCACATCCGTGGGCGCGGGTTTATTGTCAATCGGTTCTCCCAGAACGTTAAAGATACGTCCCAGCGTATTTTCTCCTACAGGAACCGTGATGGGAGCGCCTGTTGCAACCGCATCCATACCTCTCACCAGTCCGTCGGTGGGACCCATGGAGATACATCTTACGGTATCGTCACCCAGATGCTGTGCCACTTCCACAGTCAGCTCTCCGCCTGTCTTGAGGGGGATTCTGATTGCATCATTAATCTCCGGCAGATTACCTGTCGAAAATTTAATGTCCAGTACGGCACCGATGATCTGAGTGATCTTTCCAAGATTTTCACTTGCCTTTACTTCTGCCATCTTTTTTTCCTTTCGCACATTTTCTTTTTACACCAGTTCATCTCACGCCCATTCGCAAAATCGCGCTTTCAGCGCTTTCCTTTTGCTCATCGACGGGCGTTCCCTCAGAGCTTCATCTGTCTGTCAAATTCATGCAAGCATGATTTGCCAGTCAGTTTCGCTCTGGATGAACTGGTTTACGATATTGCATTCGCACCTGCGATAATTTCTGTTAATTCCTGCGTAATAGATCCCTGACGCGCTCTGTTATACATAAGCGATAAGTGATCTATCATTTCCTCAGCATTGCTCGTTGCGGAATCCATCGCCTGCATTCTCGCACCGTTCTCGCTTGCAACCGCCTCTACCAAACCGCCGTAGATCAGACTGGTAACATATTTCGGAATAATCATATCCAGTGCCTCGTCGTCCTCCGGCTCGAAGTTCATAAGCGCCTTGCTTCCTGTGCCCTGCGTCTCCTCCGGCGCATTCTGCACCGGTTCCACGGGAAGGAGTTTAAGAAGCGTCGGCACATGGACTACCGTATTCTTAAATCCCGTATAGGCAAGATAAATCTCCCCGATTTCCCCCGCCGCAAAGGAGGCGAGCAGCCTGTTGCACAGGGCCATCGCGTCCACATAGGACGGCTCCTCGATAATGGCGGAATCTTCCTCCACAATCTCATAGCCGTTGCGGTTCAGGGCATCTCTGCCCTTCTTGCCGATTGCGTAGATCTTCAGATCTTCCTTCTTAAAATCGCCTTTTGTGATAAGTTTCACAATGTTGGAATTGTAACCGCCCGCAAGACCTCTGTTGGAGGTAATCACGATCACGGCCTTCTTCTGCGATGCCCCAGCCGTCAGGTAGGGGTGGTTTAAGTTGCCGGTCTTGGCCAGCATGGAAGTCACCGTCTCATACATGCAGTTAAAATATGCCTTCGACTGTTCTGCGCGCTGTTTCGCCCTCTGCAGTTTAACGGTAGAAACGAGTTTCATAGCCTTGGTAATCTGCTGTGTACTCTGAATACTGCCTTTACGCCTTTTTATGTCTCTCATTGAGGCCATAGCGTCACCCTCTTCTTTCTACATAAACTACTTAAACTGCGCCTTGAACTCTTCAATGGCTTTCTTAAGCTTCGCATCCGTCTCGTCGCTGATTTCTTTATTTTTCGCGATTGCACTCGGTACCTCGGGATATTTCGTGTCAAGGAAGTCAAAGAACTCCGCCTCAAATCTGGTGATATCCTCAACCGCAACATCGAGCAGATACTTGTTCGTTACCACATAGATAATGATAACCTGATACTGTACCGGCATCGGCTTGTACTGCGGCTGTTTCAGGATTTCCTTGATTCTCTCACCCTGTGCCAGCTTCTCCTTGGTATCGGCGTCCAATTCGGAACCAAACTGGGAGAAAGCAGCAAGCTCTCTGTACTGCGCAAGCTCTGTACGAATGGGAGCTGCAATCTTCTTCATCGCCTTGATCTGCGCCGCGCCGCCCACTCGGGACACGGAAAGACCCGCGTTTACAGCCGGACGGAAACCGGAGTTAAACATCTCTGTCTCCAGATAGATCTGGCCGTCTGTGATGGAGATAACGTTGGTAGGTATGTACGCAGACACATCGCCTGCCTGTGTCTCGATGATCGGGAGCGCCGTCAGCGAACCGCCGCCGTACTCCTCACTCATTCTCGCCGCACGCTCCAACAGTCTGGAATGCAGATAGAATACGTCACCGGGATACGCCTCACGCCCCGGCGGTCTCTTGAGCAGCAGGGAGAGTGTACGATATGCAGCGGCCTGTTTGCTCAGGTCGTCATAAACCACCAGCACATCCTCGCCGTTCTCCATCCATTCCTCACCGATTGCACAGCCGGAGTACGGTGCTATGTACTGCAAAGGCGCCGTCTCACTGGCAGTCGCGGCAACTACGGTGGTGTATGCCATCGCGCCGTACTCTGTCAAAGTCTTCACAATCGAAGCGACCGTGGATGCCTTCTGACCTATGGCAACATAGATACATTTCACACCCTGTCCCTTCTGGTTAATGATCGTATCAATCGCAATCGCTGTCTTACCGGTCTGTCTGTCGCCGATGATCAGCTCACGCTGCCCTCTTCCGATGGGCACCATGGAGTCGATCGCCTTGATACCTGTCTGTAACGGTGTGTCCACAGATTTTCTCGTGATAACACCGGATGCAACTCTCTCAATCTTACGATATTTGTCAGTCTGGATCGGACCTTTGCCGTCAATAGGCTGGCCCAGAGCATTTACGACACGTCCGAGCATGCAGTCGCCTGCGGGCACCTCTACCACGCGCCCTGTGGTCTTCACGGTATCGCCCTCGTTAATGTTGTGCTGGTTACCAAACAGAACCGCACCCACATTGTCTTCCTCGAGGTTCAGAATCATACCATAAACTTCGCCGGGGAACTCCAACAGCTCACCCTGCATTGCATTCTCAAGTCCGTGCACACGAGCAATACCGTCCGCCACCTGGATAACTGTACCCACCTCGGATACTTCCAGCTCGGAGGCATATCTCTTAATCTGATCCTTAATGACTGAACTGATTTCTTCTGGTCTTAAATTCATGGATCATACGCACCTTTCTTCATAAATTTTATATCTGTACCTTTAACAGATCCTTCTGCAGCTCACTCAGCTTCGTTTTGATGCTGCTGTCAACAACTCTGTCGCCGATTCGGATAACCATTCCCCCAATCAGGGAAGCGTCTACGCTGTAACTGATCTCCATGGACTTATACCGCGTGGTATCGAGCAGTTTTTGCTCAACTTCCCTGCATTGTCCATCTTTAAGCGGAACGGCTGTTGTCACCGTAGCGATGCCTATTCCCTTATACTCCTTAACCTTAGCGACAAAATACTTCAGGATCTCGTCGATCTCCCTGTAACGGTCTTTCGAGATAATGATAGTGAGAAACCCGAGCAGCTCCTCGGATATCCTTCCCTCAAACACACTTTTGGCAACCCCGATCTTCTCCTCCTTAATGATCTTCGGATGATTCATCAGTCTGCCAAAATCCTCATTCTCCGCAAGGATTTTCTGAAGCTGTTCCATTTCTTCTAACAGGACGTCTATCTTACCTTCTTCCACCGCAAGCTCGAACAACGCGTCACCATATGTCTTTGAAATCAGCTTAGCCATGTGCTCTCACCTATTTCCTTAAGCGTCTCTTCCACCAGACTGTCCTGTACAGTGGTGTCTATCGCCGCGTTTACAACCTTGGCAGCCATCATGGATGCAAGCACAACCATCTCGCGCTTCACCTCGTCAACAGCTTTCTTCTTCTCAAGCTCCGCCTCCACGCCGGCTCTTTCAAGAATTCTGGCTGCCTCCTCCTTCGCGTCCGCCACGATCTTATTTTCATTCGCCAAAGCCTTCTTGCGCGCCTCCGCGAGAATTTCTTCGGCTTCTTTATCTACTTCTTTCAGCTTAGTCTCGTACTCTTCCTTCAAGGCTCTGGCATTTTCCATGTCGGATGCCGCCGTATCAAGCTCGCTTTTGATACGCTCCTGCCGTTTTTCCATCATATCCCGCACGGGATTAAACAGAAAATGGGACGCGATCAGAAAGAGCGAGAATACAGCTATAATCATCAACGCGGAATCCGCGATAAGCTGTAAGTCGAGGTCAAACAACCTCGGCGCCATCTCAGCGGACGCCAGCGCCAAACCCGCAACTGTCGTACTCAAGCGTCAGTCCTCCTTTCATTGAGATGTGCATCACAGGTCTGCGCATTTGCTGCGCTGACCGTAAGAACACTTATATTGTGCCAAGCAGGCCCATCGCGAAGCGATTGGGAACGGCCTGATGCCCGCCGTAACGCAATTACGGCAGGAGAGGCTTAACGAAGAGCAGCAGCATTGCGATCAGCAGACCATACAGACCTGTGGTCTCGGCAACGGCCTGCCCCAGCAGCATCGTAGAAGTAACGTCAGACTTCGCACCCGGGTTTCTTCCTACAGCAGCAGCCGCATGTCCCGCCGCAATACCCTGACCTACACCGGGTCCGATACCTGCGATAACCGCAAGACCCGCGCCGATTGCTGAACATCCTAAGATAAAATTGTTGTTAAATTCTCCCATTTTTTCATTTCCTCCTTATTTTGCGCGAATAGGCAGAGTCAGAAATTGCGCTGACAGATGCATGCCCGCATGCAGTTCTGGCCGGCGTGCTTTATGACAAGCAGCGCGGGCGAGAAATGCGCAGCATTTTGAGCCTCAGCTTATTCGCTTATTTACAGTTTTTTACTCCGTCGTACAGGCATCTGTTATGTACGTCATGGTCAGCATACAGAACACATACGTCTGGATCGCGCCCGAGAACAGATCGAAGTACACATGGAGCGCCGCCGGCCAGATGATCGCGATCTTTGAAAGCAGCGCGTACACCAGAGCCATCATAACCGTGCCCGACAGAACGTTCGCAAACAGACGCAGCGACAAAGAAATCGGCACCGCCACGTCACCGATCACATTAATCGGCGCCCAAATCGGCCATGGGTCGCATAGACCCGCCAGCACACCTTTCACCTTCTGGTACCTGAACTTGTTGAAGTGGATCAGTACAAACGTCATAACGCCCATAGGCAGCGTCACGCCGTAATCCGCTGTCGGCGGCCGGAGCCCGAACAGTCCAGAAATATTACTCAGCAGGATAAAAATGAATATCGTACTGATGTAATTGCGGAATTGCGGGCTGAATTTTCCCATAACGCCGCCAACCATCTTATCAAGCATTTCCACTACCAGCTCGACAATGTTCTGGAATGTCCCCGGAACTTCCGAAGCGTGCTTTATGACGCGGTTCGCCGCAATGCAGAACCCTATGATTACCAGCATGACAATCAGCACGCACACATGGGTGGTGGTGATCCACACGGTCTGCCCAAAAAGCTCATAGGAAAAGACGCCGTGAATCATAAAGTCAATATCCGCTCCGCCGGACAACATAATTCCCTGTCCCATCTTCTCACCTCCTTCTACACGTGATAAAAATGTTATAAAAACACGTAACAGCGGACTGCGCTATTACAATGCAGTACCGTCCGAAATTTCCCGCTCATCCTTCCCGGCGCGCAGCCTGTGGATCAGCGGATTCAGATAAGCGGACACCTTCATGCCCATATAACCGCAAAACGTAAAGATCGGGTTCGCAAAGTCCGTACAGGCAAGCACGCCTACCACAGTCACAAGAACCGCATAGCGTATGATATTCTGCGCACCCAGACTCTTCACAGCCTCCTTCTCCGGCAGATCAAGCCCCCTGTCCAGCGACCACCACATATGAAACGCACCCGCCACGGCGAGAGCTGCGCCGATCCAGAGCCCGATACTGTAAGCGGGGTTTCGGGAAAAAAACAAAAGCACAATCTCAAAAACAACACCGTATGCCAGAATGCCCAGCCAAAGCTCAAGCAGCGTCTGATCAATCTTTTTTTTCATTTTCTTCCATCTCTTCTTTTTTCTGCGTACTGCGCCTGCGCGTTTTTGCCGGCGTCTCGTAAATCTTTCTCGCAAACCGGAACACATTGGTAAATCCCGCCAGTGCGCCCACGAAAAAAAGCGCCACCATCCAGACGTTGGTCCCGAACTTTCTGTCCAGAAACATCCCCACAAAGGAGCAGAGAAAGATGGGAACAAGCATGTTGACGCCAAACTGTGTGATCATCATTAACGCCTGATAAACAGTTTTATGATACTTCAAAGTACCGCCTTCCCAATCCACAGAATCCCCCTAATGCCTAACAAGAAAATTATACTCATTTTTGGTACTTTTGTCCAGCCCTAGTTCAATAATGGGCAAATTTGCGGGGAAGCGTTGACATTTATCCTCAGGCGGTGTACGGTTAAATAACAAATCGAGCGCCAGCGCGCTCGATTCAGAGAATGCTTCGCAATTTTCTAATGAAAAGCGAGAATGGGGCAAGATTGAAAATGAAAATTTTCAATCGCGAGATTTGTGTCTGCGCGTTGCTTGCCACAAACTCGTTTATGCGCAGAAATGGAGAAAAACATGGCAGATCCGATTCTTTACCGCAAGAGACTGATTCCTGAAGAATGCGTCCTGTTAAAAGACGACAGGCTTCTTTACCGCGACGAAGAAATCATCGTGACTGCCTGGAACACGCTGAAGCCCCGAAAAGATCTGCATCACGGCCGCTCCTGCTACTATCTGCAGGAGGGCATAAAAGTAAGCCGTTTCTATAACGAAAGCGGCTCTCTTCTGTACTGGTACTGCGATATCGTGGATTACGATTACGATTCCAAAACCGACACATATGTCATCACCGATCTTCTGGCCGACGTCATCATCTACCCTGACGGATTCGTGAAAGTCGTGGATATCGATGAACTTGCCACGGCAAAAGAAGCCGGGCTGTTAACTGACGCCATGCTGAAGCAGGCGCTTCTGACCCTCAACCGCCTGTTACAGGTGATCTATGACGGCGGGTTTGAGAAACTACAGGAGCCGCTGGAGCGGTACGTTTAGAAACTGTTATCAATACACTTTTCATTTGTAATTTCCCCATGTAGTTTTTATTAATCACACCGCCAAATCCAGCGGTAAATCTGAAATATCTTTTAACCGTTTTCCCTGCACAAGTGTCTGCAGGATTTCAACCGCATCTTCTGACCCGACTTTGTTTACCGACTGGACTAACTCATAAAGCGCAAAATGATACACGCAATCTATGTCACCCGTTCCAAGTGCCAATGAGGCCAAACGATTTGGCATAGGTTCTGCCGTCGTCACGACAATATGGGGCAAATGTCCTTTCCTATTTCGTATCAAGTTTAATGCCTCAGTACGACTATTCTGAGCCCGGTCACTACGCATTGTAAACTTTGCTGATATGCTTGCGTGAAGCAGCGGTCTTCCCCCATTTGCCTTTCTAAGGCTTGCCATCCTGCTAACACTATCATCAACTATGTATTGTTCCGCGTTTATTTCACTATCCTCACAAAGATCACGATAAATAACCACATCTGGTGCAACAAGATAATCGTTTCCCAACACAGCTGCCAGTTGTGCGTTTTCTGCTGTCAGTGCATTCAAATAAGCCAAATGTTCATACTGTTCAAAGTCACTTGTTTTTAGTCTATTATTATTACCAAGCTGTAATATGGACCATCGGCCCGGTATAGCTATTGACCCTTTACTACTGGTATCTGCATTTGAAGCAATCCCCGCTTCAGTCAATGATAAAGTATTTGTTTCAAATAACCGCTTGTGAAATCGAAATCTTGCATTCTTTATTATTGCATCCATTCTCTAAACATTCCTTTATTTTTTCTCCAACCGCCTGCGCCACCGGAGGCGGAAAAGCATTTCCAATCATGCGACACGCTATTGTTTTCTTCTTTCCAAAAGTCCATGTATCAGGGAATCCCTGTATTCTAGCCATCATTCTGCTAGTCAGCCGGGGCATCCCCTCAAAATCAGGGTCGGGCGCTGAATTAGCTACCCCCGTCCATCCACACCCAATTCTGCCCATGCATTTCTTGCTCTCACCGGACCCAAATCTGGCCCACCATGTTTTTTTGAACCACCAACCAGCGTCGGCGCAATCCTATTCGCATTTTCCGCCCAAAACTGCGCACCTTCCCAATTATTCTCTGACATCAAGTCGTACAAAACTTCCCCAACTGTAGGCGTTTTTCCTGCTTTTTCGTCAGGATAAGAAAAAACACCACTTTCTCCTTTTTGTATCGCAACAATCACTACACGAGGCCGAAGCTGCGGCACCCCAAAATCAGAAGCATTTAAAAGTTTTATCTGTACATCATATCCAAGTTTTTCGATAGAACTTATAATGTGCTTTCGATATTCTTCGAAGCTTGTATCCAAAAATCCCCTTACATTTTCCAGCATAACAGCTCTGGGTCGAATTTCTTCAATTAGCCGAATCGCTTCTGGAAACAAATCCCGTTCATCATTTTCCCCCAACTGCTTTCCCGCTTTTGAAAAAGGAGGGCAGGGCACTCCGCCGGCAAGCAGATCCACTCCATAATATGGCTTGCCATCAAACTCGCGGACATCCGCACATACCACATTCCACTCAGGACAGTTCTGTTTTAAAACCTGACAATATTCCTCCTCATATTCAACAAGCGCAGCATGTTCAAATCCCGCCCTTGCTAAACCAAGCGCCTGCCCTCCTGCCCCCGCACAAATCTCAACACAAGTTAATAGCCTCTGCAAAATCTACTCTCCTTTACAACCACGCTCTCCTCCGCCGTGCGATTCGCATTCGCACGGCTCAATGCTTAATAGAAAATATGCCCACCGATTGTGTACTTGGGGGTGATTCCGTCGATGGGGGTGCGGAAATATACGCAGCCGCCCACATTGGTAGTGCCGCCCATGACCTCGTCTGCAGCCTGATAGCAGCTTCCGGTGGCTCTGCCTTCCGCGAGTGCGAGCGCAAGACGTCCGCTGGCCACGGGTGAGAACTGCCCCGACTGATAAATCACACCCGTTACCGTATCAGGGTATACGGAGCTTAACACGCGGTTGATTACCACCGAGCCGACGGCCACCTGTCCGCTGTAGGGCTCGCCGCCCGCCTCACAGTAAATCAGATTCGCCAGAAGGTATCTGTCCCCCTCGGCAAAACTCACTTCGGAAATATCGCGCCAGCTTGACTGCGCGGCCAGTTCAGCCATACGGATTTCCTCAGCCAGCTTGGCACGGAGGACGGAAAGCTCCTCCTCCTGCTCCTTAAGCTGCTGCTCATAAGCAAGCGCCGCGGCCTCCGCCTCGGAAATCTGGTTCTCCGTGGCGTGCAGACTGCTGGAAGTCTGGCTCACAAGCCCGGAAACACGTCCCTGTTCCGCCACGACCTGCACTTTATAATCCGTCAGTTCCTCCCGGTTCTCCTCCTGCTCCTTCTTGGCAAGCTCCAGCTCGGCCTGCTTCTGCTCCATTGCCGCCTGCGCGGCCTTATACTCATCCAGCACCTTTTTCTGATATGCGGAAAGCTGCTCAATATATTCGTTTTTATTCAGGAAATCAGACAGACTCCCCGAGGAAAAAAACAGCTCCATGTAAAGATTGCTGCTGCGTTCATAAGTGAACTGAATCTGTTTTTTCATGGTGGCATACTGCTCGTCCTTCAAGGCGATTGCCTCCGCCAGTTCCTCCTCCACCTGCGCAATCTGCTTTTCCAGATCATCAATCTCCGCTTCCTTGTCGGCAATCTGCCCCTCCAGCTCGTTCAGGTTGTTGCTCACCTGGGTGAGCTCCGTATTCAGCGTAGAGAGAGCGCCCTGCAGGGAGCTGTGCTGCTCGTTCAGTCCCTTCAGGTTTTCCTCCGTCTCATCCAGTTTCTCTTCCGTTTCTTCCCGCTGCTGTTCCGCTTCCCTGATCTGCTGTCTGGTCTCCTCCGTAGCCTGCACGGAGAGCGGCATCACGCCGCAGAGCAGAACAATCGCCAGACAGCCGGCCGTCCGCCGTCTTTTTTCCATACTTAAACCCTCTTGCCAAGCAGAGAATGCCGTTTTATGGCATTCTCTCACGTGAGATTTAGAACTTCTCCACGAAACAGCCTTTGCTGTGAGTGATTAGAAGTTCTTCTCACGTTTCGATTAAATCCACACGTCTCTGATGCCTCTCCCCGTGGGAAAAAGGCGTATCCAGGAATATATCCACAATATCAAGCGCAACCGCTTCCCCGATAATCGCCGCGCCCATGGCAAGCACGTTTGCATCGTTATGCTCTCTTGTGAGCCTTGCGGACACTGGATCGCCGCAGAGTGCACACCGGATTCCTTTCACTTTGTTCGCCGTAATGGATATCCCGATACCTGTGGTGCAGATCACAATACCTCTGTCGCACTCTCCTGACGCCACTGCCTTTGCCACCGCCGCCCCGAAAACCGGATAATCACAGGAGCTTTTGTCCGGGCAGCCGAAATCCTTGTATTCCAGTCCCCGCTCCTTCAGATGCGCCATTACCTTCTGTCTCAAATCATATCCGCCGTGGTCACTTCCAATTGCAATCATATCTCTGTGCCTCCTTCGTTTATTTCTATCACTTTATGTCCGGCCGCCTTTAACAGCCGGTTCATTACTGCCTGCGAAACGCCACCCCCGTCAAAGCTCTCGGAATAAATCCATTCCACGCCCTCATCGTCAAACTCCCGCAGAATGCGGTACAGCCCTTTCGCTGTTGCCGCCGCGTCCGCTCTTTTACCGACGCTTCGCGGCACATCCGCCTGATACATACCGACCGTTTCATCGGTGGCGATAACACCTGTTTTTTTTCTGTTTTTACGCCCTTCGGCAAGCTTCCCGCCAATATAAGCCGTTACCGCCTCCGCCGGCCCCCTGACAATAACCAGTTCGCCCTCCGGCGCGTAATGCCGGTATTTCATGCCCGGCGCTTTCGGGGCTTGTCCGCTGTCGGCCCGAAAAAGCGTCCCGTCCTCCTCCACACGCCCCAGCTTTTGGCGAAGCATTTCTACTGTGATAAAGCCGGGTCTTAAAATCGCTGGCGGTTCCACCGTCAGATCCACAATCGTGGATTCCAGCCCAAGCGTGGCGTCGCCGCCATCCAATATCATCTCTACCCTGCCGTCCAGATCCTGCGCCACATAGGACGCACAGGTAGGACTCGGCCTGCCGGAACGGTTGGCGCTGGGCGCGGCCACATAACCGCCCGCCGCCCTGATAAACGCCAAAGCCACGGCGTCGGACGGCATACGCACAGCCACCGTGTCAAGCCCGCCCGTGGTCTCCCGCGGCACCAGATCCGATTTTTCCAGAATCATGGTGAGCGGTCCCGGCCAGAAAGCCGCCGCCAGCTTCTTTGCCGTCTCCGGCACGTCCTTCACAATGGCCGCCAAAGCCTCCATGTCCGCAATATGCACAATCAGCGGATTATCGGAAGGCCTGCCCTTGGCCTCGTATATTTTTCTGGAAGAAGCCGGATTCAGCGCGTCTCCCCCCAGACCGTAAACCGTCTCTGTGGGAAATGCCACCAGCCCGCCCGCCCGGATGATCTCCCCGGCCTCCCGGATCAGAGCTTCGTCTTTATACGGTTCCCCCATTCGGATTATCCTTGTATCCACATCCGCAACCTTCTCATCTAATATCGGTACCTGCTGCGTCCGGCCCAAAAGCGCCTGTGCCATGGCAGCGTCCGCACAGTATTTATTCCGCCGCATTCAAATAATTCAAAATCGCCAGATGGATCGCCCATGCCGTCTTCTCCTGATAAACATCCGAAGAAAGCTTCTGCGCCTCCTCATAATTGGAAAGAAAACCGCACTCCACGATCACAATAGGAGATGAAGTCTTTTTCAAAAGATAATAGCTGCTGTTCGCCTTCGCCTGCCTGGCGTTGTCCGGGTCGATCTGCTCGGCCAGCACCTGCTGCATACGCTCCGCAATCTCCTTGCTCTCCTGACTCCCCTCGTAATAAAAAACCTGCGCGCCGTGCACATATTCCTCGTGATAGCTGTTCTGGTGGATGCTCACCGTCAGTGCCGGTTTCTTCTCCTCTATCAGCGCCACGCGGTTTTTCATGTCCTGCACCTTTTTGTTGGACACATTCTCGTCATAAAGTCCGGCGTCGGTCTCCCTGGTGAGCACCACATCCACATCCGCCGCCGCAAGAAACAAAGCCAGTTTCTGCGCGATCTTTAAGTTAATATCTTTTTCCAGACTGCCATCCACGCCCACCTTGCCCGGATCGGCCCCGCCGTGCCCAGCGTCAATGACCACGCAGGGCTTTTCTTTCCCCGCCGTGTCCGGCAAAACCCGGTTCGAAGACACAATACGCGCCCCGCCCCGCAAGGCAAAACCAAAGGCGGCAATTAACATCAGAAACAGTCCAATTTTGACAATCCTGTCATATTTCCCCGATTTTTCTTTCTCCATTTTTCACCCAGACCAAAACCCGCTACTCGGCAATTTACAGATTTGCCTCTGCCGATACGCATCTTAGTGCATATATATGAAGAAAGCGGCCGGAAGATAACCCTTCCGCACGGGATTTTCACCACGCCGCAGAACGAAGCTCAGTTCATATATTCCTCTATCACATCCCAGACGTCAGCCGTCTCAAACCCAAGCCGCCACGCCGCCACGCCCGCAATCTCGTACTTTTCCATAATGTTCAGTTTTACTTTTATGGACTCCGCGTCCTCCAGCCACACCTGGCACAGTCTGCCGCCGTCCTGAAATTCCCCGTAATTCTGACAGGTCACTTCATCCCAGCGGATAGAAATATCGTGATCCGCCACATAGGTCTGCGCCATTTCCATGCCTACCGCCTGACTGCTGATGCCGTCCGCTCCGGTTTCCCAGATTCTCGTATAAAACGGAAGGGCGTTTATGACCTTTTCCTTCGGCACTTCCGCCACCGTGTTTTTGATTCCGTTTTCCACAAAGTTAATGGAAGCAACGCTCCCCGCCTCATCGCTGCCGTTATAGTGCTCGTCATATCCCATGATAATGACATAGTCCGCCACAGCGCCCTGCTCGGCCCTGTCGTAGTGGTCCGTATGGTTCATGGGCACATAGTTGTCCACCGAAAGCACAATGCCGTATTTTCTACAGGGAATGGACAGCTCCCTGATAAACTGGACAAAAGGCTCCCCCGCATCCAGACTGATATTTTCAAAGTCAATGTTCAGGCCGTCCAAATTGTATTCCCGGACCGCCGCCAAAAGCTGTAAAATCAAATGCCGCCTGTTGGACGTCTTGCCCAGCACCGTGTACATGTCCACATCCACACTGTCCACATTGCCCACCAGCGCCCACACTTCCAGTCCCATTTCATGCGCCTTTTCCACATAAGAAGTCGTGGCGAAGCTGCTGAAATCTCCCTCGTTTCCCGTCAGGGTAAACCACGTCGGAGAAATCACATTAAGCCCCTTCGTCTGGGAGACCGCCGCTTCCAGCGTGCCGTTGCCATCCACGCCGCCGATCACATGCCAGCCCAGATTAATCTTATAATCACGGGTGTTTGCCTTATATTCAGGCTCCACATAATCCGTCACGGGTTCCGGCTCTTCCTCCGTCTTTTCCCCCAGCCTCTTATTCTCCACATAACCGATAAAGGAGTCCTGCGTCTTTACCTTCGTCCATGTTTCCATTTCCTCCAGCACAATGACCTGGTCCCCCGCCGATACATCCGTCAGAATATCGCTCTTGATGCCGCCCTGATAGCGCACCTGCGTATCCTTCGCGACGGTCGCGGTCTGCCGCCTGTTCCATTCGGTATACACCTGCATATGGTTCGGCTCCGTGAAAAGCTCATAGGAAAAATTCGCGTATTTTTTTACATAGTCCGCCGCGATATAGAGCGTCTCCCCTTCATATCGGGAAACGGTATAATCGCAGTTTTCACCGCTCTCGGCAAAATCCGCGTCATAGCCGGTAATCGTCCCCGTACCGATCACATTCGCATAGACCATGTCCGGTGTCGTGTAGAGAAGGCTATTCTCCGACTTGTCCTCATAAAATCTGTCGTTAAAATATTTATGCACCGTAGCTATATCGAAATAACACATGCCGTCAAAGAGTTTCGCGTGCTCTTCTATCTGTTCGTCCTGCAAAATAATGGGGACGTCATTCTCACCCGCAATGCCGAAATATTCCGCCAGATCCGCCCTTTCTTTGGAATAGGAATACTTTTCCAACAGCTTTGCCCCAAATCCCACCGCGCCGATCAATATAATAAGGACGACCGCGACTATCACCGGAATTATTTTTTTCATTTGTCCAGCTCCTTTTTGCCGTCAGTAGTAAACGCCGACCAGGCAGGGAAGTTTTCCCTTTCCTGCCCGCCGCGTTTACTACGATTATAACAAACTATTCCCTTTCAGTCATTAGTTTTTTTCAGTGAGCCGCAGCCGACCGCAGCACGTAGCGGGAACCACCCCCTGCTGTCTTTGTTTCCTGCCCGCCGCCCTATGGCATAACAGCGGACACCCCTCTACGGCGCCCTATAAAATCATGCCCTGCTCCTCTTCCATGCCTCTTTCTCCAAAAGGATTAACAAAAAAAACTATAAAATAACTCAACCGTGATATACTAACGGCATATGATATAGGAGGGCGGAAATAGTTCTGAAGATGACTCTGACATGCAAATGAATTTGAAAAATAACTGTATAACCTACTCATTCCTTGTGAATTATATTTTGTGTACCAAAGGAAATTCTTATAGAATTAACCCGGCGCTTAGATGGGAATAAGATATGGTCTCTGACAAGGCACACTGCCCATAAGACTGCCTCCGCCAAAGGATACCGGCAAAGACACAGATGTTATTTATTTAAATTACGCATGCCTCCTTCCCTTGCGGATTATCAGAGACACCTTGTAGTTAGATTATAGCCATAATCTGACAGGAATTGCAAGCATTTTCTAAAATTATTAAAATTTTTTAAACACTTATCGCGCACTATTGACTAAAACCGACCTCTGGGATTAAGATACACTTAACTTAAGATAAGATATGCGGGAAAACTCTCCCGGCACAAATGCCATTATTCTAAAACAGAAGGAAGCGAACAATAACATGAAAATAGAAAAAGTGAATGAGCAGCAGATCCGCTGCACCCTCACAAGAGAAGATCTGCTGAACAGAGAATTAAAAATCAGTGAGCTGGCCTACGGCACGGAGAAGGCAAAGAGCCTCTTCCGCGACCTCATGCAGCAGGCCGCCTATGAATGCGGCTTTGAAGCGGAGGATATCCCTCTTATGATCGAAGCGATCCCTTTAAATGCCGAATGCATTGTGCTGATTGTTACAAAAGTGGAAGACCCCGAGGAGCTGGATACCCGCTTTGCCAAGTTTGCACCCTCTGTCCATGACGATGAATATGAAATGGATGAAACCGAGGATAATGAAGCATTGATGGAAGCTTTTGCAGACAGCGCGGATGAGGTGCTCAATCTCCTGCGGCGGATGAACAGCGCGGAAGAGCCCTCCCCGTCCCACAAAGCTGCATCCAAAGGAAACCTGCAGCCTGCCCTTCCCGGCCGCGAAAAATCGGCAAGCCGCCTCTTCTCCTTCCGCTCCCTGCGTGAAGTAAGCAGGCTGGCCCGCGTGATCGGCACCTGCCGCGGAACCAATACTTTATATAAAGATGAAGCCGGCGGCAATTATCTTTTGCTGGTCTCTCCCGAGGAGCCTGACGCCGCAGACTTTAACCGCATCTGCAGTCTGATTTCAGAATATGGCAGACCTGAAAAAACGGCAAACTCCGCAAAAGCATATCTGGAGGAGCATTATGAGCCGCTGATTAAGGACAGTGCGGTGGAGACGCTGGCGCGGATATAATGATCCGGGCGGCCGTATATTCTAAAAATAAAGTATAAAAGCAAATCCCACACTGTCATCCGATTTCCCGGAAACAGTGTGGGATTTATTTTTCCGCTGCCCTGCGGTGTCAGTCCCGGACAGTCGGCTTTAAACCGCCGCAATCTTCGCCATCAGATCATCCGCATCGATGCCGTGCACCATAGCCGCCTCCTCGAGAGTCTCTCCCTGCGCGGAAGGACAGCCGAGACAATGCATGCCGATCTCCATAAGCACAGGAGCAATTTCGGGATTGATTCTGAGCGCCTCGCCTATTGTTGTGTTCTTTGTAATATCTGCCATTTTATTTTCCTCCATATCTTCATTCTGTGATAGCATCTGATAAAATATACATTTGTTTTCTGTGTCAGATACGATTATAAAAGAAAGCCTCCTCACCGTCAAGCATACTTTCCGGAATCGCAGGTTCCAAGACCATCGGCTGAGAGGCGTTTTGTCATGTTTGAAATGGCACAAAATGGTTTTTTATGTTGTCGCCACCTGAAAAAATCGATACAATAAAACTGTAACTTAATTACTTTAGCAACTTCATACAAAGGGGGATTTTGCTTATGACGACATCAATGCTTGATGAGAAACTGTCAATTTTAATCCGTGAAACGTTGGACGATACGGGAGGCAGGACTTACAGTAACGCTTCACCCGATATTATTGTCCGCAAAAATAAGTTTGACGAGGAGGATCTGGCTAAAATATTTACCAAAACTTACAGCCAGGATATCAGTCTGGAGAGCGACGACAGCGGAACGATGTATCTGTATGTGCGCTTTAAAAACATGTCTGACCAACCGCTTACTAATTTCTATATCCACCTCTACCGCAACCATCTCGGGCTGAGCAACCGCCCCAGCGACTGGAGCGACTCTGAGATGTATACTAAAGCCAAGACAGCGGCCCACATCGAATATCTGGGTGCCGGAAAAATCGGGGCGACACCGGCATTTGTTTACCAAAAGGGGACAGGCGCCCATCCAAACTGCTTCGTGGCTGTTGCGACGCGGGAAGCAAAGCCGGATTATGCCTCTATCTCTGATGCGGCCAAATACATTCAGTGGGTGAATAAAAACAATGTGGCCGCCAGAAACGTCCGCGTCATTCCCGGCCAGTCAGGAATATATACGGCGACGGTCTATCTGGATAACCCGAGTATGGAACAAAAACGATGGATGCTGTTGAAAGTCAATATAGAAGGGAAAACGCCGTCGGGAATCAACTACGGAGTCCGGCAGCCCGCATTAGGCATCAACGAACGGCGGACTTACATAAAAGGCGACTCTGCCGCAAGCTTGATTGCCTGTGATTTTCTCATGGAACCCGGAACACAATATCCCTTTGATATATGGTTTGAAGCCAGCGAAAAAGATCGCTCCCTCATAAAATGTACGAGTCGGTTTTATAGTATATATGAGGGTAATGCCAACCCGGTTTTGAACCAGTACCTTGTCGATCTGCATACCGGGCTTGCCATTCCGGACGGCGCGGAAAATCTTTCCGGAACGTCCGCCTGCGGTTATTTACTCGGATGCTGTTACTTTAAAGGCAGCGATGTCAGGTAAAGGATGGGAAGGGGGAATGTTACATGAACACAAACGGATTTCAGGCGCTCTATTGTAACAAAGACGGCTATGCGGAAATCCCCTGGACACACCCGGAAGGAAATGTGTTTTCTATCGCGGTACGCTTCCTGCCGGACCAACTGCCGGAGGAGGGGACGCTCTTTTCTCTGGGAGAAGACTGGAATGTGGGATTTACCAGAGTAGAAACTTCCGCCGGACATATCCGGCTGTGCGGAAAGGACATTTGCCTCCAGTCTGCCTATGCCGTGCTGGCACAGTGTAAAAACACCGTTATTGCGGTTTGCCGCGGCCGGGAGCTGGAAGTATACTGCAACGGCATTTCTATTGGAAAGGCGGCGCTGTCCGCCGGACCAAAAGGTGCATCCCGGCTGCGCATCGGGGAAAATCTCTCGGCAGTCTGCATATTCGACGTTACCATATTTCACCGCTCCCTCACATTGCCGGAGATACAGCAATGTTCCGTGAAAAAGCCGACAGGTTTCGAGAAGCGTATTCTTTTTTCGGAAGACACCGCCCCGGCAGACGTCACACTGCACCAGTGCCGGACAGAAAACTGCGTCTACACGCTGGACTGCAGGGAGGGGGGATTTTGTCTTCCGAATGCCAAACTGCCGGAAACATATACGGTTTCATTCTCGCTATACCTTGCTGGCGAAAACCGCAGGGACGGCATACTTTTCCAATCTTCCGGCCTTCAGGTAAACATACACTATGAGAGAGGATGTACTGCCCCGCAGCTTATCCTTCGTCCGTCAAAAGGTCCCGAGCGCAATGTGCCCCGCGGCATTGGGCAGAATCAGTGGATCTATATTACCTTCGTCTCCGACGGTTCCAAGTATTACATTTACTTTGACGACGCTCTTGTGGCAAGTATGGATAACCATTCTCCGGCAAAGCAGGCGGAAGATATCACCTTCGGACCCTTCGACGGTTACATGGATACCTGTACGGTTGTTAAGTACGCTGTATCCGCCGGTCAGATCACCGGTTTTTTGCAGAATCCGCCTGGTATTTTTGCCACCGGCCTTCTGTATTTCTGTGACTTCAGCAGCCGTCAACTGCTGGAAAGCCGACACAATACCGGGCTGACTTCTTCCGGCGCGGAAATTGTTCTTGCCACAGGAACAGGCGCGCTTACTGGCGTAAAAAGGGAAATTGATGCGCCCGAAAGCCAACGTCCTTACAGTGAGTTCGTAAACTGGCAGATCGGGGTACTGCTTCGGCTTCTGGTGGAATGGATTCACGGACAGTTCGGTATTTATCCGAACAGGGGAAATATCGATATGTCAAAGGATCCCTGGATAATCGAGATAAATCTGCGGCAGTTTATTCATAAGGATATTCTGTCCATGCCGGAGACGCAGGATATTCTAATTGACTATGACAATATCAATTCTGAAAAACTGCTGGAACTGATTCAGGCCATGGAAAAAAACGGCACGCTGAGAAAGCTTATGGAGTATCTCTATCAGGAGGATGAGGAGCAGGACGGGATTGCCGGTCTGATCGAGGCAATTCTGAAAACAGCGATGATTGCGGCGGTCATATTGGCGATAAAAGCTATGCTGACAGGGATAAAACCGATCCCAAAGCCGCCAAAGGCGCCTGATCCCGGGGAAGGCCCTGACGATGAGGATGACGATGATGACGACAAAAAGAAGAAAAAAACCTATGTCCGTGTGAAACAGGTATCTTTAAAAGGGGATATGCACATTACCATGAACGGAGGCGGCAATCTGGGCGCGGCGTCCGGCACAACGGGGGCGGAAGCGGAAAAGGCGGTTACGGCAGTATTTTTTAAGAAAAACGGAACCCAAAATCCCACGCTGGAGGTAACGCTCTCTTTCAAAGGCGATAAAGATGATTTCACGGTTACTGCCAAAAATACGGGCAGTCAGGTGATTGCTGGCATTCAGAAAAGGATTTCATACAGCGGAAGCAATTCCTTGAAAATAGCGTGCCCGGTGAATCCCGGACAGTTCAGCGGATCATACGGCAAGTGCACGGAAACCCTGCGCTGGAGCTGCCGCTCCCAAGACGGTAAGCAGTCCGCGTTCTTAGGGGAGACTGACTTCACTCTGTATTTTCTGGAAGAAAAACCCTGCGGGCCGTGGAAAGAAACCGTGCCGGTCGAATGTCTTGCGCTGTGCGCTGACTGTGCGGCGCACGCGGGTATGAAAAGCGCAGGATTTTTCGCGGATTATATAAACTATATCGGTGCTAAACTATCCAGCCGGGAAAGCGCGGCAGTTGGGGCTCAATTCGTCTCCAAAAAATCCTTTTCCCGGATTGATCCGGCGAAGAAGCAAAAATCTGTTTTTTATGCCAGAAAATTCAGCGAGGCGTGCCGTTTCGGAAAGGGAGCGTTCACGTATAATGACGGCATCTATTCCGCTGCTATTTTCGGTTTCCTGAACGGAGACCAGTCTGTCGGCACCATGGGACTGTGCTCCGGCATCACATGGCATGAGGAAAATCAGGAAGAAGACGGGGCGCGCCTTTTGTTCAAAAAGGAGGAAAATTGCTTCTGCCCGGAGGAATATATCCACAGCGTGATTACAAGAACGCAGCACATGGAAAAAACGCCGGATATTTACGATCCCCTGCTTGACGCCGAGAGACTTCCCTTTTCTGAGAATCCGGATTCCCCGGTGACGGGCGAGTATGATGCCAGGTATTACAGGGAGGGAAATTATCTATGCGGCTCCTACTGCCAGAAGTTCTTTACCCTAGACAGCAGCGACTGGCAGATCGGCGACGGTACGGCTGTCTCCTTTCAGACAGACGGGGCCGCAGACGCCGACAAGCCAGAAGATTTGTCTGAAGCGCCGGCAGTCGGACTGGTCGGGCCGGGGCAGCATGGTTATGGGCACACGTACAGAACGAACATTGACCCGGAGGTAAGAGTACATATAGACAGACCGGCCGGAGAAGCTCAGAATTTTAATGAGATATGCCACAGCATCAGCGCCCGTCAGATTGATACCATAATAGCGGATATTTGTAACTATATTGTGCAGCACCATCAGGGCAATGGAAAATTTGCCTCCCTGATAGAGGCGCTCTATCCGGAGATTCCACAGGATGGCAATGATTTTGCAACCCACAGGCACCGTTTGACGAAACATCTCGCCGCTACGCTGGAAAGACGCCTTGCAATCGGAAACCGCGATTTGCTTACGAACAGTCTGGTTGAGCACTTTAGCTGTCTGGCGGGCAATTCCCCGGCAAACCTCCGCTGGGGCAGGGGTGACTGGAACCGTTCCATTCAGGATAACTTTGACCCGGAAAGATGGTTTTACTTCCTGCGTGAAGACAATACGTGTAATGTAAGCAACTTTTACTTTGACGAAAGCTGTGACCCGGGACAGCTGATCGGAATGCTAAGAAGCCGCTATCCGGGTATCCCTGAAATTCCACGCAATCAGCCCGGCTATTATCTGGCGGACAAAAAAGACGGTATCAGAATCGCCAGGCTGCTCGAAATGGGTTATCCGGTGCGTGTCCTACGCAAATATGTTTTAGATGCAATTGTAGGTGAAGTCGTTGACTGTTATCCGCTGATTGCAAGTTCGGGCAACCATTTTCCGCTGGAGGGAGAAGGCGGCGTAAGAGACCGTTATGTCGATCCGCCAGCACTGCTTCCACGGCTTCCGATCTTCTATATCTCTCCGGACGCGCAGGGAAATTCCCGATGGATCCCTCTGCCGGAAGATTAATCGCACATTCTCAACTGGGGCAGTCTGAAAGGCTGCCCCTTTTTCTACCATCGCTCTCCTGTGTATCGGTATTTCGTTTATATTATTCTGCAATATCTATTGACACCCCCGCGCCAGGACGTTATACTTAATCCAATCGAGTGATCAAAAGAAGCGTGCGTTCGCACATTCAGGCAGTATCTGCCGTTTACTCAACCATTACGATCAACTGACGGCAGAAACGCATGGACTGGTGCTGACATTCCATAGATATTGTCTTCTGCCACATCAAAGAAGGAGGTATTTTATGGAGTACGCGAAAATCAGGAAAGAGGAAGCGGAAATGGATCTGACGGAACAGGATTTGGTGAGGCTGGGCCTGACCCGGAAAGGGAAGTGGCAGTATACGATCTCGGATATCGAGGTGCTCCCGGAAAACGTGAGGGCGGAGCTGATCGACGGGGAGCTGTTTGTCAAGATGAACACGCCGGAGACCATTCATCAGGATATTCTGATGGGTCTGAGCTTTCAGGTGGAGCTCTACATACAGAAAAAGAAAGGGAAATGCCATGTATTCCCCGCCCCGTTCGGCGTGCAGATTAAAAAGGACATATATAATTATGTCGAGCCGGATATCACGCTGATCTGCGACGATGAAAAGCTGAACAGGCAGGGCTGCTACGGCGCGCCGGATTTTGTGGTTGAAATCGTCTCTCCCTCGAACAGAAAGATGGACTATGTGAGAAAACTTGCCCTGTACCGGGAAACCGGGGTCAGAGAATACTGGATCGTTGACCCGAAGCATGAACAGGTGACGGTCCATGACCTGGCAAATGAAAAAGAGCCGGTGCTCCACCCGTTCTCAGAGCGGATTAAGGTGGGGATTTACGACGACCTGTATCTGGATATTGCAAACCGGCACGACACCTTGGAGGAAGTCATTGCCGAGGAACGGGAAGCCAGCCGTGAGGAAGGACTCGCAGAAGGGCGTGCAGAGGGACTGAAAGAAGGGGAAGCCAGACTTGCCGGACTGACTGCCATTCTGCTGCAGGAAGGCCGCACGGACGACTTAGCCAAAGCGGTTACCGACCCGGCATACAGGGAAAGACTATATGGGGAGAAGGCTTTGTAATGTCTCGCCTGTTTAGAAATGCCAGATAACGAAGTAACAGAACTTCGAACGTTTTTTACAGCCCAACCACATTATTGCATTTTTCACAAAATTTTCATTCCTTTTTTGGCATTTGTATGAGAAAAAGAACAAAGGTCGTCTTGACTGTGATTCGACACATGGCATATAATATTCTTACCGATTCAGAGTGATGCACCGTGGTTGTGCATGATTCCGAATGCATCCATATCACAGTTACTTTATTAAAATTTTAAAATAGGAGGTTGGTACAAAAATGAGACCAGAATGGAAAGATTTTGTAGGCGGCAAGTGGGACAAAGAAGTAAATGTCCGCGACTTCATCCAGAGAAACTATCATCCTTATGACGGTGACGAGGCATTCCTGGCTGAGCCTACACAGAACACAAAGGATCTTTGGGCACAGGTGCTTGATCTGCAGAAGCAGGAGCGTGAGGCAGGCGGCGTACTTGATATGGATACCAAGGTTGTATCCACCATCACTTCCCATGGCCCCGGCTATCTGGATAAGAGCAAAGAGACCATCGTAGGTTTCCAGACGGATAAGCCTTTCAAGCGTTCTTTACAGCCCTACGGCGGTATCAGAATGGCTGAGAAAGCCTGCTCCGACAACGGCTACGAGGTAGATCCCGAAATCAGCGAGTTTTTCTCCACTCACAGAAAGACACACAACGCAGGCTGCTTTGATGCATACAATGCCGAGATGAGAGCTTGCCGTTCCTCCCACATCATCACAGGTCTTCCGGATGCATATGGCCGTGGCCGTATCATCGGTGACTACAGACGTGTGGCTCTGTACGGTATCGACAGACTGATCGAAGATAAGCAGGCACAGAAGGATTCCACCGGCCGTGTTATGACCGACGATGTGATCCGTCTCCGCGAGGAGCTTTCCGAGCAGATGGTTGCCCTGAAGCTGATGAAGGAAATGGCTGCTTCCTATGGCTGCGACATTTCCAAGCCCGCTTCTAACGTACAGGAAGCAATTCAGGCTACCTACTTCGGATATCTTTGCTCTGTAAAAGAGCAGAACGGCGCGGCTATGTCCCTTGGACGTACGTCTACATTCCTTGATGTATACGCTGAGAGAGACCTTGCTAACGGCACATTCACAGAGCAGCAGATTCAGGAGTTCGTTGACCACTTCATCATGAAGCTGCGTCTGATCAAGTTTGCACGTACACCTGAATACAACCAGATTTTCGCAGGCGATCCGGTATGGGTAACCGAGTCCCTCGGCGGTGTTGGCGTTGACGGCCGTCACATGGTAACGAAGATGAGCTTCCGTTATCTGCACACACTGACCAACTTAGGTCCTTCACCGGAGCCGAACCTGACAGTTCTCTGGTCCACCAGACTTCCTGAGAACTGGAAGAAATACTGTGCGAAGATGTCCATCCAGACCTCTTCCATCCAGTACGAGAATGATGACCTGATGAGAGTGACACACGGCGATGATTACGGTATTGCCTGCTGCGTATCCTCCATGGTTATCGGTAAGGAAATGCAGTTCTTCGGCGCACGCGCTAACGTTGCTAAATGTCTGCTGTACGCTTTGAACGGCGGTGTAGACGAAGTTACCAAAAAGCAGGTTGGTCCTAAATACCGTCCTGTCAGCGGCGATGTGCTGGATTATGACGATGTTATGGATAAGTTCATCGATATGCTTGAGTGGCAGGCAGATGTGTATGTAAATACACTGAACATTATCCACTATATGCATGACAAATACTGCTACGAGAGAGCAGAGATGGCTCTTCATGACAGAGACGTTAAGCGTTACTTCGCAACAGGTGTTGCAGGTCTCTCCATCGTGGCTGATTCCCTTTCCGCTATTAAGTATGCGAAGGTTGAGCCCATCAGAGACGAGGACGGCATCATCGTTGACTTTAAGACAACCGGCGAGTTCCCGAAATATGGTAACGACGATGACCGCGTAGATGAGATTGCGCAGGAGATCGTTCACAAGTTCATGACCGCGATCAGAAGACACCACACCTACAGAAACGGTGTTCCTACAACCTCTATCCTTACCATTACTTCCAACGTAACCTACGGTAAGGCTACTGGTAACACACCTGACGGACGTAAGAAAGGCCAGCCTTTCGCACCCGGCGCTAACCCGATGCACGGCCGTGATACCCACGGTGCAGTTGCTTCCCTGTCTTCCGTATCCAAGCTTCCGTTCAATGATGCACAGGATGGTATCTCCAATACCTTCACCATCATTCCGGGCGCTCTTGGTAAAGAGGATCAGGTATTCGCAGGCGACATCGAGGTAGACCTCAGCAAATAACCGTGGTAAATTCCGGTGGAATTAACCACATGAGAAGTACTTCTAAAGGCGGGACGCCAAGAAGTACTAAGTATCACACGGGCACTGCTTTGCAGGCTCGGCATAAAATGAAATAGAAGGAGTTGTTGATTATGGATGACAAGCAAATGATAGATGATTTTATCAAGATGATGGATTCCGGGATGGCGCAGGGCGTCGGACATGTGAATGTCGATGTTGACGCCAGCACCGACAACTCTAAAAACGTACAGACTATGGGGTGCACGGATTGCTCCCGCACCCCGCTGGCCTGCAGCGTTCCCACACTCCACGACGGATTGGATGGGCTAGAAGATTACAAATAACAAATATGGGAGGACAATACAATGGCAAATGCTCAGGTAGATAACTTAGTAAACTTATTAGATGGTTATGCAACAAAAGGCGGCCATCACCTTAACGTAAACGTGCTCAACAGAGATATGTTACTGGATGCGCAGAAGCATCCTGAGAACTACCCTCAGTTGACCATCCGTGTATCCGGCTATGCAGTTAACTTCATCAAGCTGACACCGGAACAGCAGGCGGACGTAATCTCCCGTACTTTCCACGAGAGTATCTAATAACGTCAAATCTGAAGAATGCCGGAAGCCTTGCGATACATCGCAGGGCTTCTTTTTTCTGGATTTTCTTTTTCGTCTATGCTATCATATAAGTATCTTATACATTTGTAATGAAGAGGAATAACCCGTAAATAAACTGTAGACAATTAAAACAGAAGGGTTGGTGATTATATGCCAAACGCAGCAGAAATTATCAGAGATTCCATTGCAGAGTTTTCAAGAGTACAAAACTGGATGTTGGGTATCGAAGACAAAAACTCAGCTGTCTATCTGTCGATGTATGATAGATACCTAGAATTAAAAATCACATTGATGTCTTTAGGTGTTAATCTTTTAAAGTTTGACAAAATAGAAGAATAAATAAAGGAGTATTATTATGCAGGGACGAATCCATTCCTTAGAAAGCTTCGGCACGGTAGACGGCCCCGGAACCCGGTTTGTGGTATTTGTGCAGGGCTGTCCGATGCGGTGTGCCTACTGCCACAACCCCGACACGTGGGAAATGAACGGCGGCACGCTGATGGAGCCGGAATACATTTTTGAACAGTATAAGAGAAACGAGGCCTTTTATCACGGCGGCGGCATCACCGTTACAGGAGGTGAACCGCTGATGCAGGTGGATTTTCTGATCGACCTGTTTACCATTGCAAAAAAGAATAATGTGCATACCTGTATCGATTCCTCCGGCATTGCCTACAAAAAGAATGCAAATCCGGAGTGGCTCGCAAAGCTGGATCGGCTGATGGAGTTGACTGATTTAGTCATGCTGGATATTAAGCACATTGATTCGGAAAAACACAAGGAGCTTACCTCCCAGCCCAACGAAGGGATTCTCGCATTTGCGGAGTATTTGAACGAAAAGCACGTTGATATGTGGATTCGACACGTCATTGTTCCGGGTGTTACGGACGACGAGCAGTATCTGCACCAGCTTGGCTATTTTATCGGCGCCTTCACTAATCTGAAGGCTCTGGACGCGCTTCCCTATCATACAATGGGGGAATCCAAATATGAGAAACTTGGCATGGAATACAAGCTCAAAGGCGTTCCTGCCATGGACAAGGATAAGCTGATTGAGAAAAAAAAGGTCATTCTGGACGGCATCCGCAAACGCCGGGAAGAGTTGGGCATAAACGCATAATCAAACGGAAAAATGGGGCAGAATTGAAACTCGTTACTGCCCCATTTGTATACATAGAGAAAAATCGGGAAATCTGTGTGCTGTCACTGAATCCATTTCTTCAGCGCTTCCTCCAGCCTCTCAATATCTACCGGCTTGGAGACATGGCCATTCATACCCGCTTCTTCGGCCTTCCTGATATCATCCGCAAATGCATCGGCCGTCATCGCTACAATGGGAATATTCTCCAAATCTTTCCTGCCAGATGCGCGGATCGCCTTGGCTGCCTCATAGCCGTTCATAACAGGCATCTGAATATCCATAAATATCAGGTCATAGTAGCCCGGCTCCTTCCCCTCCACTGCCTCGACGGCCAGTTGTCCGTTCTCCGCCATGTCCACCTGAATCCCCACAATGCCCAAAAGCTCTTTCGCCACTTCTATATTGATTTCATTATCTTCCACCAGCAGCACACGTCTGCCGGAAAAGTCCTGCTCCCTGAATGTGTCGAGCGCTGTCGTCTCCTCTTCCTCATCCCCGTGCCCCAGCACTTCTTTCAGCACACGTATCAGTCGGGATTTGAACAGAGGTTTTCCGATAAATGCGTTCACACCAACCTCCGTTGCCTCTGTCTCAATATCTGCCCAGTCATAGGCAGACAGGATAACAAGTGAGATATCATCACCTACTAAACTGCGGATATCTTTTGCCGTCTCAAGACCGTCCTTACCAGGCATCTTCCAATCGAGAATTGCTACGGAGAAAGGTTTCTCCGCTTGTGCTTCCCTGATACGCTCTATCGCCTCGTCACCGTCATGCGCAGCTTCAGCCGCCATGCCAAGGCTTCTGATGATCTCACAGGCACTCTCGCAGGCATCCTCCTCGTCATCCACCACCAGTACCGGAAATCCAGCGTAAGGCAGAAGATCCGCCTCCGAACTGTCATCCAGCTTCAAATATACTGTGACGACAAACTTAGAACCTTTGCCCAGCGTACTCTCCACCTTAATATCCCCGTCCATCATGCGGGCAATGCTGACCGCAATCGACATACCGAGCCCCGTTCCCTCAATCTTGCCGATGCGGGAGTCCGCCGCCCTCGAAAATGGCTCAAAAATCGTCTGAATAAATTCCTCCGACATACCTATGCCAGTATCCTGAAATGTGAACTCGTAATAACCGCTTCCGGGAATATGGGAAGGTTTCTCTTCAATATGAATACTGATCTCTCCGCCGGAAGGTGTAAACTTGACCGCATTGCCCATGATATTCATAAATATCTGCTGTAAATGCTGATCGTCACCCACTACATTCTCGTGCTCAAGCTTGGCTATCCCGGCGTTAAATTGTATTCCCTTGGCCTCCATCTGCGCGCGGAACACAGTGAGAAGGCTCTCAATCGTATCAGACAGGTTAAAGGCGTCCTCGGTCAGGCTCACCTTTCCACTCTCAATCCGGCTCATATCCAGCACTTCATTGATCAGGCCGAGAAGATGCTTGCCGGAAATCGTTATCTTTTCAAGAGCATCCAGCACACGCTCCTTCTCATCAATATGCATTTGTGCAACGGAAGTCATACCCAGGATGGCATTCATCGGTGTCCGGATATCGTGGCTCATCCGGGAAAGGAAATCACTCTTGGCGTGATTCGCCGCCTCCGCCCGCTGCACGGCCAGGGCGAGCATTTCCCTCTGCTCCTCCTCTCTGCTGATCACGTCGTCTATATTGCGGACAGCCAGAGTAATGGCTGCCAGCTTACCGTCCCGTGTCCGCTCCGCCGTGGTAATGGCGATAGAGCACCATTCATACTCTTTGCTGTCAGGTCTTTTTCTCTTAAACTGCTGCTCTATATGGTCTTTTTCGAAGAGCATTTGCCTGATATTGGACAGCTTGAGGAAGTCTCTCACCTGCTCGAGATTGTCCTCCATTACAATGTTTCCGGTAATCAGGACGGACATCTCTTTCTCGTAATCCCCGCTGATAATCTTTCCTTCGTTGCGGGGATAGACCACCTCGCAAGCTTGCGTTTTCATATCGACATAGTATATCGACCGGCAGGCGCGCGCCATACTGTCCATGGCATTCCGATAAATCCTTGTCTGCTCTGCCATTCTGTCGTTTTCCTCAATCAGAGCCTGATTGTGTTTTTCGTTCAGGTACTCCCGAACGACCTGGAACACACAGACAGCGGTGCCAAGCAGGACAAGCAGAATGCATATGTAACGAAAGGTATTCGCACCGGAAAGGATCTCATTCTTCGGAATCGTCAGAATTCCCGTCCATCCGTTGCTCATGTGATGGAAGTAAATGTTGCGGACAATACCGTCCGCGGGCGTGACATTTTCCAGTACGCATTTTCCTTTTTCATAGTTCGCATCTTTGACATAGCCGTTCACCAAATTCTGAAAGTCCTCGTACTGATAGTCCCAGCAGGAATTGTAATAGAGAAGCGCCCCCTGGCTGCCGACCAGGTAGTATGAGGAGTCCTTCGGAAGTACCAGATTCTCGTTATGGTGTTCAAAGTAGGAAGGCTTAATGTCAATGGCCAGAAAGCTGCCCGTGGCAGGAACCACCTTGCACATGGTGACCACAGAAAGTCCGGTAATCGCATCTGTATAGGCAGGCGATATATAGATATCTCCTGCTGCTTCAACTGCACCCCGGTAGTAATCGGTACCTGTAATATCGAAGGTAAGCCGCTCTTCTATTTCCGGATTATTCGACACGACCTGCGTTGCGTTGAAGGCCATGCCATAGACCTGAATGTTTTCCTCCCCGTACATATCGGTCAGTTCATCCATAAAAGGGTACAGCCCCTGCCGCAATTCTTCGATAGAAATGTCGGCCCGCTCCCGCTCCGCTAAATAGTTCACTCCGATATTCAGGATGGACTCACAGGTACGGATCTTGCTCTCCTCCGACGCGGTATAATTTTCCACCAGAGTCAATCCCATCTCATTGGCATTATCCCACAGAGCCTGATTCAGAATATTAATGCAGAGCACGACGACTAGGATAAATACGCTGAGGACAATAATATTATTACGCATCTTTTTTACTAACTGTATTTTTTTATTCTTTTCCATTGTGCTGAAACCTTTCCCGATGATCTGTTTTTCTATAAAACAGAATTGAACACCAACTCATCCATATTACATTCTACCCACCGTCAACACGAAAATCAAGACATATCCCACATAAAAATCCAATACCGTGTCATACAGCGCAAAGATATATCTTTCCGCTGTATTTTCCACTTGTATATTGGTTTCTTTTATATTAAAATAAAGAGGTGGTGAATTGATAGATTTTTATCAATTACGTTTATTCTTATAACATAAGGAGGATATTGTCATGGCATTTGTAATCAGTGATGCTTGTGTATCATGTGGCGCATGCGAAAGTCAGTGCCCGGTAGGCGCAATCAGTATGGGAGACGGTAAGTTTGAGATTGATCCCGCAAAGTGCATTGATTGCGGGTCCTGCGCAGGCGCTTGCCCGACAGGTTCTATCTCTCAGGGCTAATCCCTGATCCAGAAGGATTTCTGAAAGAGCCGTCGCCCTACTTTTGGGGAAGCGGCTCTTTCTTTTTGCTTCGAATGAACTTCTCCCGCGGCTGATGTCTCTGTCTTATCATCTCGTCAATTTTACGGTAATGCTCCTCATCCATCTTCCGCCGTTCCTCGTCCCGCTCTTCCTGCTGCCGGAACTGATAATCCAGCTCCTTTAAAATACTTTCCTTGATCTCCGTGCACATTTCCCGGTTGGCATTTTTGACCGCATCAGTCACCATGTGCTGTAAAAGGTATTGTAGTCGTTTTGCCTTCTTTTCCTTATCGTCGTCTAGCGGCTCTTCATACTCCTTAAGAGCCGGCTCCTCCTCCGGCATCTCCAGAACCGTCTCCTTTCCCTTGGACATTGTGACCATATACTTTTTTGCTTTCTTCATAACCATATCCTCCAATTTTTCTTCCATTGACTTCCTCTCCCCGCACAAACTTTCTGTTGTGTCATTACGGGGCGGCCATGCCCGGTTATCCCCGGCTTCCGCCTCCTTCATTTTTGTGCCGCCGCCCGCCGCCGCCTTTGTTTCTGCACCTCCTGCTGCCTTTGTTCCCGCACTGCCGTCTGCTGCTGTTTCCGTGCCGCCATCCAATGCCTTTGTTCCTGTGCCGCCTGCCGGGGCATCCTCCGCACCCTGCGGGCTGTACAGATCGTGCCCGCCCCCCTGCAGCACCACGCGTATTGCCCGAAGCTGCAGTCCCTGTTCCTTAAGCAGCTTGATGCGGCGCAGCGTTTCTATGTCCTTCTCCTTATAGCAGCGGTGTCCCATTTCGTTCCGTTCGATCGGCAGCTTCAGCTCATCCTCCCAGTAGCGGAGCACATGGGGCTCCACCTCTACCTTCTTTGAGGCCTCCGAGATATAATAAACGGTATCATTCATGTACGCTCCTCCCTTTCTTCCTTTTCTGTCTATGAACGCAAAAAGACGCCCCGGTTATGGGTCGTCTCTTTTGTAAGTGTATGTTTGTGAATTACGACGTTCAGCCCGCGCCATTCACAAAATCGCGCTTTCAGCGCTTCTCCGCCGCTTCGCGGCCCTGGCTGAACTATTTGGCTAAGTTTGCAAATTTGGTATAATCCGGCAGCCAGACCAGTTCTACCGTGCCGATGGGGCCGTTTCTCTGCTTCGCTATGATAATTTCCGCGATGCCTTTCCTCTCGGTATCTTTATTGTAATAGTCGTCGCGGTATATGAACATCACCACATCGGCGTCCTGCTCAATCGCGCCGGACTCACGCAGGTCGGAAAGCATTGGTCTGTGATCGGGGCGCTGTTCCACCGCGCGGGAAAGCTGTGATAACGCCACCACGGGCACATGCAGCTCTCTGGCAAGCGCCTTCAGGGAACGGGAGATATCTGAGATTTCCTGCTGTCTGGAATCCGTGGAACGGCCGCTCCCCGACATTAACTGCAGATAGTCGATAATGACCAGCTCCAGATTGTGTTCCAGTTTATATTTACGGCACTTGGAGCGAAGCTCCGAAATGCTGATACCCGGTGTATCGTCAATGATAAGATTGGATTTGCCAATCTGCGCCGCACTCTCAATCAGCTTTTCCCACTCCGCATCCGACAGATTACCTGTCCGCAGATGCTGGGAATCCACCCGGGACTCCATGGAAAACAGACGGTTTACCAGCTGCTCCTTGGACATTTCCAGACTGAATATGGCAACGGTTTTATTCTGCTTAAAAGCCACATATTGGGCTATATTCAGGACAAAGGCCGTCTTTCCCATGGACGGTCTGGCAGCCACCAGAATCAGGTCGGAGGGCTGTAATCCAGCCGTCCTGTAGTCCAGATCCAGAAAACCCGTCGCCACCCCCGTCACATTTCCCTTATTGTGGGAGGCGCGCTCGATATTATCCATGGCGTTCATCACAATCTGACGGATGGGAACGAACTCCGCGCCGCCCCGTCTCTGTACAAGGTCGAAAACCCGCTTCTCGGTATCCTCCAGAATGGTGTCAAGACTTTCCTTGCCCACATAGCAGTCGTTGGCGATCTCTTCATTCAGGCGGATCAACCGTCTGAGCACCGCCTTATCCGCCACAATACCCGCGTAGTATTTTACATTCGCCGAGGTGGGTACCGCCGTGATCAGATCTCGGATGAATTCAGGGCTGCTGACCTCCGGGGGCACGTCCTTTTCCCGAAGCCTGTCCTGTAACGTCACCGGATCCACAGGCTTCCCCTCATCGTTCAGCTCCACCATCGCATCGAACAGGACACCGTACTGTTTATTATAAAAATCCTCCCCCAGCACGATCTCGGAAGCCGCAACAATGGCCTCCCTGTCCATAATCATGGAACCGACAACGGACTGCTCCGCCTCCATGCTGTGGGGCAATATTCTTTTCAGTAGCGTTTCCTCTGCCAAAACCATCCTCCGTTAAACTGCCAAAGCCGCCCACCGGTCTCCTCATGCACCGCCCGAAAACGCGCATATTTTCTCAGCACGCGCCATCCGAAACTGTCCGCATTCTCTCAGGCCTCCGTCACCTTCACCTTGAGCTTTCCCGTCACCTTCGGATGCAGCTTCACAGCCACCTCGTAAACGCCCAGCGCCTTGATCGGCTCAGGAAGCTGTATTTTCTTCTTATCCAGCTCCAGACCGCACTGTTCCTTGGCTGCCTGCGCAATTTCTTTTGAAGAAACCGAACCGAAGGCCCTGCCGCCCTCGCCGGATTTCATTTTCAGGGAGACCTCCTTTGTCTCAAGCACCCCTGCCAGCTCCTTTGCCGCCTCAAGCTGTTCCTTCGCCACCTTGTCCGCGTTGGCTTTCTGGAGCTTTAAATCGTTCTTATTCTTTGCGTTCGCCTCTACCCCCAATTTCTTTGGCAGCACAAAGTTTCTCGCATAGCCGTCGCTGACGTCAACGATCTCGCCCTTTTTTCCAAGTGTCTTTACATCTTCCAGTAATATAATCTGCATGGTCTTTCGTTTCCTTTCCTGTATTTTGCAAGCGTGCCGCACGCTAGTCCGCGTTCAGCTCCCCTTCCTCTATCATGGCATCCAGCGTTCTCTTAATACTCTCGATGCCCTCCTCAATAGAGCCGTTTTCAAGCTGCGCCCCGGCTATGTTCAGATGGCCGCCGCCGCCCATTCTCTCCATAATGACCTGCACGTTTACCTCGTCAATAGAGCGCGCACTGATATAGATAATCCCATTATATCTGGTAAGTATAAAGCTGGCACGGATACCCTTGATATTAAGCAGCTCGTTGGCCGCCTGCGCGCCCACCACGGTAGGACTGGCCACATCCTCCCCCGTGCAGACAGATATGGCGTAAAACCGTCTGTAAATTTCCGCCTGACTGACCGCGTCCGCCTTCGCCTTGTACTCCGCCGCATCGTCGCGGAACAGCTTCCTGACGCGGGTCACGTCCGCACCGTTTCTGCGCAGAAACGCCGCCGCCTCAAAGGTTCTGACGCCAGTCTTTGTCATAAAGTTATTGGTATCAATCATAATGCCCGAATACATGCAGTCCGCCTCCTCGGACCGAAGTCTTAAGTCGTCGCTGATGTATTGCAGGATTTCCGAAACCATCTCACAGGCCGAGGACGCATATGCCTCTATATAAGAAAGCGTCGCGTTCTCAATAATTTCCGTGCCCTGTCTGTGATGATCCAGCACCACGATAGACTTGCAGCGCCTCAAAAGCTCAGGACACTCCGTAATGCTCGGTTTATTCACATCCACCACCACAAGCACCGCGTTGTTGCCCACCGTCTCCAGTGCGAGCTGGCTGTTGATAATCATATCTTCCGCATAGTCCTCATTATTCCGGAACATCTCCACCATGGGCTGCATGGAAGAAGTCACGTCGTTTAAGACGATATGCGCCTTTTTATTCAACGCCTCCGCAATGCGGTAAATTCCTACCGATGCGCCAAAGCTGTCCACGTCCCCCATACGGTGTCCCATTACATAGACCTCGTCTTTGACGGAAATAATCTCCCGCAGGGCATGCGCCTTTACTCTGGCCTTGACGCGGGTGCTCTTCTCCATCTGCTGACTCTTGCCGCCATAATAAATCACATTTTCCGGCATCTTTACCACAGCCTGGTCACCGCCCCGGCCCAGAGCGATATCGATAGCGTTTCTCGCAAACTCATAGTTCTGCGCGTAGGACAGACCGCTTAACCCCATGCCGATACTGATGGTAACTGCCATTTCATTTCCGATATTGACTGTCTTTACGTCCTCCAGAATGTCAAACCGGCTTTCCTGTAAATGGGTCGCCGCCTCCTTGCGCAGGATTACCAGATACTTGTCCTTCTCCAGTTTCTTGCATATGCCGTCCAGCGCGGCAATGTATTTATTTACCTTCCTGTCAATCAGTGCAATCAGCAGGGAGCGTCTGACCTCCTCCACACTCTCCAGCGCTTCCTCATAATTATCCAGATAAATTAGCGCCACCGTAAGGGACTGGTCGTCCACTTCCTTCAAAGCGATCTGCAACGCCGTCTCGTCAAACAGATAAAGCGCAATCAGATAGCCGTCGTAGCCCTGTGCCTCAATGATATCGCTGTTTTCCGCCATCTCCCTTAGGGATATCTTTTTCAGCTTAGCTACATAATTGCCGTTCTCGTATTCCACCCGGTACTCTATGTCATCCCCTGTCTCCGGTCCGGGCAGGCTATCCTTCGTAATCGTGGGAAAAAGAGTTGTAACCGACTTCCGATAGCCTTTCTCCTGATGGGTAAGCCGCTCAAAAGCAATGTTCGTCCAAATAATTTTCCCCGCATCATCCAAAAGGGCATGGGGCAGTTCCAGATCCCGCAAAAGCCTTCTCTGTATCTGGCCATACTGCGTCGCAAAGCTGATCAGTTCGTTCATAATGACCGGTTTATTATACAGCATCATGGACAATATGATCGCAAAATAAAAAATCAGGAATGCGGTCACCACAAGCCCTGCCCGATAATCCAGCATATAGACTAAAATATCCACAACCGAAAGTAAAAATCCCAAATATAAGGAGGCCTGCAGATACGACTTCATCCTCCCCTTCAGTTTCACCGTATTTTTCATTTTATTCCTCATGAAAGTGTGTCGCGTTCTTCTCGCCCGTGCAGAGAATGCCGTTTTTTGCATTCTCTTATGCGAGACTTAGAACTTCTTCACGAGGCAGCCACTGCTGCGAGTGATTAGAAGTTCTTCTCGCATTAGTATAGCATTTTTTGCCAAATACCGCCACATCTATATATAGAGTTTTTTCGTGCTAAAATGACATAATATGGGCAGAGAGAAAACCGGACGCCTTAAGGGCATCCGGTTTTTCGTATGTCTCATATCATGCTTAGTCCTGAACGTAGGGCATCAAAGCCAGATGTCTTGCGCGCTTGATTGCTACCGTAAGCGCTCTCTGGTGCTTCGCGCAGTTTCCGGTAATTCTTCTGGGAAGAATCTTACCTCTCTCAGAGATATATCTGCGCAGCTTGTTGCTGTCCTTATAATCGATCACATTATCCTTGCCGCAGAATACGCAAACTTTCTTTCTTCTGCGCATGCCTCCCTTTTTCTTAGGGAAATCCGGCCTGTCTGATTTATTGAATGCCATAGTAAACCTCCACTCCCGCGCACTGTGCGCCTTTGTTTAAAATTCAACAGGAAATTAATTGAACGGCAGTTCTTCGTCAATTCCGTCGGGAATGTTCATAAAGCCATCCCCCGCCGCCATCGGTGCGGACTCTGTTCTGCCTGCCGGCGCGTAACCGCCGCCTGCCTGCTGGGAAGCGTTTTTGCTCTCCGCGAACTCCTGATCCTCCACGACCACTTCTGTGGTGTACACCTTGACGCCATCCTTATTCGTATAGCTTCCCGTCTGGATGCGTCCCGTAACCGCGATCTTCGTGCCCTTGTGGAGATACTTCTCAGCGAACTCGCCGGATCTCCCAAAAGCGACGCAGGTAATAAAATCTGCCGTCTGTTCATCGTTATTGCGATTAAATCTGCGGTCTACCGCCAGCGTGTATCTGGCAACCGCCGTCGCGTTCTCCCCCTGGGAATATCTCACCTCGGGATCCCTTGTCAAACGTCCCATCAGTATCACTTTATTCATATAGAATACCTCTTTCTATTTCTCGTCTTGTCTGACGCACAGGTATCTGATGACGTTATCCATGATGCGGATGCGGCTCTCGATCTCGCCGGGAGCCGTGCTCTCAGCTTCGAACCGGATAAAGTAATAAAAAGCCTCTTTCATCTTCTGTACTTCGTACGCGAGCCTCTTCTTACCCCAGTCGTCAACTTCTGTGATTTTCCCACCGAACCTCTCTACCAGAGCTTTCACCTTCTCCAGCGTAGCGGCCCGCTCGTCATCTTCAATCTTAGCAGTGACAACAACGGCTAACTCATACTTGTTCATGCTTCTCTACCTCCTTTTGGTCTCTGGCCCCTCTTATCATAAGGAGCAAGGATGTGTGGCTTTACGCCAAATTAGTATATCACGGATAATTATGATAACACAGTCTCCGGAAATGTGCAAGAAGTTTTCGTCGAATTCACGTCGAATAATTCAATATTAACTGCGCAATACATCCCTCACGTTCTTTTCCGCCTTCACCCGCGGAATCATAATCTGATGCCCGCAGCCCGCGCATTTCAGGCGGAAGTCCGCACCGATCCGCAATACTTCCCATTCCGCGGAACCGCAGGGGTGCTTCTTTTTCATTTTTAAAATATCACCGACTTGAATGTCCATATGGATACTCCATTTCTGTATGGTCTTGCCCGATTAAAAATCCATCTCCGAAAGATTCAGGTACAGCTCTTCGAAAATCCCCGCTTTGATCCTGTCCGTAAACGCATACGCCGTGGCCTCCTTACCATGCCCGAAATCGTACACGGTAACCCTTTCTTTCTGTGCATCCACAATCCAGTATTCCCGCACACCCGCTTCGCGGTACAGCTTCACCTTCCGCTCATAGTCCATCTTTATGCTGGAGGGCGACACGATCTCAATGGCCCAGTCCGGCGCGCCGTGGCAGCCTTTTTCTTCAAGCCTATCCTGATCACAGGCCACGATGATATCCGGCTCTACATAGTTGCGTTTATCTTTCTTGATATACACCGCAAAGGGCGCAGGAATCACCCTGCATTTTCCGTTATTTCGTTTGATATGAGATTTTATTTCAAAAGAAATCTCCATAAGAAGTTCCTGATGCGTCCGCGTCGGCGCATCCATCCGAAACAACTCCCCGTCAATCAGCTCCGCCCGTTCCCCCTCCGGCAGCGCTTCGATGTCCGCGATTGTATATCCTTTTCCGCCCTTCATTGTCATAAACCGCTCCTCTTTCTCTGTGCCTTCCCATGCCTGTGTTTTCCTGACTTCCGTCGTTTTCCTCCTGTTCCGCAGGAGAAATCCGGCTATGCATGTCCCGGCATTTGCCAGTTGCTTTTCTGGCGTCACATCCGTTTGAAATCTCCTGCTTTTAAATTGTATTGGTTGATTTAAAAGCATAGAAATTCCGAAATGCCGCCGTGGCAGCTATAGACTGGAAAATCAGCCAAACCACTGATTTCATACGATTCCGAAGCAGAAGATAAGACCGCTCCGATTATTATTTGTCACTAGAATGTATATGCTTTGTGTACATTATAGGTATAAAAGATCGAATTGTCAAGAACGGAAAAACGACAATCACGACAAACGCATGAATGCAGCCATCCCCTGAATCGTTCCATTCTGGCTTTTTA
>CAMWJF010000017.1 GCA_947174505.1 uncultured Lachnospiraceae bacterium
CCAGCCGGTCCTGCTCAATCTTGCGCTCATAGTTTCGTAGGTCCTGATAATACTCCTCCCGGTCACGGCACCTCTTGCGCACCAGATCGTCCGCACTCATGCGGTATATGGTTTCAGACGCTTCCTGTAAGTATTCATCCTTGGATGCCAGCATTTTGATCTCCTCCCAGGTTGTGGCCTTAAAGAGCATGGCCCACTCGTGAATATGATACTTCTTATCCTCTTCGGTTGCCAAATCTATCCGAGATAAGTCTACCACATTTAAGGTGAGGCTGTCACTATATTTTTGATAATTTTTAACGTTTACCAGTTTATACGACGCATAAAACTCCGGCTGTCCCTCAAACAGGGTATAGTCTAGGAACCCGATATGTATGGCCGGTTTCGCTTCCGGATAATCCTGCCCGCGGTTCAACTGGTCGAAAGAGCGGCACAGATACATCACCGAGCGTTCTTTCCAGTTGAGCTTATTGGCAATCTGCATTTCCAGATTAATCAGCGCATGGTTATTTAAAATGACATTGATATCCAGGCGAAACTCCTTGTCTGTCACCGCCTCTCCCAATATCACGGGATTGGTAATCTCCATGGAGACAACTGTCTTTTCTGACAAATGGAGCAGGGAGCAGACCAGTCCGCGCAGGACTTTGTTGTTGGATTGCAGTACAGCCCGGAACATATAGTCGTTGGTCATGCCATAGGGGACCGGTCCGTGGGCATCGCGAAAAAACGCAAGGGAATCCGGTAACGTCTGATGGGGCTGTACGCCGGCGTCAATAAATGCCGTTGCCTGACGGGTTTCGGGGAAATGAATGACAGGTTTCTGCTTCATAGATGTGTTTTCCTTTCTTAGACAAAAATGACGGAGCAATGCTCCAAAGAGCTGCGGAACCAGAAATGAAGAACCCCGGTTCTAAGAGAAATGAATGGTAAAGGATTTCCATAAATCTTCCGCTAAGACAGATATACCACAGTGAAACGCATATTGCAAAGAGTTTTAAGGAAAAAGATTGTAGAAAAAATATAAACGTAATGTCGTATGTGCGTTATAAATATCAATATATGGGATAGAAAGATGGGAGAAGAGGGAGAGGATACAAAATATAGTATGTTCAATTTACACAAAACAGGGGAAGAAACGGCATTCTTCCCTCCCCTCGATTTTTTATTATGCTAAAATACGCCCGGCTTTATGGTTTCTATCTGGCCGATCCGAAATCAAAGCCCGAAAACATCCTTAATAAACAGATATGCCACCGTCAGAATCAGTCCGACGCAGAAGAGTAGAAGTCCGAAAGACATACTTCTGGTAATCATCATAGTGTTTTCACTCCACTCCGCATGCATCAGCGCCAGCTTATGCTCGTAGTCCTGCGTCCTGGGCTTCTTCCGGCGAAGAATCAGGCTGACAAGCCTTTCGAAGAAGGAGGCGGTGCAGGCGGCAAGATGCGTAAGGAGGTTGCCCTCGGGACGCTCATGGGGCAGCTTTGCATCGCGGTAAACGGTTTTTCTCAGCATGACGACAATGGTATCGACCAGACTGTCCAGAAAACGGCAGACCATCCCGAAAGCAAACGGCAGGATTTTTAACAGGACAGGTCTGTAAATCAGATTTTCCAAATCCAGCCAAACCGGCCAGAGGTTTATATAAATTTTTTCTGTGCTGCCGCTTTCCCGCTTCATAAGCAGGAAACGCACGATGAATCCATAGATCAGTGCGCCGAGGATAAGGGAAATCAGCGCGCCTTTTAAATTGCCGGGAGAAAAATAGGAAATCCTTTCCGCTGTTTCTGTCCGCAGGAAAGACTGCCCCATATCGGCAACACCGTCCATCACGATATCCGGCAGAAGTCCCATAAGCGGCAGCAGGGTGGCGCTTACGGCGAGGGCAATCGCGCTCACACGGTTCATATACTTGCCGCCTTGCGCATCATATCTGTTCTGGACGGCTTCGCTGGTATTCTTTTCAACAAAGAGACAGACATAAAGCTTAGTCATATAAGCGATGGTCAGACCGCCGCTTAACAGGAAAATCCGTTCGACGCCGCTTATAAACGAGGTACTGAAGCATGCAGGGATCACGCCCGCATTGATCAGGAACATGTACTCCACAATGCTCTCATGAAGCAGCGTTTTGCTGATATAGCCGTTAAAGAGCGGTATGCCGCCGATACCCAACGCCCCCATCAGGAAAATATAGTTTAAGAGCGGCTTTTTTCGTCCAAAACCGCGGATTTCATTCAAATCCAATTTGTGTACATTCATAAAGACCACGCCCGCCGCCATAAAAAGCACAAGTTTAATAAGAGAGTGGTTTACCATATGCAGGAGACTGCCGCGCAGGGCGATTGTATTTTCCGCTCCAAGCAGATCGGACATACCCACGCCCACCAGAATAAAGCCGATCTGGGAGACGGAGGAGCATGCCAGCGTCCGTTTCAAATCAACCGAGAACAGGGCGAGCACTGCGCCGATCACCATGGTAAAAATGCCTAAAATCAGTATCATACCGCCCCAGGCCGCGCTTCCGAAAAAGAGATCAACCGTTAGAATCAGGATGCCGTACATACCGGCCTTCGTCAGAATGCCGGAGAGCAGGGCGGAGGCGGGAGCGGGAGCCACCGGATGCGCCTTCGGCAGCCAGATATGCAGCGGGAATGCGCCGGCTTTTGCACCGAAGCCGAACAGAAGACATAGTCCCGCCGCCCAGATCCTCTTTTCTGGAATCCCGCTGTCGGACAGAAGGGCATATTGATCATAGCAGCCGGACAGTTCTTCAAAGTACAACGTTCCCGTCGTATGATATAAGAGGAAAATACCCATCAGCATTACCAGACCGCCGATGACGGCCACGGCCAGATACGTCGCGCCTGCCCGCAAGGATTCGGGCTTCTCATCGTGTGCCACCCACACATAGGAGGTAAACGACATGATTTCAAAAAAAAGGAAGGTGGTAAAAAAATCCGCAGAGAAAAAGACACCCTCGGTTGCGCCCAGCGTCACCAGCAGAAACAGATAGTAGCGGTTCCGGTTTCTGTAGTGGCCGAAATATTCTTTGGAAAAGAGAGTGGTCATAAACCACATAAAGGCAGCCACGGTTCCGTACAGCGCGCGGAAACCGTCTAAGGTGAAATGCAGTCCCATGCTGCAGACATAGGGGATTTCCCAAACCGGTCCGGGGCTTCCTGACGCACCGGTCAGCATCTGTATAGCCAACATACCGCAGAGAATAAAGGTAAAACCTGTAATGATGCCTGCAAAGGCGCTCCGGCCGCCCTTATTCCTCCGTCCGATGCCGTAACTTACAGGGGCAGCAAGCATGGGCAGGAAAACAGCGCTTTCGATTAAGATATTTGCATAGTTATACATGGTAACCTCCATAAATTCCATGCGGAAAATTCCCGCAGCGGATAGCCGCAGTTTAAATTGCCCGAAAGAATATGCGCATCGGGCAGCTTACGCAGCGCCTGCTGCAACGCGCATAAAAAAGTCCACAATCGGCTGTGAGTAAACACCAAACAGTATGATAAATACGGTGAATACTAACAGCGGCAGCAGCATTTTCCAGTTAGGATCGCAGATGCCGGAAAGTGCACTGTAGTCAAAATCCTTTCCGGGAAAGAAAGCGCGCACGATCATCGTAAGCATGTAAATGGCCGTCAAAAGCGCTGACACCAGAAGGCAGGCAATGCCGCCCCAAGCCAGAGGATTGCCGCTTGCCACCGCCGCGCCGGCCAGATTCCATTTGCTGATAAAACCGGCCAGCCCCGGAACGCCCATAAGAGCCAAAGCGGAAATGGTAAAAATGCCAAATATACGGGGCATTTTGTAGCCGAGGCCGTCCAGTTCATGCACATAGTGGCGGTCAGTCTGGTGCATGACCGCGCCGGCACAGAAGAAGGAACAGATCTTCATGACTGCATGAAAAACAAGGTGTGTCAGCGCGCCCGCAAGACCCAGCGGCGTCATAATGACAGCGCCGAATAGGATGTAGGACAGGTTGCTGATGGTGGAGTAGGCCAGCCGTCTTTTAAGATGTGTCTCTTTTACCGCCCGGCTGCAGCCATAGACGATGGTAAACATGACAATAGCCATGACTACGTCCTGCGCCCATGTGCCCTTCAGAAAATCCGTACCAAAGCTGTAATAAGTAAGCCTTATGATGGCAAAGGCACCGGATTTCACCACGGCCACCGCATGGAGTAGCGCGGTGACAGGCGTAGGAGCCACGCCGGCCTGAGGCAGCCAGGAGTTAAAGGGGAAGATCGCCGCCTTTACACCAAAGCCCATAAAAGCCATCACGTAGATTAACAATAAGACATTGGTTTTGCCAAAGGTTTTGGCAGGGTCAAGCACGCCGCCCAGAATAAAATCCGTCGTGCTGCCATAGACAATGACCATAATCAGCCCGAGGAAGGCGAAGGCTGCACCGCCGAGCGAATAGTAGAGGTACTTGCGGCTTGCCAGAATCGCCTCGCGGGTCAATGTATGCATAACCAGAGGTACTGTGACCAACGTCAGCAGTTCATAAAAGAAATACATGGTAAGCAGATTGGCGGCGAGGGCGATGCCCAGTGTCACGCCATAGGTCAGTGTGTAGAAGAGAAAAAACACATTTTCATGTTCTTCCTTCGTCATGTATTCAAAGGCGTAGAGGGTGGCAAAGGGCCAGAGTGCGGACACGAGCCCCGCAAACACCATGCTCATGCCGTCCACACGAAAGCTGATATTTAAATTGCCCGTAAAGTGCGCCAGAAGGAAAGTGCTGTCCGAGTGGTGCAGGAGCAGATACCAGACAAGGATGCTGTTTAACACCACCGCTGTTTCCAGAAATACTTCTTTCTGCCACCTTTTCTGAAAGGGGATAGCGGGCACCAGAATCCCCGTTATAAAAGGAATTAAGATCACCAAAATAATCACAGAATCACCTCCCTGTAACCGCCATATGAATGAGGCTGGCGATAATGTCTGGAAATAAACCAATCAAAACTGACAATATTGTCAGTATTAAAATGGGTACAGTCATAAGTTTGCAAGGTTCTTTCTTTTGCAGACTATCATAATCATAATCCGCCCCCGGAAAAAAGCCGTGAATGGTCAACGGTAAAAGATATCCTGCGGTAAGTAGTGCACTCACCAGAAGAATCACCGGGCCAAGCACATCAAAAACCGGCAGGCCGCTCTTTAAGGAGCCGAGAGCCAGATACCATTTGCTGACAAAGCCGCCTGTAGGCGGAATGCCGATCAGCCCCAGAGAAGCGATTGTCCAGCACCACAGGGTAAGGGGCATTTCCTTGCCGATGCCGCGCATTTCTTCGACCCGCGTTTTTCCCGTCCTGTAGATAATGGCTCCGGCGCACAGGAAGAGCGCCGCTTTGACAAAACCGTGGGCCAGCACATGGCAGAGAGCGCCCGTGAAGGATGTTTCATGCATAACGGCAATACCGAACAGAATGTAGGAGAGCTGGCTTACCGTGGAATAGGCCAGCCTTTTTTTCAGCACAGGCTCCCGGTAGGCCAGCAGGGAACCCATGAATACTGTTATCAGCGTCAGACAGATCCAGACGGTCTGTACCCATGTGCCCCGCAGAAAATCCGTGCCGAACATGCCGACCACCCGGATGGTGGCTAACACGCCTGCCTTTACGATGACTGCGGATAAGACTGCGGAGGCCGGGGCTGGCGCCACAGGGTGCGCGGTGGGCAGCCATGCGTGCATGGGAAACATACCCGCTTTGACACCGAACCCCAGGAGCATGACAAAGGCTGTCAGCAGTAGAAACCCGCCATGTTCCGTCACGGCGGAAGCACGGAGCGCGCCGCCTGCCGTAAAAGTCAGCGAGTCGCAGTTCCGATAGAGGAAATAGATGCCAAACAGTGCCGCGTACGCGCCACACAGGGAATAAAACAAGTATTTCAGGCCTGCCATTGTTGCCTCCCTGGAGCCGCTATGCAGGACAAGGGGCATGGAGGACAGGGTTAGAAGCTCGAAGAACAGATAAAAAGTAATCAGATTACCGGCAAAACAGAGGGCGTTTAAAACGCCGGACAACAGAAGATAAAAACCGTAGTAGCGGCTCTCCCGCTCCTCATGTTTCATGTACTCGAAGGAGAAAAAGCCTGCGCAGGGCAGGACAATCACTGCAAGCAGGGAAAAAAGCGTGCCCACACTGTCAATCCGAAAATAAATCGGGAGGGTTTTGGTCAGATAGAAAAGGATAAAACCGTCTTTACCTTTTGCAGTCAGCAGTGAGGCGGCAGCAAACGCGGCCGTGATGACAAGAAAACACCCCGTCAAAAACAGTAGTGTTTTTCTATCGGTATTCCCTTTTTCTCCCGATAGGGGTGTCCGATAGCGGATCAGCAAAAACAGTCCCGCCGCAATCGGAAAAAAGATAGATAAAAGTATTGGATACATGTCATCACCTCCATGTAAATCATGCAACAAATGCGACAGACGGTTATGCGAACATAGCCAGGCCCTGCTCGATCATATTTACGACAGGCTGGGAGCTGACACCCAGAATCACATTTAGCAGGATAAAAAATACGAGCGTCACGGCGTAAGCCTTCATATCCCGGAACGTAATGCCGGTATATGATGTTTCGTCCGTGGTAGCGTAAATACGGAGTACTGTCTTCATAAAATAAATGGCGTTCAATACAGTGCTGATTCCCAAAACAATCAGCGAGGCGAGCATCTTGCCCTCTACCTGAACCGCCGCCTGAGCAAAGAGCAGCTTGCTGATAAAGCCGGAAAACAACGGAACGCCCACCATGGAGAGGGAACCGGCGGTAAAAGCCACGCCCGCCCACTTATTGCGGTAGGCGGCTCCTGTCAGGTCGATAAATTTACGGCTTCCGCCGGACACATCCGTAAGGCCGATAGCGGCGATAAACAGCAGGGATTTTGTGGCGGCGTGGGATAAAATATGGAAAATACTGGCTACCATACCCGCCTGTGTGCCCATGCCGAAACCCATGTAAATGTAGCCGATCTGTGCCACCGAGGAGAAGGCGATCATCCTGCGGATATCCTTTTCCTTGATGGCGGAGAGGGAACCGAAAATCATGCCCATCAGACCGAAAACGAAGAGCACGTCAATAATTCTCGTGTTGTTAAAAATGTCAAAGCCGATCACCCGGTAAATGATTTTAATCAGCAGGAAAATATAACCCTTGGATACCAGACTGGAAAGGATTGCCGCTGAGGATACTGTGGAGTATCCGTAAGCGTCCGGCAGCCATGCGTGGAAAGGATACAGCGCGCTCTTGATGCACAGGCCTATGCACATCAGCGCCACTGCGACAATCAGGGGAATCTGGTATTCGCCGTTTGCCATGATCAGTCTTACCGACTCCTTGATATTGCTCATCAGCAGATGCCCCGTCAGGTCGTACATAATACAAAGGCCGAAGAGCAGCAGGCCTGAGCCTAAAAGACTCATGATCATATAGCGGACGGCAGCCTCGATGGTACGCCCCACCTGCCTGATCATAATCAGGCCGCAGGCGGAAATGGTGTTGATCTCCACAAAAACGTAGGCCGTAAACATATCGTTTGTGTAAACCAGTGCAAGCAGTGAACTTAACAGGAGGTTCACGAGAATATAGTACAGGCTGTGTTTGCTCTCCACCACCTCGCCGGGGAGTTTGTGGGCGCCGCCCGCCATGGACAGATACATAATCATGCAGAAAAAGAGAGCCATGCCGGCTTCCAATACGCCGGCCCGGATCTCATTGCCCCAGGGCGCGGGGAAATGTCCCATCCAGTAGATGAAAGGCTCCCCTGTGGAAAGGAGGTAGAGAAGCAGCACAGCCGACATTAGTCCGACGGCTGTTATGACTACGCGGTTTACCACCTTTGCCGTCTTTGCGGGCAGCATGGAACAGATGGTACCCGAAAACAGACTCAAAAGGATGGAGAAAAAGGGGAAATTGCAGATAAAGTTCATATTATTTTCCCTCCCTTTTCAACTGCGTGGAGATCTCGTCCAGATCCAGCGTGTGATATCTGGTATAAAGGCGGATCGTCAGGGACAGCATGAGTGCGGTTACGGAGACGGAAACCACAATGCCCGTCAGTACAAGGCCGCTGGGAATCGGATTGATATAGGCTTCCGTGCTGGTGACGCCGTCCACCACAATGGGCGCTACCCGTCCGGCGATATAGCCTTTTTCCGCCAGAAAGAGGTAGATCGCACTGTCCATGATATTCAAACCAATAATTTTCTTGATCAGATTTGTCTGCAAAAGCAGATTGGTAAAGCCGATACAGAAGAGAATCGCTGAGACGGCCTCTCCGTAGTTGGCAAATAAATTCTGGCCCATCTTAAAATCCCCCTTTTCGGAACATAGCGTAAAAAGCGTAGATCGTGCAGGCAACCACGAGTCCTACCGCGATATTTAAGGGCAGGATCAGGCCGCTTGAGAGGATCGCGCCGGGCGTTCCCTTCGGGATCACGCTGTGAAGTTGGTTTGCTCCTGTGTAGAAGGAGTAACTTTTTGCCAGACAATAGAAGGAAAGGGAGAAAAAGCATATCCATTTATAAGTTTTTTCTGTGAAGAACCGTTCCGTTTTCTTGAAACCGAAAGCATTTAAGTAGAGCACCAGTCCCGCGCCGATGACCGCGCCGCCGGAAAATCCGCCGCCGGGTCCAAGATGGCCGTTTAAGATGATGTAAATACCGAAAATAATGATAATCGGTACAAGGAAGGTCGCTACAAGCTGCAGGATCGCGTCATTTTTCGGCTCAAAGCGGCGGTCGCTTACCTCCGCTTCATCCTTTTCGGTCTTATTCAGGCGCAGCAGGATCAGCACGGTAATGGTCGCCGCAAAAAGTACGTGGGATTCCCCCAATGTATCAAAAGCCCGGTAGTCCAGAATCATGCCGGCGACAATGTTGACGGCGCCTGTTTCCTCCAGCCCTTTTTCGATGTAGCGCACCGCGACTTCATTGTTGACCGGACGGGTCACCGCTCCGTTAGGCGGCAGATAAGAAATCGTCACCAGAAGCAGGGCGATCAGAAACAGGCAAAAGAGAATGCTGGTTGCCTGATACAGCCGGTGAAAACGGTACAGCCATTTATTGTGTTCGGTATCATAGACCCTGTCCATGATGGCATCATGCTCCTTCTCGTGGCGGAGCGCTGCTTTCTGATCCGGCTGGTATTCCTTCTGGGGCCGCATTTCCACTTTCCCGATATAGGGATCCTTTTCGCCGGAAAGCCATCGGAAGAAACGAAAGGCGAAAGTTTTCTGATATTCTTCTGCGGTCTTTTTCCTACTCATTTTCCTTTTCCTCCTCTTTTTCCGGCTCCGAAGCGTCGATAGCGTGGATTTTTTTGAGTGTCACAAAAAACAGGACGCTGGTGATTCCCGCGCCGACGGCAGCTTCTGTGATAGCTAGGTCGGGTGACTCCAGACAGATCCAAAGCATGGACATAACCAGACTGAAAGACATATAAATCAGAATAGAGTTTAAAAGGTTTTTGGAAAAACTGACAGAGACCGCGCAGATGATTAACAGTCCCATCAGGATGATCTGAAAAACTGTCATGACGCAGACGCCTCCTTCATTTCCGTATTTTTATCTTCCTTTGCTGCGGCGAGTTCCCGCTCCAGCACTTCCAAATCTTCGTATATTTCGCAATGTGCCGACAGGTTGTCGTTGGTGGCGGCCTCCAGCCGGGACAGCACATGGGAGGAGACGGGAGAGGCAAACCACAAAAAGACGATGATTAAAAACATTTTCAGGGTTGTAAAGTTCAGACCCGAAAAAATCATCAGACCGATCAGGCACGCGCTGATGCCCAGCGTATCGCCCATGGCGGCGGCGTGCATTCTGTTCAGGACATATTCAAAATGAAAGACGCCGAACAGCTCTGTAAAAAATATGACCATTCCGGTCAATATAAACAGACATCCGACAATAAGCCTGATCCATTCAAACGCGTTCATCAGCATTTCCTCCCTCCGCAGCTTCCTGATTGTGGTGCTGTTCCTCGTAGATGCCAATATAAACCTTGGAGATCACAACCACGGAAAGAAAGCTGATCATGGCATAGATCAGACAGATGTCCACCAGGTAGCCCTCCTGCAAAAGCAGCGCCAGAATTGAGATCATTACCATAACCATCGTCCCCATCATATTGACGGCCATCAGACGGTCGGCCACACGGGGACCCTTTACAGCACGGATCAGACAGATCAGCAGCATAACGGATAGTACGATCAGTAATAGGATAAAAAGCGTGTGGTAGATCATTTCTTTTTCCATATCTGGCCCTCCTCGATTTTAGTCAGAAGTTTCACAAATACGGAGGAAGAAATGCCCTCCGCCAGTTCTTTATCAAGACAGTGTACCGTATATTCATTGTCCGTTAAGGCAACGGTAATTGTACCGGGAGTCAGCGTGATGGAATTTGCCAGAAGTACCCGTGCAAAAGTGGTGTGCAAATTGGCTTTAAAATGCACGACAGTCGGTTCCAGTTCGTACTCGGCAGTATAAATCAGACGAAAGACGGCGAAATTTGCCTTTAAAATTTCCCAGATTAAGGTTAGTATATATCGAACCAAAAGAGGCGATTTTTTGTATAAAAAGAGATCGAACCGGGGAGAGTAATTGAAAAACTTACATAAAAACCAGTACATAACCCCTGCAATGACAACACCAAAGGCAGCAATTTCCGCGGTAAGCTGCCCGTTAAAAATAACCCAGATCAGAAAAAAAAGAATAAACATTTTTCTACTCCATTCCTCTGAAAATATTTTGTATTTCTTCCTATTAAAAGGGAGCCTACATGAACGATGATATTATGGACCTAAAAAAAGGAAGTGTCAAGAGGGGATTCCTTTTCCGCTGTAAAATAATGCTGATCCCATAAAGGAGAAAGTACGCTTCTGCTATTACCGGTTAGCCAAAGATATCTGCGGTATCCGCTCTTTCGCAAAGCAGGATACCATAATGATATAGTATCATTTAATATAGCTCACGCTTTTGATTCTCCCGTATGATACAGATATACATAAAAATAACCCGCTCCAACGATACATGCTCCGCCTAAAATGTTTCCAAGAGTGACAGGCAGCAAGTTATTGAACAGAAACCCTGACCATGTAAGCGAGTCCGCCAGTATACCATATTCACCGGAAGCAAAGATTCCCGCCGGTATGAAATACATATTTGCTACACAGTGTTCATACCCCGATACTACAAATAGCATAATCGGCAGATATAATCCTAAAATTTTACCTGCCACATCTTCTGCCGCAAAAGAAATCCAAACGGACAGGCAAACCAGGATATTGCACAAAATTCCTCTGAGAAAAGCATCCTGAAATGAAAATAAGACCTTATTTTGCGCCGTTGTTACAACTGACTGTGCCAATCCTCCATCAAACACGGAATAAGCATGGCTGTATGTCAACAAAAGTGCAACAAAAATACTTCCCGTAAAATTTCCAAGATACACAATTCCCCAATTTCTTAATAATCCCTTTATACTTGTCTTTTTATGTAATACGGAAATAATGATCAGGCTGTTTCCTGTAAAGAGTTCCGCCCCGGCCATGATAACCATAAGAAGCCCCACCGGAAAAACTAACGCACTAAGGAATTTTCCAAGAGATTCACTTCCTGCATTAAATGAAGCCACCTGACTGCCAAATGCTCCAAACGCTATAAAAATACCGGCGAATACAGCCAGTATAAATGTTTTCCTTATAGTAATCCTCGTTTTGGCCGCACCGGCATCCGAATATCTTTTTGCAATTTCTGATGGTGTAAACATATTCATTCCCTCATTTCCCCAGTTTCTCTGGTCTTCTCATTTTTTCTTTTTATATGTGCAGCCAGATCAATGGAAATTGCCATACCGAGAATCATACCAAACCCTGTGTAAAGAGGTATATCTTTCGCCACTGCACCAATAAAAACACCCAGAATTGCGCCACCAATCATACCCGCAAGTAATCCAAAATTTACATGGATCTGTCTTTTACCGTTTCCATCTTCTTCCCGTCTTTCGTTCATAGTTACTTTGCTCATTTCTAATCCTTATGCCTTTCTTCCCGTTTACAAACTTTAAATAAGCGTAAAAATTGTTTTTCATTGCTTTATGTATTTGATGTGTAACTATATAATATATAGCGTTAGGTCATTATAGCACAACTAATATTTTATTACAATTACCAAATGAGGGTTTTGGAATATGAAAGAGATTAACTTTGAATTAATCAGTAAAAAAATAAAAGAAACCAGAGTCGCAAAAGGACTGACACAGGAATATCTCGCAAATGCTTCCGATGTGAATGTTTCACATATCAGCAATATTGAAAATAACCGTGTGAAAATATCTCTTTCAACTCTGGTCAATATATGTAATGCGCTGGATGTAACCGTAGATTATATTCTCTCTTCTGAATATACGGTTGCTTCATCCCTTGACAATGAAGTGATTAAAAGACTTCAGAATTGTTCCGATGAACAGAAAGACAAGCTGTTAAAGATGATGGATATCATCTGAGGATATGCCGCTTTCATACATAAGCTGAATTCCATGTTTAAAGCCTATTGCAAACATTTCACGTTCAGTCTGATAAAGCACACCTGTGAGCATATCTCTCGCTTCTTCTTTCGTAATTCCCTGTGCACTGCACAATTGCTCTAGTATTCTCTCCAGATCAAAATCAACATTCGTCTGTACAGTTTTAAATTCCTCAGACTCATAGATAATTTTTTCGAATAATTCGTCAATCATCTGTACTTTGAGACACTCCTTTTACCATTCTAAATAGTTGATCCTGAAATAACCGTTCGGATATTTCTTCAAATTAATTATACTACCTCTGGACTTATGTGTAAAAATTATATATGATATATGCAATATATCATAATAATATAGCAGCAACAGGAGAACCCTCATGTCAGTATCTTATGAACATTACAAAATATTTTATTACGTTGGAAAATACAAAAGTTTTAGCAAGGCGGCAAAGGCATTAAATAATAGTCAGCCTAACATTACAAGAACGATGAATAATCTGGAAACTGAATTAGATTGCAAATTGTTTATCCGTTCCAATAAAGGGGTTGCCCTCACAGTGGAAGGCGAAAAACTTTTTCTCCATGTTCAGGCTGCCCACGAACAGCTCCAAATAGGAGAAGCTGAAATTAACTTTTCCAAAAACCTCCACAATGAGCGCATTTCCATTGGTTTTTCCATTGGTATAACGGAAATCTTGCTCCATGACGAGATACTTCCGGTACTCCGTGATTATCATCAATTATATCCCGGAACTCACATTCGGATTGTCAATAATTCTACGCCCAATCTTGTTTCTGCCGTATCAGACGGACTCATTGACATGGCGGTTGTCACTGCTTTTTCTAATTCAAACTTGAATCTGCACGAGACAATTTTAAATTCTTTTCAGGATATACTAATTGGCGGGCCATCTTTTTCCCACCTCAAGGATAAGAACCTGGCAATTGCTGATTTAGTTCAGTATCCAATCATCAACTTATGGCAGGGAACTGAAACCTTTGAATTTTATAAGAATATTTTTACTTCACATAGTCTGCCGTTTGAACCGGAGATTGAAACAGCCACTATCGACCAGGTGCTTTCTTTTGTCGCAAATGATATGGGGATTGGATTTATTTCTCCAGAGTATGCCAAGAACTCACTTCAAAAGAGCGAAGTCTTTCGGATAAACCTTACCGAAAATATCCCTATGCGTAATATCAGCCTCATTCATGATATCGGAAGACCGGTTAATCTCGCTGCAGATATTCTTCAGGATATGATTTGTGCTGCTAAAGCATATACTATTTAGACTAAACATTTAGGAAAAGCAGTTGACGTACATCTAAAAATAACCATCCGATACTCAACGGAATTTCACCAGCGGCGTCTGCCAGCTTTACATTTGCGTGTGAGAATGGAGGCGGTTCCGTTCTCAACACTTGTTATTCAGCAGAAAATCAGATAAAATATGATTAGCAGTAAGCCGCAGTAATGCGGCTTATGAACGGTATAGCATGACATACATGACAGGGCTATAAATGGTGGGATGATAAGAATGGAGGAACACATGAAATATTTAGTAATCGGCGCGGGCGGCACTGGTGGCAGCATTGGCGCATATATGGAGGAGGCGGGCAAGGACGTTACCCTGATTGCCAGAGGGGAACATTTGAAAAGGATGCAGGAGCAGGGTCTTAAGATGGAGACCACGAAGAAGGGAAACTATACCGTGCATCCCGTCAGGGCAACGGATATGGCACACTATGACGAACAGCCGGACATTATTTTCGTTTGTGTGAAAGGCTATTCGTTGGAGGAAACGGTTCCTTTTATCAGGCGGGTGGCGAAAGAGACGACGATTGTGATTCCCATTTTGAATATTTACGGGACGGGCGGAAGGCTGCAGGAAAAGCTGCCGGGGCTTCTGGTAACGGATGGCTGTATTTACATAGCGGCGGAGATTAAGGAGCCGGGAACGATCTGGCAGAACGGAGATATTTTCCGTATTGTATATGGCGTGCGGAAGAAGGAAGAGCTTCGGCCTGAGCTTTTTGAGGTGGCGAAGGATTTAAAGGAAAGCGGCATCGACGGGGTGCTGTCGGAAAATATTCAGAGAGACGCTCTGCAAAAATTTGCCTATGTGTCCCCCATGGCAGCCTGCGGACTTTTCTACCATGTGAGCGCCGGGGATGTGCAGAAGACCGGGGAACCGCGGGACACCTTTGTGAAGCTGATGAAAGAGGTGGATGCGCTGGCTGTGGCCATGGGTGTGCCCTTTATGGCAGATATTGTGACAACGAATTTACAGATTCTGGATGCGCTGAATCCTACGGCCAGCACTTCCATGCAGCGTGATATTTATGCAGGAAAAGCTTCCGAGATCGACGGCCTGATCTACGAGGTGGTGCGGATGGGAGAGAAATATGGGGTTCCCACACCCACATATCGGATGATTGCGGATAAGGCGCGGGAGGACGGTCTGAGGTAAGAAAACAGCCTATCCATAGGAAGAGGGCAGGGATTTGCTTTATAGAAGAAATGATTTAACATAAGCTGACACGGGAGGAAGGAATGACAGAAAATACGGAGAAAAAATTTAAGGAGAAGTATCTTGCCGGTGAGATAGCGTTTGAGGAGATCGACGATTACAGTCAGGAGTGGGGATTTTCCGACACCACCGACACTCTGCGGGAGTATCTGGGGCTAAACGCTGAGGAAGAGGACGCATGGGTGAGCGTGGGGGACGAGGCGCTGAAAGAGCTTCTGGATAAACAGCGTCAGATAAAATAAATTTTATACTTTGTAAATGCGGATATAGTAAGAAGGGGGAGTTTTATCCCCCTACCAACCCTTCTTTGTAACCGTTCTTTTCTGTTTTGCAGCAGTCTTGACGGGCGCATTTTCTTTTGTTGTAAATACAAAAACCGCAGAAATCAAAAATGCCGCAAGCATGCTGGCCAGACAGACGGGAATATTCCAGTTCACCGCCGGATCATAGCTGCGGTAACGGATTAATCCCAGACTTGCCGTGACAGGATAGATATCAGCCACCGCCGCGTCAGCGGCTGCAAACATACCGCCATAGCCATAGACAAAAGCAATGACCGTACCTATCATATGCCCGTTGGATATGCGGGCGGTTACCGCGATAATCGGCATTACGGCAATATAGAGAAACAGACAGTTCATCATGATCTGTACAAATGCCTGTAATGCGGAGGCGGGGGAAAGCCCCGGAAATCCCATCAGGAAATTACCGATCACGGTAAAGGCTGCGCTTACCAGTCCCAAAAACAGGGACAGTAATGCACAGACAAGTATTTTCCCCCACAACAGATTGCAGTAGGAAACAGGGACAGGCAGGATACTTTTCAGCGTATCGTCTTTTGCCTCTCTGGCTATGGTATATCCCGCGATCAGGGAGATGCACACAGGAAAAATCATGGTGACATTATTCTTGATCACCTGCTCCGCAAAAAAGGAAAATGTCCAGACAGTACCGTCCGATGCCGTAGTGGAAAACATTGTCAGCAGAACGGAGAGCAGCATCAGAAGAACGCCTGCCCATATCATATAATACCGTTTTAATTTCCAAATTTCAGTCTTGACCATGCGAAACATATTATTCTCCCCTCCTTTTGTACAGATAATCGATGACTATGACAGAAAGAACAGCATCAATGCCTAAAATAACGCTTGTCTGAAGGGTTGTCGGCAGCAGATAGGAAAGCGTATCCTTCATCTCCATCACCCCATGCTGTGCCATATCTCCCGCACTCCAGAGTGTTGTAAGGGGAATCGGCATGAGCCAGCAGAAAGTTTTCGGTAAGATGCCAAAAGAGGATTCTGCGGTCATACTTAAAACACTGTAAAAGACACAGAGCAAAACAGAAAAAATATAGGTTTTGCTGAAGAAAACAACAAGCACGACTAAAGGCAGGGTCCCTGCGGTGATAAAAATTCCCATTTCCAATGCCACGAACAGTTTATAGGCAATTCCATTTACTTCTGCTATCAGACTCCCGCACAAAATGGCGGCAAAAGACGAAAATACACTGAAAATCATTCCCATAATAAATAAAACAAGGATTTTCGCCAAAATCATCTGTGTGCCTGTCACCGGAATGGTGCGCAGATTTTTGAAGGTGTCGTTATCCCGCTCCATGAAAAACAGCATGGCGGCAACGATTCCGATGACGCAGGGCAGAAGCAGCGACACGCCATAGCCCATAATAAACTGGAAACAGGCGTTAAAAACCTCGGCATCACTGTCAAATCTCTCAGCCGTCTGTGGTGTTGTCAGCAATACCGTAACAGGTACAGGAAACAAGAACGCGGAGAGTATCACCAGTAAAATGAATTTCTTCCTCTTTAATTTGGCAAACTCGCATGTGACAAGTTTAAGCAATCCCCTCACCCCCCGTTATCCGCTTGAAATACTCTTCAAGACTTTCTTCGCAGAGACAGGCTTCCGATACTTCCAGACCGTTTTCCACAAAAGCGGTTACCATTTTTCCGATGGAAATATCCGGATTGTGCAGCTGCATATGATGCCCGTCCTGTATGGTAAACTGTTTTTCATGAAACCGGTGCTCTATGATGCCGGCGGCAAGCGCCGTATCAGAAACAGTAAACCGGATATGTCTGCTGCTTTTGGCTTCCAGCTTTGCAAGGCTTTCTTCTTCCAGCAGTACACCGTGGTCAATGATGCTGATATCGTCAGCCAGCAGTGCAATCTCCGAGAGGATATGGCTGGAAATCAAAATGGTTTTTCCGCGCTTCCTGCAGAGGTCACGAATAAAGGAACGTACCTCCGCAATACCGATTGGGTCAAGACCGTTGATCGGCTCGTCTAAAATCAAAAGCTCCGGGTCGTGCATCACGGCAAGGGCAATAGCCAGCCGCTGCTTCATGCCAAGTGAATATTGGGAAAACAGCTTCTTGTCTTTGTAGGGCAGACCTACCAAATCAAGTGCCTCTTTGATGGCATTACGGTTTGACATGCCTCGGAGGGTGGCAAAAATGCGTAGATTTTCCGTGGCGGTCAGATTGGGATAAAAACCGGGGGATTCAATTAGGCTGCCGATACGGGGCAGCAGTTCTTTTTCATTTGCCGGTAAAGGTTTCCCCCAGATTGTCACTTCCCCGGAAGTGGGCTTTGTCAGACCGAGAAGCATTTTCATGGTAGTTGTCTTGCCTGCTCCGTTTCTGCCAAGAAGCCCGTAGATGCGCCCCTTTTGGACATGAATATTCAGGTCGGAAACACTTTTTTGTGTACCATACTGTTTGGTGAGATTTTTTGTTTCGATTACATAGTTACTCATTGCAAAACCTCCGTGTGTCATTTTCTTTAAGACGATGCGGCATTACACGCCGGCTTATCTGTAAAACGGGGCATTAGTTGGCGGTTATCTCATGCCTGCGCAGATAAAAAACGGACAACGCGGCAAAAACGACCATAAATCCGACGGAATTGACTATCAAAGTCGATATGCGGATTTCCATATTCGGATTGTTGGCGCGCATTCCCAGACAGTAGAGAGAGTACGGATAATGCATGCCGTAGCCGTGAGTGGTCATATACAGCCCCAAAATACCTCCGGCGAGGGCGATGCCGATCGGGATGGCAAAGGAGCGGATCACCAGGGAGAGGAGAAGCTGTACACAGCAGACCACCACCGCGCCGAGCGTGCCGCACAGAAACCACTCCAAAGCCTCTTCCGGAAAATGGCTTTGAATTCCGGCAAATCTGCCGCAGACATAAAACAACAGGAAGATCCATAAATTTCCAAGAATCGATACCCGCACCGCCTGCGTCAGCTTGCCCAGATAAAGGACGGAAACCGGCAGGGGAGTGGTCAGAAAACTGTTCCAGTTGTGGCGGGTGTGCTCCAGCCGCCAAAGGTAGGAGCAGTAGGTGCCGATCAGCGCAGGCATGAAAAAGTAGCAGAGAAAAAGGGTGTGCTGGCTCCACAGACTGTACCACTCTGACTTCAGGACGCCTGTATTCAGTTTGTAATTCATGGTGCCGAAGAAGGCGGATATGAGGGGGAGCGCGAAGAACGCCAGCCATACCGGGCTTCGCTTCAGCTTCAGGGATTCCGCTTTGACGGCTCTCATATAAGATGTACGCATGTTATTTCCTCCTTGTCAAAAATCATATTTTCGGGGCGCCGTTTCCTGAAACGGCAGCCGTCTAAGCTTCCTTTCTTGCGAATAAGATTCGTCCCGCTGTATAAAAACCCACAATCCAGACAAAGATCATGGCTACCGCACACAGCTCGACAGGCGAAAATTCACGGTAATAAAAACGCACGATTCTGGTTTCCGGATTCCAGTCCATTGCCGCCTGTGCGGCGGAGAGAAAGCCGCCCCAGGGAAGGAAGGAGTACATTTTGATATACATTAAAATGAGTCCCAGCATGGAGCCGCCAAGCCCCGCGACCAGAGGGATCATCTGGTTAAAAAACAGCATGGACAAAAGAAGCTGCAGCAGATACAGGGAAAGGCAGCAGGCCAGATTCAACGCAAAGGCGGCGGCATAGTAATTCCAGTCGGGATGCCCGGCATAGCCACGGGCGTATCCAAGGGCAATTATAAAGAGAAACTGCGCGATCGAGATTGCCAGAATAAAGAGTGTACCGCAGGCCACCTTTGCGTGATAAAGCGCGCCCGGGCGGCGCAGCGTATGCAGCAGCTTGTAGGTGTTTCCCTTATGCTCCACGTCGGCAAGACGGGAGGCCAGCACGGACATAATGGTGGGCATCATGATAACGCTGATTAAGGGGAGGGAATGGAGCATTTCGATCCAGCCCTGCAGCCGTTCGCTTTCGTTGGGACGACTGCCCGACCAGAGAAGCCATGCAAACTGGACACCGATCAGGGCGCACATGGTGAGCCCGATCTTTTTTCTTTTGATTTTTTTAAATTCTGTCCGCAAAGTAATCATAAGCTGGTCTCCTTTCCTGTCAGGGATAAGAAAATATCCTCCAGACTTTTTTCGCGCTTCTCAATACGGTATAGCGATATATTCTGTTCGATAAGCTGGCGGCACAGATTTGCCACATAAGTATCGTCCATCATGGGCAGCAGGAGATAGCCCTCCTCCTGCGTGGCCTCAATCCCGTCCTGACGGAGCAGATCGAGGGCAATGGCCGTGTGACTGACGCGGAGTGCAATCTGCTCCTGCGAGTGGGCGTGCAGGGACTCCAGTGTGTCCTGATAGACCAGCGTGCCTTTTCGGATGATTCCCACATGGTCGGCCATCTGGTCGATCTCGCTGAGGAGGTGGGAAGAAACCAGAACCGTCATGCCATAAGCGCCGGGCAGGGAGCAGATCAGCTCGCGCATCTCCTGAATACCCGCCGGATCAAGCCCGTTTGTGGGTTCATCCAGAATCAGCAGCTTGGGAAAGCCAAGCAGCGCGGCGGCAAGGCCGAGACGCTGTTTCATGCCGAGGGAGTAGTGGTTGACCAGCTTCCCCCGTGCCTCATCCAGACGGACGATTTTCAATACCTTGTCAATATCCTTTTCGGAACAGCCCTTGAGTGTCTGGATGATACGCAGATTCTCTTCCCCGGTCAGGTGGCCGTAATAGCTGGGCGACTCGATTAACGATCCTGTCTGTGCGAGGAGCTTCATGCGGTTTTTTTCATTGACCGGCATGTTAAAAAGAGTAATGTCTCCTGCCGTGGGTTTGGCCAGTCCGAGAATCATTTTCAGTGTGGTCGATTTGCCCGCGCCGTTCGGCCCTAAAAAGCCATAAATCGCGCTGGGCGGAACCTGTATGTTGACGGCGTTGACACAGCGGATCTTACCGTACTGCTTTGTGAGATTATGGGTTTCTACCAGATTTTGAGTTGGCATAGTGTTTTGTCCTTTCTCTGAGATATTTTGTGGCAGACCGTTTCTTTGTCAGTATGTCTGTCCATCAGTCCGCCTGTTATAATTAGGATAAGGGAGAAGGCTTACATGGGAATGAAGGGGAGATTACATTTACCTTAAGAATCACCTGGAGATCTTTTCAGAAAATGCAGGAAGCAATATACTGATATTGTAGATAGAAAAATAAGTTGGATAGCTTATTTCACAACCGGCAATTTAAGGCTTTGACATGGAGAATTAGATTGAAATATTTTTGCCGCATAATGGGGCGGGACATGTTAAGACTGACAGTATCTTCAAACTGAAAGGAAATGGTTATGAATTTATATGACAGTAAAATCCTACTGGTAGATGATGAAAAGGCATTGCGGGAAATGGTGGGCGGGTTCCTTCGCCGCGCGGGATTTCATAAAGTAACTGTGGCGGGAAACTGCCTTGAGGCCGAGGAGCTGTTTGCGCTGAAGGAGCCGCATCTGGTTCTTCTGGACGTTATGCTGCCTGACGGAGACGGCTTTTCTCTGTTCAAAAAGCTGCGGGAAATGTCGGAGGCTCCCGTGATCTTCCTCTCGGCACGGGATGAGGACGAAAACAGATTACGGGGGCTGGGACTTGGCGCGGATGACTACATCACGAAACCTTTTTTGCCGGAAGAGCTGATCCTGCGGGTGACAGCGGTTCTAAAACGGGTGTACAGGGTAAAGAGTTTACAGGAGCAGGAAACAATTGCGCTTGGCAGATGCCTGATAGACCTGGGCAGCGGCGTTGTGAAATGGAACAGGGATGGGGCGGACATTGCGGAGAAGGAAATCACGCTGACGGCAAAGGAATATGCCATCATACAGAAGCTGGCGCAGGAGAGAGGCCGGATTGTGACCATTGATGCGTTGTGTGACGCTGTCTGGCAGGAGGAGAACTACGGATACGAAAATACGCTTGTTGTGCATATCCGCAGACTGCGGGAAAAGATCGAGGAAGATCCTTCCCGTCCGAAATATTTGCTGACGGTGAGAGGGCTGGGGTACAGACTGGTATGAAGGAATTTAAAAGAGATCGGATATATTATAATTATAGAAAAGCAGCGCGCCTTTTGGCCTATGGCGTACTGGCTGTTTTTGGCGTTGCTGCCCTGACCTGTATACTCAATATCGTGCTTCTGGTATCAGCGGCAGTGGTCTATGTGAACACGGATTCCGTGTATATTTACGGGGGAAGGGTTATGGAGTCGTTGACGCCTGCGCAGGACGGCTACACGCTTGACAGGGAGATGGAGGAGGAGTTCGAGCAGAAGGATCAGTGGGCGATGCTCCTGGACGAGAATGGACGGGTGGTCTGGAGTGTCCGAAAACCGGAAGAGTTGAAGGATGAGTACAGTGGCGCGGACATTGCCCGCATGAGCAAATGGTATCTGGAAGGATATCCGGTGCAGATGCGTGCCTGGGACGACCGGATTATGGTCGTGGGTATGCAGAAGGAAACAATGTGGAAATACAATATAGAATTTTCCATTCCATGGATGTATTTCGTCAAACGGACGATGCTGGCATTCTTCCTTATTAATTTTATATGGATTGTGGCGTTGGCTTTCGTCTTTACAAAACGGTTTACAAGGAACAGGGAACGGGCGCGTATTGAATGGATTGCCGGTATTTCCCACGACATCCGCACACCCCTGTCTGTGGTGATGGGGTATGCCGACACCTTGGAACACAGTGAGGAGCTGTCCGAGGAGGCCAGACAGCAGGCCGCCGTGATCCGTCATCAAAGCGTGGTTATGAAGGAACTGATAGCAGATTTAAACCTGACCTCCCAACTGGAATATTCCATGCAGGCGCTGCGGAAAGAAAAAGTGCGGCCCGCAGAGATTGTCAGGAGTGTTGCCGTGTCCTTCCTTAACGATTCCCTGCCGGGAGAACTCGAAATTGAGGTACAGATTGAGAAGGACGCGGAGCAATTGTGTGTAAAAGCTGACAGACAGCTTTTTGTGCGGGTATTTCGTAATCTGATCAATAACAGCATAAAGCACAGCGGTAAGAGCGGATCGGTTGAAATCAGGATTGCCATGTGGGAAGAAAAGGGGAAATGCCTTATCCGTCTGGAAGATAACGGCGTGGGATATTCGGAAGAGGTTCTGCGCCGCCTGCGCAGCAGAAAGAAGGATCCGGCGGGTGAAAATATCCGCGGCCTGGAGATTGTAAAAAAAATTATTCTGGCGCATGGCGGGGAAATTCGATTCGGGAATGGAGAGGATGCCGGGAGTTACTGCATGATAATGCTTCGCAGAGGAAAGGGATGATTTAGACAGCAAAAAATTCGCAGAATTGGGCATTCTGCGAAAATTGGGCAGGCAGAATCTCTTGTCCTCTAACTGCCTGCTAGTTATGTATCGTCATAAATTATACTTTAGATAAGACTGTTTGTCAATTTTGCCGCAAAAGACAGTGCTGTCATTTTTTGGCAACAAAAACTTCAGTTTTTAATAAATTCTATAAAATCGAGATACAGATCCTTATAAATCCCCACTCGAATCCGTTCAGAGAAAGAATGGCAGACAGGAATATCCCACCGATCCGCTTCATATATGGTAACCATTTCCTTTTTCGGATCGACAATCCAGTATTCCCGCACGCCTGTTTCCTGATAAAGCGCAGTTTTCCTCACATAATCCATCTTCCTGCTGGAAGGGGACACAATTTCGATTACCCAGTCCGGTGCGCCGTGACAGCCCTTTTCATCCAGCTTATCCTCATGGCAGATCACAGAAATATCAGGTTCCACATAATTACGGTCGTCCTTTTTAATGTAAACGCCAAAGGGTGCGGGAAGAAGTTCACAGTTACCTTTATTTTTTCTGATAAATGTCTCAATTTCAAAAATAAGCTTTACAAGAATCCTCTGGTGTATCGTCATTGGCGTCGCCATCATAAACATTTCGCCATCAATCAGCTCCGCCCGTTCCCCATCCGGCAGGGCTTCGATATCCGCAGTCGTATAGCCTTTTCCGCCTTTCCTTTCCATAAATAAGTCCTCTTCTCTGATTCGTGCATAGTTCATAGATTGTCCTCCTGTTCTACAGGAGAAAGCTGTATAGCTGTATAGAATCTCCTGCTTTTAAGTTGTGTTGGCTGATTTAAAAGCATAGAAATTCTGAAACACAGATTGGAAACCGATATGAAAAACCGGTTTATTTGACACTGGCGTAACATAATATTACGTCGAATATTTGTTGTCGAGAAAATAATATGCTTTGTGTTAATTATAGGGAACTGCCCTTTATGTGTCAAGCACGAAAAAACGTTTCTGCTAAACTCTATGTAAAATTTTGTCATATTTTGTCTTTCAAACTGTGATTAATGGTATATTTGTGGTCAAAAAAGTGGTCAGAAAGGAGAACTACATATGCCAAGACGAGGTGACAACATAAGGAAACGCACAGACGGAAGGTGGGAGGGACGATATCCGGCAATATCTGAGGATGGAAAAAAGCGCTACCTGTCCGTTTATGGAAAATCTTACAATGAAGTAAAAGAAAAACTAACTGCCAGAATGTATATGTTAAACAGGGATGATTCCCACCGGGTACAACCCTCTCAGAAAAGTGGCAGGCTGCCACAACAGATCTGCAATGCCAGTTTTTGCGTGCTTATGGAGGAATGGCTGGAGGAGGTGGCACAAAACAGAAAATATTCTACTTATATTAAATACAAAAAGCTTTATACATGTCACATCAAAGCCCTCTTCTTCTCCGATAATCTTTCCCAGATGACCAACAGTCACATTCAGGCAGAAATGGCCAAATTAGAAGTATCTGATTCGACCAGACAAAGCGTTTTGGCTACCGTCAAACAGACTCTGTGTTACATAGAAAAGCAATATGGTTATCCTGTGCCCACAATTGCAGGCTGTGCCCTGCAAAAAAGAGCAGCTTCGATTGAAATTATGGACCGAGCGGAACAGACAAGGCTGATCCGGTTTCTTCACAGTGACATGGACATCTCCAAGGCAGGCATATATCTTTGTCTTTTTACCGGTCTTCGGTTAGGAGAAATATGTTCTTTGAAGTGGGAAGATATAGATCGGGAAAGAGGACTGCTACATGTCAACAGAACCGTGCAGAGAATAGAAAGCAGAGAAGGAACAACAAAAACTATTCTTTTAGAGACACCCCCAAAAAGCGTTTTTTCTAAACGGGCAATCCCGATATCAGATACGCTGCTGTCACTTCTTACTAACTTTCATCAGGAAGGGCAGGAATATGTTCTGAAAAAAAATAGACCGATGGAACCACGTACCTATCAGAACCATTTTAAGAAGTATCTGGAAGGAATTGATGCTCCCAATTATAACTTTCATATATTGCGGCATACCTTTGCCACAAACTGCATTGACAGCGGAATGGATGTCAAAAGCCTCAGTGAAATTCTGGGACATTCCAATGTTCAGATTACCATGAACAGATATGTCCATCCAAGCATGGATACCAAGCGAAAGCATATCAACGCACTTTCCGCCAATTATGGTCAGTTATGTGGTCAGATGTAGTAAAAGGCCTGTGCCTGCAAGGGAAAGGACAGAATTTTCGCAGAATGCCCAATTCTGCGAAATATGATCTGACAAGCCGGGGAGTAAGTACAGTGATATGCCGTCGAACACCATATGCAAGACTGTCCGCCAATATAATAGTGTACCCCTATCCGAAGCGGATATGAGAAAGCTTCAGGAGATTGCGGGGGATTACAGGACGGTCAAGAATTATGTGTATCAACGTTATGGCGGAATCAAAAGCCTGTCCATAATTTATCCCGGATATACCGTGCAGAATGAAATGACGGCGAGCGGCCTGCGGGCAAGTCTCGGTCTGCCGTCGGTGTATTTTTATCTGGCTGTCTTCGATGCGCTGGGAGATATCAAGAACCAGTGGACACAGACGAAGGGCAGGATAGAAAAATGCATTCGGGAAAATGAGAATCTGACGCCGGAGGACAGACATTATCTGCGGTTTGTCATGAAGCAGAGCGATTGCTTCGAGGCGATTCTTCAGGAGAAAGAAATCCAGCTTTCCGAAGCTTGGGAAAAGACGTTCCGGGAAGTGCGGACAGGCGTCGAGGAGAATCGGCTGAACCAATATTTGCGCAGACAGGTGCGCAGACACTTAAAGAAAATGCATACGGATACTGTGGACGGGTTTTCCGTATCGGGGAAAGCGTACCGCTATGACAATCATGGTATCTATCTTGCCATAAAAGAAAAGAGAAAGCGGATTTTCATACCGCTTACAGACAATAACCGATATACGAAACAGCTTTATATCCGTATTTTTCCCGAGGAGAGAAATGTCGTCATTCATGCGCCTGTGGAGAGGAAAGTCAGACAGCATGAGGATTACCGCGGAGAGATTGGGTTGGCGATGGGAATCCGCACCATGTTTGTGACAGATAAAGGCAGTATTTACGGGGAAAAGTATAGCGATCATCAGTATGCGCTTTCGGAATATGTCAGAGAGGGCAACATTCGATACCGCAGGAATAAGGATAAGAATCCCGGCAGAAAAAAGTATACGGCTGGCAGGGAGAGGCGGGAAGAGGCTCTGCATACCTATATTAATGCGGAGATCAACCGTATGCTGCGGACAGAAAAACCGGGTGTGATCTATCTTCCCAAGCTGCCGCAAAGCTCTAAAGCGGGTGTAAATAAAAAAATCAACAGTTCTGTCAGTATGTGGCAGAAAGGCTATGTGAGAAACCGGCTGACCCAGAAATGCAGGGAACAGGCCATTGAATTGATAGAAGTGTTTGGGAAGGATATCAGTAACGAATGCAGTCAGTGCGGTGCGACCGGCCAAAAGGAAAATGATGTTTTTACCTGTAAAGCTTGCGGCGCAAAACTCTCCGAGAGAGAAAACGCTGCGAAGAATGCCCTAAAGCGTGGGCAAATGCGTTCATGATGAAAGATTTCACAGATGAATGTTCCCATTGGGAAACATTTTACCAAAACCGATTCTTCGGGAGTAGGACTGCGGAAAATTTCTTTTGATAAAAAATAGGCGTAACGGATCTGCGATAACAAAACCGTTACGCCACGCGGCATTAGAAGCCGGCTTCGGCCGGGTATTGGGTATGCCATGACCCGTGGGAACTTCCCAAAGGAAGATGTACCGGGAGCGAAGCGGACGGGAATACCGCCAGCAGCGTCGTAAGACGTCCAATATGCCTTGTTAATTGAGCCGTGCAGTCATGAGTGCGGACAGAAAAGCCTGCTTGCAGAAGTTTTTCTGCTAGGACTCGTGACTATAGGGCGAAAGCCCGCAGCGAGATGGAGCGGAAGCGAAATCGAGCAGGCACGGCGGGGTAAATAAAGATGTACCTTGACAATTTCATATTTTACATCAGAGTTCTTTGGTTTACTTTTCGTGTAATCCCAAGCGGAACTATATGGTGGATATTAGCGACAGGCTGAAAAAATAAAAGAAGACTATGTGGATTACGGCAGTTACTTTGTTATAAACAGAGGCCGTCAGTACGGGAAAACTACCACGCTTCAGGCATTGGCAAATTATCTGTCAGAAGATTATTTTGTCTTCTCACTCGATTTTCAGGAAATGCCAGATGAAAAATTCGAGAACGGGGAAACGTTTTCTCGGGCTTTGGTCAACATGCTGTGTGATGTCCTTCGATTTGAGGAAGGGGAGGAGCAGAGGAAAATACGGGGCATGTTGTTGGACTTCATGGCTGATAATCCGAAAATAGGGATGGATGACATGTTTAAGATTCTGAGCGACATGTGCAGAAAAAATCCGCGTCCCATTGTGCTGATTATTGACGAAGTGGATAGCGCGGGAAATAATGAAGTGTTTGTCAAATTTCTGGCGTTGTTGAGGGGCGCTTATCTAAAGAGGGATAAAACACCGACATTTCATTCGGTTATCCTTGCCGGAGTATACAGTATTAAAAACCTGAAATTAAAACGCCGATCGGAATTGAAACATCAGTATAACAGTATTTATGCGGTCAAAAGGATGCAAAATTTATTGAAAAGAATGGACGGAAATTTTTCCTGCTGTATTTAAAGCCTATTATTAACGGAACCGGGAATTATTATCTGGAAGCGCAGACGAGGGATGAAAGACGCACGGATGTGATTGTGGATTACAATGGAGAGCAGTTTATCGTTGAGTTAAAGATTTGGCACGGCAATGAATACAACGAGCGCGGAGAACAGCAGCTCACGGAGTACTTGGACTATTATCATAAAGATAAGGGCTATATGTTGAGTTTTAACTTCAATAAGAATAAAACTGTGGGCGTGAAGGAATTTAAGGCAGGAAATAAGACCATCGTGGAGGTGGTTGTGTAAGCCGGTTTATTAACAGGACAGGATAATAAGAGATCTGATGTAAGGTATGAAATTACTTTATGTCAGATCTTTTTCTATGTACGGAAAAATATGAGGAAGGGTGGTGATAAACGGTGGACAGATATAAAAAGAAAGATATGCTGCAGACAGTAGACACACTGCTGAAAGCTAATGATGCCATCGTAAGAACACGCACTTCCAATCCGCAGGGGGCAGCAGAGGCTCTCGTACAATGTCAGGAATCAGCAATTGCGCTGGGCACCTATATTGATACATTGGATGAAAGGTTTGCGCCGCTTGTGCACACGCTTGAGGATTACTGTGAAAACATTTATCAGATGAGCGAAAACCTGCCGGATGAAAATCTGTGCAGGAAGTATGCGAAGAAAATCCAGAAACAATTGACTGGTCTTCGGAATGGCATTAAATATGATTTGCCTGATGATAAAAAAGAAATCGTGTTTCTCCCTTATAAAGCATCTATGTGGGATTCTCTGGAAAGCGTATGGAAGGCGGCGGATGGCGATCCTGAATGTGACGCTTATGTGATTCCCATTCCTTATTTTGACAAAAACCCGGATGGGAGTTTTCGTGAAGAACATTATGAGGGGGATCTGTACCCTAAAAATGTTCCGATTACCCGTTACGACGAGTATGATCTGGAAGCACGTCATCCGGATGTGATTTATATTCATAATCCTTATGATGAATGTAACCATGTGACCAGCGTGCATCCCTATTTCTATTCTAAAAACCTGAGAAACTATACAGACAAGTTAGTGTATATTCCTTATTTCATCTTAGGGGAGATAGAGCCGGATAATCAGAAGGCGGTTGACGGAATGAAACACTTCTGCTTCACGCCGGGGACGATTTATGCCCATCAGGTAGTCGTGCAGTCGGAAAACATGCGGCAGATTTATATCAATGAATATTTGAAGGCGGCAAAGGAGATGGGACTGCCCGGGGAACACGTGGACAGAAAATTTCTGGAGAAGAAGTTTCTGGGGACGGGTTCTCCAAAGGTAGACAAAGTATTAAATACAAAGAAAGAGGATCTGGAGATTCCGGCGGAGTGGCTGAAGGTGATTGAGAAGCCGGACGGGAGCTGGAAGAAGATTATTTTTTATAATACGAGCGTGAGTGCACTTTTGAAGCATAGCGAGAAGATGCTGCGGAAGATGGAATCGGTGTTTGGGATATTCAAGGAGAATCAGGATGAGGTGGCGTTGCTTTGGAGGCCGCATCCGTTGATTCAGGCAACGATTGAGAGTATGAGGCCGGAGCTTTGGGCGGCGTACAAGGAGATAAGGGATAGATATATCAAGGAAGGCTGGGGGATTTATGATGATACCGCGGATATGGATCGGGCGGTCACGATGTCTAGTGCGTACTATGGAGACGGGAGTAGCAGTGTAGTGCAACTGTATAAAAAAACAGGACAACCAATAATGATACAGAACGTTGAGTGTCTATAAGGCAAATCATTTAGTTATATTAATAAATAATTTATAGAAAGAACAGGCTGATTTATGAAAAAAGGAATTTTATATTGGATTACGGGATTATCCGGATCAGGGAAAACGACAATTGGAAACAGATTGTATTATGAGCTTAGGCAGGAAAAGGAAAATGTAGTACTTTTAGACGGAGATGTTTTGAAAAACATTGTCGGAAGAGATTTGGGTTATACCGAAATTGATAGAAGAAAAAGAGCGGTTCAGTATGCGCGGATATGCAAAGTACTTACTGATCAGGGAATTATTGTTATTTGTTGTACGATCGCGATGTATGACGAAGTGAGGGAATGGAATAGAAAAAATAATAAATCATATGTTGAAATATTTTTGGATGTGCCGATGGATGTGCTTATTAAGCGGGATCAGAAGGGGATATACAGCCAATATGAGAACGGAAAAATAAAAAATGTTGCTGGAATAGATATTCAGGTAGAATTTCCTAAAAGCTCGGATCTTATTTTAAAAAATGATGGGAGCAGAAGCATTAGGGAATGTGTTGCGGAAATTTTAAAAATTCCGGTGGAAATTTCGGAAGACTATAAGCGTGATACGGACTATTGGAATGAATATTATAGAAAAACGGATATTGGAGAACCATCTCTTTTTGCGCAGGAAATTGGAGATATGTTAATTCCAGCTAAAAATATTCTGGAATTGGGATGTGGGAATGGCAGAGACAGTATTTATTTCTTGAAGCTTGGACTAAATGTCACCGCGATTGATTCGTCGGATGGTGTAATTACACAACTTAAGAAGAAATACGAGGAAAATAATATTTATTTTATCTGTGATGATTTTGTATCGTCATCGGCAATATTTTCGGGGCAGTATGATTATGTATACAGCCGCTTTACATTGCACGCAATTAATGAGGAACAGGAAATAGAAGTATTACACAATGTATATAAAGTGTTAAAGAAGAATGGATTGTTCTTTATTGAGGTGAGAAGCATAAACGATGAACTCTATGGAAAGGGAGAAAAAGTAGGGGAAAATTCATACATATTTAACGGACATTTCAGGAGATTTATAAAGATGAAAGACCTTGTGAACAAAATGAAGACAATAGGATTTGAAATTGTAAGCGCTTTGGAGAAAAGAGGATTTGCGCCGTATCAGGGGAGTAATCCTCCGATTATCAGAATAATTGCTAAAAGATAAAAGAGCAAGCTACGGCCAGAGTACTTGGAAAGCTAGGGAAGCAGATAAGGAGCACACTATGTGCAAAAGTGAGAGAATTAATGTAACGAGATCCTCTATGCCGCCATATGAGGAATATATAGAAGCTATCAGGCCATTATGGGATACACATTGGATCACTAACATGGGCAGATATCATATGGAATTGGAAAATCAGCTTAAAAGATATCTAGGCGTGCCGGAAATATCTCTCATGGTAAATGGACATATGTCGTTGGAGATGGCCATCCAGATGATGGAATTTAATAGGGAAGGAGGGGAAGTAATTACAACCCCGTATTCCTTCATTTCAACAACCCATGCAATTGTACGCAATGGATTGAAACCTGTATTTTGTGATATCAAATACGGCGACGCAACGATTGATGAAGACAGGATAGAAGAGCTGATTACAGAAAAAACGGTCGCAATTCTTCCTGTGCATGTATATGGAAATGTTTGCAACGTGGAGAAAATACAGGGAATTGCGGACAAATATAATTTGAAAGTAATTTATGATGCGGCTCATGCATTTGGCGTCAGATATAAAAATGAGGGTATTGGAAACTGGGGTGACGCGTCTGTATTCAGCTTTCATGCAACCAAAGTTTTCAACACAATAGAGGGCGGAGCGGTAACCTTTAAAGAGCAGAAATATTATGAAAAACTGTACAACCTTAAAAATTTTGGCATACATGATGAAGAGTTGGTAGTGGATATAGGTGCTAACGCTAAAATGAATGAGTTTTGTGCAATTATGGGTTTGTGCAATTTGCGTCATATTGATACTGCAATACAAAAAAGGAAAAAATATTATGACCTGTATACTCAGGAATTAAGTAAAGTCAAGGGAATAAGGCTGCTTGATAGAAATAATGAGGCGGATAATAATTACTCGTATTTTCCGATCGTATTGGAAGAAGATTACATTTGCAGTAGGAACCAGCTATATGAACGGCTGAAAGAACACAATATATTTTGTAGAAAATACTTTTTCCCTCTGATATCTGAATCAAAATGTTATCGGGATTTATATGGAAATAGCGGACTGAATAATGCAAAAAAAATATCTAATAATGTATTGATTTTACCGCTGTATGAAGATATGGAGACGGAACTAATAAATAAAGTACTTAAGATTATAAGTGAATAAAAATAGATTTATTAGTTTGGAGGAGATGCAAGTGAATAAGATAGAAGAGGAATTGCTGAAAAAGGCAAGAGGATATAAGAACTCAATAAAGATGTACAATAATTTATATGCTGAAAACCATCTAAAAGAGTTTTCAGAACTACCCTTACTTCGTAAAAGGGATTTGATTGATGATCAGAAGAATTATCCTCCCTTCGGTTCGGGTGTCGTTGGTTATAAAAATGAGATTAAACGTGTACATAGAACATCAGGAACATCTAGTATGCCATTGCTGTTGGCATTGACAGAAAATGATATAAAAAATGTAATATCAACCGGAAAACAGGCATTTTCGTTGGCTGGTTTAACAGAAAATGATATTGTAATAAATTGCATGAATTATTGCATGTGGATGGGGGGATTCATGGATCACCAAAGCCTTGAGGCTACTGGGGCTGCAGTTATACCATATGGCGTGGGAAATACGGATAATTTGATTCAGATTATTAGACAAATACCACAGGTATGTATTCATGCGACACCGTCATATTTAGGTAATTTAGAAAAAACGGCGAGAGAGAAATATGGTATAAGCCCAGCACAGTTACAGATAAAAAAGGGTTTTTTTGGTGGAGAAGGAGGGTTAGATGACCTGAATTTTAGAAATAGATTGGAAAAAAAGTGGGGTATGGATATATATAATGCGAATTATGGGATGTCAGAAGTTATGAGTATTATAGCGTCTGAGGGAAAAGACAAGAATGGTCTTTGCTTTGTTGCAGGGGAGACATTATATCCGGAATTACTTGATAGAGGAGAGCAGAATGCATCGAATAGATTCTTTAAAAAAGGTGCTATTGGAGAATTGGTTTTGTCAAATCGTTGTAAAGAATCGCAGCCGCTACTCAGATATGCAACAGGTGATTTAATAGAGATAATTGATGCGGAAGAGTGTGAAGCAATTCAAAACTTCAAATTTAAAGTAATTGGACGAAGCGATGATATGCTTGTCATTAGGGGAATAAATTTTTATCCGGTAGTATTGAGGGAATTGATTTCAACATATAAGGAGTTTACAGGAAATTATCAGGTTCAGATCATGGAAAAAGGAATTATAGATTATATAAGACTGATAGTAGAATTAAATAATCAATATAATTCGGAACATTGTGAATTATTAAGAAATAGTTTAAAGAATGCTATTAGAAGGAAATATTTTGTTTCATGCGATATTAAGCTGACAAGTCATATAGAATGTCAGGATAATAAATTACAATTAGTAAGGAAGGTTGATAGTTTTGAATAATAAACATAATTTTAATGAAGTAATATCAAAATATTTACAGAATTTGATGTGTAATACAGAAAAGCGCTATGGAAAAGAAAGTAGTGAATATAAAGCACTTTATTATCAATATGTAAAAACAGATGCCGAGCTTATGGAAATGAGGGAACATAATGATAAGCATTATGAGGCTATTGTCGACTGTGAACAAAAAGGATTGCGATATATTGAAAGACTGTATAAAAGGCAGGCAACGATTGATTTAACCACAGCATGTAGCGCACATTGTAGATATTGCTTGCGTCAAAATTATGAAAGTATATCTCTGAATCAGGAAGATGAGAACGCGATCATGGAATATCTTGCCAAAGATGAGTATTTAAAGGAAATATTAATTACTGGTGGTGATCCGTTATTAGTTGTGGATAAATTGATCCATGTGATGGAGAGAATTATAAATGAGGCGCCTAATATTAGAATTATCAGAATAGGGACAAGGGTACCAGTTCAAAATCCGGAACAATTAGATAAAAAGCTACTTGAGTTTTTCAATAACAATAATAAAAAGGTCTTTTTTGAAATTGCGCTTCAAATTAATCATAAAATAGAACTGCAAAGTGAGACACAGAGATGCATAAGGGAGCTACAGAGGGTTGGTGTCTGTATATATGCTCAAAATGTGCTTTTAAAAAACGTGAATTCTTCTATGGAGACTTTGATAGAGCTGTATGATGCCCTCAGGTATGAACACATAGAGACGCACTATTTGTTTCATCCGGTTCCAATCAGCAGAACAGCACAGTTTCGTATGCCATTAGATGAGTTCTTGAATTTTGCCAGACTTTTGACTTCTTCGGGGGAGATACCCGGAAGAAGTAAACCTATGTTTTCTTTAATGACAGATATTGGAAAATGTACGCTATATGAAGGGACTTTGAGAAAAACTAATGTGAAGGAATATGTTGATGTGAAAACAGCCTATAGATTAGAAGAGCGTTTAAAGTGGAACCCTCAATATAAATTACCGGCAAGTGCAAGGATAGCGGATGACGGTACATTAATTGTAAGGTATATGGATGGAATTTAGTCTTATGAGAAAAGAAAAAGTAATATTAATTGGTTGTGGCGAACATGCGCGAATGGTTATTGATAACATTGAAGAGGCAGGTAATATTGAAATATTTGGAATGATAACCAGCATTAGTGAAGATGTAGGGAAGCAAATGTATGGCTATACGATTCTGGGAACGAATGATGATATTGATAATATTTTTAAAGAGAATCCGGATTTGACAGGATATTTTCTGACGATTGGAACTTTAAAAGATGGAAATATGAAAGCCCGAGAAGAGATGTACCGAAGATTGGATAAATTATATAGGGCCATAAATATTATACATCCGACAGCTATTATATCAAGACATGCATCAATAGGATACGGAAATATTTTTGAAGCGTATACTAGAGTCGCAAATTCGGCAACAGTTGGGAATCATTGTATTATCAATAGTTTTTCTGCAATTAACCATGACCAAACAATAGAAAACAATGTTTTAATTGCGGGCAATGTGAGTATGGCTGGATGTAGGATAGGGGAAAATACGATTGTAGCAGACGGAGCATCGATTGGATTTAAAAAATCTGTTGGTAAAAATTGCGTTATAGGCGACGGAGCTGTTGTTACGAAAGATATACCAGATAACTCAATTGCTTATGGCAATCCGGCAAGGGTAATCAGACGAAATCCGCATTATTCAAAAGTATAACCATAATTTATCAGGTACTTAATGGTCAAAACGGGTATATGAAGAAAATTTTACATTTATTTAGAACTTCACAATTCACCAAGGACTTTATCGAGCTTATTAATCAGTATTATAATCCGGACAGCCATATTTTTTGGGTATATGGCGAAAGTTTTTTTGATTATTTAGATAAGTCTATGATTCAGTTTAATAATGTTGTGTACATACCAAGAATTGATATTTTATTAAATAAAGACAGCGTGGTTAAGCAACTGGAAGAATTTGAATTGATTATTTACCATGGACTATTTGATGAGAATATTATTAATTTTTTTGGATTACACAAACATTTAGTGAATAAATTGGGATTATATTTTTGGGGTGGAGATAAAAAACCGGCGGCTTTTTGGGATGAAGACAGCAAGGAGCGTTATAGATACGTTATTCAAAATGCGGCAAAAATTATCACAATCATTGAAGAGGATTATAAAAGTATATGCGATGATTATGGTCCTTGCGGAGAACATTATACCGTGGTATATGGAGGGTGTTATGACTATGGTGAATTAGAATATGAGGACATAATTTATGGGCAACCAATTAATGTTCAGATTGGAAATTCAGCGACAGTATCTAATAATCACATTAAAGTGCTTAAGGAATTGGAAAAATATAAGAATGAGAATATACGGATATGGCTACCACTTTCTTATGGAGACAGAGAGTATGCCAAAAAAGTTATCGATTTTGGACAAAAAGTATTTGGCACCAAATTTATTGCGATGGAGAGATATATGCCGGAGAAGCAATACAATGAATTGCTAAAAAGCATGAATGTAGGAATTTTTGATATTGACAGGCAGCAGGCTTTGGGAAATATCACATCGCTGTTAGAAAGTGGCTGTAAAATTTTTTTGAAAAAAGACACAATGTTAGCAAGATATTTTGAAAATGAATGTGGATGCAAGATATTTTATATGGAGGATATTTCTCGAATGGAATTTAGGCAATTTATAAAATATTCGAAAAAAGAAGCATGCGGAAATAAGGAAAAATTGGATCGGTTTTTTGACATAGACAGAATTACGGAAGTCTGGAATAAAATATTTGATTAAACAGAGGGGGAAAAAGATTGGAATATATGGATGTGGAAGTATCGGCCGACTGGCATATGAATTATTAAAGGAACAGTATAATACCGGGAAGTCAGGAATTTTAGATTATGTTTTTTAAAAAATGATTGCTCAGGTATCTAAAGCCAAAGAGTATTTCGAAAGATGAAAAAGGATTTGAAATGGAAGAAAGTATTCAGGAATATAAAAAAGGATCAGATAAGCATTTAGAAATGTTTTTGGTTATGTATTTTTGGGTGCGAAATCTGAACAATAAGAAAAAGATCGGTGGTTTTTTGAAGGATCAGGGATATCATCATATTGCGATTTATGGCGCAAGCTACATGGGTATCTGTCTTTGTGAAGAATTAGTAAAGGAAGATATTGAGGTAATCTGTTTTATTGATAAAAGAGATATAGATCAGATTATGAAAATTCCAGTCAAAAAAATAGAGGATGATTTGGAATCGATAGATGCAGTTATTGTGACATCCGTCTATTATTTCTATGAAATTGAAAAGCAATTAAAAGATAAATTAAATTGTGCAATTCTTTCACTTAGTGATATTGTTTACAAGCTATAGAAGTAAAGCAGACGGAGGGAAGAGCGGTTGGATTTTAATAAAATAATTGATGATATTATCTTTAAATATAATTTAGATAGTTTTTATCCCTGTTATAGAAAAATGAGAAAGGCTGAAAAATACATACACATCTGGATGGAAGAATGCCTGAAAAGAGTGGAGGAGAGTGGAAAGATACTTTGTATAGCATCTTGTAATGAAGAGGCGGATCGCTTTGATTTTTATACGTTACAGGATAAACATTTCGAGTATTTTATAGGGAACAATGGTCTGCAGAATATTGAATGGGAGAAATATCAGGAAGTTTATATTGTTTCCTATCAGGAAAAGGAACAACTTTCCAAGCAGCTTACGCTTAATGGAGTACCTTTTAGCTGGATTTATGATTTATTTACAACATATGGGGAACATTTTGACAAAGAATTCTATGATTTCTTAACGGAATGCTCATTAGATAAAGAATATGATTATTATACCAAAGATAATAATTATTTCTTAGAACTTTTTTTCTTAAAAAGAAAATATAAATCGTCCGCCATAACAAAGGAGGAATTTTTAAAAAGAATATTTTTCCTATCAATAGTATTTAAAGATTTTTTACTGGCGGAAAAGTATTATCAGGAAATTTTGGGCTGTATGGACAAAGATTTGAAAACGGATTACATTCAGGCATATGCGGAAATTAAGAATGTATTGCAGGAAATGAGAAAATCTTTGTTGCAAAGAAATAAAGGAAAAAATGACATAGTGATGGTTTGGCTGGATCAAATGAAATATGGCTTGGAGAAAGATATGCCCTATTTAGCAGAGGAAATGAAAGAAGGAGTTTACTTTGATCATGCCTATACTGTGATTCCTTATACAATACCAACTTTCAGAGTGCTTTTTACTGATGAAAAGGAGATCACAATTGGTCTACATAGTCATAAGAAAATTTACAAACAAGAAAGTTTGCTCATTCAGGAAATGGAACGGAGAGGATATGTATTTAAAGTAATCAGTGGCTATATTGGCAATATTGAGAGGGAATGGCAGTGTGAGGAATATTTTGATAAATGGGCACCGATGTCATTGCTGTGTTGGAATTTTTTATGTTGTTTGGTGAATTCTGAGGAATCGGTTTTTGCGGTTGTACATGAGATGAGCCATACACACACGCCTTATTTTACCAATCAAATGAATGAAGAAATGGCAGGAAACAGTAAAGAATCTGTTCAAAAAAGACATGCCCATGCCATGAATGAGACAGACCAATGTTTAGGATATTATATGAATTTTCTTTCAGAAGATACAACTAAGATTTATATGAGCGATCATGGATTGGGAGAACCTTGGGAGCACGTACATACATTATTTGCGGTTACGAGCAAGAAAATTGGTAAGGGACGGATATCGGATGTTTTTTCATATTTGAATTTTGATAGATTAGCACGGCAATTAATGGAAGATCGATTTTCATCTGCTGAGTTTGTTGGCGAAAACGCACCAATTTGCTCAATGCCCTTATATAATTATGAACTTATTAAAGCACGTCTAAGAAGTAAAAGATTAGAGATAAGAGAAATTGGTTATCAGGGAATGGTAAATAAAGACTATATCTACCTTAAGTATAATAATCAAAGGGAAGTGTTACTAGACCAGAATCATTTACCTCATAAAATTTATGCTATTCCACATCCGTCAGATATATGTAATGCGGATAAAGTGCAGTATTTTCGAAGCAATATAAATAAGTGTAATGTCGATTTTCAAAGTGAAAAATTTAAGTATTCCAAATATCTTTTGAAAGTATTTGATAATCTGGAACGCAGTCAGAGAAATCAATTGGACTATATTAATGCATGGATAGTTGCTTCGGGGAAGGAAAGAATAGCAATAAGAATGGGAGGAGAGCATTCTTACACGTTATACGAGTGGTTGACAGAGGATAATCGGGAAAAAATAGTGGGATTTATAGACGAAAATTCAGAATGTATTTGTAAGGCGTTTAGAAAGAAAATTATTCCAATGGAAAAAATCTCAGAAGAAGAAATTGACTGCGTTATTCTATCATCATTTGAGCATCTAAACTTTATCCGAGAAGAAGCGACTGCTTACCCGAAGGGGATAGGTGTATTTGATATGTATAATTATTTACAGGAAAAGGGATTCCCGTTTAGAGATATACAATGTGACTTAGTGGGTATGTCAGACAGTGAATATGATGTTGGCTTTCCAAAGATATAGTAAATATGTAGTTTTAAGGGAAAGGAGGGTTATCTATTGACTTTAAATGAAAAAATGGTGAGCCACATAATACAGAATGATGGTATGAGTGTGGATGGGGACGAGGCATGGTTTGTAGATCGGACAGAAAATGTTTTATACAAATGGAATTTAAAAACTGAAATCTGTAACTATATAACGACAATACCTATCCAGAGAAAAAATGGATTTCGCAATAATTCTATATGCTTGAAGTGCGATGATAACATTTTTCTTTTTCCGGATGCTGGAACAAGTATATGGATATATAATGTCGCGACGGACAGTTTCTTGAATATACCGATAGATAATCCAAGTCATATCCGAATAGGAGCGATTGGCTGCTGGCGTGAGAAAGAAAATATTTGGGTCACTGCATTGGGATTAAAGGAAATATGGCGGATTAGTATAGTGGAAAAGAAAATAACTGCCATATATAAAATTTTTGAAAATATAGAAATTGAATGTGGGAGTGCAACAGAGTTGATTGATGGTAAATTGTATGTTGGCGCTGTAAACACAGGGATTTTATGCGAATTCTGTACATCTACGGAGGCGGTACGTTATAAGAAAATAAGGGGAATGGAGGATGGCATTAACACAATATGTTATGACGGTGAACGAATATGGTTTTCCGGAAAAAATAACAAATTAGCAGGATGGAAAAGAGAGGAAGATGATTTTATTGAGATTATCATACCGCCTTGCTTTATAGACAAGCATGAAAGCAGCAGAAGCACAAAAGAGATAGAGAGGACACTTTTCCACCAAAGTTTATACGATGGAGAGAGAATATGGCTTTTCCCGTGGAAGTTGAAAAATTCCCGGTTCGTATGTAAAAATGTTTTATATTTCGATTGTAAGAGTCGTGAGATAAAAACATTGGAGTTGAACAAACAAAAAACAGAAGGAATTGTTACCTCAGCATATATGTTACGGGGAAAGTGCATGAATTTATCGTACGATGGCATAGATGCGCCGATTTTTGCCGAACTGGATTTGAAAACGTTCGCTTTACAAGAAAAACACATGTACAGGACGTATCAGGATGTAAGCAAATCTCTTCGGGAAAAGATTTTAAACAGAGGAAATGTGCAGGAATATAACACTATGGAACTGGAAGCCTATATAAAAAACTGTAATGTAAATCAGGAAAGGGTTCGGGAAAAAGAGGACAACGTAGGATGTCGCATTTATGAATGTAATGCGCATTAGAGTGGATGGAAAGATACCTATGAATATCATTATTTTCGCCTATGGGCAGGAAGGAATAGAGCTATACCGAGAATTGAAAAACAGTGATTCTTATTCTGGAGAGCCGGTATATAGTATTGCGGCAGATTACTATAAATAGCAGGAGAAACGTTATGAAGACAGGCATTATTTTATTTACATATAATCGCAGCGAACATTTGCAAAAAGTGGTTGATGGGTTAGAGAAAAACAAGGGCATATCCAAACTGTATATCTTTCAGGATGGTTTAAAATGTGAGGAGCACCGCAGCGGGTGGGAAAAAACAAGGCAAATTATCGATGCGATAGATTGGTGCGAGGTAGTGCCTCACTATGAAACATATAATAAAGGGCTTTCTCGATCTATTGTGGATGGAATTAATGTGGTCTTGGAAGAAAATGACACTGTGGTGGTTTTGGAAGACGATTGTGTGCCGGCGCCTTGTTTTATTAAGTTTATGGAACAATGCTTTGAAAAGTATAAAGGAGACCAGAGGGTATATTCGGTGGGAGGGTATTCGTGGCCAATCAATATTCAGAAGAAAGATGAATGCGATATATATTTTTGCAGGAGAATTTCCTCCTGGGGATGGGGGACGTGGAAAGATAGATGGGAAAAGTATGAGCAGGATTATACTTTTTTACAAAGAATGAAATTTGATCAGAAACTATCAGAAGAGTTGGCTATATGGGGCAATGACCTAGAAAGGATGGTAGTGGACCGGGTAAAGGGTTTTAATGATTCATGGGCTGTATTCTGGGCATTAAAGACCATAGAAGATGAGGGCTTTTGTATTAATCCATATACTTCTCTTATTGAAAATATTGGTTTGGATGGAAGCGGAGTCCATTGTGGAAAGACAGATTTTTATAAAGTAGATTTAAATTTATGTGTAAAAGAGAAATTTAGTTTTCCGAAAGATATCAGAATCCTGAAGGAAACAGAAAATGCTTTTGCAAAACTGTATGGATGTTATACCGCAATCAAATATGAACAGACAGTGGAGCGGGATCAAATCCTGGTTTATGGATTGGGAAATTGTTTTTTTGAAAATGAAGAGATTATTAACAAAAACTATAATATTCTTGCATTCATTGATAAAAACAGAAAGGGATTTTATGCGGGGAAGAAAATTATAAAGGCAAAAGAGATCACGGAATATGATTTCGATAAAATTTTAGTTGCAATTAAAAATGATGAAGAGCGTATTAAGGTCGCACACTCTTTGGTAGATGAATATCAGGTGTCGGCTGACAAGATTGTATTTGAAAGAAATTAGGGCTATATGAGGAGAACCATATTACAAGTATTCATCTGACAAGGCAGGGAAGCTTATGAATAGGATTATGTGGATTTGTAATACGCCGCTACCAGAAGTAAGAAAAGAGTTAGGAATAAAAATAAGTGGTGAAAGCTGGCTGCAGGGGATCTCTAATCAACTACGCAAGCAGGAAAATATAGAACTGCACTATGTATTTCCTCAAGGAAAAATGCAGGGATTATTAAAAAGGCAGATAAATGGTATTTGCTTTTGGGGTTTTTACAGTAATATCGGAAAGGGGTATGAACTTTCAGAGAAAAGGCAACAGCAGATCAAAAAAATAGTGCAGGAAATCAATCCGGACATTATTCATATTTTTGGCACGGAATTTGCACACACGCTGGAATGTGTACGGAGTGTATCGGATAAAGGAAAAATTGTAGTGTCAATACAGGGACTGATTTCAGAGCTTGCAAAAGTATATACCCAAAAGATTCCTATTACAGAAATGGTTTTAAGGCTGGGTGATTCGGAAAATCTGTGGGAAACAAAATATAATTTTTACAGGAGAGGAATCAATGAGAAGTTAGTTTTAAAGGAAGTAACAAATGTTATAGGAAGAACAGCGTGGGATAAGCGATGTGTGAAAAAGCGGAATCCGAATTGTAGATATTTCTATTGCAGTGAGACTTTGCGGGAATCTTTTTATGAAGGAACTTGGGACATTTGTAAAATAAAAAAGCATGCTATCTATATATCGCAGGCAAACTATCCGATTAAGGGATTCCATGTTTTTTTGGAAGCCTTAAGAGATGTGTTGAAATGTTTTTCGGATACGCACGTGTATGTAGCGGGAGGGAAAGCATTTCTGGAAACAGATGATGCATATGGAAAATATATTAATAAGCTTATAAAGAAATATGAAATAGGGAATAGGATAACATTTTTAGGAGTGCTTTCGATGGAACAGGTAAAAGAGCAGCTTTTACAGGTGCATCTTACGGTTATGCCGTCGTTACTGGAAAATTCGCCCAATTCCATTGGTGAGGCAATGATGCTGGGAACACCAGTGGTAGCGGCAGCGGTTGGTGGTATACCAAGCCTTGTCAGAAATGAAGAGGAAGCATTGTTATATTCTGGACACAGTGCGAAGCAGCTGGCTAAGTGTATCAAACGCATTTTTAAAAGTGATGATCTGGCATTGCAGTTGTCAGCGAATGAAAGGAGCCGGGCTGAAAAACTATATGACAGAGAAGTAAATCTGGAGAAGCTGTTGAAGATATATAAGGTGATGGGAAAAAGAGAAAAGTGTATGGAACAAGTCAAAAAACAGCGGGAGGATTATGGAAATGAAGAACGCGGTTATTTCAGTATTATCCGCAGTGATTGGCGCGGCGGTTGGCGCGGTGGCAATGGGTAAAGAATCACAGAAAACAGTAAATACGACACAGAGAATGTCGGACAAGCATCTGGCTCTGTTTCTGATGATGAACAGATGGGTTGAAGTAAAGCAGGATGGGAAAAATCTTATAGATTATTTTCATGAGAAGAGTTATAAATCCATTGCAATATATGGGATGAGCTATGCGGGTGAACGCCTTGTGCATGAGTTAAAAGGCAGCGATATTGAAGTGAAGTGCGGAATTGACCGGAAAGCGGACGAGATTTATACAGATTTGGATATGATTACGCAGGATGACGAAATTCCGCAGGTAGATGCCATAATAGTAACTTCTATTTATTTCTTTGATGAAATAAAGGAAAAGCTGGAAACTTTGACTGACAGTTCGGTGATTTCACTGGAGGATATTTTATATGAAATGTGATTTGGAGGATGAGGCAATATTGTTTTTGACTGCAAAGGAATGGAAATACAATGAAAATGTATGGAGTTTGTCTTGAACAACGCGTTCCAAAGCCAGCACATTGGAATCCGGGAAGTGCATGTAATAGAAGAGGCGTAACAGAAGAACGAACTATGAGGGCGGTGTGAGATGAATATAAAAGTATCTGTAATTACGCCCTGCTTAAACAGCGAGAAAACCATACGGGGTACCATAGAAAGTGTTCTAGGGCAAACCTATGACAATATAGAATATATTCTTGTGGACGGAGGCTCTGCTGACCGAACGGTGGAAATCATGGAAGAATATCGCCTGATATCCAGCGGCCGATTACAGTACATTAGTGAAAAGGATAAGGGTATCTATGATGCCATGAATAAAGGCATTATCCGTGCGTCCGGAGATTTAATTGGTATTATTAACAGCGACGACTGGTATGAGCCTGATGCGGTAGGAAAGGCTGTGCACTGCTTTATGGAGACTGGGGCGGATGTGGTATATGGAGAGATGTGGGTCGTTGGTGAAAATGGTATGCGGGAATATCATACGAGTCATTCCACATTTCCGCCGCATCCGAGTACATTTATTAAACGTGAAGCGTATCGGAAGTATGGAATGTTCGACTTGGATTATCAGATTGCGTCAGACCGGGACTTGTTGCTTCGCTTTATTACAGCGGGTGCCCACTTTCAGCATATTGATGCCATACTTTCAAATTTTAGAAAAACGGGAATCAGCAGTGTAAACAGGATGGGATGTGCAGAGGAATCTTATAGCATTAATTTGAAATATCTGGGGAATTGTCCCGAAAGTATATTGACTTGGGAGACAGTAGAGGAAAAATATAGCAGGGACAAGCTGGTATATATTAGCTGCAAAGCACCGGAAGTTATAAAGAGTGAAGTGTATAGTCAACCTAATATCAAAGATGGTCTGGCAATTTTTGGAGCTGGCACCTGTGGAAAAGAATTGGATTTGATTCTGGAAAGGTGCGGCATCCCAGTTCGCTTTTTTGTGGACAACGAAGAGAAGAAGTGGGGATTGGAACTGAATGGAACTAAAATATTCTCACCGGAAATTTTAAGGTATGGCAAGATACACATAATAGTTACTACAAGCAGATTTCAGGAGGATATCTGTAAGCAGCTTCGGCAGTATTCTAATCCGGGTCTGACATGGAGTGTTTTAGAAGACATACGGAAAAATATAGTGACTCAATGGGACAGATTATCCGGGAAATTTGAGCCTATGTAAACGGGAAGGTAAAAGGTATGGATGTTCAAAAGTTTCAAATAGGAAATGTGGATCTGGATCTGCGCCAATATAGTGGAAGCGATCAGTACTCCGATGGGGATATTGAGGAGGAATTACTAAAGATTGTAAAGGAAACAGAAGCTTATGACGTAGTTTTGTCTAAGTGTGAGAATTTCGCCATATATTATCATCTGGCAAAAGAGAGAGGATTTATTGCTGAGGTGATGAATATTTCAGACCGGGACGAAGTGCTGGAGATTGGTGCAGGATGTGGTGCGGTGACTGGCGCACTTGCTGACAGAGCCAAGTGCGTACACTGCATAGATTTGTCTAAAAGAAGGTCTCTTATTAATGCGTACAGGCATAAAAGGTATGACAACATAAGTATTCAGGTGTGTAATTATGAGGACTCGGTACATACGAAAAAATATGATGTTATTACTTTGATCGGTGTATTGGAATACGCCTGTTACTATATCCACACAAAAGATCCTTATGCAGCCTTTTTGATGGATGTGAGGAAGAAGTTGAAAGAGGATGGAAGAATCTATATAGCGATAGAGAACCGCTTGGGACTAAAATATTTTTCCGGCTGCAAGGAGGATCATTCAGGGGTGGAGTTTGACGGCATTGAGGGATACATCGGTCAGAATAAAGCGAGGACGTTTTCGTACTATGAACTGAATAGCTTGTTCAGACGCTGTGGGTTTGACCAGGTGGAATTTTATTACCCGTATCCGGATTATAAATTTCCAAGTGAGATTTACTCAGATGAGTATTATCCAAGCAAGGGAAACGGGTTTGTGAAATCAAGTAATTATATAGCCGCGCGAAGAGAGTGCTTTGACGAAATCAAATTTTTAAACAGTCTGCAAATGGGAGATGAATTTCGGATATTTTCAAATTCGTTTTTGGTTTGTTTAAGGTAGCGGGAGAGGGTTTATGAAAGTTATTTACAGCCGTATGGCACAGGGACGGAAAAGAAAGTTTCAGATTATAACTAAAATTGTGTCTGCAAACGGGAACAAATATGTATGGAAAGAGGCCGCATGCGTGGAAGCAAAACAACATGTGGAAAATACTTTTCATAATGAGAGTGTAATAGAACCCGTTTACGGTAATTATCTGCTGCATGGACAATGGATGGAAGGTGGGATTGTGACTCCGTTTATAGAGGGGAAGACGTTGGGAAGCAGACTGCGGGAGCATCTGGAAGAGCAGAACGGAGAGGAAAAGGTCGGTAGTCTTTTGCGGCAGTGGCGGAGACTTATTATAGGGGATAAAATGAATGTTTGTAAATTTGTTACCTCTAAGGACTTTGAAACGGTGTTTGGGGAGGCAGATGATTTGACCGGTGTCGATGCAACCGCCATTTCCAACTTTGACTGCTCAGCAGAAAATATTTTTTTCTTGCAAAACAATGATATTAAAATAATTGACTATGAGTGGGTATTTCCATTTCCGATTCCTGTTGAAATGTCATTTTACAGAGTGCTGAAAACATTTTTTGAATGTAATCAGGGACTGACAGACTGGAAAAAACTTTTAGAACTGGCGGGGATTTCCAGAAACCACTGTGCCAGATATGATCGGATGATTGAGTCCTTTGCCGAATATACATCTGTAGATCATGAGAAGAATGTGAATTATGCGTTGCTTGGCAAGAAGTTTAAGTCGGGACGCATTCTGGAAAGAAATAAAGAGATTTTTTTGTACCGTTTTCCTTATGATTTGATTCCGGAAGGAAAAGAAATAGTCTTATATGGTGCGGGGCGTGTGGGAGAAGATTTTTATAAATTGATCAGGTGGACAAAGTATTGTCAGATAGCGGCGTGGGTGGACAAGAGTGCGGAATATTATCGAAGACAAGGGCTGTCGGTGTCGGATCTTGAGGATATCATGCGAGTCTCTTATGACTATATACTTATTGCCGTATATCAGGAAAATGTGGCAAAAGAAATAAAAAACGAATTGGCTGCGCTTGGGGTAAGCTCGGATAAAATTGTGTGGGGGAAACCTGAGCTACTATAATTTTTATGCAAGAATTGGGGGGAACCGGATTGATTAGGGTATTGGTGTGGGGGGCTGGGAAAAAATGTGACAAGGTTCTGGATACGCTGGATTTGCGACGCTGTACAATCTTAGGTTTTGTTGATAACAATCCGGAAAAGACGGGAGGGCAGTATAAAAATAGGAAAATCTATTCTTTTAATGAGATTCCCGTGGACTTTGAGTACTTGTTGGTAGCTATCCCTTCCTACAAATCTATTCTGTACCAGTTGGATCAGTCGCGGTTTTCTATGGATAAAGTCATTGTATTTTATGACATATCGTACATAGGAAAGAAAAAGTACTGGGATTTTATTGATTGGAAAGCATGGAAAATTGCAGTTCTAGAAGAAAAGTTACAGAAGCTTGAAAAGTATGTGGAAAGTGGGTTCGCAAATATTGGTTATGAAATTATAGACAAAGATAATAAAAATAAATACCAGTATCCGATTATTGCAGATGACAAAGAGCTGATAGACCGAATTACGGGAGAACACAAATCTTTTATTCGGTTTGGAGACGGCGAGTTTGAAATTATGCAGGGAAATGAGCGGGCGCCATTTCAAAAAGTAGAGTCGGAATTATCCGAAAGACTTCGAAACATCATATTAATGCCGAATTCGGATATTCTGATAGGTATTGCGGACAATTATGGGAGCTTGGACAGATATACCCATGAGACAGCACAGGGTATACGGGAATACATGACGGAAGAAACACGGGCTTTTCATTTGTCGGTTTTGGATTTGAACAGGACATATTATAACGCGTATATATTTAAGACTTATATGCCGTATAGAGATAAGGCAGCAACAGAAAGGCGCGTTGCCTTAATCCAAAAAATATGGGATGGCAAGGATATCGTGTTTGTTGAGGGAGACAAGACAAGAACAGGATACGGAAATGATCTGTTTGATAACGCAAGATCTATAAAGAGGATATTATGTCCGACCTTTAATGCCTATTCAAAATACGATGAAATATTAGCCGGTAGCAGAAAAGTTGAAAAGAGCTGTTTGATTCTGGTGGCATTGGGGCCGGCCGGAAAGGTTCTTGCTTTTGATTTGGTACAGGAGGGATATCAGGTGATAGATATAGGCCAAGTAGATATGGACTATGACTGGTACATATCGGGCACAGGTTTTAAGGTGCCTAATCCAGATAAGTATGTGTCGCAGCTCCCCCCATCGGTGATCAATGAAATCACGGATGATACGTATAGGGAGCAGATCCTGTTCAGGATTGTATAGGTTTCTCATGAAGTAGGGATAGATATTCGGGATTAAAGGTATGTTGATTTTATGTAATTTCCGTATGACATGGGGATCTTCATAATGGCGTATGGGCAGAGTAGTTTTGGGCTTTGGCAATTGAACAGGGAGCGTAGCCGTAATGGAATATATCAGCATAATTGTACCAATATATCATGGCAGAAAATACATAGACGGCATGACTGCACAGATCGAAGAGTGCGCGTTAACAGCCATGGATAAATACGCTTTGGAATTGCTTTTCATCAATGACGACCCAACTGAACCTATCGGTGTGCGGTCTTCTGAGCAGATTACTATCAAGGTGATTGAGACGGATATAAACAGAGGTATCCATGGGGCAAGAGCTAGAGGACTGGAACATTGCACTGGCGACTATGTCATGTTTCTGGATCAGGATGACAGGATATGGCCGGAATACTTTGCAAGCCAGCTATTTCATCTGGGTGGCGCGGATGCGGTGGTGTGTAAGCTGCTTCATGAAAACCGGCAGTTTTACGATACGAGGATGCCCTTTGAGCAGGTGGTTTCACGAGAATTTATCCTTTCCGTCAGAAATTCCATCATATCTCCGGGGCAGGTGTTGATCAGAAAAGAAAAAATCCCTGCGGCATGGAGGGATACAAAATTAAAGAATAATGGTGCGGACGACTGGCTGCTGTGGCTGTGTATGTTAGGAGCAGGAGCAGAGTTTGCCCTCAATCCGGAGATTTTGTTTGAGCATGTGGTGGAGGGCAGCAATGAATCCATCAATGCGGCGCATATGATGGCATCAGAGCAGGAAGTTTATGATGTGGTGTCATCAGCAGGCATTTTTTCACAGGAGGAGCTTGAAAAGCTGAGGGAAGCTGTACTGGCGGTGTCAGAAGACCATATCAGACTGTTAAGTAAGTTTCAGAAAATGTTTTTTATCTATGATGACTGGATGAAACAGCAGGAACAGGGAAGATACATCCATGAGCATCTGAAAAGTGCCGGAGTGGGAAGCGTGGCGATTTACGGGGATAGTTACGTTGGGAAAAGACTGTATTATTGCCTACAAAAAAATGGTGTGGAGGTCAGATATTTTATTGACAGGAACGCCGCATACCTAGAGGAGGAAATTCCGGTATATCTGCCTCAGGCAGATTTGCCGCCTGTGGATTTGATACTTATATCCTTAGTAGAGGCGCAGGAAGCTATCAGAGGGGAGCTGGCAGCTTTGACAACAGCACAGATTAGTAGCATTACAGAACTACTTGCGGCCATGAAAAATGAAGAGAAATAAAGGAAAGGCTTTAGGTGGAGAAAGGAAAATGAAACTTCTTGTTTTTGGGACGGGCGACTACTACCAGCGATATAAAAAATGGCTTGTACATCAGGATGTTGTGGCGTTGCTTGACAATTCGCCAATAAAACAGAATACCCTTTTGGAAGGGAAAGAGGTGCTTTCGCCACAAAATGGGATATGCAGAGAATTTGATGCGGTGGTCATCATGAGCTTTTATGTGAAGGACATGAAGGCACAGATGAAAAGCCTAGGGGTAGCAGAGGAAAAGATATATCACTTTTTTGATCTGCGTAAGCTGATTAATTTGGAAGAAAACAGACAGGACATACAGTATTACGGGATTTCCAGACAGGAAATAAGGAATAGGGCAAAAGCAAGTATAGCTCTTTTATCGACCGATCTGGCGTTTGGCGGAACGGCGCTTGCGCTCTTCCATATGGCAAAAGCATTACATAGGGCAGGGTATCCGATTATATTTGCATCCACGATGGACGGGCCGCTTCGGAAACGACTGGAAATGTGCAAAATTCCGGTGGTTGTAGATCCGAATCTACAACTTGCGACGATGCGGGAGACAGACTGGCTGTCGGAATTCCGACTTATTATATGTAATTCGATTAATTATTATACGTTATTGATAGAACGTGATTTTAAAATACCTGTGATTTGGTGGCTGCATGATTCCGCATTCTTTTATGATGGAGTGGATAAAGGGGCACTACGGGAAATCCCATGGAAAAATCTCACGGTGCTTTCTGTAGGACCAATTCCGGAAAAGGCCATTCACGAGATAGTGCCGGAATTACCCATAGGGCAGCTTTTATACGGGGTGGAGGATAGTGTTGGCAAGAAAGACAAATCTCGAAAGGTGGATGGAGAGCGGGAATATGCGGGGGAAAGAATCTGTTTTGTGACTATTGGTTATATAGAAGAGAGGAAAGGACAGGATATTTTGCTGCAGGCGGTTAGTATACTGGACAAAAGCATCAGGGAAAAAACGATTTTTTATCTGGTTGGGCAGGATACGTCGCTATTGGCGGGAAAACTTAAGGAACAGGCAGAGACTATTTCGGAGGTAGTTGTGACGGGACCTGTGGGGAGGGAAGAACTTGAATCAATTTTAAATCGGGCAGATGTGATGATTTGCCCGTCCAGAGAGGATCCCATGCCCACGGTAGCGGCGGAGGCGATGATGCACAGTGTGCCCTGTATCGTGTCGAATGTAGTGGGGACGGCAGCTTATATACAGGAAGAAAGGGAAGGGCTGATTTTTGAGAGTGAAAACGCCTTCGAACTGTCTGCAAAGATCAAATGGTGCGTAGAAAACAGGGATAGGCTTGAACGAATGGGAAGAGGCGCCAGACAAATTTATGAACGGAAATTTTCCATGGATGTGTTTGAAAAAAAACTAATAAAAATAGTTGAGGAATTTGTATAAGTTGCTTGCGGCAAATATTTTATTCTATTCATTCTCGGAATGAATTCTGTATGCGACTGGGAAGGATGCTATAGAATTTTTTGGAACTTGCGATTTATACTGATTCGCAATGAACAACTTCTTTTCCCCAGAACTGGATCATTTTTTACTGGGCATACTGAATGGCATGGTGTGTTGCCACGCCGTTCTTCATTGGAAATATTTCCAGAGGAAGGACGGTGAGACAGACAATTCTGGGAGGTTATGTCTTCGGGACTGGTTCCACCATAGTCAGCTTTATTATATTGGGCAAACGACACGCATATTTGAGAAAGAGGGGAAACAATGCCTGATTTACAGAAATTATTTCCGGAATACACGGGCAGCAAAATTGCAATATACGGATTAGGAGTGGAGACAGAGCGGGTTCTCAGCGAAATAAGAGAAACGTTTCAGGTAATCGGACTGTTGGACAGCTATCAGAGCAGTGGCTGCCTGTATGGGAAACCAATTATTTCCATAGAAAAAGCAGTTGCAGAGCCGGTCAGGATGATTCTGGTCGTGGCACGACCGGGGTCATGCCGAGCAATCGCCAGACGGATTGGCGGAATATGCAGGGAAAGGCAGATTGCCCTGTTCGACACAAGGGGTAATGATCTCTGCGACATGAGGCGCGTCGTATATGATTTTAAAAAATTACCGGGCTATACGAAGAGCCAGATCATGCAGGAAGCCTTGATGTATGATGCTGTCAGCTTTGATTTGTTTGACACATTGATTATGCGTCAGGTGCTGTTACCGGGAGATGTTTTCGAGCTGGTAGATGACAGGCTGAGGCAGCATGGAATCATGATAGATGACTTTCCGGCCAAACGGACGGCGAGTGAAAAGGAGTTGTCCAGAGAACGTGCACCAAGGCTTTCTGAAATTTATTTTCACATGAAAAACACCTATCAAATACCAGAGATTGAGCCGGAACAAATGGCAGTGTTGGAGTGGGAGATTGATTGCGGGTTGGTGATTCCGCGCAGGGAGGTATGCAGGCTGTTATCAGATTTGGAGGCGCGGGGGAAGAAAGTTTATATTGTATCTGATTCCTATTATAATAAGAAGCAGATTGTGCGCATATTGAAGAAATGTGGAATTACGCACTATACAGATGTTTTTGTTTCCTGTGAATACGGAGTGGGAAAAACCCAGGGACTTTTTCATGAATTTAAGGAGATAACGGATGCTTGGTCATATCTTCATATCGGGGATGATGTGTTGGCGGATGTGGAAAGCGCTGAAAAGAATGGTATCAGGGCATGCCACATCTACAGCGGCATGGATTTTCTCGAGTATACCGGATATATGGGATTATGGGATTATACAGAATATCTGTCAGACAAAATCAAAATAGGCATGTTTGTGGCTGATGTTTTTAACAGTCCGTTCCAGTTTGAGACAAAGGAACATCAGATTGCCGTTCATACGGCGTATGATATCGGCTATGTTTTTTTTGCACCCATGATCTGCGATTTTGTCTTATGGTTCCGTGAACAGGTGGAAAGATACCGGCTTGAAAATATACTTTTTTGTGCCAGAGATGGCTATCTGGTCAAGCAGCTGTATGATGAACTGTGCAATCAGATCTCTTCCGTCTATTTTTTGACGTCGCGGATGGCAGCAATCCGGGCTGGGATGGAGGATGAGTCAGATATTCGGTATGTGGGAGATATGAAGTTCAGCGGCAGTCTGTTTAGGCAGCTTGAGGAACGGTTTGGAATTCAAGTCAGTTCGGCGCAGGGACAGAGGGACGGGCATGTTAAGTTGCTGGATTATGCGCAGGAAATTTTTGACCGGACGACTGTCAGCAGGAGGAATTATCGTACATATATTGAACGGTTGGACTTAAAAAAGGGGGAGACCGGCTTTTTTGATTTTGTGGCAAAGGGAACGACCCAGATGTATATGGGTAGACTGATGGAACAGCATTTGAAAGGAATCTATTTTTTGCGTCTGGATAAGGAGCAGATGCAAGGGAAAGATTTGGATATTGTTTCCTTCTATGATACAGAAGAAATGAACAATAGTGTAATTTTTCGTGACTATTATATCCTTGAGACAATGCTGACGGCACCAATGCCATCAGTTAGGGAGTTTGACGAAAACGGGAAGCCTGTGTATGCGGAGGAAACCAGAAGAGAGAGCGACATCAGGTGTTTTCAGGAAGCACAGGAGGGGATCAGGGGATACTTCAGGGAGTACCTGAAGCTGTGCCCCATATCTGCCAGGAGGACTAATAAAAAGCTGGATGAGCTTATTCTGACATTAATCCACGGAATGGAAATTACAGACAATGATTTCTTGAGTTTGAAGGTGGAGGATCCGTTTTTTAACCGCGTGACAGATATAACAGATATGCTGTAGTTTTATAATGATAGAAAAAGAAGAAATCAATGCCATTTCAAAGTAGGTGAAAATCTGCTAAAATTATTCTAAAAATATATTGGAAGCCGCCCCCTCTCATGTTACACTAAGAACATAGCAGGGGCGGTTTTTCTGTTGCTGTTTACACCGAATTATCAAAAGATGTAAAAGCCGGATGGGGTGTGAATGATAACAGATATGGAGAAGGTGTCGGAACCGTCCTGATAAATGTGTGCAGCTTGAAGAGCGGACTGCAGAATGGAGGATGGCATGACAGCAGAAAAAATCAAAGAGATCGTTTCACAGATGACGCTGGAGGAAAAAGCTTCTATGTGTTCAGGCGCGGATTTCTGGCATACGGAGGCGGTGGAGCGGTTGGGGATTCCCGCCAGCATGGTGTCGGACGGGCCGCACGGCCTGCGCAAGCAGGATCAGGAGGGCGACCATTTGGGGGTGAATGACAGTATCAAGGCGGTATGTTTTCCGGCAGGCTGCGGTACGGCAGCTTCTTTTAACAGGGAGCTGATTCAGCAGATGGGGGAGACGTTAGGCGAGGAGTGTCAGGCAGAGGGCGTGAGCGTGATACTCGGACCGGCGGTGAACATTAAAAGATCTCCTCTTTGCGGGCGTAACTTTGAATATTATTCCGAGGATCCTCTTGTGGCGAGCGAGATGGCGGGTGCGCTGATCCACGGCGTACAGAGTAAAAATGTGGGAACCAGCATTAAGCATTTTTTGGCGAACAATCAGGAGACAAGGCGAATGACCTCGGATTCCAGGATCGGGGAGAGATCCCTGCATGAGATTTATCTGGCGGCTTTCGAGGGCCCGGTGAAAAAGGAAAAACCGTGGACGGTGATGTGCTCCTACAATAAAATCAATGGCACTTATGCGGCGGAAAACCACAAATATCTGACGGAGGTGCTTCGTGACGAGTGGGGCTTTGACGGTTATGTGATGAGTGACTGGGGCGCGGTCAACAGTCGTGTAAAGGATCTGCAGGCAGGACTGGATCTGGAGATGCCCTCCTCGAACGGGTTCAACGACAGGCTGATCGTGGGTGCGGTACAGAGCGGCGAGCTCCCGGAAAAAGTTCTGGACGCTGCGGTGGCGCGTATTTTGAACATTGTTTTCCGCTTTGAGGAAAACAGGGATAAGAATGCGGTATTTGACAGGGATAAGGATCACGAGATGGCGCGCAGGGTGGCGCAGGAGACGATCGTTCTTTTGAAAAACGAGGGTGTATTGCCTTTGGCTGAACAGGATGAGATTGCTTTTATCGGAAAGTACGCAAAGACGCCCCGCTATCAGGGCGGCGGCAGCTCCCATATCAACAGCCATAAGGTGACTTCGGCATTGGATGCGGTCTGTGGCATGGCGAACGTGGCTTATGCACAGGGCTTTGACGACAAAGAGGATAAAACCGATGAAAAGCTCCTTGCGGAGGCGTTGGAGACGGCGAAAAAGGCGAAAGTCGCGGTTATTTTTGCGGGGCTTCCGGATGCTTTTGAGTCGGAAGGCTTTGACCGTGCGCATATGCGGATGCCGGACTGCCAGAATGAATTGATCTCGAAAGTGGCGGCGGTACAGCCGAACACCATCGTGGTGCTGCACAACGGATCTCCCGTGGAGATGCCCTGGGTGAACGAGGTGAAGGGCATTGTGGAAGCGTATCTTAGCGGTCAGGCGGTGGGCGGCGCGGTCTGCGATATTCTGTTCGGCAGGGTGAATCCCAGCGCCAAACTGCCGGAGACGTTCCCGCTTAAACTGGAGGATAACCCGTCCTATCTTTTCTACATCGGAGAAAGGGATAAGGTAGAGTACCGTGAGGGTATTTTTGTAGGATACCGTTATTACGATAAGAAGAAAATGGAGGTGCTTTTCCCCTTCGGACATGGGCTCTCCTACACAACCTTTGCGTATTCCAATCTGACAACCGACAAGGATCAGATGAAGGACGCCGATTGTATGACGGTGTCGGTGGATGTGACCAATACGGGTAAGATGGCCGGCAAAGAGGTGGTGCAGCTCTATGTGGCGGATAAGGAGAGCACGGTGATTCGGCCACTGAAGGAGCTGAAGGGTTTTGAGAAGGTGGAGCTTGCGCCGGGAGAGACGAAGACGGTGACCTTTACGCTGGATAAGAGGGCGTTTGCTTATTACAGTGTGAAGCTGCAGGACTGGCATGTGGAGACGGGCGTTTTCGATATTATGATCGGCAGATCCTCCCGGGATATAGTACTGACAAAGGAGGTTACGGTGGAATCTACAGTAAAGATTCCTTTCGTGTACACAACGGATACCACGATGGGCGACGTGCTTAAGGATCCCCGTGCGCGGGAGATTGTGAAAGAGCTTCTCAAGTTTGATATTTTCGGCGGAGAACAGGGAAAGGCGGAGAGCGATGCTGCTAACGAAGCCATATCCAGTGAAATGACGGCAGCCATGGCGAAGTATATGCCTCTGCGGGGGGTGCTCAGCTTTGGGGCCGGAATGAATATGGCGGATATACAGGAGATTGTAGATAAACTGAATGCGCTGGAGGAAAGTTAAGGGCTTTGCGCTGCATGACGCGTCTGCACCGGGAACAAAAGGCGCAGGATACTATGAAAATAAGGAACAGGAGGGGGAAAGGTGTCTGGTATGGGATTTACAGACGTAAGAGGAAAGCGGCTGCAGGCTGTGGCGTTGACTTTGGGCGTCGTACTTGTGCTGTGCGGACCTTTCCCCGGCGGGAGAATTGTCTGTGAGGCGAAGGAGACAGGGGCGGCAGCCACAGTCAAACAGGAGATACGCACGGCTGACAGAGAGGAAAAAGAGGTCATTGCGTTTGTCACCGCATATCGGAAAGCGCTTTCGCCGGAAGGACTTGACACACTGGCAGATTATGTGGATGATCCGGAGGATGAGGACTTTCAGGAAGACCTTTTACGGAATCAGGTGATGTTTAAGCTGGGTGTTAAAGGCTGGGAAAACATTAAGGTCGTTGTGTGCCCGATGTCCGACGGGAACCACTGGGTTGCTTCGGTGAGCGGCGATTTACTCACGGAAAATTTTGATTTCGGGATACCGGGCCTGAATGTGGTGCTGGTCGGCAGAAATGAAGAGGGAGAACTGAAAATTGTGTCAGATAATGCATCGGAGTATTCAGACACATTCCTTACGGAAGTGCGGGAGCTTTATCTGTCAGATGAAATGCAGGCGCATTCCATTGAGATTGCCGCGGCGTACAATGAGCTGCTTGTGGAGCATTCGGAAGTGATCGAGTGGGCGGAGAGTACAAATATGGCGGTCGAGGAAGAGCTGGGAAAGATGCTGGAAGAGAGACTCTCCGCGAAGGCGGATTCTGCGAAAGAAAAGTCCGAGGGAAAGAAAGGCAGCTATACCGTAAGAAAAGGCGACTGCCTCTGGCACATCGCCCAAGAACACTTAGGAGACGGAATGCGCTGGGGCAGCCTTTATGAGCGTAACAAAGATGTAATCGGAGATAACCCGGATCTGCTGTATGTGGGGATTACATTACAACTCGACTAGGAGACTGAGAAACGCTGTTTAAAGACTGTATTAGTATTGGGAAAACAGCGGAACGCATCACAACTGTATATTAATTGTGCGAAGGGCATAATCATAAGCAGATCCTTGCGCGTCTGCGTTGATTATGCCCTTTGTACAATCTCAATAACCAAAGATGAGATTTTATTAATTATTTTTATATGCGAGCGCCGCCTCCACAAACCCTTTAAAGAGCGGATGCGGTCTGTTCGGCCGGGATTTTAATTCCGGGTGTGCCTGCGTCGCCACAAAGAAGGGGTGATCTGTCAGCTCGCACATTTCCACAATACGTCCGTCGGGAGAAAGCCCGGAAAGGCACATCCCCTTTTCGGTGAGCACGGCGCGGTAGTCATTATTGACCTCATAACGGTGTCTGTGTCTTTCGTGGATGGTTTCCTCGCCGTAAAGTGCATACGCCTTTGACGACTTGTCCAGCGCGCAGGGATAGGAGCCGAGACGAAGGGTGCCGCCGATATCCTCCACGCCATTCTGGTCAGGCATCAGCGCGATTACGGGATGGGTGGTGGAAGGCGCCAGCTCAATGCTGTGCGCATCGTTGTAACCAATCACATTTCTGACAAATTCCACAATAGCTAACTGCATGCCGAGACACAGTCCCAGGAAAGGCACTTTATGTTCCCTGGCATAAGTAATGGCTTCGATTTTGCCCTCAATGCCCCGGTCGCCGAAGCCGCCGGGCACCAGAATGCCGTTTACATCGTTAAAGAGGGAATCCACGTTGTCCTTGGTGACAGTCTCGGAATCCACCCATTTAATATCTACCACGCAGTGGTGGGAAATGCCGCCGTGCTTCAATGCCTCCACCACACTGATATAAGCGTCGTGAAGCTGTGTATATTTGCCTACAAGGGCAACAGTGACAGAATCGGTAGGTGTGCGGAGGGATTCCACCATAGCCTTCCAGTCGGCCAGATCAGGCTCCGGGCAGTCCAGTTTCAGACACTCGCAGGCCACCTGTGCCAGATGTTCTTTTTCCATGGCAAGGGGCGCCTCATACAAGTGCTCCACATCCAGATTTTGTAAAACACGGTTGTTCGGAACATTACAAAACAGCGCGATTTTGTCCTTTATGCCCTGATCCAGAGGATGCTCGCTGCGGCAGACGATAATGTCGGGCTGGATACCCATGCCCTGCAAATCCTTGACACTGGCCTGAGTCGGTTTTGTCTTCAATTCCTGCGAGGCGCTTAAGTAAGGGATCAGCGTCACGTGGATCAGAATCGCGTTCTCCCGCCCCACCTCGTGCTGGAACTGGCGGATGGACTCCAGGAAAGGCTGGCTTTCGATATCGCCTACGGTGCCGCCAACCTCGATAATGGCGATACGGGTCTCCTGATCCGTAAAGTTCCGGTAAAATCTGCTTTTTATTTCGTTTGTTATATGAGGGATCACCTGAACGGTACCGCCGCCGTAATCACCCCGGCGTTCCTTCTGCAGCACAGACCAGTACACCTTGCCTGTGGTCACATTGGAGTTCTTGTCCAGATTTTCGTCGATAAAACGCTCGTAATGCCCCAGATCCAGGTCTGTCTCGGTGCCGTCCTCGGTGACGAACACTTCGCCGTGCTGGATAGGGTTCATGGTTCCCGGGTCGATATTAATGTAGGGATCAAATTTCTGCATGGTTACCTTGTAACCGCGCGCCTTTAAGAGTCTTCCCAGAGATGCCGCCGTGATGCCCTTGCCGAGACCCGAAACAACGCCCCCCGTGACGAATACATATTTTACTGCCATCTGCCTTTTCCTTTCTAAAAATACGAAAAGGAACTGCTCAGTGCCTTCACAGTTCCTATGCAAAATTCATTTAAAAATCTTCGCTCCGCTTCGGTCCGTTCTAATCAAGCGCCACTGGCGCTTAGAACCGTCTCCGACGATGGAATTTTGCATTATTTAATCATGTTCTTACGGTCTCGGCAGTAAATGCTTCGACCTGTGCTGAATAGTTACCGTCAAAAACAATACACTGTTTATTATACAATGAAAAGAGAGGAAAAATCTACTCCAAAGGTCAAAAATTGTAAAAAAATTTATAATTCTTTTACACATGTGTTCAGAATTTCATAATTCCCTCATTGATTTATGATTTTTACTATTTTATAATGAGAGTATTGTATAAAGATGAAAGCGAGGATGCCTCTTTTATGGCAAATACGGATAATGTAAATCAATATGATAACGGCGGAGGTTCTGGCTCCGGCGGACCGGGCGGCCCTGGAAATGGCGGCGGACCGGGCGGGCCCGGAGGAAGCAGCGGCGATCCGCGCAAGCAGAGCCTGATTATGCTGGTGGTGGCGGCGCTGATTACCCTGCTTTGCGTCAGTGTTTTTATGAAGATGCTGACGGGAGCCACCAATCAGGAAATTTCTTACAATGAGTTTGTGAAGATGGTGGAGGATGGAAGGGTAAAAAGCGTACAGGTCGGCTCTGACCGTATTACGATCTATCCGAAAGCGGAGCAGAAGGATTCCGCCTTTCTCTATGCGTACGGTATGGGTGTAAATACCTATTACACCGGTAAGATGGAGGAGGATGATAAGCTGGCGGAGCGGCTTTTGCAGCATAATGTGGAGATGAAGAAGGAGGTTTCCGACAGCTCCAGTGTGATTATGACGGTGCTTCTGTATTATATTCTCCCGGTGCTTCTCATGTGGGGGCTTCTGAGCCTGCTGTTCCGGCGCATGGGTGGCAAAGGCGGGCCCATGGGTGTGGGTAAAAGTACGGCCAAGGCCTATGTGCAGAAGGAGACGGGCATCACCTTTCAGGATGTGGCCGGGGAGGACGAGGCGAAGGAGTCTCTGGTGGAGGTGGTAGACTTCCTGCATAATCCCGGCAAATATTCCAAGATCGGCGCGCGACTTCCCAAGGGTGCGCTCTTGGTGGGGCCTCCCGGTACGGGTAAGACGCTTCTGGCGAAGGCGGTGGCAGGCGAGGCGCATGTGCCTTTCTTTTCCCTGTCCGGCTCAGACTTTATTGAATTGTATGTGGGCGTAGGTGCGTCCCGTGTCCGTGACCTTTTTAAGGAGGCGGAGAAGAATGCGCCCTGTATCGTGTTTATTGACGAGATCGACGCCATCGGCAGAAGCCGGGATTCCAAGTACGGCGGTGGCAACGAAGAGCGGGAGCAGACACTCAACCAGCTTCTTTCCGAGATGGACGGTTTCGACGGGAAAAAGGGCATTATCATTCTGGCGGCTACCAACAGGCCGGAAATTCTGGACAAGGCGCTGCTTCGTCCGGGGCGCTTCGACAGGCGGATCATCGTGGATAAGCCGGATTTGAAGGGGCGTGTGGAGATATTAAAGGTGCACTCCAAGGATGTGCTGATGGATGATTCGGTAGATCTGAATGAGATCGCGCTGGCGACCTCCGGGGCGGTCGGGTCCGATCTGGCGAACATGATTAATGAAGCGGCCATCAATGCCGTGAAGCTTGGCAGGGAGTATGTGAGTCAGAAGGATCTCTTTGACGCGGTGGAACAGGTGCTTGTGGGCAAGGAAAAGAAAGACCGCGTCATGAGCAAAGAGGAGCGCAAGATCGTCTCTTATCACGAGGTGGGCCATGCGCTTTTGAGCGCACTGCAGAAAAATTCTGAGCCGGTGCAGAAGATCACCATTGTGCCCCGTACCATGGGTGCGCTTGGCTATGTCATGCATGTGCCGGAGGAGGAGAAGTATCTTGACACCGAGGCGGAGCTTCGTGACAGGCTTGTGAGCCTGCTCGGCGGGCGCGCGGCGGAGGAGATTGTTTTTGACACGGTTACCACGGGTGCGGCAAACGATATCGAGCAGGCCACGAGCATTGCAAGAAATATGATTACCCGCTTCGGCATGAGCAAGAAGTTCGGCCTGATGGGTCTTGCCACGGTGGAAAGCCAGTATCTGGACGGCAGGGCGTCCCTGACCTGTTCTGATGTGACGGCGGCGGATATTGATTCCGAGGTAATGAAGCTGCTTCATGAGAGCTATAAGAAGGCGAAGAAGCTTCTGAAAGAAAATCGGGAGATCATGGATAAGCTGGCGGCGCATCTGATTGAGAAGGAAACCATCACGGGTAAAGAGTTTATGAAGATTTACCGCAGGGAGAAGGGTATTCCGGAGCCTGCGGAGGAGGAAGAAGGCGCGGGAACCAGGGAAGAAAAGGCGCCGCAGAAGGCGGAGCAGGAAAATGCCGTGAAGCCGGAGACGGCACCTATGGGTCAGATGCAGGGAGCGGCGAATCCTATGGGTCAGCCTCAGAGCCAGCCTGTAGGGAACTTCCAGATGCCGCCGACGGCAGGAGCCGTGCAGCAGGGCGGCGCGCAGATGCAGGGACAGCCGTGGCAGGGCGGAATGCCAAATGACGTGCAGGGACAGCCCGGGGCGCAGAACGCAGGCAACACTGCGGTGCAGGACGGCGCACAGGCGCAGAGCCAGCAGCCCGCAGGGCCCAGGGGCTTATTCTCGCAGGCTCCCGATCCCGGACATTCTGCCGACGAAAAATAGTGTGGTTTTGTAAGCGCCAAGTATGCCCCTCGTGCATTTTGTGTGTTTCGGATGTGACATGGAGCTGGATATCGAATGGTTATGACAAGGCATAGTCTGCGAAAGACTTTGCCTTGTTTTCTTTAACCGCCTCCTGTACAATAATGGGAGAAGAATGGTGAGGATTTTTGTATGTTTGATTTCGACGAGGAATTAAAAAAGCTGCCCAATTCCCCGGGCGTATATCTGATGCACGACGACAACGACACGATTATCTATGTGGGAAAGGCTGTAAATCTGCATAACCGCGTGCGCTCCTATTTCCGGAAAATCGTGGGACGCGGGCCGCAGATTGACAGGATGGTGCAGCAGATTGCGCGATTTGAATATATTGTGACGGACTCGGAGCTGGAGGCTCTCGTTTTAGAGAATAATCTGATTAAGGAATACAGTCCGAAATACAATACCATGCTGAAGGACGATAAGACATATCCTTATATCAAGGTGACGGTGGGTGAGGAGTACCCGCGTATTTTCCTCTCCCGGGAGATGAAAAAGGATAAATCGAGATATTTCGGTCCCTATACCAGCGCGGCGGCGGTGAAGGATACCATCGACCTGATGAATAAGCTCTATCAGCTCAAGACCTGTAACCGGAGGCTGCCCCGGGATATCGGACTGGAGCGTCCCTGCCTGAATTATCATATCAAACAGTGCGCCGCTCCCTGTCAGGGTTATATCAGTAAGGAGGAATACCGGGCGCGGATTGACCAGGCGCTCGATTTTCTGAATGGAAATTATAAGCCCATGCTCCGGGAATTGGAGCGAAAAATGACAGAAGCGTCAGAAAAAATGGAGTTTGAGGAGGCGGCGGGATACCGGGATCTGTATAACAGCGTAAAGAGCGTGGCGCAAAAGCAGAAGATTACGGATTCCGACGGTGAGGACAAGGACATCATTGCGCTGGCGTTGGAGGAGCATGACGCCGTGGTGCAGGTGTTTTTTGTGCGTGACGGCAAGCTGATTGGCCGGGACCATTTTTATATGACCCATGTGGAGGACTGTGACAGCGCGCAGATTCTCCTTGATTTTGTGAAACAGTTTTATGCGGGAACGCCTTATATACCGAAGGAGCTGATGCTGCAGGAGGAAATCGCGGATACGGAGATTCTGGAGCAGTGGCTCAGTGCGAGAAAGGGCGGAAGGGTCTATATCCGCGTGCCGAAGAAGGGCGCGAAGGAAAAACTGGTGGAGCTGGCGGCGCAGAATGCGAGACTGATTTTAAGTCAGGATAAGGAGCGCATCCGCAGGGAGGAAGGGCGGACAATCGGCGCGATGAAGGAGATTGCTGCGCTTCTGGAGCTGGAGGACGTGAGCCGCATGGAGGCCTTTGATATTTCCAATATAAGCGGCTTCGCCAATGTGGGTTCCATGGTGGTTTTCGAGAAAGGCAAGGCGAAGCGCAGCGACTACCGTAAGTTCCGCATACAGTCCGTGTCGGGGCCGGACGATTACGCCTGCATGAGAGAAGTGCTGACCAGACGTTTCGTTCACGGCATGGAGGAGAAGGAGGACCTGAACCGCAGGCAGATGGACCAGACTTTTGGGAGCTTTACCAAATTTCCCGATCTGCTTCTGATGGACGGCGGTAAAGGTCAGGTGAATATCGCTTTGCAGGTATTGGAGGAACTGCATCTGGATATTCCCGTCTGCGGCATGGTAAAGGACGACAACCATCGGACTAGGGGGCTGTACTACCAGAATGTGGAGATTCCCATAGACACGCGCTCGGAAGGGTTTAAGCTGGTGACAAGGATTCAGGATGAGGCGCACCGTTTTGCCATCGAGTATCATCGGTCGCTGCGCTCCAAGGCTCAGGTAAAGTCGGTTCTGGATGAGATTCCCGGTGTGGGCCCGGCGAGAAGGAAAGCGCTGATGCGGCACTTCGGCTCCATCAAGGAGATTAAGGAAGCGTCGGTGGAACGGCTCTGCGAGGTGGCTGAGATCCCGGAACATATCGGAAAGCAGATTTATGAGTTTTTTCGGGCGGAGGATGGTGCAGAAGGAAAAAAGGATAGAGAATAAGCAACTATTATTAGTTGCTTATTTGCGATCAAAATGATAAAATGATACTTTAAAGCGATATATATTGGAACAGGTTATAGAGAAACTGAGAAGGGATGGTTTATTATGAGTGACCTGCTGTTTTATAAAAATTATAACGGAACCGTTGAGTATTCCAAAGAAGATGACTGCCTGTTTGGAAAGGTTGTTGGGATAAAATCGCTTCTTTCCTATGAAGGAAATTCTGTACGGGAATTGGAGCAGGATTTCAAAAATGCAATAGATGAATATTTAGAAGATTGTAAAGAGCGCAATGTTGTGCCGGAGCAGCCTTATAAGGGAACATTTAATGTCAGAATTAGCCCGGAGCTTCATCGCAATATTGCTGTTTATGCGATTGAGCATGGAAAAAGTTTAAATGCAGTGGTAGAGGAGGCCATTGGAAATATAATCAGATGATTACAAATAACGTGAATGCGCGGAGAAGCGCGGAAATGGGGGAGCTATGGCAAGCATCAACTTGACAAAGGTAATTGAAAAATTTAAGTGGGAGAATCTGACGCCGGAGATTGATATCTCGAAGATCAAGGTGACACAGCCGGATATCAACAGACCGGCGCTGCAGTTGGCCGGGTATTTTGAGCATTTTGAAACGACGCGTCTACAGATCGTCGGATTTGTGGAATACTCTTATATGAACGGTCTGGACGAGGACAGACAGCGGGAGATTTTTGAAATACTTCTGAATAACCCCCTGCCGGGCATTCTGTTCTGCCGGGAACTGCATCCGAATGAAATTTTCAGGGAGGTTGCAGTGAAGTACGGCGTACCGCTTCTGATGAGCAGGAAGGCGACATCGGCCTGCATGGCGGAAGTGATCCGCTGGCTGAATGTAAAGCTGGCTCCCTGTATTTCCGTGCACGGCGTGCTGGTGGATGTTTACGGCGAGGGCGTCCTGATTACGGGTGAGAGCGGCATCGGTAAATCCGAGGCGGCGCTTGAGCTGATTAAGAGAGGACACCGTCTGGTGACGGATGATGTGGTGGAGATCAGACGCGTCAGCGAGGATACCCTGATCGGCTCCGCGCCGGATATCACGAAGCACTTCATTGAGCTGCGGGGTATCGGCATCGTAGATGTAAAGGCTTTGTTTGGTGCGTCCAGCGTAAGGGATACCCAGAATATTGATCTGGTTATCCGTCTGGAGGATTGGGATAAAGATAAGGAGTACGACCGTCTGGGTCTGGAGGAGGAGTATACCGAGTATCTGGGCAACCGCGTGGTCTGCCACAGCATTCCCATCAGACCGGGACGTAATCTGGCGATTATCTGTGAGTCCGCGGCGGTTAACCACCGACAGAAAAAGATGGGCTACAACGCGGCGCAGGAGCTGTACAAGCGCGTACAGAACTCCCTTGCGCACGGCAGGGATGATGAAGAATAATATCAAAATTAATTATGTATGAGAGAGGGAAAAGTATGGCAGAATATGTATTTGGAGTAGATGTGGGGGGCACCACCGTCAAAATGGGCCTGTTTGACATGGACGGCAATGTTTTGGATAAATGGGAGATTCCCACGAGAACGGAGAACCGTGGAGAGAAAATTCTTTCTGATATTGCGGCGAGCATTCAGGAAAAGATGGAACAGAAATCCATTGCGCAGGAGACTGTGGCAGGCGTCGGCATTGGTGTGCCGGGGCCGGTGGAGAAAAACGGTATTGTGCATAAGGCCGTTAATCTGGGCTGGGAAGAAATGAATATGAAGGAGGAGCTCACCGCGCTGCTTGGTGGAATGCGCGTGGAAGGCGGCAACGATGCGAACGTGGCGGCGCTCGGCGAGATGTGGAAGGGCGGCGGCCAGGGACATAAGAATCTGGTGGCGGTTACCCTCGGCACAGGTGTGGGCGGCGGCATCATCATAAACGGCGAGATTATGACGGGCGCGACGGGCGCGGGCGGCGAGATCGGCCATATTCATGTGGAGGACAACGAGACGGAGGCCTGCGGCTGCGGCAATTTTGGCTGTCTGGAAGAGTATGCGTCCGCTACGGGAATCACCAGACTTGCGAACCGTGCGCTGCAGGCGGGCGATAAGGACAGCGTTCTGAGAAAGGGCGAGGTATCCGCTAAGTCTGTGTTCGACGCGGTCAAGGCGGGGGATGAGCTGGCGATAGAGGTTGCAAAACAGTTTGGCGATTATCTGGGCAAGGGTCTGGGTGTGATAGCGGGCATCATTAACCCGGAGATTTTCGTGATCGGAGGGGGTGTTTCCAAGGCGGGTGAGGTGCTGTTTGATTACATCAGGCCTTCCTTTGAAAAGACGGCCTTCCACGGCAGTAAGAATGTGATTTTCGCGCTGGCGACCCTTGGCAATGACGCCGGAATCTACGGGGCGGCACGCTTATTATTATAGCAGGGTTCATTGTAAGCTGCCGGGCGAAAGCCCACCAATGCGGAAAGGGAAAGCGGCGGTGCAGGAGCAATAGCGCAGCGGTACAGGCATGATTCCTGCAAGGCTGGATATATTATTAAATAAAAGAATGAGCGGGAGTATATTTTGAGTACATCAATGTATGAACATATCAGGACGATTGTGCCGGACGAGAGGCTGATGTTTCACGAGCCTATGAGCAGACACACCACCTTCCGGGTTGGCGGTGAGGCGGAATGCATGGCGGTTGTGGAGACGAAGGAGGAGCTGTCGCAGCTCGTCTCCTATCTGGGACGGGTCGAGCAGGAATATTTTGTTTTGGGAAACGGCAGCAATCTTCTGGTGGGAGATAAGGGTTACCGTGGGATTATTTTAAAACTGGGTCCGCGTCTGAGCGCAGTCGGTGTGGAGAAAGACCACATCGCGGCGGGGGCGGGAGCGCTGCTTTCCCAGGTGGCGTCCGCGGCAAGGGATGCGGGCTTAAGCGGACTGGAATTTGCGGCAGGGATTCCCGGCAGTATCGGCGGCGCTATTGTGATGAATGCCGGCGCATATGGCGGGGAGATGAAACAGGTTGTGAAGATGGTCCGTGTGATGGACAAAGAGGGAGAAATCCTGACGCTGGACAATGATACCATGGAGTTTGGCTACCGTACCAGCATTATCAGAAACAGGCCGTTCATTGTACTGGGTGTGGTTCTGAAGCTGACGTCTGGGAATAAGGAAGAGATCAGCGCGAAAATGGAGGAGCTGATGAAACAGAGAAAGAGCAAGCAGCCTCTCGAATATCCCAGTGCGGGCAGTACCTTTAAGCGGCCAGAAGGGCATTATGCGGGCAAGCTTATTATGGATGCCGGGCTTCGGGGCTACCGTATCGGCGGTGCACAGGTGTCAGAGAAGCATTGCGGCTTTGTAATTAACGCGGGCGGCGCATCGGCGGCAGATATCAGGGAAGTGATCGAGGAAGTGCGGGAGCGGGTGCTTGACCGGTTTCATGTCCGGCTCGAACCCGAGGTCATTTTTCTGGGAGATTTCTAATTTTGCGAATGGCTGTGGGCTGAACCGGGTTTTATGCAGAAGAGAAAGAAAGGCATACAGATAACATGAGATTTGTGATTGTGACGGGAATGAGCGGTTCCGGCAAACGAACCGCCATGAAAATGTTGGAGGATGTGGGTTTTTACTGTGTGGATAATCTGCCGGTAGCGCTGATTGAAAAGTTTGTGGAGCTGATTACGACGCCCGCAAGCGAGGTCAATAAGGTGGCGCTTGGGCTTGATGTGCGCGCGGACCAGTCCTTTGGCGGTGTGCGTCGTATTCTGGACCAGTTGAAGGAAAACGGTTATCTGTTTGAAATGCTCTTTTTGGAAGCGGGCGACGATGTTCTTTTGAAACGCTATAAGGAGACAAGGAGACTGCACCCGCTTTCCCCCGAGGGCCGGGTGGAGGAAGGCATCCACAGGGAGCGGGAAATCCTGAAAGAGATCCGGGAGAAGGCGGATTATATCATCGACACCTCCCATCTTCTGACGAGAGAGCTGAAAGAAGAGATTGATAATATTTTTGTTAGAAATAAGGAATATAATTCACTGATAGTCACAATCCTGTCCTTCGGCTTTAAGAAGGGGATTCCGGCGGATGCCGATCTGGTCTTTGACGTGCGCTTTCTTCCGAATCCCTTCTATATTGATGAGTTGAAATATAAGACGGGCAATGACAAAGAGGTGCAGGACTATGTGATGTCCTTTGCGGAGGCCGGCGCTTTTCTGCAAAAGCTGACGGACATGCTGGATTTTCTGATTCCCAATTATGTGAAAGAGGGTAAGCACCAGCTTGTAATCGGAATCGGCTGTACCGGGGGCAAGCACAGAAGCGTGACGCTTGCCAATGCGCTTTATACAGGACTTAAGGATCACGGCACCTACGGCGTGAAGCTGTATCATCGGGATGTAAATAAATAATTGGGGAAGAACGATGTCTTTTTCGGGAACGGTAAAAGAGGAACTTGCAGCCCATGTAAGCCCGGCCAGACATTGCCAGCTTGCGGAGCTGGCAGCGCTTCTGCTGTATAACGGCGGCGTCTGCGACAGCGGACAGCACCTTTGTCTGGACACGGAAAATGAGGCAGTTGCGAGAAAATGCTTTACATTACTAAAAAAAACATTTAATATAGAAACTGTTATGCGGGGCAGAAGGCGGCTGATCCCTGATGATGAGACGGAACGCAGGGTGACAGAGGCACTATATCTTGCGAGGGAAGAGAATGGAAGGATAGCATTAACCAAAACAGTCAATACCCTTCTGATTAAAAATTCCTGTTGCGCGAGAGCCTGGCTGCGCGGCGCTTTTTTGAGCGTGGGTTCTATGAGTGATCCGGGAAAAAGCTACCATCTGGAGTTTGTCTGTGATGAGAAGATGCAGGCGGCGCAGCTCCAGGAGGTACTTTTGGAATTTCAGATTGAGGCCAGAATCATAGGACGGAAGAAATATCAGGTGGTCTATCTGAAAGAGGGCGCAGGCATTGTGGACCTCTTAAATGTAATGGGAGCGCATGTATCTCTGATGGAACTGGAGAATATGAGAATCCTGAAAGAGATGCGCAATTCGATTAACAGAAGGGTAAACTGCGAGACGGCCAACATTTCCAAGACGGTGACGGCTGCGGGCAGGCAGATTGAGGATATCCTTCTGATCAGGGACAGGTATGGGTTTGAAAATTTACCGGATAATCTGCGGCAGATGGCGGAAGTCCGGCTGGAATATCCCGACGCTGCGTTAAAGGAGCTGGGCGGGTATCTGGAACCGGTTGTGGGGAAATCAGGGGTGAATCACAGGTTACGCAGGCTGAGTGAAATTGCTGACAAAATCAGATCATAATAAGAGGCAGTACGCTTCGAAAAGAAAAAGGGAGGAGAATATTATGATTCAGAAGTCAATCCAGATCAAACTGGAGACGGGTCTTGAGGCAAGGCCGGTGGCCATGCTTGTTCAAGTGGCCAGTCAGTTTGAGAGCACCGTCTATCTTGGTTCCGACAACAAGAAGGTGAACGCAAAGAGTATCATGGGTATGATGAGCATGGGACTCGAGAGCGGTGCAGAGGTTACGGTAACCGCGGACGGAGCTGACGAGGAGACGGCTGTTGCGGAGATCGAGAAATTCCTGACCACCAGATAAGAGCGGGTGTGACAGGGTTGACATTTGATAAGGCATAATGTGTGGGCTGTTCAGAATCCTGTGACGCGATGTGCGGATGAGATTCTGGGCAGCTTTCTGTATTGTATGGAAAAATATGACAGCGTGAAGTATTCAGGGAGTATGCGGCAGCGAAAAACATGGAGGGAACCTATGGCTAAACAGATGCTTTTTGTCTATAATCCCAGAGCGGGTAAGGCACAGATCAGAAGTAACCTTTTAGACATCATTGATACGTTTGTAAAGGCAGGCTATGAAGTGACAGCATATCCGACCCAGGCGTCGGGTGACGCAGTCAAGGCTGTGCAGGAAAGGCGCTCCGGTTACGATATGGTGGTTTGCAGCGGCGGGGACGGCACCCTCGACGAAGTGGTGACGGGCATGATGAAATCGGAGGAGAGGCTTCCTGTCGGCTATGTTCCGGCGGGAAGCACCAATGATTTTGCCAACAGCCTGAAGATTCCCAAGAACATGCTGCAGGCCGCGGACGTGGTGGTAAACGGCAGGACTTTTGCATGCGACGTGGGAAAATTCAACTACAATATATTTATCTATGTGGCGGCGTTCGGTATTTTCACGGATGTATCCTATGGTACGCCACAGGACACAAAGAATGTACTGGGACATGCGGCGTATCTGATAGAGGGGGTCAGACGGCTGCCCTCCGTGCGGTCCTATCCCCTGAAAATCACATGCAACGGTGAAGTGATCGAAGGCGAGTTTCTTTACGGCATGGTTACCAATTCCCATTCTGTGGGGGGATTCCGCGGCATTACGGGGCAGAATGTGGCGCTTGACGACGGGCTCTTCGAGGTGACGCTCATCCGCAAGCCTACGAATCCGCTGGATATCAACAACATCATCCGCGCGCTGGTGGATAAGCGCGTCAAATCGGAGCATATTCATACTTTTACGACCGCAAAGCTGAAGGTGGAATCGGAAGATCCTGTGGCATGGACGCTGGACGGGGAGTTCGGCGGAGAACACCGCGCGGTGGACATTGAAAGCTGGCACCGGGCGCTTGAAATCCGGGTGCCGGAAGAGACGGCCTGAATGTCGGGAAGGAGGACTGTACGGGCGGCGCCCTGCGTGTAAAAGCTGTCCACATCGCGCACGACAAACGCATGAGTAAATAAATTGTAAACAATCCTTTTTTCTGATAAGATA